>NZ_JAHLQN010000001.1:1893784-2525045 GCF_018919205.1 Dysosmobacter acutus
GAACCGGGAACAATAGCCATTATACAGCAATTGTACCACGGAAAAAGGCAAAAGCCAATGCCTTGCCAAAGGGGCGGCAGATAAAAAATCAATGGAAAAGCCAACGCGCACAAAAATGAGCGGGGAAGGCGGCCGGCACCGTCACAGCGCGGATTTTCGCTCAATCGCAGATCAGGGAGAACGCCGCGTATAGTAGAGGCTGGTGCGCAAGATAGACAGGCAGGGAATTGCGGCCCAGAAAACGCAGGACGGCCGATCCGGAGAAAGCATCGGACGGCAGGCTGCGGCGGGGCAGGCATCGGCTGAAAAAATAGCCCATGAAAAAGAGAAACATCCAGGGGAGGAGGGGGAAATAGTCCGTGGAATAAAAGGCGGGAGGGGGAAAGCCCAGATAGGCGCTCAGCAAGCCGCTGTAGAGTTTGGGAGGAAGCGTGATCAGCCCGAAGCCCATGCGGCCGGAGGAAATGGTGCGGGTGAACAAAAAGAGCGCCCCGCAGAGCAGGATCCCCAAGGCAGGGGGAAGCCTCCGCATCAAACGGTCCAGGGGGATCATGATGAGCATGCAGGAGGAGATCAGAGTCAGCACGCCGCACAAAATGACCTGGTCCGGCGCCGCAACGACGGTTGCCAGTGAAACGATTGCGCCGGCTGTAAAAACAGTGAGCCCTCTCCGCAGCGGGTGGCTCCCATAGGACCAGCAAAATCCGGACAACAGGATAAAGGTCCAGCAGATGCTCTGCTGCCAGAGAAACCCTCCATTTCCGGTAAACCAGGCAATTTCCACCCCGTGCAGGTGGACCAGATCCCAAAGGCCGTGATAGACGATCATCTGCATCAGGGTAAATCCGCGAATGCTGTCAATCCAGCCCAGGCGGTTCGCGCGCTTTCCAGAGGCAATCCGGCAGCCCTCAGCGGCCAAAGACGCGGCGGACTCTGACTGCCGCGTAAAGCCGCAGGGAATACGGCGCAGAAGAGCAGAGTGCATGAATTCACCTCTTTTTCTGCAAATTGAACGGATCGGTGATGTATACCTATTAAAACTATTACATGAAGCCCGCTCCATGTCAATCCCTGTCGAATCAAATGATGAAAAAATTTAAAAAAAGCGGGTCATACAGGCTGAAAAGACTTGACTTGGAGTGGACTTTAGGCGCTATACTGAAAAAAATGCTTGAGAGGAGCCGATACGTATGCGTTACCGTACACTGGGCCGGACAGGCCTCCAGGTCAGCGAGATCGCTCTTGGCTGCGAAGGCTTTGTGCAGCAGGATGACGAGTTTGCCCGGGAGATGTTCCGCCTTGCCATGGACAGCGGCGTCAACTGCATGGATTTATACAGCCCCAACCCCGACGTACAGCGGCGGGTGGGGGAGGCCATCCACGGACGGAGGGATCGGTTTATCCTGCAGGCCCACCTCTGCACGATTTGGCAGGAGGGCCAGTACAAGGCCACCCGGAAAATAGAAGAGGTGCGGGGCGCCTTTGAAACCATGCTCAATAACCTGAATACCGATTACGTGGACATCGGCATGATTCACTATGTGGACTCCCGGCAACTGTGGCAGGAGATCGCCGAAGGGCCAGTGATGCGCTATGCCCTGGAGCAGAAGGCCGCCGGGCGCATCCGCTGCATCGGCGTCAGCAGCCACAATCCGGATGCCGCCCTGGCGGCGGTGGAGAGCGGGCTTATCGACGTGCTGATGTTCAGCGTCAACCCCTGCTATGATCTGCTGCCCGGGGATGAAAACTGCGAAGCGCTGTGGCTGGAGGACAGCTACTTGAAGCAGCTGACCAATATGGATCCGGAGCGGGAACGGCTGTATGAGGCCTGCCAGCGGTTGGGCGTGGGGATCACGGTAATGAAGGCCTTTGGCGGAGGCGACCTGCTGGACGCTAAGCTCTCGCCTGCCGGGGCGGCGCTGAGTCCCGCCCAGTGCATCCATTACGCCCTCACCCGTCCGGCGGTGGCCTGCGTGATGTCCGGAGCCCGGAGTCTGGAGGATCTGCGCGCATCCCTGGCCTATGAGACAGCCTCGGAGGAGGAAAAAGACTATGCGGCCGCGTTTGCCTCTTTTCCCCGCATCAAGTGGGAGGGGCACTGTATGTACTGCGGTCACTGCGCGCCCTGCCCCAAGGGCATTGACGTGGCCACGGTGACAAAATTCCTGAATCTGGCCAGGGCCCAGGGCACGGTCCCGGAGACGGTGCGTGAACACTATGGAGCTCTGTCCCACGCCGCCGGGGAGTGCATCCGATGCGGCGCCTGCGAACGGCGCTGCCCCTTTGGAGTGAGCGCTATGGAGAACATGAAGGAGGCGTCGGCGGTTTTCGGCTCATAAAGATTCTATGCACATACTGGAAACATATCAAAAGGGAGGCATTCCCATGACAATTGCCGAGGTGAGTAAGCGGTACGGACTGTCGGCGGATACCCTGCGCTACTACGAGCGCATTGGCCTTATCCCGCCGGTGCCGCGGAATAAAAGCGGTGTCCGGGACTATGACGAGGAATCCTGCGGATGGGTGGAGCTGATGAAGTGTATGCGTGCCGCCGGAGTGCAGATTGAGGCGCTGAGTGAATATGTGGCGCTGTTCCGCCAGGGAGATGAGACTATCGACGATCGCAAAGCGCTGCTGATGGATCAGCGGGACCGCCTGATCTCCCGCATGGCGGACATGCAGACCTCACTGGATCGGCTCAACGAGAAGATCGATCGCTATGAGCAGGGGCTTATGGTGAAAGAGAAGCATTTGAGGCGATGAGAAAGGGGCCGGAAGAGCTAATGTTTACCAGCCCCTTTGCTGTCCGGTACACGGATACAGGCATATCTGAAACCGTTTATCCTGAGTCTGCACAGATCATCTGGGCTAAAAAATTTTGAAAAAAGTGTTGACACAGGACGAAACCAATGCTATACTAATCACTGTTCTGAGCGCGAAAAACGCACAGACATTTGGGGGTATAGCTCAGCTGGGAGAGCGCTTGAATGGCATTCAAGAGGTCAGCGGTTCGATCCCGCTTATCTCCACCAAAAACCTTGAAGTGAAAACTTCAAGGTTTTTTCTTTTGCAAGTGGGGTGGGAAGCTTGGAAGTACAAAAGAACAGGAGAGGGCGGGTTCTGAACTGGCTTCGCCGGGACCCGGTGCTGGCCGCCTCCTGTGCGGCGGCGCTGCTCTCCGCGTTTTTTGTGCCGCCCTCCCGGGCATATCTCTCCTATCTCGACCTGCGTGTCCTCTGCCTGCTGGCCTCGCTGATGGTGGCTGTGGCAGGGTTGAAGAAAACAGGCGCCTTTGATTTCCTGATGGACCATCTCCTGAAGGCAGTGCGCAGCACCCGCACTCTGTCCGCCGCATTGATCGGCGTTTGCTTCTTTACCAGTATGCTGGTGACCAATGACGTGGCACTGATTACCTTTGTCCCCCTTGCCATTTTAATGCTGGCGCAGCGGCAACGGCTGATGGCCTTTGTCATCGTGCTCCAAACAGTGGCCGCCAACCTTGGCAGTATGCTTACCCCTTTGGGAAATCCTCAGAATCTTTACCTGTATGGTCGATTCAACCTGTCCGCGGGGCAGTTTATGTCCATCATGGCGATGCCCACTGCCGTCTCACTGCTGCTGTTGTGTCTGGCCCTTCTGTGGATCAGGCCGGAGACCATTTCACCGCCGGCGGAGAAAAAGACCGGCTGTGCCAAAAAGGCGCTTCCCTGGGCCGTGCTGTTCTGCGTGTGCCTGCTGGCGGTGCTCCGTGTGCTTCCCTATGGGTTGGTCCTTGCCATTGCAGTGCTGACCGCGGCTCTTTTGGACCGTTCTGTTCTGCGCGGTGTGGATTACAGCCTGCTGCTCACCTTTGTGTTCTTTTTTCTGCTGATTAGGTCAGTTTACAAGGAACTACACGCAGACCGTGAAACGGGCTGCTGACAACAAACGGCGCTATGCTCCCGGCTGGGTGCATAGCACCTGTTTGTTGCGGGGGTTTCCAAAGGGGGCAGCGCCCCATTTGGCACACGACTTTGCGGAGCAAAGTGTAGTGTGTTATACGCTCTGTCGGCGTTGCCCTGAAAATACCGTTGCCGCCGGGGAGGGCAAGGGCATTTGACGCGGCAGGAAAGCAGGGCTTTGTTTGGGGCTGGTAAGCCGGAAACAAAGGGCTGATTTCAGCAGCAGACAGGGCGTATTATGAAAGCCCCCGTCCCTCGTCCTCCGCCCCCGGCCTATGGGACAAAAAGTCCCAAAGCTCTGGACACCGTGACCAGAT
The DNA here is from genome assembly GCF_018919205.1 of Dysosmobacter acutus. NCBI lineage: Bacteria > Bacillati > Bacillota > Clostridia > Eubacteriales > Oscillospiraceae > Dysosmobacter > Dysosmobacter acutus. The sequence continues at coordinate 1,898,043 of NZ_JAHLQN010000001.1, forward strand.
GTGTGGCCACACTCCGGGAAAAGTAGCAGGACGGCAGGAAACCGTCAAGGCTGAAATGAATGGGCTGACGCCCGGCCTTGACCGTTCCCCGCCGCCCCGCTGGATGGGTGGACAAGGTGGCCAATCCCTAAAAGTGTTTGGCCGCACTCGTTCATTTTGGGGCCTTTCTTCTCCCAAAATTGAAATGGGCGGGAAAGCCCTAAAATGGCTTTCCCGCCTTGATTACCCATTAGCAAAGACGGGCGAGACTGTCAACGGCGGCGCTGAAAGCGCCGTTCATCTTGACCGTTGACTGGCTCGCCTGGCTTTGCTACTGCCCGTAAGAGATGGAAAAACAAGATGGAAAACAAGGTTAAAAATGGTTGACAAGTCTATCGGATGTGTGTTATACTGTGCGACAGTTTGAGATTGGAAGGAGGCTTACGTGTGTTAATTTGTGTACGCTAATAAGCAATAAAAAGTAGAAGTACCTTTCCACATGATGGTGGGCTTTTTTTGCGTGCGTATGCAAAGGAACACGTAGGTTTGACACGAGCAGTCTTTGAACTGTATCGTGGTGTTTTTTCGTGCTTTGTTGTTATGCAGGCGTCTGCCCTCTCTGTGGGACAACGCCTGCTTTTTATTGCAGAAACAAAGGAACAATGCAATAAAAAAGGAGGTTCGCATTATGACCCAAAACAACAATTCATGGAGAAAAACTTATTTTACACTTCTTGCCGGACAAGCAATATCCTTTATTAGCAGCGGTATTTTGCAAATGGCCATTATCTTTTATTTGGTTGCGAAAACTAATTCTGCAATCATATTGACGGCGGCAACACTGATTGGATTTTTGCCGCAAGCCTGTTTAGGCCCGTTTGCAGGTGCTTTTGTTGACCGGCACAGCCGTAAAAGCGTAATGATTGGTGCGGATTTGATAATTGCCGCCGCTGGCGGTATTCTGGCGCTGGTGGCGTTTTACATGGAATTGCCCGTATGGTCTATTATGGTTGTCCTGTTAATCCGAAGTGCGGGAACTGCTTTTCATTCTCCAGCATTCAGCGCAGCAACACCTATGATTGTGCCAAAAGAGGAACTTACAAAATGCGCTGGTTACACGCAGACCATGCAAGCAGTAAGTGCGATTATCAGTCCAGCTGCCGCAGCGTTTTTATATGCTGTTTGGCCTCTTAATGCAATTATATTGTTAGATATTGTGGGTGCAATCCTTGCCTGTGTGACTGTTGCGATTTCGTCCATACCAACGCCTGAACTATGTCCAGAAACGAAAAGACAACAGTTTTTACAGGATATGAAAGAGGGGTATGTGGTATTAAAGCAAAACAGGGGCCTCTTTGCTCTGCTCTGGATTGGTGTAATTTATATGTTCTTTTATATGCCAATCAGTACGCTTTTTCCTCTCATCTGTATGTCATACTTCAAAGGAACACCGGCCCATGCCTCTGCCGCTGAAATTGCTTTTGCGGTTGGTATGCTGCTTGGCGGAGTCATTCTGAGCATTTGGGGCGGTTTTAAGAAACGGCGGTACACCATCGGTCTTTCCGTTCTCCTGATGGGCGTTAGCAATATGCTCTCCGGGCTTTTGCCGCCAGACGCATTTCTTGTCTTTGTTGTGTGCTGTACTGTTATGGGAATTTCCGCTCCATTTTACGGTGTGCAAAATGCGATTTTTCAAGAAACGGTCAAACCAGAATATCTGGGGAGAGTTTTTTCTCTACTGACAAGCGCCGCTTCCCTCGCCATGCCGTTTGGCCTTGTCATTTCCGGGCCTCTGGCGGAGCGGCTGGGAGTTGAGAAATGGTTTGTCATTTGCGGAATTGGCATTATCATCGTTGCGCTTGCCGTATTTTTACTACCCGGTTTGAGAGAGATTGACAATACGCAATAATCAACTGCACCTTTTTCTATTACTAAACAAAATGCCTGGATGGTGGTTCTGAAAAACCAGAACCGCCGTTCAGGCATTTTTTATCTTCGTCCTCTCTGCGGTTTTGGATTCTTCAGCAAGTCGGATTTTTCCGCAATCTTTTTCAGCCACTTCCGTTCTTCTACTGACAGCTTCCTAAAATTCAGCTTGAGCCGTTTGCAGATAAACGCCAAGTACGCTTGTTCCGTGTCGCTGTCCTGGCTGACGATTTCACCAGCAGTTTCCAGCATTTCTTTTAGCGGGTTATCCTCTGGGACGCTGAAAAAATCGTCCTTGTGTGTTTCCCGCAGAGCAAGGGCAATCCCGTTTATGTCCCGTTGTATCACATAGCGGCAAAACTCGTCCTCATCAATATGGGCGGTGATAAGCTGTCTTAACTGCGTATCACTCATGCCAGGATTATGCTTTTTTATAACAGTTGCGCTCATCGTGTCCACTATGGCGTTTGCACCCTGCGCCTGTTTCAGTGCCGTTCCGTTCACATAGATTTCAAGGTCAGCCATCAGCCGGGGGAAATCCGGGTGCGCCGCCAGCTCACACAGCAGGGTATTGTCTATCCTCCCGCTTTTCAGCAGGTCAATCATTTCATCACTCAAACGCAGGTCTGCAAGATCGGCGTTTGGGTGATTTTTCATTTCAGACAGCCCCAGCAGATAATCAGCGGTCACACCGTAAAACTTCGCCAGCCGGATAAGGGCATAGTGGCTGATGTCCTTGAAGTCTTCCGTTTCGTAACTGCCCAGCGCAGACTTGGAAAGCCCGGTCTGCTCCGCAAGCTGCCCCAGCGTCAAGCCACGCTCCACACGTAGGTCTTTTAATCGCTCTTGTATGGATAAAGACATATTCACCCTCCTTGCTAGCTCAACGAAAGAGAAGCCGTTATGCTATGTACTATGCTCATAGCATAACGGCATAGGCATTTACAGTTTTATTTTACCATTTGCTACATCTTCACGAAATTTATCAACAAGCTTCGCTGTCAGCTTGGATTTACCGTAGTGTTCAAGTACAAAAGTACGATAACTTTTTCCATCTACAAGCACATCACTTTTTCTGGTCAACAACCAATTTCCGTTACCTCCTCCCTGTTCTCTAATATTCCAGTCTTTCCCATATCTTTTATAGATTTCATCTTTTTTACCTTGAACAGACATTGATTCGCTTGGAATATAAACAATTTGCATAATAGCTCCTCCTTTATTTTGTGCAAGAAGACCAGAAACCTGAATTTGTCTTTTATCTTTTTTTGATTATATCACAAATCCGAGAGCGTGGAAATAGGGAGTTTTTCAGGCTGATTTCCTACCTCTTGGATATACGGCACAGGCGGTCAAAAAGGTGTAGACTTGGGATAGTTCATCGATGGACAAGCACCTTGGAAACAGAACACGCCAAAGAAAACGGAGGGACGCATGAGCAAAAGACCCTATCAACACCTGCCGCCGCTGGAACACAGGCCGGACGGCTCCCCCTACCGCATAACCCCGCCCCAGAAGAGACGAGCCAGCGGCCTGATACGCCGGGAGTGCTGCAACTGCGAGGACGGAAACTGCCTTGCGCTGGACGATGGCGACACCTGCGCCTGTCCGCAGATGATTTCGTTCTCCGTCTGCTGCAAGTGGTTCCGCTGGGCGGTCTTGCCGCTGGACAGGACGCTGGAAGCGGAGATTTACCGGGACAGGGACTTGAAACGCTGTGCGGAGTGCGGCGGTGTGTTCGTCCCGAAGTCCAACCGGGGCAAATACTGCCCGGACTGCGCCGCCAGAGTTCACAGGCGGCAGAAAACAGAAAGTGAACGGAAAAGGAGGTCTGCTGTGGACAGTTAAGAGCGGGAAAAGCCTTGATTTGCAAGGCTCCGCAAGCCCTCAACCGGGGCGGCTGGTATCATTTATCATTCGCCCCGGAAAACGGGCCTCTAACCGTCCACAAAACACGCTATGACAAACACGATTTATATTCACCAGCCGGAAAAGGCGTTCAGTTTCACCCGGCTCCCCAATTTCCTTTTTGAAGCACCCACATTCCAGCCCTTGAGCAACGAAGCGAAGGTGCTGTATGCCTTTGTCCTGCGCCGGGCGGAGTTGTCCCGGAAGAACGGCTGGGCGGACGAGTACGGGCGGGTCTACCTGTACTACCCCATCTGCGAGGTGGTCGCTTTGCTCCGCTGCGGGCGGCAGAAAGCGGTCAACACCCTGCGGGAGTTGCAGTATGCGGGGCTGGTGGAAATCCAGAAACAGGGCTGTGGAAAACCCAACCGCATTTACCCGAAATCCTATGAAGCGGTTCCAAACACCGACTTCAAGAAATCCGGTTATGGTACGCCGGAGGGCTGAAAACCGTACTTGGCGAGTACGAAAATCAATCCTCTTGAAGTACGGAAATCTGACGGTATATAGAAATACAGAGATTAAAACCATCTATTTACATTCATTCCATTCCAATCCTATCAGAGATATTTTCGGCGGGAAAACCCGCCGGAAAGGAATGGAATGGGGAAAGGAGTTCAATGGCACAACACGCAATTTTGCGATTTGAGAAGCACAAGGGCCACCCGGCGGGGCCGCTGGAAGCCCACCATGAACGGAAAAAGGAGCAGTACGCCAGCAACCCGGACATTGACACCAGCCGGAGCAAGTACAATTTCCACATCGTCAAGCCGGATGGCCGCTACTACCATTTCATTCAGAGCCGCATCGAGCAGGCCAGATGCCGCACCCGCAAGGACAGCACTCGGTTTGTGGACACGCTGATTACCGCCAGCCCGGAGTTTTTCAAGGGCAAGTCCCCAAAGGAGATAGCGGCCTACTTCCAGAGGGCGGCGGACTTCCTCATTGACCGGGTGGGCCGGGAGAACATCGTTTCGGCTATGGTACACATGGATGAAAAAACGCCCCATCTGCACTTGGTCTTTGTGCCGCTGACAAAGGACAACCGCCTGTGCGCCAAAGAAATTATCGGCAACCGGGCCAATCTGACGAAGTGGCAGGACGATTTTCACGCCTGTATGGTGGAGCAGTACCCCGACCTGGAGCGTGGGGAAAGCGCCAGCAAGACGGGCCGGAAGCATATCCCCACCCGGCTGTTCAAACAGGCGGTCAACCTCTCCAAACAGGCGAGGGCCATTGAAGCGGTTCTCTCCGGCATTACCCCGCTGAACGCCGGAAAGAAGAAAGAGGAAGCCCTCTCCATGCTGAAAAAGTGGTTTCCGCAGATGGAGAACTTCTCCGGGCAACTGAAAAAATACAAGGTCACAATCAATGACTTGTTAGCGGAAAATGAAAAGCTGGAAGTCAGGGCAAAGGCCAGCGAAAAAGGCAAGATGAATGACACGATGGAACGGGCGAAGTTAAAAAGCGAACTGGACGATATGCGGCGGCTGGTTGACCGTATCCCGCCGGAGATTTTAGCGGAACTGAAACGGCAACAGCGGCAGCATGGAAAGGAAAGGTGATCTTATAAGTAATATCAGATACAAAAAGGAAATCGAAATCGTGACTTTTCAGGGAAAGGAAATCACACTGGAAAATCTCTCCCCGGTGTTCACGCCGGAACAGGAAGCAGCCAAACGCCGGGAACTGGAACAGCAGCTTTATGAGGTGTTCCGCAAGTACGCCGACAAGCGGGAGAGTGAGGAAGCCGGGACATAAGGTTTTCCAAACCCATCATTGATTTGCGGGGCTGCTGGCGGTATAATAGAACTGTCAGCAGCTCCGTTTCTTTTTTAAGAAAAGGAGCGACAATATGAACAATCGGATAGACGCAATCTATGCAAGACAATCGGTAGACAAAAAGGACAGCATTTCCATTGAAAGCCAGATTGAATTTTGCAAATACGAGTTGAAAGGCGGTAACTGCAAGGAATACACAGACAAAGGGTACAGCGGCAAGAACACAGACCGTCCGAAGTTTCAAGAACTGGTGCGGGACATCAAGCGGGGCTTGATTGCAAAGGTCGTGGTTTACAAGCTCGACCGTATCAGCCGTTCCATTCTGGACTTTGCCAACATGATGGAGCTGTTCCAGCAGTACAATGTGGAGTTTGTGTCCTCTACGGAAAAGTTTGATACCTCCACGCCGATGGGACGGGCCATGCTGAATATCTGTATCGTGTTCGCCCAGCTTGAACGGGAAACGATACAGAAGCGGGTAACGGACGCTTACTACTCCCGCAGTCAGCGGGGCTTTAAGATGGGCGGGAAAGCCCCTTACGGCTTCCATACGGAGCCTATCAAGATGGACGGTATCAACACAAAGAAGCTGGTGGTAAACCCGGAGGAAGCGGCCAATATCCGGCTGATGTTTGAGATGTACGCCCAGCCCACAACTTCCTACGGGGACATTACCCGGTACTTTGCCGAACAGGGGATTTTGTTCCATGGCAAAGAGCTGATACGCCCCACGCTGGCGCAGATGTTACGCAATCCTGTCTATGTGCAGGCAGACCTTGATGTGTACGAATTTTTCAAAAGTCAAGGTACAGTCATTGTCAATGACGTTGCCGATTTTACGGGCATGAACGGCTGCTATCTGTATCAAGGGCGAGATGTAAAGGCCAGCAAGAAAAACGACTTAAAAGACCAAATGCTGGTACTGGCTCCCCATGAGGGTATCGTCCCCTCCGACACCTGGCTGACCTGCCGCAAGAAGCTGATGAACAACATGAAAATCCAGTCTGCCCGGAAAGCCACCCACACATGGCTGGCAGGAAAAATCAAGTGCGGGAATTGCGGGTATGCTCTTATGAGTATCTACAATCCCTCCGGCAAACAGTATCTCCGCTGCACGAAACGGCTGGACAATAAAAGCTGTCCTGGCTGTGGGAAAATCATCACTTCGGAACTGGAAGCGGTTGTTTATCAGCAGATGGTAAAGAAGCTGGCAAGCTACAAGACGCTGACAGGAAAAAAGAAAGCGGCAAAGGCAAACCCGAAAATCACCGCCCTGCAAGTGGAACTTGCCCATGTAGACAGCGAGATTGAAAAGCTGGTGGACAGTCTGACGGGGGCAAACAATGTCCTGTTCTCCTATGTGAATGTGAAGATAGCGGAACTGGACGGGCGCAAGCAGGAACTTCTGGCAAGGATAGCGGAGTTGACTGTGGAGGCCATCAGCCCGGAACAGGTCAGCCAGATTTCCGGCTACCTCGATACCTGGGAGAATGTATCTTTTGATGACAAGCGGCGTGTGGTGGATTTGATGATCACCACCATAGCCGCCACAAGCGACAGCTTGAACATCACATGGAAAATCTGACTGGCGGCACCCCTCCCGTCAGATACCTACCCTGTGTAGTCCCTTGTAAACTGTACTTTGGGAACATCAAAAGCATCCCCGCCGTCAGCCAGGGGCTTTCTGCCATGCTGGCAGGGCGGGAACTGACCGCCGGCATCCTGATGAGCCAGGTCATCAGCAATGTGCCTGCGGCAATGCTGCTGGCCAGGTTTACGGAGGACTATGAGCCGCTTTTGTTAGGCGTGAACATAGGGGGACTTGGCACGCTGATCGCCTCCATGGCCAGCGTGATCTCCTATAAGCTGTATGCCGCCCAGGAGAACGCCCGGCCCGGAAGATACCTGGCCCTGTTTACAGGGATCAACCTGCTGTTCCTTGGAGTGCTGTGGGTTGCCGCGGCACTGCTCTGACAATCGACAAAAAGCGCCGGGAGTTCAATGCTCCCGGCGCTTTCATTATAAAAGGGGCGCTGTGCCTCCCAAATAGAAGACCGGAAGGCCTTTTGACCGGGCGTAGCGTACCGTGTAGGCAGTGCCGCCGGTGGATTTGGTGCAGTAGGCCACGCATGTGCCGCTGTGATCCACCAGGTGGCGGTTGCGGCGGTGCATGCAGCCTTGGTCATAGTGGTCGGAGACATAGACCGCTTTGTCGGCGTCAGACAGAATGCGCTGATACTCAGCCACATCTTCACTGCGCCAGCCCCTTGTCTGCTCCGGGCAGGGGAGCACCAGAATAAGGCGGATTTGGGAGAACTCCCGGCGCAGGAGCAGAACCGTCTGGGCGGCTAATGTGTCGAACCCCAGCGCCCCGCCGGCGCCGTAGTAGACCACTCCCTGGGCAATCAGCCTGCGCAGCGTTTGTTCCAGCTCCAGGGCCAGAGCCGGGCGCAGGGACTGCGGAATTTCCCGGTGGCCTGTGAAGCAGCAGGTTTTGGTTTGACAGTTCATTTTATCCTTCCTTAGTCTATGCATAGCCCAATAGTAGTACGCGTAGCCTATATTGTCTAACAAAATTTCTTAAGCTAAAGGAAAGTAAATTTGATAGAGGGGGGAAGCGGAATGGGCACCATAACAGTTGTTCGAAACAGAATACTGGAACTGTGTGGAGAGCGTGATATTACAATCAATCACCTGGCCAATCTCTCCGGGCTGCCGCCGTCCAGCATCAAAAATATCCTGTATGGAAAAAGTCAAAATCCCAAACTTGTGACTATTAAGAAAATTTGTGATGGCCTGGGACGAACGTTGCGCGAATTCTTTTCAACTCCTGAATTTGATGCGCTGGAACAGGAAATTCGGTAGCATCAACGGAGGTGTGCAGATGAACACACACGAGGCAGTTGCCAATCGAATTTTACAGCTTTGCAAAGCACGCGGCCTTACACCGAATGGGCTTGCGAATTTATCCGCGGTTCCCCAGGGGACAATCAAGAGCATTATCAATGGAGAAAGCCAGAATCCTGGAATTGTGACCATCAAGAAGCTGTGCGATGGGCTGGAGATCACACTGCCGGAGTTTTTCAACACAGAGGAGTTCGCCGCCTTGGAACAGGAGATTTACTGACCGGATGCGCTTTTGCGCGTCCGGTCCTTTTCATACTTTGATTATAGACAGCCGGACTGCCGAATCCTGTCGAAAAAGGGGAGAGATAAAGAGGGGATGACAAAACTTGGCTGGGGTGATAAAATACGTAGGAATCCACGAGACAGGAGATACTATGGATAATTATTTTCACGTGATCTTGCACCCGGACGACATCCGGGCCATCAGCAGCGTCGGCCTTGCCCACTTGGGCGACGCGGTGTACGAGCTGTTGGTGCGGACGTGGCTGTGCGCCCATGGCAAGGCAACCGGAAAGGGACTCCACCGCGCCACCATCGAACTGGTGTGCGCGCCGGCCCAGGCGCAGCGGGCGGAGCGGATATTGCCCCGGCTGACGGAGGAGGAGGAGGGGGTGTTCCGCCGGGGCCGCAATGCCCAGGTGCACAGCATCCCCCAGCACGCCAGCCGCAGCCAGTACGCGGAGGCCACCGCGCTGGAGGCGCTGTTGGGCTACCTCTACCTGCAGGGCAGGCAGGAGCGGATCAACCAGCTATTTCTATGGATGATGGAGGAGTAAGCCATGCCATTGGACGCCCTTTGCCTTCACGCGGTAGTGGAGGAGCTGCGGCCCCGGATTGTGGGGACGCGGATCGACAAGGTGCAGCAGCCTGCAAGGGACCAGGTGATTCTGCTGCTGCGCAAGGACCGGCTCCTGCTGAACGCCGGAGCCAACGCTCCGCGCATCCACTTGACCGCACAGCTGCGGGACAACCCGGCCCAGCCGCCCATGTTCTGCATGCTGCTGCGCAAACACCTGACTGGCGGAAAACTGATCGCCCTGGCCCAGCCCGGCCTGGAGCGGGTGGTGGAGCTGACGCTCGAGGTCACCACCGAGTTGGGTGAGCCGGGCATCCGCAAGCTTGTGCTGGAGGCCATGGGCCGCCGGTCCAATCTGGTCCTCCTGGACGGGGAGGGGCGGATCATCGACTGCATGCGCCGGGTGGACGCGGAGATGTCGCCGCTGCGCCAGGTGCTGCCGGGGCTCTATTACCGGCTGCCGCCGGCTCCCGAGGACAAGGAGCCGCTGACTGAGGCGACGGAGGAATCCTTCCAGAAGGCTTTCGGCCGCGCCAATCCGGAGAAGACGGTGGACGGGTGGCTGTTGGAGCGCTTTTTCGGTCTCTCGCCGCTGACGACCCGGGAGATAAGCTGCCGCTGCGGCGCGGAGCGGCTCTTTGAGCTGGGCGGAGACGGCGCCGGACGGCTGTGGAGTGAGATTGAACAGCTTCAAAATGCGGTACTGGAAAATCACTTTACACCTACTGCGATCAAAAGGGATGGAAAGTTTGTAGACTTCTCCTACCGGGAGATTCTGCAGTATGGCACCGACGTGGAGCAGGTCTGGTACGGCAGCTTTTCGGAGCTGATGGACGACTTCTTTGCAGACCGGGAACGCCAGGACCGGGTGCGCCAGAGGGGACAGGACATCATCCGCACCGTCACCACGGCCCGGGACCGTGTGGCCCGGAAGATCGCACTGCAGGAAAAGGACTACGCGGCCACAAAGGATCGGGACCAGCTGCGCATCTGCGGCGATCTGATTACCGCAAACCTCTATCGGATGGAGAAGGGGGCGGCCTCCTTCTCCACGGAAAACTTTTATGACGAGGCCTGCGGACCCATCACCATCCCACTGGACCCGCTGCTGACGCCTCAGCAGAACGCCGCCAAATACTATAAGCGGTACAACAAGACGAAAACCGCCGAACGGTATCTGACGGAGCAGCTGACAAAGGGCAGGGAAGAGCTGAGCTATCTTGAAAGCGTGATGGAGGAGATCGGCCGGGCGGAGAGTGAGCAGGATTTCATGGAGATCCGCTCCGAACTGCGCCAGGCGGGGTATCTCCGCCGCCAGAGCGGAGAGCGCAGGGAGATGAAGCGCCCGGCCTCCCGGCCCAGGGAGTTTCGCTCCTCCGCGGGAATGCGCATTCTGGTGGGACGGAACAACCGCCAGAACGACGCTCTGACCATGAAGGAGGCGGACCGCCGGGACCTCTGGTTCCACACCCAAAAAATTCACGGCTCCCATGTGATCTTGTGCACCCAGGGCCAGGAGCCGGATCGGCAGAGCATGATGGAGGCCGCCATGTTGGCCGCGTGGTTCTCCCAGGCAAGCGGCGGACAGAATGTTCCGGTGGACTATACGCCGGTGAAGTTTGTGAAAAAGCCTGCCGGAGCCCAGCCGGGCATGGTGGTGTACGAGACGTATCAGACTGTTTATGTGACGCCGGAGGAGACTCTGGCCAGAAAGATAGAGGTCAGACGGTGAATTGCTGCATCCTCATGGGAAGTCCCCGGGAAAACGGGAATACCCAGGCCCTGACAGCTCCCTTTGCCGGGGAGTTGGAACGTCTTGGCATTCGGTGCAGCACCCTTTGGCTCTATGATCTGGAGTTAAAACCCTGCCTTGGCTGCCGGGCCTGTCAGCGGGACTGGACGCAATTTGGCTGCGCCCAGCGGGACGATATGCAGAGGGTATTTGACTCCGTGCTTGCCTGCCGGCTTCTGGTGCTGGCCACGCCGGTTTACTCCTGGTACTGCACGCCGCCTGTGAAGGCCGTGCTGGACCGGCTGGTATACGGCATGAATAAGTACTATGGCGAGGAGAAGGGCCCTTCTCTCTGGGAAGGGAAGAAGGCCGCTTTGATCACCACCTGCGGTTACCCGCCGGAGAAGGGGGCCGATCTGCTCAATGAGGGGCTGCGGCGCTACTGCAAGCACTCAAGGCTCAGCTATCTTGGCATGCTGGTGGAGCGCCACATGGGCTACGACAGTGTTTTCATGGACCGGGAAAAGGAGCGTCACGCCGTGGAGTTCGCGCGCCGCGTGGCCGCCGCGCTCCAATGAATGGATAAAAAAGAAAAAAGGACGGCCCCGGCGGGACCGTCCTTTTGCTTGGAAACCGATTTACGCAGTGTGAGGTGCGTGACCGGTTTCCTCGTGCTCCCTGAACAGGAGAGAGATGCACCAGAGTCCGGCGATGCCGACCAGTGCGTAGATGATTCGGCTGAGGGTCGCCATCTGTCCGCCGCACAGGAACGCCACAATATCAAAGCCGAAAATTCCGATGCTGCCCCAGTTCAGGGCGCCGATAATCGTCAGGATGAGGGCAATCTTATCGATGACCATCTTTGATTCCTCCGTTTTTAGTGAAGATTGTGCCTTGATAGTTTACCCGCGGCAACAATATTTATACATCCTGTCCGCGCTTGGCAATATGCAGGGGTTGTCATGTGAAATATTTGGAATATTCATTGAAAAGGAACGTCCGACTATAGTATAATGACAATCAAAATATACTATCCATGGATTGGAGAGCACATGAAATATATTTTAGTCATTGGAGACGGCATGGCCGACGACCCGGTGGCGGAGTTAGGCGGAAAAACGCCGCTGGAAACAGCGAAAAAGCCCACCATCGACCGTCTGGCGGCCCAGGGACAGGTGGGTCATGTGATCAACTGCCCGGAGCCTCTGCCCGCTGGAAGCGAGACTGCAATCCTGTCAATTTTTGGATGCGACCCCCTGCGCTATTTCACCGGCCGCTCCCCCATGGAGGCCGCGGCCTCCGGCATTGAACTGCGTCCGGGCGACGTGGCGTACCGCTGCAACCTCATCGCCCTGAGCGACGGAGAGGGAGCGCTGGAGCAGCGGCGCATTCTCTCCCACAGCGCGGGAAGCATCGAGGGCGCTGACGCCCTCCGGGTTATGGATATTTTGGAGGGCGATGCGGCCTTCCGCAAATTGGAAGAGAAGGCGGGCATGGTGATTCACCGCTTCCCGGCCTTTCGCCAGATCGCCGTGCAGCATGGCGCGGACGTGAAGGGCCTCCGCCTGATCCCGCCCCACGACCACCTTGGTGAGGCGGCGGGGCCGCTGCTTCCCTCCGGGAACCAAAACGCCAAAATGCTTTTGGAGATAGAGGAGCTGGCTCACCGGATTTTGGACAGCCATCCCTTCAACGAAGAGCGGCGCAGGGAGGGCAGGCTGCCCGCCAACGGCATCTGGTTCTGGGCGGAGGGAACGGCGGTGGAGCTGCCGGGTTTTCAGGAGGCCTACGGCCACTGGGGCGGCGTCATCAGCGCCGTGCCGCTGTGCCACGGCATCGGCGTTCTGCGTGGCCTGCGGCAGATCGAGGTGGAGGGCGCCACGGGGGAGCTTGACACCAATTTTGAGGGAAAGATGCAGGCGGCCTATGATTTTCTCCACACGGAGGCGGATTTTGTCTGCATCCACGTGGAGGCGCCGGACGAATGCACCCACAACGGGGACCTGAAGGGGAAGCTCCAGGCCATCGAGTGGCTGGATTCCCGGCTGCTGACCCCCTTGCTGAACCGGCTGGACGGAGAGTCCATGGACTACCGCATGCTGCTGCTCAGCGACCACAAAACGCTGACCGCCACCCGGGGCCACGCCGGAGGACCTGTGCCGTTCCTGCTCTACCAAAGCGGCGTGGACAGCGGCCGGGGCGGCGTTTACGATGAAAATGCCGGCCTGGCGGGCCGGTGCGTGAGCGCGGGCTGTGAGCTGCTGGAGTATCTTTTTGGACGCAGGCAGCTGTAGATCGCTGCGTTGATATTGTTATGAAAAGGTCAGAAAATAAGGAAAAGGAGACTGTTGCAATGAAGGAAAAGTTTGAGAAGCTGGGGTTCTATCCCGCGGATATCCTGCTGCCCAAGAACGCGGAGATGGAGAAGTGGGCCGTGGTGGCCTGCGACCAGTTTACCTCTCAGCCCGAGTATTGGGAGCGTGTGGAGAAGACTGTGGGAGACGCGCCCTCCACGCTGCGCCTGATTCTGCCCGAGGCCAAATTGAACGACCCCAATGTGGACCAGCATATTGCCGACATCAACGCCGCCATGGCCGACTACCTGAAGCGGGACGTATTCAAAACCCTGACCGACTCCCTGATTTACATTGAGCGCTCCCAGTCCGACGGAAAGATCCGCCACGGCCTCATCGGTATGGTGGACCTGGACCAGTACGACTTCACCCCCGGTTCCGGCGCTTTGATCCGCGCCACCGAAGGCACCGTGCTGGAGCGCATCCCGCCCCGCGTCCGGGTCCGCAAGGACGCACCCATTGAGCTGCCTCATGTGATGCTGCTCATCGACGACCCGGATAAGACCGTCATCGAGCCGCTGACCGCCGCCGCGGACAGCATGGAGAAGGTCTATGACTTTGAGCTGATGGAAAGCGGCGGACACCTGAAGGGCTACCAGCTTTCCGACGCCCAGATCGACGCTGTGGCCGCCGCTCTGACCGGCCTTGCCTCTGACGAGGCCATGGAGAAGAAGTACGGCATGAAGGGCGTCGCGCCGCTGCTGTTTGCCGTGGGCGACGGCAACCACTCCTTAGCCACCGCCAAGGCCTGCTATGAAGAGGCCAAGAAGAATACGCCTGAGAGCCAGTGGGCTGAGCTGCCCTCCCGCTACGCGCTGGTGGAAGTGGTCAACAACCACGACGACGCCCTCCAGTTTGAGCCCATCCACCGTGTGGTGTTCGGCGTAGAAGCGGAAAAGGTCATCGCCGCCTTCAAGGAGGCCTATCCCAACGCCTATGAGGGCCAGGGCGAGGGCCATACCATTGCCTACACCTATGAAGGCCACAGCGGCTCTCTCACGGTGCCCGACCCCAAGGTGCAGCTGGCTGTTGGCACGCTCCAGAGCTTTTTGGACCAGTACCTCAAGGCCAACGGCGGCGAGGTGGACTATATCCACGGCGACGAAGTCACCGACGAGCTGGGTTCCAAGCCCGGCAACATCGGCTTTAAGCTCCCCGCCATGGGCAAGGATCAGCTGTTCAAGACCGTGATGGCCGACGGCGTGCTGCCCCGGAAGACCTTCTCCATGGGCCATGCCCAGGATAAGCGCTATTACGTGGAGGCCCGCAGGATCAAGTAACCGAAATAGAGGACAGGGGCTGCGGAAAATCCGCGGCCCCTTCTTTTCATTGGCCGGACATCGTGGTATAATGGCCGCAGCGATGTTTCGTGCCTGCGGAATCACGGCTGGATAAGGGTATGCGCCGATCCGGCCTGCCGCCGCCCGCCGGACGAACCGAAAACCAAGATAGGGGAAACATATGAGAACAATGACATATTCCGCTCCCGCAAAGATTAATCTCTCCCTGGACATCCTCCGCAAGCGGAAGGATGGGTATCACGATATGCGCATGGTGATGCAGACCATCACCCTCCACGATACGCTGATCCTCCATCCCCACTGCGGGGGCGGCCGCATCACCTTATCCTGCGGCGGCGCGCTGGTGCCATGCGGTGAGGAAAACCTGGCCTGGAGGGCAGCACGGCTCTTTTTTGAAGAGACAGACACGCCCTGCGACGGGCTGGAGATGGAACTCCAAAAGCGGATTCCGGTCAGCGCCGGGATGGCCGGCGGCAGCGCCGACGCGGCGGTGGTGCTCAAGGCCCTGCGGGGATTGTACCGGCCCGGCCTGCCCCGGGAGGAACTGGAGCGGATCGCGCTGAAGGTGGGCAGCGACGTGCCCTTTTGCGTGCGGGGCGGCACGGTGCTGGCGGAGGGCCGGGGAGAACAGATGACCAGCCTGGCCCGGATGCCCCGCTGCCCGGTGGTGCTGTGCAAGCCGGAATTTGGCATCTCCACGCCGGAGCTCTTTGGCCGTGTGACGCTCAGCAAGCTGAAAGCCCATCCCGACACCCGGGGATTGGTGAAGGCCATTGCCTTAGGGGACCTGCGGATGGCTGCCGGAAAGCTTGGCAACGTCTTCGAGGAGGTGCTGCCCCAGGAATATGGAGAGGTGTTCGAGATTCGGGACCGGTTCTTGGGCGCCGGCGCGCTGAACGCGGGTATGACCGGTTCGGGCCCCACTGTGTTCGCCCTTTTTGACGACGAGACCCGGGCAAAGGGCGCCTACGAGGCCTTGGCAAAAGACTACCCGGAGACCTACTTGGAAAAAATCCTGTAGCAATTGGTATAAAATGCAAAAATTCCGTCCACACTCCCAGTACAAATCAATCCTACATAGGAAAAGGACGGAATCTCATGAAAAAAGTAAAAATTCTGGAATGCGCTTTGGCCATCGGATTGTTTTTTACGTTGGTTTGGGGAATGTTCTCCATACAGGAACAGCAGCAGCTGGCAGACAAGGTGGTCCGGCTGCACGTGATTGCAAATTCCGATGAGGAAGCGGATCAGAAGCTGAAGCTGAAAGTGCGGGATCAGATCATCGACCGTGCAACGGAAATTTTGAAGGCCTCCTCCGACCGCAATGACGCTGCCCGGCGGCTCAGCGCGGCGCTCCCGGAGCTCCGGAGCGCCGCGGCGGAAGAGATCGCCAAGGAGGGGTACCAGTATGATGTGACCGCCTCTTTGGAGGAGACGGATTTTCCCACCAAGGAGTACGACGGCTTCACCCTGCCGGCCGGGGAATATTTGGCGCTGCGGGTGGTGATCGGGGAGGGCCAGGGCCGCAACTGGTGGTGCGTGGTGTTTCCGCCTCTCTGCACGGCCAGCACCTCCGACGTGGCCCAGACCGCCATGGCGTCCGGACTGAACGAGGAGGACGTGGGCCTCATTACGGAGGCGGACAGCGGCTATGTGCTGAAGTTCAAATCGGTGGAGCTGTGGCAGTCCCTGAAGGGCATGTTCTCCTGAGATAAGAGCGCGGGCGGGAAGAAACAGAGGGAGAGAACAATGAAAAAGAGAAAACTGGCGGCTGTGCTCTGCCTGTTGGTGCTGACATTGAGCGGCTGCGGGCAGGCCCTTCCGGATGGAATGGATAAAAGGGAAGTGACGGAGGCCGGAGAGCAGGTGGCGGAGCTTTTGGGAACCGGGGAAAGCGACGCGGTCTACGACCTCCTGCGCGAGGATGTGGCGCAGGCGCTGAGTTCGGAGGATGTGGCGGCTCTGGTCCCGGAAAGCGCCGGGGCCTGGAAGGAGATCGCGGCTTCCGAGGCCATGGGGCGCACGGATGAGGACTCCGGCGAGGAGTATGCCCTGGTGATGGTGATCTGCGAGTTTGAAGAGGGCCGGGTGACCATCAGCGCGGCGTTTGACCAGGAGATGGAGCTCATCGGCGTGCAGGTCGGATAAATAATATCAAAAAGGAGACGGTATCCGTCTCCTTTTTGTTGTTTGCTGCGGTTTGTCTGAATCCATCAGGCCTCTTTCAGCCGGGCAAGATAGGCATCCATATCAAAGGGCCGCAGTAGGCTGTCTTTTTTGAGGTACAGCGGATGGTGGGGATGCCCGCTTTTTAGGATGGGGCCCGCGCTGAACCAGCGGGCGCCGCAGGTCCTGCCCAACGCTGTCAAATCCCGCAGACAGTCGCAGAGGTAGCCCCGTTTTTCCACAATGGCGCCCCAGGCCGCCCACACGGCGGGGGCGGAGGAGCAGGAAAGGGCATAGCGAAAGGCGTTCCAGTTCTCCCGATGCAAGGAGGCGTTGCAGCTGCGCTCCATGTCGTTGGGATTGGTGGCCCGCTGGGCATAGACGTTGAACATCAGAAAGCTGTCGTAGCCGTTGAACTTTGCCACCCGCTCCACAGATTTGAGGGTGTTGTCCAGGCGGTCCGGGGCGGCGGTGGAAGGATTGATGCCCACGCAGATCAGCGGGCGCTCCCCTCTGGTGCCCAACAGGTATCGATATTCCTCATAACGGGGCGGCACATAGAGCCACTTGGCGATGTCGTAGTCCTGCTGCGGCTGTCCGGAGAGCTCCAGCGCCTGCTGGAAGGTCAAAAGCTTTAAGTTTTCTGTGGCAGTCTGTGGGATATGCATGACAGTCTCCTCTCTTAAACCGATGGCCCAAGTTTACCACAATTCGACAGCCTTTGCAAAGGCGGTGACAGTATGGTACAATAGTTCCAAAACGCGCCGTCCGCCGCTGCGGAAAAGAGGAGGAATGCAGGATGCTTCGTATCTGGATCGGCAGGGCAAGAAGCGGAAAGTCGGAGCGGGTGCTGCAGGAGATCACCGCCCTGGGGGATGAAAGCCGCCAGATTCTCCTGGTGCCGGAGCACGCCTCTCACCAGGCGGAAATGGACCTGTGCCGCTGCTGTGGGGATACAGCCAGCCGCCACGCCGAAGTGCTCAGCTTCCGGCTGCTGGCCTCCCGGGTGCTATCTTTGACAGGCGGCCTTGCCGACGTGGTGCTGGATCAGGGCGGCAAGCTGTTGACCATGGAAAAGGCACTGACGGAGACAGCGCCCGTTTTGCGGATCTACCGCCGCCCCTCCCAGCGCCTGGCCTTTCTTGAAAGCCTTCAGGCCCTGGCGGACGAGTTCTACAGCTATGCGGTGACGCCTTCCCAATTGGCCGAACAGGCCGGGGAGATTCCCGGCGCGCCGGGGGAGAAGCTGCGGGACCTGTCTCTGATCTACGCTGCCTACGACGCGAAGCTCCACCGCCCTGGCCTGGACGCCCGGGACCGGATGACCCGCATGAACGATGCGCTGGCGGAGTCCGGATATCTGGCGGGCAAGGACATTTTCATCGACGGCTTTACCTATTTCAACGGCCAGGAGGAGCGTGCCCTTGGCGTGATGCTGCGTCAGGCCCGCACCGTGACCGTAACGCTGCTTGGGGACCGCGAGGACCCGTCGGGCATTTTCACAGAGAGCCTCCGGACCAGGGACAGCCTGATTCGCATGGCCAAAGACGCCGGAGTGGAAACTGAGCTCCTGTGGCTGGATGGCAGGGAGGCCACGGCACTGGATCATCTGGAGCGTCACTTTTTCGGAAAGATAGTCCCCTGGGGAGAAGACGCGCCGATCCGGCTGCTGGAGGCGGACAACGTCTTCTCCGAGGTGGAGCAGACCGCCGCCCAGATCCGCCGCCTGGTGGCCGGAGGCCTCTTCCGGTTCCGGGACATCACCGTAGCGGCCCGGAACATGGATGAGTATGAGGCGGTGATCGAAAACGTCTTTGAGCGCTATGAGATTCCCACTTTTCAAAACCGCCGCAGCGACATATTGCAAAAGCCGGTGCTGACGCTGGTGGTGGGCGTCCTGGACGCACTGTCCGGAAACTTTGCCTATGAGGACATGTTCCGCTTCCTGAAAACCGGCATGGCTGGCATCTCTCTTGCAGAGTGCGACCTGCTGGAAAATTACGTCATCAAATGGGACATCTGCGGTACCATGTGGCTCCGGGAGGAGGATTGGTCGGCCAATCCGGAGGGCTATGGCGGCCGCTGGGACGAGCCCCAGCAATCACGGCTCCGGGAGATCAACCGTATCCGCGCTTTGGTGCGTGCGCCGCTCTTTGACCTCTATCAGGCGATGAATCATTCGGAACATGCGGATAGTAAAGTGAAAGCACTTTATAGTTATCTGGAGCGGATTGGCCTCCGGAACGCCATTGAGCAGCGCATCGCCCAATTGCAGGAGAGCGGGCAGCTACAGCTGGCGGAGGAGTACAGCCAGCTGTGGGAAATCCTGATGGCGGTGCTGGATCAGTTTGTGGAGATATTGGGCGCTGAGACCATGGATACGGAGGAGTTTTCCAAGCTGATGCGGCTGGTGCTGACCCAGTACAGCGTGGGGACCATTCCGGTTTCCCTGGATCAGGTGACGGTCAGCGAAATCTCGCGGAACGACCGCCACGCCGTAGGCGTGCTCTTTTTGCTTGGAGCCAACGACCACGTGCTGCCCGCGGTGGACAGCGGCGGGGGCCTTCTCAATGAGGAGGACCGGGAGGAGCTGGCTATCCGTGGCATCCGGCTTGCGCCCTCTGGCATGGAGCAGTTCTCCGTTGAGCTGCAAAACCTCTACGCCGCCCTGGCCCAGCCCACGGAGCGTCTCTTTGTCAGCTACCCCATCGCCGACGTTTCCGGCGCCCAGCTGAGGCCCTCCTTTGTGATCGGCCGGATTCGGACGCTGTTTCCCGCTGTCATGACAGAAAAAGAGGGGGCTGAAAAGGATTACCGCTTAACAGCTCCCATTCCGGCCATGGAGGCGGCTGGTCAGAACCGGGGCAGCGCCCTTTGGCGCTACTTTGACGGCCGGCCGCAGCTGCGCGCCATGGAGCAGGCCTCCGGCTACCGCAGGGGACGCCTTTCCGCCCAGGTGGTTCAAACGCTCTACGGCGCCCGGATGAACATGTCCGCCTCCCGAATGGACAAGCTCCGTTCCTGCCACTTTGCCTACTTCATGCAATATGGGCTGAAGGCGAAGGAGCGCTCCGCCGCGGAGTTTGACGCGCCGGAGATCGGGACCTTCCTCCACGATGTTCTTGAGCATGTCACGCGGGAGGCCGCCGGGAAAGGCGGCTTTGGAAAAGTCTCCAACCAGCACCTCCGGGCCATGATCTCCCGCTGCATCGATGAATACGCCGCCCGGGAGTACGCCAACTTTCAGGACCGCAGCGCCCGGTTCCGCTATCTCTTCCGCCGCCTGAAGCGAACGGTGATCTCAGTGGTGGAAAACGTGGCGGAGGAGTTGCGCCAGTCGGATTTTGTGCCTCTGGCATTTGAACTGGATTTTTCGTCCCATGGGGACCTGCCGGTCATCGCCATCTCAGAGGCGGACACGGAGCTGTGCCTTTCGGGAAAGGTGGACCGGGTGGACGGCTGGCTCCATGACGGCAGGCTCTATCTGCGGGTGGTGGACTATAAAACCGGAAAAAAGAGCTTTGATCTCTCGGAGATCCGCCACGGCATCGGCATCCAGATGCTGCTCTACCTCTTTACGCTGCAAAAGGAAGGGGCAACCTATTTCGGGCGGCCCATTGAACCGGCCGGCGTGCTGTACCTGCCCGCCAGGGACGTGCTTTTGAACCGGGACCGGGATATTTCCAAGGAAAAGTTGGCGGAGGACATCCGCCGGGAGCTTAGGCGGCAGGGGATGATCTTAAACGCGCCGGAGGTGCTCACCGCCATGGAGCACGACGCGCTGACGTCGCCCCACTACCTGCCCATTGCCGTGGGCCGGGACGGAGGTGTGAAGGAGGCGATTCCCGGAGCGTTGGCCTCGGCGGAGGAGATCGGAAAGCTTGGAACCTACGTGGAAAAGCTGCTGCATCAGATTGCCCGGGAGCTGCGGGACGGGATGATCGACGCGGACCCCTGCTGTCACAGTGAAGAGGATGCCTACTGCCAGTTCTGCGAGTATGCCTCGGCCTGCCACTTTGAGGACGGTCGGGGAAGCGATCATTTGACCTATCTCCGTCCGGTGGACCCCACGGAGTTCTGGAGACAGGTGGGAGGAGGTGACACCAATGGCTGATATCCGGCTGACCGCGGATCAGGCGGCGGCGGTGGAAAACCGGGGCGGTGCGCTGCTGGTGTCCGCCGCCGCCGGGTCCGGCAAGACCAAGGTGCTGGTGGAACGGCTCTTCCGCTATGTTACGGACGAGCACTGCAATGTGGATGATTTCCTGATAATCACCTACACCCGGGCCGCGGCGGCGGAGCTGCGGGGAAAAATCGCGGAGGAGCTGAACCGCCGCCTGGCGGAGTACCCGGAGCAGACCCATCTCCAGCGGCAGATGCTGCGGGTCTACCAGGCGGACATCAAGACGGTGGACGCCTTCTGCACGGCGCTGCTGCGGGAAAACGTCCATCTTCTTGCCGAGGAGGGGCAAAAGCGCTGTTTGACGCCGGATTTTCGGGTGTTGGATGAAAATGAGGCGGCCCTGATTCGCCAGCGGGTGCTGAGCCAGGTGCTGGAGCAGTTCTACAGCGGTCTGGACGAAGCCGGAGAACTGCTGGCAGACACCCTGGGCGCCGGGCGGGACGACCACAGCCTGGAGGAGCTGGTGGCCACGCTGTACGCCAAGCTCCAGAGCCACGCCTATCCGGAAGCCTGGCTTCAGGAGCAGGAATCCTTTTGGAAAAATCCGGGCGAGGACATCGGCGCCACACCATACGCCGGAGAGCTTCTCTCCGGCGTGGCCGGAAAGGCCGCCTACTGGCAGCAGATGCTGACAGACATGGCGGAGAGGATGGGCGAGGCTCCGGCGGTGGAGAAGGGCTATGGTCCCGGCTTCTCCGTGACCGCCGCCGCCCTGGGGAACCTTGCCCGGGCGGCGGAGCGCTCATGGGCGGAGGCTGCGGCCGCACCCCTGGAGTTTCCGCGGCTTGGCAGTGTGAAGGCCGCCGAGGGCGGCGCTTTAAAGGATCAGGCGAAAATCCTCTGGGATACCTGTAAAAAGGAGATGACCAAAGCGGTCAAGGTGCTCCGCATCAGCGACAGGGAGGCCATGGAGGACCTGCGGGCCGTGTCGCCGGCCATGTCGGCGCTTCTCCGGCTGACATCGGCCTTTTCCAAGGCCTATCAGCAGGAGAAGCTGCGCATCAATGCCACGGACTTTTCAGACCAGGAACACCTGGCCCTAAAACTTTTGGTGAAGCCGGAAGGCGGCCCCACGGAGTTGGGGGAGCAGGTGGCGGCCCGCTACCGGGAGATCATGGTGGATGAGTACCAGGATACAAACGAGGTGCAGAACTGCATCTTTGCCGCCGTATCGAAGTCGGGGAAAAACCTCTTTACCGTGGGCGACGTGAAGCAGAGCATTTACCGCTTCCGGCTGGCGGACCCCACGATCTTCCTGCGAAACTATCAGTCCTACCTTCCGGCGGATCAGGCGGAGGAGGGGCAGGAGCGTAAAATCCTCCTGTCCCGGAACTTCCGCTCCCGAGGTGAGGTGTTAGACGGCTCCAACTTCATTTTTGAGAATATCATGTCCCCGCGGATGGGGGAGATGGCCTACGGGGCGGAGGAGTCGCTCTATTTCGGCGCAGAGTACTATCTGCCAAGGACGGACTGCGCCGTGGAGTTCCATCTGGTGGATGTGGCCATGAACCGGGGAGCCGAGCGGCCTTTCAAACGGGTGACGGCGGAGGCCCGGGTGATTGCCCGGCGGATTCACCGACTTTTGGAGGAGCGCTTCCCGGTTCAGGATGGAGAGGCCCTGCGCCCCTGCCGCATGGAGGATATCGTGGTGCTGATGCGCTCGCCGGCCGGCCGGGCCTTTGAGCTTGGCCGCGCCCTGGAAGAGCTTGGAATTCCATGCAGCGCTGACACGACAGGCGACTTTTTTGCCACCATGGAGGTGGCCGTGATCTACAATCTCCTTCAGATCGTGGACAATCCCCGCCAGGATGTACCGCTTATCTCCGTGCTGCGCTCACCGCTTGTCGGCTTTACGCCGGACCGGCTGGCCCAGGTCCGCGCCGGCACACCCCAGGGGGATTTTTACGACGCCCTCCGCGCTGACGGGGGAGAGGACTGCGCTGCCTTCCTGAGGGAGCTTGATCAGCTGCGCCGCGCGGCTCAGGACATGAGCATCCACCGGCTCCTCTGGCACATCTACAATCAGTACAACGCCCTGGGTATTTTCGGCGCCATGGAGGGCGGGGAGGAGCGGAAGGAGAACCTGATCGTCCTCTTTGAACATGCCCGCCGCTTTGAGTCCTCCGGCTATCGGGGCGTATTTGCCTTTGTGACCCAGCTGCGCCGGCTTCTGGAGGCTGGAAAGGAACCGGAGACCCACGGGAAAACCGGCTCCGGCGGCATCCAGCTGATGAGCATTCACAAGTCCAAGGGCCTGGAGTTTCCCATCGTCCTGCTGGCGGACCTCTCCCGCCCCTTCAGCAGGATGGATTACCAGACGCCCGTGCTGGTCCATCCCCGGCTTGGTCTTGGCCCGGTCCGGGTGGATCTGGAGCGGAGGATCAAATATCCAACCATTGCCCGTCAGGCGCTGGAATCGGTGCTGCGGAGGGAGAGCAAGTCGGAGGAGATGCGGATTCTCTACGTGGCCATGACCCGGGCCAGGGAGAAGCTGATCCTGGTGTACAGCCGCTACGGCGCGGAAAAACACGTATCCTCCCTTGCGCCTCTCTGCTCCTGTCCGGCAAGACCCGAGGCGGTGGAATCCTGCGAGTGCATGGGGGACTGGCTGCTGCTGCCGCTGCTGTGCCGCCCGGAGGCCCAGGCGCTGCGCTGCGGCGCCGAAATACCCCTGTTTGCGGGAGGCGGCGCTCCCTGGGAGGTCTTCCTTGAACGGGGAGAGGAGTACCGGGAAGGCTCTGAGCCGGCCCCGCCGATCTCCCGGGAGGAGAGAAGGGAGCCGGATTTTGACCCGGCGCTTTTGGAATTTGAGTACCCCTATCTCAGGGAGGTGACGCTGCCGGCCAAGCTCACCGCCACCCAGCTCAAGGGGAGGGAGGCGGACAGCGAGATATCCGAGCACGCGGCCATCCCGCCCCGCATCCGTCCCCTGACGCGGCCCAAATTTATGGCCGGGGAGATGACCGCCGCCCAGCGGGGAACCGCAACCCACCTGGTGCTGCAATATCTGAACTTTCAGGATAGAGACGTGGCGGGTCAGGTGGAGCGCCTGGTCCGGCGCCGCCTGCTCACCGGCGAACAGGCGGCGGAGATGGACGCGGAGGACCTGAAGCGGTTTTTGGACACGCCTCTTGCCCAGCGGATCCGCTCTTCCCCACGGGTGCTGCGGGAGTACCGCTTTACCCTCCTGGTGGATGCCCGCCGGTACGAGCCGAAAGCCCGTTCCGACGACCGGATTCTGCTTCAGGGCGTGGTGGACTGCTGCTTTGAGGAGCAGGGGAAGCTGTATGTGGTGGATTTCAAAACGGACCACGTCTTTGGCGAAAGGCTTGCGGAGCGGTCGGAGCAGTACCGGCCCCAACTGGAGGCCTACAGCGAGGCGCTGGAGCGGGTTTTGGAGCAGCCGGTGGGCGGAAAACTCCTCTATTTTCTTCCGGCCGGAAGGGAAGTGGAGCTGTAGCGCCGGAACGATCGGGCATACTCCTGCGGCCGTTCCTTGGTCCGGTATTTTCGGCCGGATACCTCTGCGGGGTTAGATTGTGCGTAAAAAAAGTTATATACTATAGATTAATAGGATATCGGACTCCTTTCCAATATGACGGGAAGGAGTCCTCTTTTTATCTCCAAAAATACAGGGAAATTTCGTTGTTTTTGGTTGGGCATAAATGATAAATTAGGCTTTGATATTTAAGATGATCGTTGAATTCAAAAGGACAACTGTAGATAATTTTGTTCTCTTACTTTTAATATTTTGATTGTTGTGATATTATTGGTCTATAGGAGGAGATTTTATGAAGAAGTTTCACTTGCTTTTGTCATTGTGTCTTATACTTTCTGCTTGTGATGGTAATACAGATACTCCAACTAATGCAGAAAAACCCAATGTATCTAATGATGTGATTATTGAGGAAACTCCAAATGTTGATGATAATCAGCAAGGGGAAGTAGTTTCTGACACTGGACCTCTTTATTTTGAATCAGATGAAGTTGTAGATAAGTTCTTTACTGACTACAATGCTATTGCAGAAGTGGTAATTCCTGTAGAAGAAATTGAGAAGGGTAATATCAGAACAAAAGCATTGGTTTACATTGATGATTTGAGTTTGGAAATTATCAATGCTAATGATCTTCTTTCTGTTTCTATGAGTTCTTCTATTGAGAATGAAGATACAAAGCTGTATGCCATTTTCAGAGATACTATTAAGGCTATGAATGCAAATACAGCAGACGAGGATATACAGTCTGCATGGAATGCAATTCATGAGTCAGGTTATCTTGTAGAGGATTATGATTTCAATAGTATAAGCATTACCTATGTACCTTCTAAAGAATTGTCTTGGGGTACTTCTGATTTGAGAGTGGATTTGGAATTCCCTTTGAAGTAAAAAATACACATAAATAAGTAAATTTACGACAGAAAAGGCCCCTTTCTTTTAGAAATAAAAGAAAGGGGCCTTTTCTATGATGAAAAAAGATTTAGGTCAGTATTTCACAACCTCCAATACCATTCTTAAAATCCTTACAACGATATTTTTGGGTAAAACGGAGGCTGAAGTAGTGTTTTGATTGGTGCTGTTGGGGTTAGCAAAGGATATCCACACTGCTATAGTATATAAAAAAATGAAAAAAGCTTGCAATTCAAATTGTTCGGTGTTATACTGAGAAACGCCTTTATGGAAAGATACTGACTATGAAAGAGGTGAACGAGAGCAATGAAGGAAGGAATCCATCCCAATTATCAGCAGACTACGATTACATGCGCCTGCGGTAATGTGATTGAGACAGGTTCTACTAAGAAGGATATCAAGGTAGAAGTCTGCTCTAAGTGTCACCCCTTCTTTACTGGTAAGCAGAAGCTGGTGGACACCGGCGGACGCGTCGCCAAGTTCAACAAGAAGTTCGGCCTGGACAAGTGATCACAAAACCCGTATCCGCTATGGATACGGGTTTTACTTTTTCTGCTTTTGCGCATATAATAGTTGCTGTGGTCCGCTCAAACGGCGGAATCTTTCTCAAAAGGGAGTGGAAGTATGTCGTTGCACAAAGTAGAGCTGAATGAGGTTTCCCCAAAGGTATTGGAGGTATTCGGCACGCAGAACGCGCTGCTGAGCGCCGGCGGAAAGGACGGGTGCAACACCATGACCATCGGCTGGTGCGGACTGGGGCGGCTTTGGAACCTGCCCGCCTGCACGGTCTATGTCCGTCCGGAGCGTTATACGTATGAATTTATGGAGCGGCGGGAGTATTTCACCGTCTCCATATTCGATATGAGCCATAAAAAAATGATGGGCTACTGCGGTTCAAAAAGCGGCCGGGATACGGACAAGATAAAAGAGTGCGGTCTGAGCCTGCGCTATGGAGCGGGTGACGCGCCGTTTTTTGACGAGGCGGAGCTGGTGCTGGTGTGCAGGAAGCTGTATGCCCAGGACCTGGATCCCTCCTGCGTCCTTGATGAGCGGATTAATGGATTTTACCAGGGCGAGGGATGGCACCGCCTCTATGTGGGCCAGGTGGTGGAGGCGTACCGGCGCTGAGCGCTCCAGACTTTGAAATCAAAGGAGTATGCATGGAACAAACACAAGATAAACGGGATTTGGTGGTGCTGGTGGGGTTGAACTCACCGGTCCTTGGGCGGGAGGAGACCGCCGACGATTCCAGTATGGAGGAGCTGTCCGCCCTGGTGGAGACCGCCGGCGGCGAGGTGACAGCCATCCTCCTCCAAAACCGGGACAAGCCTGATCCCCGCACCTTCATCGGTGAGGGGAAGGTGGCGGAGGTCCAGCTCTATGTGGAGAACACCAACGCCACCATGGTGATTTTTGACAACGACCTGTCCCCCTCTCAAATGCGGGTGCTCACAGGGCTTCTTGGCGTTCAGGTGCTGGACCGCTGCGGCTTGATTCTGGATATTTTTGCCCAGCGAGCCAAGACAAAGGAGGGCCGTCTTCAGGTGGAGCTGGCCCAGTATCAGTACCTGCTGCCCCGGCTGGTGGGCATGTGGACACACCTGGAGCGCCAGGCCGGCACCAGCGGCAAAGGGCCCATCGGCTCCCGCGGCCCGGGTGAAACCCAGCTGGAGACCGACCGCCGGCACATCCACCGCAAGATCGCCAAGCTGAGGGAGGACCTGGAGGAAGTGCGCCGCGTCCGGGGGACCCAGCGGGACCGGAGGAGGAAAAACGAGATTCCCGTGGTGGCCATCGTGGGCTATACCAACGCCGGAAAGTCCACGCTGCTCAACCAGCTGACCGGCGCCGCCATTCCGGCCAACAACCGGCTCTTTGACACGCTGGACACCACCAGCCGCCTGCTGAGCGTCAGCGATACGCTGGACGTGGTGGTCTCCGACACCGTGGGGTTCATCCGCAAGCTGCCCCACCAGTTGGTGGAGGCCTTTAAGGCCACGCTGGAGGAGCTGGAGTATGCGGATTTGCTGCTCCATGTCATCGACGTGTCCAGCCCTGAGTGGCAGCAGCAGACCCAGGTGGTGGAGGCCCTCATCCACGAATTGGGGGCGGACCAGCTGCCAAGAATCAATGTGTTCAACAAATCCGACCTGGTGGGAGGAGATATTCTGCCCCACGGTGAGGACATCGTCTCCGTCTCCGCCAAAACAGGGCAGGGGATCGACGATCTGCTGGCCATGATCGGCAAGCGCCTGGACAAGGGCAGCCGGCGGGTGACGCTGCACCTGCCCTATGACAAGGGCGGGCTCCTGGACGCGCTGTACCGGGAGGCAAAAGTGGAACAGGTGGACTACAGCGACACCATCGATGTGACGGCGGTCTGCACGCCGAAAACGCTGGGGCAGGTGAATCAATGGATCGAATCGAAACCGCAAGAGTGATCCTGCGTCCCTTCCGGGACGCAGACGCCGCGGATGTATATGATTATGCAAAGGACCCCCGTGTGGGACCGGCGGCCGGCTGGCCGCCCCACAGGGATGAGGCGGAGAGCCTGGAGATTATCCGCACGGTGTTTGCCGCGCCCGGGGTGGCCGCCGTGGAACTGAAGGAGACGGGGCGGCTCATCGGCTCCGTCGGCTTCACGGACACCCATTACGGCGTATTGACAGAGCCGGACGACGAGATCGGTTATGCCCTGCACCCGGAGTATTGGGGACGAGGGCTGATCCCGGAGGCGGTCCGGGCTGTGATGGAGTATGGCTTTACAGAAATGGGACTTCAGACCATCTGGTGCTGTCACTACCAGGGGAATCTCAAGTCCCGGCGGGTGATCGAAAAGTGCGGCTTTCGCTACCGCTACTGCGCCCAGGCCGATGTGAAGCTGCTGCATGAGAAGCGGCTGTGCCTGCACTATGCGCTGACAAAGGAGGAGTGGGAACGTGGAATCTTATCTGGTGCCCTTTGAGACGGCGGAGAGTGAATTCGTGGAAAAGCGTTCCCGCTTTATCGGCAGGGTCTGGAGGGTGGAATCCGAGGAAGAGGCCCGCGCCAGGATTGAAGAGACGAAAAAGCGCCATTACGACGCCCGCCACAACTGCTGGTGCTACCTGCTGCGGGATCAAAACGTGCTGCGCTACAGCGACGACGGAGAGCCTCAGGGCACGGCCGGGCAGCCCATGCTGAACGTGTTTCAGCGTGAGGGGGTCTGCAATGCGTGCTGCGTGGTGACCCGCTATTTCGGAGGCGTGCTGCTTGGCGCCGGAGGGCTGACCCGGGCCTATGCCAAAGGGGCGAAGGACGCGCTGAATGCGGCCGGAGTCTGCCGGATGAGCCGTTGGACCCAGTGGGAGATTCCCTGCACCTATCCGCTATTTGAACAGGTGAAGATAGAGGTGGAGGGAGCGTGCGGCCATCTTGTGGATGCGGAATACGGAGCGGAAATCCTGATCCGCGGCGCATTTCCAGATGGCATGGCCGAGCATTTCCAGAACCGGCTGACCGAGCTCTCCGCCGGACAGCTCACCATGCGATCGCTGGGGCAGGTCTTCCAGCCAGGCCCCCGGGAAGAGGCAAAGTGATACATCGATCCGGCAGCCTGCGCTGCCGGATTTTTTCTGCCGTTCGATTGGACAGGATGCCGACGTGTGAAAATTTTATTGACAAATGAAGCATGACGTGATAGCTTAGTTAAGCTTACTTAATTAAATTTGCTAAAGTATTGATGAAGCGGGAGTGGGGAATATGACCAATTTAGCCAGGAGCGTGGATGAGTTCTACTATCATATGGCTCTTTATGAGCTGCGGATGATGAACGGAGCGGACTTTTTTAACGGTCTTTCCTACAACAGCCTCCTGTATCTCAACGTGATCTGGATGACAGAGGAATGCACGGTGAGCAAGATTGCGGATACGCTGGGGGTGACAAAACCGGCCGTCACGTTGAAGATCAATGAGCTGGTGCGGACAGAGGCCATTGCAAAAACCCGGAGCGAAAGGGACCGCAGGGTATATTACATCAGGCTGAGCCCACGGATGGAGGCGCTTTTTTCCAACTATGACAGGGTGTTCGACCGGATTGAGTTGGCATTGAAAAGTCAGTACGCGGAAGAACAGCTGACGCTGTTTGAGGAGATTCTGCGTACCATTTCGGGGATTGAATGGAGCAAAGATTCACATGAACAATGAGCTGGGGCGGGAGATTACGATCCCCTCCATTTTAAAATTCACCCTTCCCTCCATCCTGACCATGGTGGTGATGTCTCTCTATACGGTGGTGGACGGCACCTTTGTCTCCCGCCTGGTGGGAACCAACGCCTTCTCAGCGGTGAACATCGTCTATCCGCTTTTGAGCGTCACCATCGGCCTGGGCACCATGTTCGGAACCGGGCTGACGGCTGTCGTTTCGAGGAAGTTGGGGGAGGGGAAAGAGGAGGAGGCGCGGCAGGATCTGACCTTTGTCCTTCTGGTCACGATCCTTCTTGGCGTGGCGGTGACACTGCTGTGCTTTTTCTTTTTGGAGGAGATCATCCGGGCGCTGGGCGCCAATGACGAGATTTTCCAGGACTGCCGGGACTACGCCTTTCCGCTGGTCTTTTTCTTTGGGGCCAATATTCTGCAGCTCCAGTTTCAAACCCTCTATGTGGCCTGCGGCAAGCCCTGCATCGGCCTTGCGACCACTGTGTTAGGCGGGCTTGCCAATGTGGCGCTGGACTATCTCTTCATCGCCAGATTCCATATGGGGGTCGCCGGAGCCGCCATTGCAACAGGCATCGGCTACTCCCTTCCCACCGTGTACGGCTTGGTGTACTTTGCCTGCAACCGGAAGGGCACGCTCTATTTTGCCAAACCCAAGGCGGATTTCCGCCTTCTGATCCATACCATGGTCAACGGCTCCTCGGAGATGGTCAACAATCTTTCCACCAGCGTCACCACATTTTTGTTCAACGTGATTATGATGCGGATGATGGGGCAGGACGGCGTGGCGGCGGTCTCCATTTTGCTGTATCTGGACTTTGTGCTCATTGCCATTGCCCTGGGGTATTCCCTTGGCGTGGCGCCGCTGTTCTCCTATAATTACGGCAGCGGCGAGGAAGAGAAGCTGAAGCGCCTCTTCCGGATGAGCACGTATTTTTCTTTTGCGGTTGGGGCGGTGATGACCTCCGGCACAATCCTGTTTGCAAAACATTTGGCGGGGATTTTTACCCATCAGGGGACGCCGGTTTATGAGCTGGCGGTATCTGGCCTGGGGATTTACGCGCTGAGCTATCTGTTCAAAGGCTATAACGTCTTTTCGTCCGCCCTGTTCACCGCCTTTGGCGACGGGAGAACCTCGGCAATATTGTCCTTTTTGCGTACGTTTGTATTTTTAAGCGCATCGCTTTTGGGGCTTTCCTCCCTCTTTGGCGTGGAGGGAGTCTGGTTTGCCACTCCGGTGGCGGAGCTTTTGTCGCTGCTGCTGTCTCTATTTTATCTGATCCGCTGCCGCAAGCGCTACGGCTACTGGAAGTAAGTGAAAACAATCAAAGCGGCGGGAATCTCCCGCCGCTTTTTCAATCCTGATTCCAAAAAGTCTTCAGCCGTTCAGCGTCTCCTCCAGGGCCTTCAAATCCGCGCCCAACTTGTCGAAAGAGACAGGCAGCTGAGAGATGCTGACCTCAATCTTGCGCATCTCTCCGGTGACATGGGCGGAGGCGGTTTCAAAGGTGGTGGTGAGCGCCCAGTACTGCTGCTTGCACTGCTGCAGCAGCCGGTTGAGCCGTTCATTTGTGGCGGCCTCCAGCTCGTCGGCACGCTTGCGGGCCTCGCATTCAATGTTGCCGATGTGTTCCTTTGCCTTCTGATAGGACTCCGCCTGGGGCTTCAACTCCTGCACTTGGGCAAGAAGGGCGTCCCGCTCCGGCTTCAGAGCGTCCAGCTCCTGCGTCAGGGCGTCCTTAGCCGCGGTCTGCGCTTCAAGCTCTTCTTTCAGGCGGCCGCACTCCATGCGGCAGCTCTCCGCCTCCTGGCGCAGCGTCTCCAGCTGAGACTGTGCGGCAGCCTGTTCGGTCCGCAGGGCTTCGTTTTCCTGCTGCAGGGCTTCCATGGCGGCTGTGGCTTCCTGAGAGGTCTTTTCAATATAGCTGATAACATCCTGACGGTCAAACCCGCCGAACATCACACTTTTAAATGTGTTGCTTTCCATTGACCCACCGCTTTCTGTGTAAATATAGTCGTATCTTATCATAAAAGGGATGGGTTTACAATACTTTGCTTTTCCGGGTGTGAAAAGCGCATAGAATCCGCCGATCAGGCGGGCCTCGGCTCTGTGGCTGCGGGAGAGCAAGAAAATTGAAAAAACCATGAAAAAACTCTTGCATATTCAAAAAGCATGTGGTAATATAATTAAGCTGTCTGTGAGGACAAGCGCCGTTAGCTCAGCTGGATAGAGCGTCTGGCTACGGACCAGAAGGCCGGGGGTTCGAATCCCTCACGGCGTACCAAAAAACCGCTTAGAGCCGCAAGGCTTTGAGCGGCTTTTTGTTTTTTCGGATCATTTTCACTTTTTTGAAAAAGAAGCAGGCCCCTGAAGAGACCAATGTCTTTTCAGGGGCTTTTTCATTTGCTGTGAGTTTCTTTTGGAGAGCGACAAAAAGAATAGTTGATGTATTTTTCCTCTGTTATAAATAAATATTTTAGTATTTGCAGAGCATTCGCGCAATTTCGTGTTTTTTCTGTGTTAATGTCAAAAAAATGCAGGACATTCCCACAGAAAGGATGAGGAAACATGAAGATTTTTACGTATCACGGGATGAAAAACGTCTCGGGGTCCCGCGTCCGGAAGGCAAGAAGAGCGCTGAAGCTGTCGCAGACGGAGCTGGCGGCACAGCTTCAGATCCGTGGAGTCAGCCTTGAGCGGGATACCATCAGCCGGATGGAGATGGGGGACCGGATCATAGCGGATTACGAGCTGCGCACTCTGGCGGAAATACTGAAAGTGGACGTGGCGTGGCTGCTTGATGCGGAAGGTGAGGAAGAGATGGTGAGCCGGGCCGCAGAGGGACGGGGCGCCTATTGACCGTCAAGCAGCAGGGAGAGGATATGTCGATAGAGCGCTGTTTGAAAACGGAGGAACGAAACCGCGGGATAAGAAAAGAGGGGTAGTATGTCAAAGGATGAAAAGAACATGAAGAAGTATTGTAAGAAAGTGAGCGGGCGCGGTTCAGGCAGAGCGTTTGAAAAGCAAATGGCCCTTGGCAGTGTATTGCGGGGGAATAAAGTTTACGTATTTGACTGTTGACTGAGGTGTACCTCATAGCGGCGTGACCCGGCATTAGGTAAAATTTTCCTATATTCTGTCGAATTGGGGAGGTTTTGCTGATGCGTCAATACAAAACACTGCTTCAGGTATTTCTCCGCAACTCGATCTATGCCTTCCGCAAGGAGATGGGATACAGCCAGGAGCGCATGGCGGAGCTTCTGCATATCTCACCCCGCTCGTACATCGACCAGGAGCATGGCAAGTACAGCTTCTCCGCACTCTCGGTGATCTTTTTTCTGATAACGATACCGGAGGAAAGGGTGCTGTCTCTGCTGCGCGCATTCAGGAAGCTTTTGCAGGAGGAGGGGGAGCGTGGAGACGTGGCGTGATGGGGAGAAGCTGCTTTCGGAAATATATGATCTGCTGTACCGGATGGGGCTGACAGCGAACTACACCGGTTTTTTTCGGATATCCTACGCGATCTATCTGTCGGTGGAGAATCCGCAGCGGCTGGCGCTTGTGACAAAGTGGCTGTACCCGGAGGTGGCCAGGCATTACGGAACGACGTGGCAGGCGGTGGAACGGAACATCCGGTCCGCGATTGCCATCATATGGAGCCAGAAAACGCCGATTTTGACGGAGCTCTTTGGAGCGCCGCTGCCGGCCAAGCCCCGTAATGCCCAGTTCCTTGCCCTTGTGGCCGGACACTTTTCCCTTTCCCCTGTCGCATAACCGACCGAAAAGGACTACAGGACTGCGTTGAAATCAGATAAGGGAGAAGGCCCCCGGGGAATTTTCCCCGGGGCCTTCTGTTTGCACAGAGTATTCAGAGAAAAAGCGCTTTGGCTGAATTTATGGTTCATGGAATTTGTAAGATGATTGATCCATATAGTCCCAAGCACACTGTGCCAAAATTGCCGCCCCTAATGGCAGGCAATTTTCGTCAATGTCAAAGGTGGGCGTATGAATCGAAGAGGTCAGCCCCTTCTCCGGATTTCCACATCCAAGATTTGAAATGACCCCGCGGCAGGACTGCTGATACCATGCGAAATCCTCACTTCCGGTAGACGGGTATTGGATTGGCGCGATGTGATCTCTGCCCAGTATCTTTTCTGAGGCACCGCGCATAATGGCGCAGGCACTCTTGTCGTTGCAGACAGCGGGATAGCCTGGCGTAATTTCCAGTTCACAGGCAGCGCCGTAGCCTTCGGCGATTGCCGAGGATATCTTGTGCATTTTGGAGATCAGGTCTTCCCTTACATCGCGTTCCAAAGTGCGCAGCGTGCCGTACATGGTGACGGTGTCAGCAATGATATTCGGTCTGGTTCCTCCTGAAATGGTGCATATAGATAATACTGCGGGGGCAACAGGGAGGGTGAATCGACTGATCAGCGACTGAAAAGCGGTAATGATCTGGCTGCTGACCCAGATCGCATCGACGCCCCGCTGGGGATGGGCGGCGTGGCAGCTTTTCCCATGAACAATGAGGCGGAAGTTGTCTGCTGCCGCCATGAACGCCCCTTCATACACACCGATCTGTCCACACGCAATGTGGGATTGGACATGATGTGCAAAAATCACATCTACCTTTGGGCGCTCCAGTACGCCAAGCTCCAACAGGGCCTTTGCGCCGCTTGGAGCGGCTTCCTCGGAAGGCTGGAAAATCAATTTGACGCTGCCGCGAAGGGATTTACGATGGCGGCCAAGGAGAATTGCGGCGCCAAGCAGCATGGCGGTATGTGCGTCATGTCCGCAGGCATGCATGACGCCATTATTCACCGAACAATAATCGACCTGGTTTTCCTCTTGGATGGGAAGGGCGTCAATGTCGGCCCGCAGGGCGACAACCGGCCCTGAATATTCACCTGTAATTGTGACAACGGTTGCGGGCTGGGGAAAGTGATCTGCCGCAGGCAGACCGTGCTCTGCAAGGACGCTCCGGATGAACCGGCAGGTTTCAAATTCACTGCCGGACAACTCGGGGGTGCGGTGGAGACGGCGACGGAAGCCAATGATCATCTGCCGCAAGGACTGCCCTTCATCCCGAAAGTTTACATCCGTACACATAGCTACTCTTGATATGCCACTGCGTCAAGTTCAACGATCGCCGGTCCGGCCAGCGCCTTGACGGTGCAGAGTGTCCGTGCAGGGGGATTTGTCGCGAAGAACCTGGTATATACATTGTTGAATGCCGATAAATCCGCTGCATTTGTCAACAGAACAGTCATTTTTACCACGTCGCTGAGGGAATAGCCCTCCTTTTCCAACACCGTTTGCAAATTATGAACCGCGCATTCGGTCTGCGATTCAATTGTCTCCGGATATGTTCCGGAAGAGCGATCTATGCCGACCTGACCAGAGACGTATAGCGTGCTACCTGCACGCACAGCAGCGGAGAAAGGCCGCACTCCGCCTTCAAAAGGAATGAATTTCACCATAAAATAACCCCTTTCCGAATCAGCGGTTTGAATCCGCAAACCGTTTTAGAAATTTGATAAAGAACAGTTCGCTGTCAATGATGCCGGCACAGGCTCCGCTGCTCTCCACGGAAAGAAACTCATCGATGCCACCGGCATTGCCGCCATAGCCGAGTCCAACGTCAAAGAGAGTGGGAAGACCGTATTCAGAGAAGAGAGACCAGGGGCCGCCGCCGCCCACGAAGGGCCAAGTGAACCAAGGGATATGTTCCTCATCAAGGATGCCGGTAACGGCACTGCAAAGGTCACTGTCGGGGGAAGTCTGGCATGGCTCATACGCCGCAATGACTTCCATGCTGATATCCTCATAGCCCCGGTCGATCAGGTGCTGGCGGATGCGCGCAATCGTCTTTTGCGCAGAATAGCCCCGGGGCACGCGGACATCACACAGGGCCCAGGCCTGATTAGGC
Organism: Dysosmobacter acutus; assembly: GCF_018919205.1. Classification (NCBI taxonomy): domain Bacteria; kingdom Bacillati; phylum Bacillota; class Clostridia; order Eubacteriales; family Oscillospiraceae; genus Dysosmobacter; species Dysosmobacter acutus. Next base: position 1,933,607 of record NZ_JAHLQN010000001.1, read on the forward strand.
AGGCGGAATACCTCGGTGCCCGGGCCGGTAAAGCCGCTGGCAAGGCCGTTGATATTGAAGCTTGGGGAGTACCAGAATTTAAGGCAGGCGTCGACATTACTGAGAAGATCACTTTCCCCTTTGACGTCGGTGCCGATCATTGGCAAAAACTGCTTCCAGCTTTTTCCGGGAAACTGATTGCAGACATACTCGGCAACTGACCGCTCCTCATCGGTGACGGGCGGTTCATCTATGTAGAAGTCACGGATCAGCAGGCGACCTGTCTCATGGTCTCGGAAAGTGGACAGCGCCTCAATGAGACGCCAGGTCGGACTTTCGATCAGCGCTTGCGCCGCTGCATGGGTTGCGCGTTTTTGAGGCCCTTTGCCCCACAAAAGACCGGAGCACGTAAAGCGAATGTTGATGAGTCCTTTGTAACCCAGCGTAAGTTTTACCTGGCCGTCCCTGCTTTGCACGGCTCCTGGACAAAACGCGGCGTCCGCCTTGGCAATCCGGTCTTCATATTTCTTTACGAAAGCCTTGTAGTTGGGGCTACCGCAATTCTCTTCGCTTTCAGCGAGAAAAAGAATGTTGACCGGCAGCTTGCCGTCCACCTCTTTTAAAGCGCGCAGCGCGTTGATCCAGGAGATATAGGGCCCTTTTCTCCCCTGGGCCCCGCGGGCAAGTATGACCGCTCCAACATCCTCTCTATCAACAAGGTCAGCGGCAAAGGGATTACTGCTCCAGCCCTCGCCATCAGCCGGTTTGGTATCAAGCATGCAGTAGTTGACCAGCGTTTTCTCCGCGCCGCAGTCAAGGTACGCAAACACGCCGGGCCGACCGGATTCCGTTTCGACCAATTCAACCTCCTGACACCCCAGCTCGCGATAGTAGCGCATCAGGAGCTGTGCAGACTCTGTGCAGCCGATGTTGTTTGACGGGATGCAGGGCTGACGCAAAAACTCCTGAATGCGGGATATGTCCTCATCCCAATGCTGCTTTAAATACGTGCGGTATGCGGTATAGTCCTGGTTCATTTTGGAAATCTCCTTACAATTTTTTTATGATTCGAAAAAGCCTTTTTTAAGGACGGCATCATAGGTGGCGGAATGGAGATCGATTGCCTGCAGCGGATAGGTGACAACCTGACGCAGCATCTCCACAAGCATCATGTTGAAATCGAGCGCAATACCGTCGATCGAAGGGATCACCCGTCCAGATCCATCGATTAAGTCATTGTCATTTGCACACTCGCACACCCTTTTTTCTATCGCTGCGGTGGGAATGAGGTCCGGCTTCCCGGTAATGGCGGCCAGGGCGGCCGTCACGCCATAGCACGCCCAATCGGAGGTTGTGGCCACGATGAGGTGATCTGCCGAGGTTGCAACACAGAGTCCTCCATCACAGCCGCAGATACAGTGATCACCCTGGGGAATGTAGGCACGGATCGTCTCTCCTATTTTGCCAAGGCCGATCTCATTGCCCAGATCGCCAATTGCAAAAGTGGGGATCCCCCGTTCCTGGCAGATGGTAAAGAGGCTGTCAAGCTTTGCGCATAGACGGCTCACATCGGTTCCGGTACCCTGATGATATACGCCGTGAACGTTTTTACCAGGCTTTTCGATTGCAAAAACGGCCTTGGGAATTGTTCTTTCCAACATGACTTTACATTGCTGCGCTGCTTCGGCGGGCTCAAGGGAAATTCCGATTACCGCCGCTGAATTGGGAAGCGTTTCGATCTCTTCTATAGAACCGCAGGCATTGATGCCGGCGGACTGCAGCACATTGCGCACCGCAGAGGTGAGCTTCTCTTCGCAGAAGATGACTGGTTTGATTTTACACGCCATCAAAAGTGCCCGCGTGATCATAACCGTTCCGGTAAGACCGTCCAACTCACCCTTGCCATACGGCTCAAATACAAAGCCCGTCATAAAGAATAAATAATCATCTTCCCGCAGTAAGGAGTACAGCGCTTTTGTTCCGTGCAGGCAGACAGGCTCCTTTGTCTGTTCGCGTGCGCCTGCGTAAAGAATACGAGGGATACCGCAGCCGCGCATATCCAAAGTGATCAGCCGGTCAATGTTTTCACCGATTGATAATTCCAACAGGTCTTTTCTTGTCATGGTCATGTCCCTGTCCTTTCTTTTTGCTTGCGCCGCTCCACAGACAGTTTCTCTGTGGAGCGGCGCGCTGGGAGATATTACCCGTTTTTCTCTGGAGACAGCTTTACAAGGTGAGTCTTGGGACCGGCAAGGCTGACAAAAATGGTCAGTGCAAAGGAGATAACAACGGCCGCGGCGGCTGGAGGGATCGCGGTGGTGTTATAAAGCTGCCACATCACAGCGGCGATTCCACCGCCGACCATACCGGAAAGAGCGCCTTCCCGTGTAGTGCGCGGCCAGTAGAACCCAAGAACCATGGGGCCAAAGAAGGTTGCCGCAGTAACGCTGGTGGTGAAAGTGGTCAGCTGGATAATCAGCTCCGGAGGGTTCAGGGCAAGAAAACCGGCAAGCAGTCCGATGACCACAACTGCAATTTTTGTGACTTTCACAGACTGACTCTCGCTGACGCCTTTGCGGACCAAAGGATAGAGGTCACGTCCAACATATGTGCCGGCGGCAAGCAGAATGGTGTCTGTGGTGGACATAATGGCGCAGGCGATCCCGATCAGCAAAAGCATGCGGACGACGGTCGGCAATTCATAGGCAAGCGCAATGACGGCATTGTCCGCCGCTGCCAAATCAGGCAGCAGAATCCTTGCGCAGATACCAAGCAGAACAAGGATAATGCCGATTACGGTCCAGATCGCACAGGAGGCGGAGACCATGAAGCGGGCAGTTTTCACATCTTTGGCGGAGTACACCCGGATAAGGTAGTACTGTGTCGCGGCAATGCCAAGTGAGAAGCTGAGGAAGGTGGAAATGACCCCCCAAGGTCCGCCGGCAACTGTGATGGGATCCATGGCGGAAGGATTGACTTGGGCGATGGCGGTCTGCATGGCGCTGAATCCTCCAACCAGCTTGAGGGCAAAAGGAGCCGCAAGAACAATACCGATCACCAGTATCCCGGTCTGAATCAGGTCAGTATACACAACGGAGTACATGCCGCCCATTACGGTATAGAGAATGAAAACCGTTGTGATGATGAGCAGCGCTGTATTATAGTCAATCCCCAGTATGGTGGAGCAGATCAGAGAACCGCCCTTAATCTGGCTGACAAGGGTTGCGGTGAAAAGGCCCACCGTAATCACAGAGGAGATGACCATCATGGATTTACTTTCATACATGTTCTCGAACAGCTCCGGAACCGTATAGAGATGATCAAAGCGCTTTTTGATCGGATTGATGAACAGGAAGTAGATCAGATAAAAAGAAAACACACAGCCAAGCACATTGACCAGGGTCATGTAGCCTTTGGCATAACCGTTGCCCACGTATCCAATCACAGCGACCGCGCTGATGAAGCTGCCGGAGAACGTACCGACCGACAGCCACTTGCCGCAGCGGCGGTTGGCGACGTAGTAGCCTTCCGCGCCCTGGCTCTTTTTCATACCCCACCAACCGATGTAGAGCATAGCGATCAGGTACACAATAAACACACCGATGATAATACTCTTTCCGTCCATATTATTTTTCTCCATTCCTGTTTTTCTTGTCGTTTAGCTGTTGTCCTTTTTGGCCATATCGTATAGAAACAGGCCAAATCCAAAGATGATTGTTGCCGCCATAAGGACGGTTACTGCCATTGCTTAACGCCTCCTTTCCATACTGTTTTGCAAACAATTTGTTGACTTGACAATACAGTGAAGTTCTTATTTTTATTTTAATCAGGACAAGTCGGAATGTAAAATACCAGAAATAATGGTATTGTTATAACAGATTTGTTATGATATGATGACGATATCACCAAGGGGAGGGATGATTATGCTTTCAGTTGAAGAGGTCGAATTTGTTCTTGCCATCGCAAAGAATCGGAACATCACCCGGGCGGCGGAACAGCTGCACGTGGCTCAGCCGGCGCTGAGCCGTTCCCTCCATGCGCTTGAAAGGCGACTTGGCGTGTCCCTGTTTGACCGAAGCACGTCGCCGCTTTCCCTGACCTATGCCGGAAGCCGATACCTCTCCTATGCAAGGGATTATCTGTCTCTTGTGGAGCAGATGAAGCAGGAGTTTGCAAATATTTCCCTTCAAAAACAGGGCACGCTGTTTTTTGGCGTACCCAGTCAAATTGCAAATTACGTGATGCCCAAAAGCGTGGCCTCTTTTTGCAAGGAGCATCCGGGCATCCACATCGAGATGCGCTGCGGATCCACCCGTCAGCTTTCCGAGATGCTGCGTGAAGGAAAACTTCATCTGTCCATCTTAAGTGCTCCGCTGAGCAGCGACGGATTCGTAAATGAACTGATCGCCTATGATAAACTCTTCCTTGTACTCTCCCATACGCACCCTCTTGTAGATAAACTGCACCTGCTTAACAGCGATGATCCGCCAAGGATTGATCTGAAGCTCCTTGAAGATGAGCAGTTCAACATCACGGAGGCATTCTATCAGAGCACGGTTCGCCAGCTGTTTGAAGCGGTCGGCTTTGCCCCGTCCCGCATCACGTTTGTTCCAAATCTCAACATTGCTTGGGAGCTGGCGTCGAATGGAATTGGGGTTGCGCTCATTATGCAGTCCATGCAGCGTCACCGCAGCATTTCACCCAGCCCGATTTACTGTACGATCGACGCGCCTGAACTGACCATGCACTTTACGCTGACCTATCGGGAATCAGCATATACGGCCAGCAGTGCTCTGCGATTGTTTGTGGACCATTTTCGCCTGCTGTTTTCAGATCAGCAGATATAGAGGACAGAGAGAGGAGAACGCATGGGTAAACAGAAGGCCCCCGGGGAATTTTCCTCGGGGGCCTTCTCCCTTAATGAAACCCTCTGCTTTTTCGATACCAGTGTCCCATACACTCTGTCACAATCTTTCTTGCCGCGAACAGCGAACACAGCGCCGGGTCCAGATCGGGAGCTACCTCCACCACATCCATACCGACGACAGGAAGCTGAGCATAGAGGCAGCCAAGTATATTCAGCAGCTCCCGGGGATCCATTCCTCCGAATTGCGGAGTGCCCGTTCCCGCGGCATAGCCCGGGTCAAGGCAGTCAATGTCCAGCGTGATATAAACGTGTTTATGGCCGCGCATCTTTTCAACGATCCGCCTGGCGCTCTCCTCCCAGCCCAGGGCCCGGATATTTTTTGAGGTGAGCACATGGACGGGGTTTTCCCTGTAGAAATCCACCTCGTCCAGCTCCAGGGAGCGGATTCCGACAAAAAACAGAGAATCGATCCCCTTCACATGCTCCAACTCGATGGCTCTACGCTCCGTGGAGCCGTGGGAGAGGAGGTTTCCATTTTGATCGTTGCACAGGTCAAAATGGGCGTCGATGTGGATGATCCCAAAATCCTCGCTCAGCCCCCGGTCCAGCCCCCTCTGAACCGGGATGGTGGTGGAATGGTCTCCGCCGATCATCAGAAAGAACTTGCCATTTCTGGCGCAGGTGCAGGCGATCTCCTCCACCTGGCGGAAAAAGGCGTTATGATCGCCGCAGTCCACGTCTCCCAAATCCAGAATGTTCAGGTCTGAAAAGCACTCCAGGTCCTCAGTTGTGGGCGAGATGGTATAGGTAATTTCCCGCAGGGCCTTGGGCGCATTGCGGGCTCCGCTCCTGAACTGAACGGCGCCGTCATAAGGGACGCCGAAAATCACAACATCCGCGTCCTCCAGCGCAAGGCCGGGGCGGTTGAGCCCTGCCCAGAGGGCCGGGTCTTGAATGAGCTGACGGGTTTCCATGACAGCATTCTCCTTTGCAATTACGAATTAATAGAGCAGATTGGCCAGAAGCGTCATAACGACCAATCCAACGATGGTTCTCTCCATAAAGACCACAAATAATTTTCCAACGTTCAAGGGAATTTTGGACTGAAGGATCAGACTTCCGGTTTCGGTCAGGAAAATCACCTGCATCAGGGACATGCCACAGACGACAAACCTTGTCTCAAAAGAGGCGACGCGGGTCAGCAGGACGGCGGGAAGAAACATGTCCGCAAAGCCCACAAGGGTGGCGGGAGCGGCGGCGAAGGCCTCCTCCAGCCCCAGCAGCTGCAAAAGATATCCCATGGGCGTCGCGATAACCTCAAAAATAGTCGTGTACTCGGAAATGACCAGGGCGATGGTGCCCACCGCGACCACCAAAGGCATCAGGGTGAACATGATGTTCACATAGCTGGATACGCCGATTTTCAGCAGGGCGCCCAGGCCCGGGGCCTTTCTTGCCCGCTCCATGGCCTGCTCGGTGGCATATTTGAGAGCATTGACGTGTTCGGGCAGATCCTCGGAAAACGTGGATTCCTTTGTATAATATGTATTTGGAATCTTTGCCAGAGGGAAAATGCGGCAGCAGATAAAGCTGGCCACAATTCCGGCAAAGGACAAGCTCAGATAGAAGGGAAAGAAGACGTTTTGCAGGTCCACCATCGTGGCAATGGCCAGGGAATAGGAGATGGACACGGCGGAGAAGCAGGTTGTAATTGTGGCGGCCTCTCTTGCGGTATAGAACCCGCGTTCATACTGCTTGACAGTGAGGATGGTTCCCGTGGCGTTGCAGCCCACCCAGCTTGCCAGAAGATCCACCGTGGAGCGGCCCGGGAGGTGAAAGAGGAGCCGGGTGAACTTTCGGAAGAGGAATCCCGCAAAGTCCATAATGCCGAAATCAGTGAGACAGGGCATCAAGATCACGCCTAAGGCAAACCATGTGGCGATATTGGTCACAATGCCCCAGGCGGTTGCGCCGGTTGCCTCACCCCAGAGCATCTCGGGCCCCAGCCGGAGCAGGATGCATACGCCGAAAAGAGCGCCGATAAGCCGGATGACCAGATAGAGCTTTGAAGTGACAAACAGTTCGCTGAGGGTCGGGGTGTCCACAATTTTTTTGACGTGCAGGCAGGTGCCGCACACGCTCAAAACAGCGGAGATGCAGATAACGGCAATTAAAATATAGTCCACGACAGGAGCAATCACGTCGCCTAAAAAACTGGCGCACAGCCCATAGAGGAGCGTCCACTCTCCATTGACATAAAGCGGGACTGCAAAAAACAGCAGACCGATTGCGGAGGGGATTAGGAATTTTAAAAAGTCTTTTTTTGTATAATGGTTGGTTGTCTCCATGTTCTACCTCCTAAATACCTGCACAAAGTGATATGGAACCTATCCGCTTTGTGTTGATTGGCCGCGGACAAAAGGCCCAATACCCTCAAATGGAACGATCCCGGATGGGCTGCGCTTTATTCACCCCCTTTCCAGCAGCCGCTCCGTAAGGATGTTCGATCATATAAAAGCAAAATACGTGCCAATATGGCCTATTTCACCGTAAATGGGCTGAATGTGCCGCAAATGATGGACCGGAACACAAATTACTTGCTATTTGATACCGCTTGATAGTATGATAGGAAAAACAACAGAACGGTCCGGTTCCTAAATGGCTGCAATAAAGGGGCCCCAGGCCGTATTTTAGAACTAATCTTTTTAAATTTTAAAAAATTTTTTAAGAGGATGTATGGAAAATGATCGTTGAGTATATGGAACACATCACGAAATACTTCAGCCATGTGGATGCGATACTGTTCCTCAATACGGAGAACATCATTGAATACTCAGCGTATTTTTCCAGAGAAAAGAACAAATTCATTGCCGACGATTTCATTGGAAGAAACATATTTGAAATCTACCCGACCCTTACGCCGGAAAGCAGCGTCAATTGTCAGGTGAGAAGAAGCGGCAAGCCTGTATTGGGAATGCCCGTGACAAACTGCGATTATAAAAACAGGATTTTTCATTTCATCAGCAGCACCTTCCCGCTGTTTATCAACGGGGAAGTGGTAGGGACCGTGGAATTTTCCATTTACGACGACGAAAAATACATTGCCGAAAACAAATATAACTCCTCCGCCCTCTATCACCTGGATGATTTTGTCACACAGAACAGGGCGCTGATCAATCAGAAGGAGCATATCTTGAAAATCGCGGCCACGGACTCCTCCGTCCTGATCGTGGGGGAGACCGGCACCGGAAAAGAAATCATCGCCCAGTCCATGTGCACCCACTCTAAAAGAGACAGGATGCCGTTTTTGTCTGTGAACTGCTCCGCCATACCGCCCACCCTGATGGAAAGCACTTTATTCGGCACGGTAAAGGGAAGTTTTACGGGAGCGGTGGACCGAAAGGGACTTTTTGAAAACGCGAAGGGCGGAACGCTTTTCCTGGATGAGATCAATTCCATGGACATTCACCTTCAGTCAAAGCTGCTCCGCGCCATAGAAAACAGGGAGATTTACAAGGTGGGCGCAAGCAATCCCATTGCGGTGGATGTGCGATTGGTTGCGGCCATGAATCTTCCTCCGGCACAGGCGGTGGAGGAGGGCCTCTTGCGGTCGGATTTATACTATCGACTGAGCGTGGCCCAGATCAACATTCCACCCCTGAGAGAGCGCAAGGATGATATCCCGGCCCTTGTCCAATGCTTCATGCGGCAGTATCAGAAGAAGATGGGGAGGGGGATCCGGTTCATTGACGACGCGGCGGCAAAGCAGTTTCAGGACTATGATTGGCCGGGAAATGTGCGGGAGCTGAAAAATTTCATAGAGTATGCCTTTCTGGTTTGCGACGGCGAAGTGATCGGCCCATCTGACCTGCCCGAATACTTTCTGAGCAAAAAGGCCCCTCCTGATAAAGGAGAAGGCCGGCCCCGCGGCGGGACAAGTCTGAAGGACAAGGTGGAGGCGTTTGAAAGGGCTGAGATCGAAAAGGCGCTGGGCCTGTCCAGAAACTTGATGGAGGTCTCTGATTCCCTTGGGATTTCAAGGCAGACGCTGCAGTATAAGATGAGAAAATATGACCTGAAGTAAAGGCCACACAGTTGACGTTTCCCGGAATTTGGAAGAAAAACAGAGTGCAAAGAACATCTTTGCACTCTGTTTTTTGATTCTGTGGAGTTCAAGTTTTGGATGGGACAAAAAGCCGAGGGAAGTGACAGGCAGGATGTGCTACAGTTTATTATAGTAGGCAAGGGTGGTGTCCACGAAGAGTTTTGCGGCATTGGAGAGCTGTGTATTTTTATTATAAGTAAGGGAGATGGGATAGATCAGCTCCGGCTGACCAATGGTAAAAAAGGAGATATTTTCCGGAAGCGCCAGGGACTGGGTTGCGATTTCCGGAACAAAGGAAAAATAGTTGCCCTGTGCGGTCAGGTAGATTCCGGTTTGCAGGTTTTCAATGCGGATCACATCTGTGGGTGCAAAGTCCACCTTGGCAAAGTAATTTTCAATGGACTGAGCAAATCCCTGCCGGGTGGTGGTCATAATCAGGCGTTCCTGACGAAAGAGGCGGATATCCACATTAATGAAGTCGTTATAATCCGAATGGCTCAGCCGAAGCTGCTTCACAATGGGATGAAAGTTGCTGCCTACCAGCAGGATACGCTCATTTCCCAGCGGAATATGCTCCAGGAAGGGATAGCGGCTGGAAGCGCCCATCAGGCAGATGTCAATCTTATTCTTTGCGATGCTGTCCGCCAGAAAATCGGAAACCCCCTCTAAAATCTCCAGTTTCACAAAGGGATATTTCTCCTGAAACAGGGGGAGCACCTTTGGAAGAAAGCAGCTTGCACGCCACGGCCCCACGCCGATGCGCAGCGTCTCCACCACATTTTCCTTCAGATTTTCGATTTGTGTCATGCACTGCTTTTCCAGATCCATGCACTGGGTGACATAGCGGTAGAAAACCTCCCCGGACCTGGTCAGCTTCAGGGGAAGGGACTTGCGGTCAAATAGCTGTGTGTTCAAGGACTCCTCCAGACGCCGCAGGTATTTGCTCAGGGCTGATTGGGAAATCAGCAGGCGGTCGGCGGCTTTTGTGACGCTGCCGCACTCGGCAATCTCCAAAAAGAACGCGTATTTTTCAGAAAACATAGATGTACTCAGTCCTTTGTTTTGGATGGGGGTATGTAAAACATATTCTAAACAATTTGTGCAATAAAATCAAATTTTTCTGATTGGTTGGAGCTAATGCACAAAAAATACGGATACAAAATAGGCATAATAACTAATAAAAATCAGATTAAAAAGAATATGATTATTTCGTCATAACTATTTTGAAAATAAAGATATTTGCAAAGAAAATTGGGAAATGGTAGAGTGACAACAGCAATCAGTGATGAAGTTGTTAGAAAAAGTAGAGTGATAGAATAATCAACCATTCAGTGATTGCATGTCAGAAATGACAAAACCAACTACAAAAAGGGAGGAAACGCAATGAAAAGAGTAGCGGCTATCTTGTTATCAGGACTAATGGTATTGAGCCTGCTTGCCGGCTGCGGCTCCACCGGCGGAAGCGGTTCTGGATCTGCTTCCGGTTCCGGCGGAGGCGGCGGACAGACGGGGGGGACCGTCAAATTCTCCATCGGAGCATCTTCGGTGGGCGGCGGTTTCTACAACGGCGCTTCTTCGATCTCCACTGTTGTCAACTCCAAGTTAGACGGCTATGAGGCCACCGTCGAGGTGACGGGCGCTTCGGCCAACAACGCGCTTCTGACCCAGGCCGGTGAAATCGAGATGGGCATGTGTGCCACCGAGGTCATGTACGAGGCATACAACGGCATCTACGATTTTGAAGGCCAGCAGGCCTGCCCCGACATCCGCGCGGTTATGCCTGGCTGGGGCGGCATCTACATGTTTATCACTTTGGCAAATTCCGGCTTTGAGAGCCTCTATGACATTGAAGGCGTGTCTTGGTCCGGCGGCCCTGTGGGCAGCTCCAACCAGATTTTGATGAACCGTGTGCTGGATGTCTGCGGCATCAGCGTCGACATGTCCAACCTGCCCAACTCCGACGCCTCCCGTGCCCTGGGCGACGGCACCATCAAGGGCTTTACCCTGGCCCATCCCGCCTCCGCGGTCAGTGAGCTGGAGGCCACCAACGAGGTAAAGATCCTTACCATCCCTGACGACAAGGTGGATGCGTTCAAGGAGAAGTATCCCCAGTACGTGTGGCTGGATATCCCCGGCGGATATTATAAGGCTCTGCCCGAGGACACCAACAACGTGGGCCTTTACAACATGGTGATCTCCAACCAGAACGTGGATGAGGAGCTGGTGTATCAGGTGGTCAAGGCCTGCTACGAGAACCAGGATCTCATCAAGAGCATCTTTGCCCAGTTCGGCGACGAGATGTCCCTGGAGAACATCGGCTATTCCACGATTCCCTACCATGCCGGCGCGATCCGTTATTTTGAGGAAGCCGGCATCAAGGTCCCCGACAACCTGATCCCGCCCGAGTGCAAGTAAGACAGTGACTGATTGAGGATATGGAGGATATGTATGATGCGGGACATTGTACATATCCTCAATCTCAAAAAAGGTAGCAATCCCGTCTGCCTGAGCCATAAGCGCCTGAAGTTGCAAAGGCGCAGGAGGGAAAGAAAGTATGAGTGAAAAAATAGACAACATTGTGAAAAAGATTATCGCATTGATCGGCATCATCTTCGGCGTCTATCACATTGTGGTACTGAATTTTATCCCCCGGCCCGCCATGGCATTTCGCAGCTTCCACCTGCTGCTGGTGCTGCTTTTGACATTCCTGATCTATCCCACCTTCAAGCCGAAGGAGGGGGAGAAAAAGGACCTTGGCATCATAAACCTGATCTTCATCGCATTGTCCATCGCCAGCGTCGGCTACGCCTATTTCAACATTGAGAACATCCTGCTGCGCGGCGGCATCTTTACCACGCAGCTGGATGTGATTATGGGCCTCATCACGCTGCTGTGCGTCTTGGAAGCCACCCGCCGGACGAACGGGATGGCCCTGCCCATCATCGGCGGCGTATTCATCCTCTATGCCTTTTTGGGCCAATACCTGCCCGGCATGCTGGGACATTCCGGATACAGTGTCAAGCGCATCATTACCACCCTCTATACCTATGACGGCGTATTTGGTACGGCGCTGGATACGGCGGCCACCTTTGTGGTGATGTTCGTGATCTTCGCGGCGTTCCTGGAAAAGACCGGCGCCGGCGCCGCGTTCTTTGATCTGGCCTCCTCCGTTGCCGGAGCGGCCCGGGGCGGACCCGCCAAGGTGGCGGTAATCGCCTGCGCCCTGTTCGGCACCATTTCCGGCAGCGCCGTCGCCTGTGTGGCGGCCTGCGGATCGATCATCATCCCTTTGATGATCAAGATGAATTACGACAGGACTCTCTCCGCAGCTTCCGTTTCGGCGGCATCCATCGGCGGACAGATTATGCCTCCGGTCATGGCGGCCGGCGCCTTCCTGATGGCGGAATATCTGGGCATGAAGTACCTGGATATTGTGGTTGCGGCCATCATTCCCGCAGTGATGTACTTCTTCACCATCTGGATTTCGATTGACGCCATTGCCGCCAAAAACGGTTTGAACGGCCTGAATAAAGATGAGCTCCCCAAGCTGAAGGCGGTGCTGAAAAAAGACTGGCCCCTGTTCCTTCCCCTGGTGCTACTGATCGTTCTTTTGACAGTGGTGGGCTACTCCGCTATCAAGTCCGCCTTCTTTGCCATGGTGGCCTGCATTGTGGTGTGCATGTTCAAGAAGGAAACAAGGATGAGCTTCAAGTCCATTGTTGAGACGCTGATTGTATCGGCCAAGGGCTCGGCCTCCACCGCCTGCGCCTGTGCCTGCGCCGGCATCGTCATCGGCTGCATCAGCCTCACCGGCCTGGGCCTGAAGATTTCCAGCCTGATCATCGGCCTCTCCGGCGGCAACGTGCTGCCGGCCCTGATCCTCAGCATGTGCACGGCGATCCTCTTCGGCATGGGCCTGCCCACCACGGTTTCCTACATACTCTGCGCCAACGTGCTGGCCCCTGTGCTCACCAGTATGGGCATCGTGCCTCTGGCGGCGCACATGTTCATCTTCTACTTTGCCTGCCTCTCCGGCATTACGCCTCCCGTGGCCCTGGCCGCCTATACAGGCGCCGGCATCGCCGGCTCCAAGGCCATCCAGACGGCCAGCGAGGGCTGCAAGCTGGCGATTGTGGCATTCTTCGTCCCCTATATGTTCGTCTACAATACCGCTTTTTTGATGAACGGCGGCATTTTGGATATCCTGTGGGCCGTGCTGTGCGGCATTGTGATGTGCTATGCTCTGACCGCGGCCATCCAGGGCTATATGGTCAAGCGCCTGGGCGTTTTGCTCCGGCTGGCGTTCTTTGTGTGTGCGGTGTTTATGTTCCTCCAGTTCAAGATCTGCGACGTGATCGGCCTGGCAATCTTTGCCGTTTTGATGGCCCTCCTTCTGCTGCAGAAGAAGAAGGGCAACACGGTGAGCGAGCCTGCCGTCTGAAGAATTCTGAATAAAATTGAAGGGTGAGACTATGAGTTACAAAATTGGAGTTGACGTTGGCGGTACCTTTACAGATGTCTGTATGTTCAACCAGGACACCGGGGAAGTGAATGTCTATAAGCTGCCCTCCACCCCCTGGGACCCCTCCGAGGCCATCGGAAACGGCGTGAAGGAAATCCTGGAGCTGCACGGCGTATCCCCCGCAGCGGTGTCCAACCTGGTCCACGGCACCACGGTGGCCACAAACGCTACGCTGGAGCGCAAGGGTGCCAAAACGGCGATCATCACCACCAAGGGTTTCCGGGACCTGATCGAGCTGGCCCGCCAGACCCGTGCATCCCTCTACGATACCCAGGTGGAAAAACCCATCCCCATCATCTACCGCAAGATGCGCAAGGAGGTAGATGAGCGCATCATGGCCGACGGCACCGTATTCAAGGCGTTGGATACCGCCGAGGTGGAGCGGCTGGTGGATGAGCTGAAGGAAGCAGGGGCGGAGGCTTACGCGGTCTGCCTGCTGCACTCCTACATCAATCCTGAGCATGAAAAGCAGATCAAGGAAATCATCCTCCAGCGCCATCCTGAGGCCTATGTCTCCGTCTCCAGCGAGGTGCTGCCGGAAATCCGGGAGTATGAGCGCATGACCACCACCGCGCTGAACAGCTACATCGGCCCCAAGGTGGGCATCTACGCCAAACAGTTCAAGCAGCGCGTCAAGGATATGGGCATGGACCTGACTCCCTATATCAACCAGTCCAACGGTGGCCTGATGAGCATTGAGACCACATTTGAAAACCCTATCCGCACCGCGCTGTCCGGCCCTGCCGCCGGTGTGTCCGGAGCCAATTACATCACAAAGCTGGCAGGCGTAAAGAACATCATCACCTTTGACATGGGCGGCACCAGCACCGACGTCTCCCTGATCGAGAACTACTCTCCCAAGCTGACCACCGCCAAGGCCATTGCCGAATTCCCCGTAAAGGTCCCCATGACCGACGTCACCGCAGTGGGCGCCGGCGGCGGCTCCATCGCCTGGATCGACAACGGCGGCATGATGAAGGTCGGCCCTGAGAGCGCCGGCGCCTATCCCGGCCCCATCGCCTACAGCCGGGGCGGCGACAAGCCCACTGTGACCGACGCCAACGTGGTGCTCCACCGGCTCAATCCCAAGGTCATCTTGGGCGGCCGCATGGAGATCGACGAAGAGGCGGCCTACAAGGCCATTGAGGAGAAGCTGGCGAAGCCCCTGGGTATGAGCGCTCTGGACGCGGCCCGCGGCATCATCACCGTGGTCAACTCCAACATGGCCCGCGCCATCCGCGTGGTCTCTGTGGAGCGCGGCTATGACCCAAGAGAGTTCGTGGTGGTGGCTTTCGGCGGCGCGGGGGCCCTCCACGCGGTCAACGTGGCCAAAGACCTTGGCATCAACAAGGTCATGATCCCCTGCAACCCCGGCATCCTCTGTGCGGTGGGCCTTCTGGTATCCGATATCCGCTCTGACTATGTGAAGACCAGCATTGCGAACTTTGTCCCCGAAAATATCGACCAGATGAACGAAAACTTCAAGGAACTGACCGATAAGGGCGATGCCTGGCTGGATGATGAAAAGATCGACGAGGAGCATAAGGTCATCATCCGTCACGCCGACATGCGTTACTATGGCCAGAACTTCGAGCTGAGCATTGAGATCCCCTACAAGGAGATCACCAAGGACAACATCGACGAAATCCGCGACCTGTTCCATCAGGCCCATAAGCGGGAATACGGCTACTGCAACGAAGGCGCACTGGTGCAGATTGTAAACTACCGCGCCACCGCACTGGGCAAGGTTCAGACCATCGAGTTGGTGGAGCACCCCATTGAGGGGCCAGATGCCTCCGCAGCCGTCATCGGCAAGCGGGATGTGTACTTTGAAGAGGCCGGGGAGTATGTGGACACCAACATCTATAACCGCGACCTGATCAAGGCCGGCAATGAGGTCCAGGGTCCAGCCATCATCGAGCAGATGGACTCCACCATCGTGGTTCCGCCGGGACATACGGCCCGTGCAGACAGATATCTGAACCTGATGATCAGCTACGAGGCGAAATAAGGGGGCGTGGAAATGTTTAACTATATGAAGGTTGATCCGATCACTGTTGAGGTTTTGAGCAACGCGTTCATGTCCATCGCGGAGGAGATGGGCGGCATCCTGGTGAGAACCGCATACTCCACCAACATCAAGGAAAGAAAAGACTGCTCCTGCGCAATCTTCAACGCCAAGGGCGAGACCATCGCCCAGGCGGAGCACATCCCGGTCCACCTGGGGTCCATGCTGGGCATTGTGCAGAAGATCACCCAGAAGTACGACCCCAGCGAGATTGAGCCGGGCGACATGTTCGTCGCCAACGACCCCTACAGCGGCGGCGGTACCCATCTTCCGGACATCACCATTGCGGCGCCCATCTTCCACGACGGCGAGATCGTCGCCTATGTGGCCAACATCGCCCACCACAGCGACGTGGGCGGCCGGGTGCCCGGCAGCATGTCCGGCGACAGCACCAGCATCTTCCAGGAGGGTCTGCGCATCCCGCCCATTCACATCATGAAAAAGGGCAAACTGCTCCAGGACGTGATGGACGTCATCATGCTCAACTGCCGCACGGCCTTTGAGCGCACCGGCGACATCATGGCCCAGGTGGCAGCCAACACCATCGGCGCGGAGCGCACCGTGGATGTCATCAACAAGTACGGCCGTGACATCGTCCTTTCCGGCATGGAGGAGCTGATGAACTACGGCGAGCGCAAGATGCGTGCCGGCATTCATGAGATTCCCAACGGCGAGTACGAGTTCGAAGACTATATGGACGACGACGGCATCGATATCGGCAAGCGCGTGCCCATCCACCTGAAGCTGACAGTGAAGGACGAGAGCATGTATCTGGACTTCACCGGCACGGCTCCCCAGGTCAAGGGCGCGGTCAACGTGGTGGAAAACGCGCTGAAGGCCACGGTGTACTACTCCCTGAAGGCCATTGTGGACCCCACGTTGCCCCCCAACGGCGGATTCTACCGCCCCATTGAAATCTACGCCCCGGCGGGCACCCTGGTCAATCCGAAGGTACCCGGCGCCTGCGGCGCAAGAACCGACGCCTGCCAGCGCGTGGCGGACGTGGTGTTCGGCGCCATGGCCCAGGTGGTGCCCAGGCAGGTGATGGCCGGCTGCAACAGCGCCGTGACCACCGTCATCTTCTCTGGAAACGATGTGAAGCACGACCGGTTCTTCGTCTATCCGGAATCCCTTGGCGGCGGCTTTGGAGCCCGCTACAACAAGGACGGCCTGGACGGCGTCCACGTCCACATCACCAATTCCTCCAACCTGCCCATTGAGTGTATGGAAGCGGAGTATCCCATCATGGTGGACCGCTATGAGATCCGCAACGATTCCGGCGGCGCCGGTGAGTACCGCGGCGGCCTGGGCTACAGACGGGACTACCGTATTTTGCAGGATACCATCTTCGGCTCTCACGGCGACCGTCAGAAAGTGGCGCCCTGGGGACTGGAAGGCGGTCTGCCCGGTGCTCCCGGCCGGTTCGTCATCAACCCCGACACACCGGGTGAAAAGGTGCTGCCCTCCGCGAAATCCTCTGAGATTGAGCTGAAGGAAGGCGACATCATGAGCGCCCAGACGCCCGGCTCCGGCGGCTACGGCAACCCCTTCAAGCGCCGCCCCGAGTATGTGCTTGAGGATGTGCTCAATGAGAAGGTCAGCGCGGAGAACGCCAGGGAACTCTATGGCGTTGTCATCAATATGGAAACAAAAACAGTCGACGAGGCTGCTACCGCCGCTTTGAGAAAGTGATGCAGATCACACTCCCGGGCCAATTCCGGATCCCCTCCACATCCGAATGGGCCCGGGAGGTCAGGCGGCAGCGGTGAAACCTTGCAAAGGGTTGCGGTGCAAAGGCTGCACCGCAGTCTTTTTTGTTCTTTTGCCGGAAAAAGAATCGTCTGACGCAAAGCGGGAACACTCATATTGCAGAGAATCGGACATGGATAAGGATATGTTATGACAGTATTCAAAAAATGTCTGAATGAGAAGAGAGAAATGCTATTGCTTTTTTTGGTAAATCTTATATAATAAATGATGTGTTTTATTGCTGGAAGTTTCCATAATTTACACAATATGTAGTAAAGAAGGTGACACGGAATGTCTCTTGAGGCCATTGAAAAAATTTCGGGCGCCGAGCAGAGTATGCAGGAGGAGAAGGCTGCGGCTGCAACTTCGGCAAAAAAACTCCTTGCCGATGCCGAGCGCGACGGAAAAGCGCTTGTGGAGAAGACCAGAGCTGAGGCGGAGGAGCGCGGCAAGGCGCTGCTTGCCGAGGCGGAGGAGCGGGCGGAAAAGCGGACGGCTGAAATCATGGAGGAGGCCAGGCGCAGCGGAGAAGACCTTTGCCAGGCAGCCGCCAGCAAGATGACCGAGGCTACGCAGTTTATTGTCAGAAGGGTTGTGAGTCGCTGATGGCCATTGTCAAAATGAAGCGGCTCCGTGTCATCGCACTGGCAAGTCAGCGACAGGAGCTGCTGGACCGGCTCCTTCGGCTTGGCTGTGTGGAGATCAGTGAGCCGGGGGAGAAGCTGGCCGATCCCCAGTGGGCCCGTTTGCTGAGCAAGAACGGCTCTGCCCTGATGGATACCAGGAGCAGAATCACCGGCGTCAACGCGGCCCTCTCTGCCATTCGCAAATATGGAAAAGTGTCCGATGGATTATTTGTCAAGCGGAATGCCATCGGTGAGTCGGAATTTTTTGGACTTCAGGCATCACAGCTCAGCAATGAGGTCAACGAACTGCTCCAGACCCTGAGCCATCTGCAGGGGGAGGAGGGGCGCCTGATCGCCAGACGCCAGTCTCTGATGCCCTGGGCGGAGTTGGATCTGCCCCTGGAGCGGGAAGGGACCCAGTGGACGCTGTTCCGCCTGGCCGTCTGCCCGGCGGGAGCCGACCCCAGGGAGATGCGCAATCAGCTTTCCGGGATAGCGGCGGAGCTTTTTGAGGTCAGCGCCGACAAGCAGCAGCGGTATCTGCTGTTGGTCGTGCACCGCCTGGATGAGCAAAAGGCCATGGAGGTTCTGCGGCCCCATGGAGTCAGTCTCACGTCCTTCAAAGGCTATACCGGCACTGTATCTGAGAATCTGGCCCAGATCGACCGGTCGCTGGAGGAGAACCGCAAAAGCCAGGCGGAGACCGTGGAGTCCATCGCCTCCCATAAGGAGGACTACGGCAAGCTGCGCATCTATGCGGATCAGCTGAACGTGGCGGCTGCAAAGGAATCCTCGGCGGAGCGGCTGATGACCGACGGCACCATCGTCTTTTTTGAAGGCTGGGCGCCGGCGGACTCCATAGACCGGCTTCAGTCCCTCTTTGAGGAGAAGGGATGCGCTTGGGAGGCGGAGGATCCGGCTCCGGAGGAGTATCCCCAGGTCCCGGTGAAGCTGAAAAACAACCTCCTGACCCGGCCGCTGAACATGGTGACGGAGATGTACTCCCTGCCCGCTTATGACGGCGTGGACCCCAACCCGCTGATGGCGCCGTTCTTCATTTTGTTCTACGGCATCATGATGGCGGACATGGGCTACGGCCTTCTGATGATGATCGCCTCGGCGGTGGTGCTGAAGAAATACCGGCCCAAGGGCACCATGAGCCACTTCTTTGGGCTTTTGGGCCTGTGCGGAATCAGCACCTTCCTCATGGGCGCGCTCACCGGCGGATTCTTTGGCGACTTTTTGCCCCAGGTGGCAAAGATTATCAATCCCGACACCACCTTCACCGCGCTGCCGTCCCTCTTTACGCCGCTGGACGACACGCTGATGATCCTGGTGGGTTCCATGTGCCTGGGCGCGGTCCAGATCATCACCGGCATGGCCATCAGCTTTGTGGAAAAGCTCCGGCGCGGCGAGGTGATGGACGCCATCTGGGAGGAAGTGACCTGGTGGGTGGTCTTCGCCGGTATCGGGCTGGCCGTTCTGGGCGTGACCAACCTCCTGCTGATCGCTGGCATCGTGATGGTTTTGGTGGGCTCCGGCTGGAACGCAAAGGGCTTTGGAAAGGTAACGGCCGTGTTTGGCTCCCTCTATAACCATGTGACCGGCTATTTCGGAGACATCCTTTCCTACTCCCGACTGATGGCCCTGATGCTGGCGGGCAGCGTCATTGCCCAGGTGTTCAATACACTGGGCGCAATTCCTGGCAACATCGTGGTATTTTTGATCATCTCCATGGCGGGCAACGCCCTGAACTTTGCGCTGAACCTGTTGGGCTGCTATGTCCATGACCTGCGCCTGCAGTGCTTGGAGTATTTCGGGAAGTTCTACAAGGACGGGGGAAAGCCCTTCAGACCCCTGGAGATGAATACAAAATTTGTGGATATTGTAAAAGAATAAGGAGGAAATTATTATGACTGACATTGCACAGATGGTGGAACTCCAGCAGAGCCTCACATTCCTTGGAAGCATCGGCGGCCTGGCCCTGGCCCTGCTGGGCGCCGGTTTGGCGGCGGTCCTGAGCGGCATCGGAAGCGCGAAGGGCACCGGCATGGCCGGCGAGGCCGGTACGGGCCTGCTGTGCCAGGACCCCTCCAAGTTTGGTAAAGTCATGATCCTGCAGGTGATCCCCGGCACCCAGGGCCTCTATGGCCTGGTGGTGTGGTTCTTCGCCATCTTCCGCATGGGTCTGCTCTCCGGCACGCTGCCCGCGCTGACCATTGCCCAGGGCATGCAGTACTTTGTGGCCTGCCTGCCCATGGCGCTGGGCGGACTCTTCTCCGCCATCGCTCAGGGACGCGTGGCCGCCGGCTCCATCAATATCCTGGCCAAGAAGCCCGACGACTGGTCCAAGGGCATGGTGCTGTGCATCACCGTTGAGTTCTACGCCATCCTGTCTCTGCTGGCCTCCATGTTGATGATCATCAACATCAGCAAGTAAGCGGGGACGGAACCATGAACGGCATTGACAGAATCACAGACCGCATCCGACAGGACGTCCAGGCCGAGATCGATCAGATCCGCACCGAGGCGGAGGCGGAGGCGGTCAGGGTCCGGGCGGCCTACCAGGCCCAGGCGGACCGGGAGAAGGGCGAGTTAGACGGGCGCAGCGGGAAAAATGCCGCCGAGCGGGAAGAGCGCCTGATCAGCGTGGCCCATATGGAGGCCCGTAAGGTTACCTTATCGGCCAAGCAGAAGATGCTGGACGAGGCGTTTGACAAGGCGCTGGACCAGCTTTGCTCGCTGCCTGAAGAGGAGTATGTGGAGACGCTTGCCCAGCTGATGGTGCAGGCGGCACAGACCGGCAGGGAAGAGGTCATCTTCTCTCCGGAGGACCGCAGGCGCGTCGGCAAGGCGGCTGTGGCCCGGGCCAATGAGCTGCTGGCCAAGGCCGCGGCTCCCGATTTTCAGTTAGGGGACTCCAAGGTGGGGGCGCTGCTGAATAAGGTGGCCACCAGCGTGTCCGCGATGGCGCAGGGAACGGCTATGCTGACGCTCTCTGAAAAGACCCGTGACGTCCGCGGCGGATTCATTCTTGCGGACCAGAACGTGGAGGTAAACTGCACCTTTGAAACACTGGTGCGCCTCCAGAAGAACGAGATCGCCGGCGAGGTGGCCAAGATCCTGTTCTCGTAAGGAATTAGGAGGGACTGCCTTGAGTCATATCAAAGATACGGATTATCTGTTCCTTTCCAGCCGCATCAAGGCCATGGAGAACAGTCTGCTCAGCCGCGACCGCCTGGAGGAGCTTCTTGAGAGCCGCAGCGAGGAGGAAATCTCCAAGACTCTGGAGGAGTGCGGCTACCCCAAGCTCTCCGCCCAGCACCCGGAGGAGATGGATGAGGCGCTCTCCGCCGCCCGGCAGGAGATGCTGGAGGATCTCAGCGGATTTGCGCCGGATGGACGCTACCTGGAGCTCTTCCGGATCAAGTACGATTACCATAACCTCAAGGTGCTGCTGAAGGCCCAGGCGATGGAGACCGATCCGGGACATATGCTGATGAATCTTGGGCGCGTGGATACGGCGCTTTTGCGCGGGGCGGAGGAATCCGGGGAACTGGACGAGCTGCCGCGGGCCCTGGCGGAAGGGTATGTTGAGGCGAAAGAAGTGCTCCAGACCACTGGCGATCCCCAGCTGAGCGACGTGGTGTTAGACAGGCGCTGCTACAGGGAGATGCGCGACCTGGCAGAATCCACGGGAAGCGATTTCCTGGTGGGCTACGTGAAGACCATGATCGACGCGGTGAACCTCAGGACCTTGGTCCGTACGCTGCGCATGGGCAAGAGCCCGGAGTTCCTCTCCGGAGTGGTGTTCGAGGGCGGAACGGTGCCGGCGGACGCCGTATGCGCGATAGCTGTCTCCGGCGGCAGCAACATGGGCGAGGCCTATGCCTCCACCGTGCTGGCTGAGGCCGCCGAGGCGGGGGCCGCTGCCCTCTCCGGCGGACCGCTGACCCGGTTTGAGAAGCTCTGCGACGACGCGGTCAGCGACTATCTGGCCGACGCCAAGTATGTGGCCTTTGGCGAGGCACCGCTGGTGGGGTATCTGGCCGCCAGGGAGACGGAGTTTACCAACCTGCGCATTTTGTTGATGGGCCGGGCCGCGGGGCTCTCGCCGGAGATTATCCGGGAAAGGCTGCGTGAAGCGTATGTATAGAATTGCTGTGATTGGGGACTGGGAATCGGTGATGGGCTTCCGGGCCCTGGGACTGGATACCTACCCCGTGACCTCGCCGGATGAGGCAAGGGAGCTCATTCACCGACTGGCCAAAGAGGACTGTGCGGTGATCTACCTCACCGAGCAGCTGGCCGCCGGATTGACGGCGGAGATTGCCCGGTACAAGGATGAGCTGCGCCCGGCCATCATCCTCATCCCCGGACGGGAGGGCTCCCTTGGAATCGGAAAAGAGAGCCTCCAGCGGGCCATTGAACGCGCCGTGGGCGCGGATATCCTGTGAGCGGCGCCCCTTCTGGCGAATCTATCCTGAAAGAAGGTTTTCGTATTGAGTGGTAAAGTTGTAAAAGTTTCCGGCCCGCTGGTGGTTGCCACCGGACTTTCGGACGCGAATATGTCCGACGTGGTCCGGGTGGGCCCGCAGCGGCTGATCGGTGAAATCCTGACGATGAACGGTGACTCCGCCTCCATTCAGGTCTATGAGGAGACCTCGGGCCTTGGCCCCGGCGCCGAGGTGGAGACCACCGGCTACCCCATGAGTGTGGAACTTGGCCCCGGCATGATCGAGGGCATCTACGACGGCATCCAGCGTCCGCTGGAAAAGATCGTGGAGAAGGTAGGCGCCTGCATCACCCGCGGCGTGGAAGTGCCCGCGCTGGACCATGAGAAGAAGTGGGAGTTCACCGCCGTGGTGGAGCCCGGCGCCAAGGTGACCGGCGGCGACATCATCGGCACGGTGCCCGAGACGCCGGTGGTGCTTCACAAGGTGATGGTCCCTCCCAATCTGAGCGGCACCATCACCAGAATTCAGAGCGGCTCCTTCACGGTTCTGGAGCAGGTGGCCACGCTGCGCAGAGAAGACGGCAGCGAGGTGGAGCTGACCATGTCCCAGAAGTGGCCAGTCCGCACCGGCCGCCCCTACCAGCACAAGTATCCTCCGGTCAAGCCCCTGTGCTCCGGCCAGCGCGTGATCGACACCATGTTTCCCATTGCCAAGGGCGGCACCGCCGCAGTTCCGGGCCCCTTCGGCTCCGGCAAGACAGTGGTGCAGCACCAGCTGGCCAAGTGGTCCGACGTGGACATTGTGATCTACATCGGCTGCGGCGAGCGGGGCAATGAGATGACCGACGTGCTCCGGGAGTTCCCGGAGCTGAAGGACCCCCGTACCGGCGAAAGCCTGATGAAGCGCACGGTGCTCATCGCCAACACCTCCGATATGCCCGTGGCCGCCCGTGAGGCCAGCGTGTACACCGGCATCACCATCGCCGAGTACTTCCGGGATATGGGCTACGACGTGGCCGTCATTGCCGATTCCACCTCACGCTGGGCCGAGGCGCTGCGCGAGATGTCCGGCCGCCTGGAGGAGATGCCCGGTGAAGAGGGCTATCCCGCCTACCTTGCCTCCCGCCTTGCCCAGTTCTACGAGCGGGCCGGCAGCGTGGAGTGCATCGGCTCCGACGACCGCCGTGGCAGCCTGACCGCCGTGGGCGCCGTGTCCCCTCCCGGCGGCGACCTCTCCGAGCCTGTGTCCCAGGCCACCATGCGGATTGTCAAGGTCTTCTGGGCCCTGGATGCCCAGCTGGCCTATAAGCGCCATTTCCCGGCCATCAACTGGCTGAGCTCCTATTCGCTGTATCTGGACTCCCTGAAGCCCTGGTTTGACGAGAACCTGGGGAAGGAGTTCATGGCCAACCGCGCCGCCGCCATGAAGCTGCTCCAAAGCGAGGCAAGCCTGAACGAAATCGTCCAGCTGGTGGGTAAGGACGCCCTCTCTCCCGCGGACCAGCTGACGCTGGAGGCCGCCCGCATGGTTCGGGAGGACTTCCTTCAGCAAAACGCATTTGTGGATGTGGACGGCTTCTCCTCCTATGACCGGCAGGAAAAGCTGCTCAGTCTGATTCTGAATTACGACGCGCTGTGCCGCGCCGCCATTTTGAAGGGCGCGCCCACCGCCAGGCTCTTCGATATCCCGGCCCGTGAAAAGATCGGACGCGCCAAGAGCGTGGAGGCCGACGAATATGTCCAGGTCTATGCGGCCATTGAGACGGAAATGGAGCGAGAGATCAAAGCCATTGTGGACGAGGGAGGTGAGGACCAGTGATTCGCGAATATCGTACCATTCAGGAGATCGCCAGCCCGCTGATGATGGTTCGCATGGTGGAGAACGTCACCTATGATGAACTGGTGGAGGTGGAGCTGCCCGACGGCGGCATCCGCCGCGGCAAGGTGCTGGAGGTCAACGGCGACACCGCCGTGGTGCAGCTCTTTGAATCCGCCCAGGGCATCAACCTGGCCCAGTCCAAGGTCCGTTTCCTGGGCCATCCGCTGCAATTAGGCGTGTCCGGCGACATGCTGGGCCGCGTGTTCAACGGCATGGGCCAGCCCATCGACGGCGGCCCCGACATCTTGGCGGAGGAGTACCGGGACATCAACGGCCTTCCCATGAACCCCGCCGCCCGGGATTACCCCAATGAGTTCATCCAGACCGGCGTCTCCACCATCGACGGCCTGAACACCCTGGTCCGCGGCCAGAAGCTGCCTATTTTCTCCGGCTCCGGCCTGCCCCACGCCAACCTGGCCGCCCAGATTGCCCGCCAGGCCAAGGTGTTGGGGGATGACGGTTCCAACTTTGCCGTGGTCTTTGCCGCCATCGGCATCACCTTTGAGGAGTCCGAGTTCTTTGTCAGCGAGTTCCGCCGCACCGGCGCCATCGACCGCACCGTGCTCTTTTCCAACCTGGCCAACGACCCGGCCGTGGAGCGCATCTCCACGCCCCGCATGGCGCTGACCGCCGCCGAGTATCTGGCCTTTGAAAAGGGCATGCACGTGCTGGTCATCATGACGGATATCACCAACTACGCCGAGGCGCTGCGCGAGGTCTCCGCGGCCAAGAAGGAAGTACCCGGCCGCCGCGGCTTCCCCGGCTACCTCTATACGGACCTTGCCACCATGTATGAGCGGGCCGGCCGCCGTCTGGGCTGCCCCGGCTCCATCACCATGATCCCCATTCTGACCATGCCCGAGGACGACAAGACCCACCCCATCCCCGACCTGACGGGCTATATCACCGAGGGACAGATCATCCTGAGCCGTGAGCTCTTCCGCAAGGGAATCAATCCCCCTGTGGATGTGCTGCCCTCCCTGAGCCGACTGAAGGATAAGGGCATCGGCGAGGGAAAGACCCGGGAGGACCACGCCGACACCATGAACCAGCTCTTTGCCGCCTATTCCACTGGTAAGGACAACAAGGAGCTGATGAGCATTTTGGGTGAGGCGGCTCTGACGCCCACGGACCTGCTGTTTGCCAAATTTGCCGATGAGTTTGAGCGGCGTTATGTGAACCAGGGCTATGATGAAAACCGCTCCATTCAGGAGACGCTGGACCTGGGATGGGAGCTTCTGAGCATCCTGCCCACCTCAGAGCTGAAACGAATCAAACAAAAGCACATCGATAAGTATCTGCCGAAAAAAGAACAGTAAGGAGTGGGAGCATGCCAAAGATCAATGTGAACCCCACCCGAATGGAGCTGACCCGGCTGAAGGGAAAGCTCCGCACCGCCCAGCGGGGCCACAAGCTGCTCAAGGATAAGCGGGATGAGCTGATGAAGCAGTTCTTGGACACGGTGCGGGAGGTCAAGGACCTGCGCGCCAAAGTGGAGGAAGAGCTGATGACGGTACACGGCTCTTTCACCGTGGCCTCGGCCCTCATGTCCTCCGAGGCGCTGGAGCAGGCTCTGATGTACCCTAAGCAGAGCGTGGAGCTGTCCATGACTTTCAAGAACATCATGTCGGTCAACGTGCCGGTCTATGAGTTCCGCACCAAGACCCAGTCGGACAGCGACATCTACCCCTATGGCTTCGCGGCCACCTCCGGCGAGTTAGACACCGCCGTGGACGCCTTGGGCAGGGTGTTTCAGGATATGCTGAAGCTGGCGCAGATTGAAAAATCCGCCCAGCTGATGGCCGAGGAGATCGAGAAGACCCGCCGCCGCGTCAACGCGCTGGAGTATGTGATGATTCCCGACACCCAGGAGACCATCCGCTATATCACCATGAAGTTGGACGAAAACGACCGGGCCACCACCACCCGGCTGATGAAGGTGAAGGATATGCTGCTGAAGGAAGCCATAGAGGAGCAGCGTGCCCGGGATGAGGCCGCCCTGCGGGAATTCCGGAATGCATAAGAGACAGATGAAGCGGATTTTGATTGCCGGTCCTCAGCCGGATGACGCCTTTGGGTCGGTGCGGGCGGTTTCAAACGCTGTGCTGCGCTTTCTGCCCGGGGTGGAGCGCTTGATCTCCTTAAATCCGGAAGACCTTGATTCCTGCGATGGGATGATTCTGCCCGGCGGAGTTCCCGATGTGGACCCTGCGCTCTACGCTGAGGAAAATCAGAGCAGCCGGGGCGTAAATCCGGCGCTGGACCAGGCGCAGCTCAGGATGCTGGACCGGGCGGTGGAGCTTGGCGTTCCCGTGCTTGGCATCTGCCGGGGATATCAGCTGATGAACGTCCATTTCGGCGGCAGTCTGGTGCAGGATGGAAGGACCAATGCGATTCACCGTGCCAACGGAAGGGGAGAGGACCTACACGGCGCATACTCCCTGCCGGACACTTGGCTGGAGCGTCTCTACGGCCCCAAAACCGTGATCAATACGCTGCACCATCAGTCCATTAAGCGGTTGGCTCCGGAGTTTACCCTGTGTCAGGTCTGGTTTGACGATACGGTTTCCCCGGAGCGGAGGAGGTTCCTCTGCGCGGAACTCAGCCGGGGCTCAGAGGAGGATTACACGGCGGAGTGCACGGTAGAGGGAATCCGCCATCGGTCGCTGCCGCTTTTCGGCGTGCAGTGGCATCCTGAGCTGCTGAGTCCGGATGGAAAGGACACGGCGGAGCCGGAGAAGCTGTTTTTGTATTTCGCCGGACTAAAGTAAGCGGTTCCGGGCGCAGTGAAACAAAAATTCCTCTGAACCAGTGTAAAAAAATTGAGCCGCTGAAAGCGGCTCAATTTTTTAATTGGTGAAATGTGTCTTTTTCTGAAAATCTTTGTTTTCCCCCTATGCAAAACGGGGAAAATACGGTAAAATACGTTTGTATGTGATTTTAAAGGTTCGGAGGTTATAAGGACATGGACACTCCCATATACAAGCGGGTGCTGTTGAAGATCAGCGGAGAAGCGCTGGCCGGGGACAAACATTCCGGCTTGGATTTTGAGGTCATCGGCCGGGTGTGCGACTCCATCAAAGAGTGTGTGCAGATGGGCGTTCAGGTGGGCCTGGTGGTCGGAGGCGGCAACTTCTGGCGGGGCGTCAAGGACGGCGGAGGACGGATGGAGCGCACGCGGGCCGACCACATGGGTATGATGGCCACTGTGCTGAACTGCCTTGCGGTGGCGGACGTACTGGAGCAAAAGGGCGTGGACGTCCGGGTACAGACCGCCATTGAGATGCGGGCCATTGCGGAGCCCTACATCCGCTCCAAGGCCATCCGCCATCTTGAGAAGGGCCGGGTGGTGATCTTTGGCTGTGGCACGGGAAACCCGTTCTTCTCCACGGATACGGCCGCGGTGCTGCGTGCGGCGGAGATCAGCGCCGAGGTGATCCTGCTGGCGAAAAATATCGACGGTGTGTATTCCGCTGATCCCATGAAGGACCCGGATGCCGTCAAATATGATTTCATTACCTATGACGACGTGCTGGCCCAGCACCTCCAGGTGATGGACTCCACCGCCACGTCGCTGTCCATGGACAATCACATCCCGGTCCTGCTGTTTGCACTGAAGGATCCCCATAACATTGTCCGCGTTGTCTGCGGAGAGAAAATCGGCACAATTGTGAAGGAGGCATAACCATGTTAAAAGAGGAATACAAGGTCTATGAGGGAAAAATGAAAAAGAGCATCGAGTCTGTCAGCGCAGACTTTGCTTCCGTCCGCGCCGGCCGGGCCAACGCCGCTGTACTGGACCGCATCAGCGTGGACTATTACGGTACGCCCACTCCCATCCAGCAGATTGCGTCCATCGCCTCTCCCGATCCCCGATCCCTGGTGATCCAGCCCTGGGACACCTCTGCGGTCAAGGCCATTGAAAAGGCCATTCAGAACTCTGACCTGGGCATCAATCCCCAGAACGACGGCAAGAGCATTCGTCTGAACTTCCCTCAGCTCACTGAGGAGCGCCGCAAGGAGCTGGTAAAGCAGATCCACAAGTATTCTGAGGGCGGCAAGGTGGCGGTGCGCAACATCCGCCGTGATGCCATGGACCATTTCAAGAAACTTGAGAAGGCCTCCGAGATCACGGAAGACGAGATGAAGCAGGTGGAGAAGGACCTGCAGAAGCTCACCGACGACAGCTGCAAGGAGATCGACAAGCTGCTGGAGAAAAAAGAAAAGGAACTGATGGCAGTCTGATGGCGGAGTTTCTATCAAAAGACAGGGCGGGGCAGGTGGACTTGGGCCGCCTGCCCTGCCATATTGCGATTATTATGGACGGCAATGGCCGCTGGGCAAAGCAGCGGGGCCTGCCCCGCACCGCCGGACATA
This sequence comes from Dysosmobacter acutus, assembly GCF_018919205.1. Lineage (NCBI taxonomy): Bacteria > Bacillati > Bacillota > Clostridia > Eubacteriales > Oscillospiraceae > Dysosmobacter > Dysosmobacter acutus. The sequence continues at coordinate 1,962,235 of NZ_JAHLQN010000001.1, forward strand.
AGGTGGGCGCGGAGAATTTTCGAAAAATCGCCACGCACTGCAAGAACCTGGGCGTCAAATACCTGACGGTCTACGCCTTCTCCACAGAGAACTGGAAGCGGTCGGAAGACGAGGTGGGCGTCATCATGGGGCTTTTGAAGCGCTATCTCCTTGAAGCCATCGACACCATGGAAAAAGACGACATCCGGCTCCGGTTTTTTGGGGACCTCAGCCGCATCTCCCCGGAGCTTCAGTCTCTGGTGGATCGAACCAACCGGATTTCCTCTCACCTCAGTGAGGAGGATTTTCAGGCCAATATCTGCCTCAATTACGGCGGGCGGGATGAGATTTTACGGGCAGTGCGCCGCTTTGCCTCCGACTGCGCGGCGGGTAAACGGGAGGCGGAGGAGCTGGGCGAGTCCTTATTTTCCGCCTATCTGGACTCCGGCGGTATTCCGGACCCGGAGCTGATCATCCGGCCCAGCGGAGAGCTGCGCTTGAGCAATTTCCTGCTGTGGCAGTGCGCCTACTCCGAATTTTATTTCACCAATACACTCTGGCCGGACTTCGACGAGTCCCAGTTAGATGAGGCCATTGCCGATTATCAGCACAGAGACCGCCGGTTCGGCGGAGTAAAGTGAAAGCACTTTTCACATTTGTGAGGGATTTTGTATGAAAGCAAGGATTTTGGTCGCTGTGGTGGGCATACCCTTTTTGCTCCTTGTACTGGTATGGGCGCCCTCCTGGGCCACTTTGGTGCTGGTTTGTGCCATGTGCGTCATTGGAGCCTATGAGCTGATGCACGCGGTGTTGGGCGAGCGGGGAAAATCAACCAAAGACCCCATGGTCTGGTCGGTCCTTTGGGCGGCGCTGCTCTTTTCCGCCTGGCCCTTCGAGCATGATTCTGTAGTCCGGTTTTGGGGAGAACGGCCGGAGTGGTTCCAGAGGATTCTGCAGCGGGAGTTCAGTATCGTGGCTCTGCTTGCCATGGTGTTTATAACAGTGCTGTTTTTCGACGCCATCTTCTGCTATGGGAAGGAAAAGCAGGTCTCCTTCGGAGAGGTGGCGGCGGCCATTTTTGCGGGCATGGTGTTTCCAACCATGCTCTCCTGCCTGCTGCGGCTTCGGCTGATGGATCAGGGGCAGGCGTGGGTCTTTGTGCCGCTGTGCATCTCCTTCGGCAGCGACACCTTCGCGCTTTTTGCGGGAATGCTGTTCGGAAAACACAAGTTAGCGCCCCATGTGAGCCCCAAAAAAACGGTGGAAGGCGCTGTAGGCGGCCTGTTAGGCGGTGTGATCGGCATGACGATCTTCAAGCTGATTACCGACACGATGCAGTTTGCCCTGACCAGTGAGCCTCCTGTGGTCGCTCAGGCGGGCATAGGGCTCAGCTGGACGTGGGTAATTGTGCTGGGACTGGTGGGCAGTGTGATCAGCCAGATCGGCGATCTGAGCTTTTCCGTCATCAAGCGGGAGTTCGGCGTTAAGGACTATGGCAATCTGCTGCCCGGCCACGGCGGAATTTTGGACCGGTTTGACAGCGTGACGTTTGTAGCGCCCTTTGTCTGGGCCCTTTTGAGCTGGAAGATGAGTTGGTGAGACAAGATGAGCAAAGTGATTTCTGTACTGGGCTCCACCGGCTCTATCGGCCGTCAGACCTTGGACGTGGCCGGACAGTTAGGACTGAAAGTGGCCGCTTTGACCACCAACCGGAATATTGCACTGCTGGAGCAGCAGACGCGGCGGTTCCGGCCGCGTCTTGCCGTGGTTTATGAGGAGGCTGCGGCGGAGCAGTTCCGCGGCCGGGTGAAGGATTTAGAGGTAAAGGTCCTCTCCGGAATGGAGGGACTTTTGGAAGCCGCGTCAATCAAAGAGGCGGATACCGTGGTGACGGCCGTGGTGGGTATGGTGGGCCTGCGCCCCACACTGGCCGCAATTGAGCAGGGAAAGCGAATCGCATTTGCCAACAAGGAGACGCTGGTGTGCGCCGGGGAGCTGGTCATGGATGCGGCGGACCGCCATGGGGCGGAGGTGGTGCCCGTGGACAGCGAGCACTCGGCCATCTTTCAGTGCCTCCAGGGCTGCCGTGACCGCCGGGAGCTCCGCCGCCTGATCCTGACCTGTTCAGGCGGCCCCTTTTATGGAAAAAAATCAGAAGAGTTAAAGCATATGACAAGTAAAGATGCTTTACATCATCCCAATTGGAAGATGGGCCCTAAAATCACAGTGGACTGTGCAACGCTGATGAATAAAGGACTGGAGGTCATCGAGGCGATGCGGCTCTACCGCCTGCCTCTTTCCCAGGTGGATGTGGTGATTCACCGCCAGAGCATTGTCCACTCCCTGGTGGAGTACCGGGACGGCGCGGTGCTGGCTCAGTTGGGAACGCCGGATATGCGTTTACCCATCCGGTATGCGCTGACCTATCCCTGCCGAGGTGAAAATCCGGAGCCGCCTCTGGATCTGCTCTCCTGCCCGCCGCTGACCTTTGCAGCGCCGGACCTGGAGTCCTTTCCCTGCCTGCGCCTGGCCATGGAGGCGGCGCAGGAGGGAGGCACTGCCTGTGCGGTGCTCAATGGCGCCAATGAGGAGGCGGTGGGGCTTTTCCTGAAGGGGGAAATCGGCTTCACGGAGATTCCCGAACTGGTGGAATCTGCCCGGAGAAGGGTTTTGGTGAAATGGAATGCCTCCCTGGAGGATATACTGGAAGCAGACAGGTGCGCCCGGGCAGCTGTACTTGGCAGACAATGAGGTAATAGAATGGTTTATATCTTAGCGGCAATTCTCATTTTCGGCATCCTGATCGCGGTCCATGAGCTGGGCCATTTCCTCTCAGCAAAGGCCTGCGGCGTGCGGGTCAATGAGTTTTCCATCGGCATGGGCCCCGCGATTTTCCATAAGAAAAAAGGGGAGACGGAGTACTCCCTTCGCATATTGCCCATTGGCGGCTACTGCGCCATGGAGGGGGAAGAGGAGGACTCTGAAGACCCCCATGCCCTGAACAACCAGGGGTTTTGGAAAAAAGTTTTGATTTTTGCCGCCGGCGCGATCATGAACTTCATTGCAGGTCTTCTGATCATCATGATCCTGTATTCCTCCGCAGGCGCCTTCCGGATGCCGGTGGTCAGCGGCTTTGCCCCCGAATTCACCGCGGAAGGGGAGATGGGGATTCAGGAGGGCGACCGGATTTTGTCCATCGACGGAGAGCGAATTTATGTTTATTCCGATATCCCCCTGTTCTTGAGCCGCGGAGACGACAACACCTATGAACTGCGGATCCTCCGGGACGGGGAGAAGAAAAATCTTACGCTTTCACTGCCCTATCAGGAGTACACCGGCACCGACGGGAAGAGCTACCAGGGGTATGGGCTCTACTTTGGTGTGCTGGAGGAGGGGACGCTTCTTGCCAAGCTGAAATACAGCTGGCTCAACGCGGTGGATTTTGTGCGCATTGTCCGCTACAGTTTGGTGGAACTGGTCACCGGCGGGGCCTCCGTAAAGGACCTCAGCGGCCCTGTTGGAATCGTCAGCACCATCACCCAGGTGGGGGAGGACGCCTCCTCCTGGCGGGATGCGCTGGACAACATCCTCTATTTTGCGGCGCTGATTGCCGTCAACTTAGCGGTGATGAACCTGCTGCCCCTGCCTGCCCTGGACGGCGGAAAAATTTTCTTCCTGGTGGTCAACACTCTGTCGCAGCACCTTCTGCGCAGGCAGATTCCGGCCAAATATGAAAACTACATCCATGCGGCCGGGTTCGCCCTGCTGATGGTGCTGATGCTGTTTGTGACATTCAACGATATCGTAAAACTGTTTCAATGAGGTGAAGTATGACAAAGCAGCTTCAAGTGGGCAATGTGTTGGTGGGCGGCGGCGCGCCGGTGTCCATCCAGTCCATGTGCAACACAGATACCCGCGATGTGGAGGTCACGGTGGCCCAGATCCATCGTTTGGAGGAGGCAGGATGTGAGATCATCCGCGTGGCCATTCCCGACGAGGCCGCGGCCAGGTCGGTGGACCGGATCAAGGAGCAGATATCCATTCCGCTGGTGGCCGACATCCACTTCAACTACCGCTATGCCCTGGAGTGCGCCCGGCGGGGCGTTGACGCCATCCGAATCAACCCGGGCAATATCGGCGGCGGGGAGAAGGTACGGGCGGTGGCGGAGCTCTGCCGTCAGAAGGGAATTCCCATCCGCATCGGAGTCAATGGAGGCTCCCTTGAAAAGGAGCTGCGCCAAAAATACAACGGCGTCACCGCCGAGGCGCTGGTGGAAAGCGCCATGGGGCATGTGGCGCTGCTCAACCAATTTGACTTTGACGACATCTGCATCAGCGTCAAATGCTCCGACGTGCCCCTGACCATGTCCGCCTACCGGCTGCTCAGCGAGCGGACGGACTACCCGCTGCACCTTGGAGTCACGGAAGCGGGCACGCCCTCTATGGGAATGGTAAAATCCGCCATCGGCATCGGCGGACTGCTGTGCCTTGGCATCGGGGACACCATCCGGGTGACGCTGACCGCGGACCCGGTGGAGGAGGTCTACGCGGCCCATAAGATTCTCAGAGCCGCCGGACTGCGCGCCTCCGGCGTCAATCTGATCGCCTGCCCCACCTGCGGACGCACCCGGATCGACCTGATCCCGATTGCGGAGGAGGTGGAGCGGAGGCTGCAAAACTGCCGGAAAAACATCACCGTGGCGGTGATGGGCTGCGCGGTCAACGGGCCAGGGGAAGCCTCGGCCGCGGACATCGGAATTGCCGGGGGCAATGGGGAGGGAATCCTATTCCGAAAAGGAAAACTGCTTTACAAGGTTCCTCAGGAACAGCTGGTGGACGCCCTGATGAAAGAGATTGAACTGCTGTAACGACATCAATGCAAAAGAGGAAGATCAATGGCTCAAAAGATCCCATTTTTTGATATGTTTGCCGACCTGACGCCGCCCCGGGAGCTTCACCTGAAGCTCTATGGCTCCTATCTGAGCGGCGCGGTCATGGACCGGTCCCTGCGGAGCATCACCCTCCAGCTGGTGACGGAGGTGGAGCTGTGCGGAAAGGAGGTCTCCGACCTTCAGGAGATGATCGCCGGAGTCTACGGATTCAGCAAGGTGAAAATCGACGCCTCCTGCCAGCGCCCAGCCCCGAAAGTGAGCGCCAAATCCGGCGGAAAAGGCGGAAAAGCGCCCTCTCAGATTCTCCTGGGCAGCGTCATCAAGGGAAGCCCCGTTCCCATGGAGGACCTGAACCCAAAGATGGGCACCGTCACCGTGGAGGGAAAGGTATTTTTTGCCGACTGCCATGAGACCCGCCGCCCCGGCGTATGGAGCCTGAGCTTTGACATGACTGATTTCCGGAATTCCATCACCGTTCGGAAGATGCTGCGGGATCAGGAGGTGGAGCAGCTTAAGGACGCCATCTCGCCCGGGATGTGGCTGAGGGTTCAGGGGAAGATGGAGCTGACCTACGACGGCCGGGATGTGCAGCTCAACCCCTACTGCATCAATGTGGTGGAGCACACCCAGCGGCAGGACACAGCGCCGGAAAAGCGGGTGGAGCTGCACCTGCATACCAAGATGTCCAATATGGACGCGCTCACCGACACCAAGGAGGTGGTGAAGGAGGCCATCCGCTGGGGCCATAGCGCCATCGCCATCACCGACCACGGCGTGGCCCAGTCCTTTCCGGAAGCCGCCAAGGCGGCCGGGGACAAGATCAAGGTCATCTACGGCGTGGAAGGATACTTTGTCAACAACCTGGACGACCGCATCGCCGTCCACGGGACCCAGAGCTGCGCCTTTGACGGGGAGTTCGTCTGCTTTGACATCGAGACCACGGGACTGAAGGTGATGCAGGAGGCCATTACGGAAATCGGCGCGGTGGTGCTGCGAAACGGTGAGGTCTGTGAGAGTTTCCAGACCTTTGTCAACCCCAACCGCCGCCTGATGCCGGAGATCGTTGGCCTGACCGGGATCACCGACGACATGCTCAGGGACGCGCCGCAGCTCAAGGAGGCATTGAGCGCCTTTCTGGACTTTGTGGACGGGCGGCCCCTGGCTGCCCACAACGCGGAATTTGACATCGGCTTCATCCGGGAGGGCTGCCGGAAGGTGGGGCTTCCATTTCAGCCCACCTATGTGGACTCGCTGATCCTGGCGCAGAATCTGCTGCCGGAGCTGGGGAAATACAAGTTGGACATTGTGGCCGAGGCGCTGAAGCTGCCGGCCTTTAATCACCACCGGGCCAGCGATGACGCGGCCACGGTGGCCTACATGCTCATCCCCTTCTTTGAGATGCTGAAAGGGAAGGGCCTCGGCGACATCCAGGAGGTAAACGGCGAGATGGCCAGACTGCGGCCCCTGGGGAAGAAGGTCAACCGCCAGCCCAAGCACATCATTCTGCTGGCTAAGAACAAGGCGGGGCTCAAGAACCTCTATCAGCTGATCTCCGCCTCCAACCTCAAATACTTTAAGCGTGTGCCCACCATTCCAAAGAGCGAGCTGATCGCCCACCGGGAGGGTCTCATCATCGGCTCCGCCTGCGAGGCGGGGGAGCTGTTCCGGGCCGTGGTGGACCACAAGGACTGGGACGAGCTCAAACGGATCGCCTCCTTCTACGACTACCTTGAGATTCAGCCTCTTTGCAACAACCAGTTTATGCTGCGCAACGGAACCGTGCGGACGGAGGAGGAGCTGCGGGAGTTCAACCGCACCATCTGCCGGCTGGGCGAGGAATTGGGCAAGCCCGTCTGCGCCACCGGCGACGTCCACTTTCAGGAGCCGGAGGACGAGGTATACCGCCACATTTTGCTGGCGTCCAAGAAGTTCCCGGACGCCAACGAACCCCTGCCCATCTACTTCAAGACAACGGACGAGATGCTGACGGAGTTTTCCTATTTGGGTGAGGAGAAGGCCCTTGAGGTGGTGGTGAAAAACCCCCAGGCCATTGCCGACCAGGTAGAGGTCATTGAGCTGCTGCCCAAGGGCCAGCTGTTCCCGCCCCGGCTGGAAAACTCCAAGGAGGATTTGAACCGCCTGGTCTGGGAGAAGGTGCACGCCCTCTACGGCGAGGATCCGCCCCAGCTGATTGTGGACCGCCTGAATGTGGAGCTGGGCGGCATTCTTGGCAAGTATGACGTGGTTTACATGTCCGCCCAGAAGCTGGTCCAGCGGTCCTTGGAAAACGGCTATCTTGTGGGCTCGCGAGGCAGCGTGGGATCGTCTCTTGTGGCCTATATGTCGGGTATTACGGAGGTCAACTCCCTGCCGCCCCACTACCGCTGTCCCAAATGCAAACACTCTGAGTTCATCCAGGACGGCTCCTACGGCTGCGGCGCGGATATGCCGGACAAGGTATGTCCGGTCTGCGGAGAGCAGTATGTAAAAGACGGCTTTGACATCCCCTTTGAGACCTTTTTGGGCTTCGGAGGCGGCAAGGTGCCTGATATCGATCTGAACTTCTCCGGCGAGTACCAGGCCAAAGCCCACCGCCACGCCATTGAGATGTTCGGCGAGACCCAGGTGTTCCGGGCCGGAACCATTGGCACGCTGGCGGAGAAGACCGCCTACGGCTTCGTGAAAAAGTACCTGGAGGAAAACGGCATGAGCGCCGGCAGAGCGGAGGAGAACCGCCTAACCCTGGGCTGCGTGGGAACCCGCCGCACCACCGGGCAGCATCCCGGCGGGCTGGTGGTGGTGCCCGACGACATGGACATCGAGGACTTCTGCCCGGTTCAGCACCCGGCGGACGACCCCAACAGCGATACGGTCACCACCCACTTTGAATATCACTGCATGGAGGACAACCTCCTGAAGCTGGACATGTTGGGACACGATGATCCCACCATGGTGCGCATGATGCAGGACCTGACCGGCGTGGACCCCCACGGCATCCCCTTGGACGACCCGGACACCATGTCCATCTTCACCTCCAGCAGGGTGCTGGGGTATGAAAACGACGAAATCCTTGGCCCCACCGGCGCTGTGGCCATTCCGGAGTTCAACACCCGTTTTACCCGCCAGATGCTGGTGGACACCCAGCCCAAGGACTTCAACACCCTTGTGCGGCTGTCCGGCTTCTCCCACGGCACCGACGTGTGGCTGGGCAACGCCCGGGAGCTGATCGTCAGCGGCACGGCCTCCGTTCTCGAGACGGTGGGCTGCCGGGATGACATTATGCTCTACCTGATCTCCAAGGGCCTGGAGGCCAAGATGTCCTTTAAGATCATGGAATCTGTCCGTAAGGGAAAGGTGAAGAAAAACGGCTTTGAGGACGGCTGGGTGGAGGCCATGGAGTCCCACGGCGTGCCGGCGTGGTACATCGATTCCTTGGCCAAGATCGGCTACCTCTTCCCCAAGGCCCACGCGGTGGCCTACGTGATGATGGCCTTCCGAATCGCCTGGTACAAGGTTCATGAGCCGCTGGCCTTCTATGCCACCTTCTTCTCGGTCCGTGCAAAGGCCTTTGACGCGGAATACTGCTGCGCCGGGCTGGACGCGGTGAAGAAAAAAATCCGGGAGATTGAAAACAACAAGGACGCCACGGCGGTGGAGCAGGACCTGCTGACCACCCTGGAGGTGTGCTATGAGTTCTATCTCCGGGGCTTCCACTTTGACACCATCAACATCTATGAATCCGACGCCACCAAGTTCAAGGTGGTGGAAAAGGGGTTGCTGCCGCCCTTTACCTCTGTCCATGGACTGGGCGAGTCCGCCGCGCTGGACACCGTGGAAAAGCGGAGGGGAAAGCACTTCATCTCCATCGAGGAGTTCTCCATGTGCTGCAGCAAGCTGTCCAAGACCCATATCGAACAGCTGAGGGGACTGGGCGCGTTCGCGGGCATGGCGGAAACCAGCCAGATCACCCTCTTCTAAGGAAAAGGCAGCCGCTTATCAAAAGCGGCTGCCTTTTTGACAGTTACCGGGAGTAGACGACCTTGCCGCCCAGAATGGTGTGATCCACCAAAATGTCCCGCAGCGCCTCGGCTTCCACGGCAAAGGGGTCTTTGTCCAAAACCGCCATGTCCGCCAGCTTGCCCTCGGTGATGGTGCCCTTGCGATGATCCTCAAAGGCGGAGTAGGCGCCGTTGATGGTGAAGATTTTCAGAGCCTCCTCCACCGTGACCGCCTGGTCGGCGTTCCAGGGCTCCGGAGGATTGTGATCCACATTGCGGCGGGTGACAATGGCGTAGACGCCTTTAAAGACGTTTGGGGTTTCCACCGGGATGTCGGAGGAGCCGGTGATCACCACGCCAAGGTCGGTCAGCGCCCGCCAGGCGTGGCAGCTCTTTTCCCGCTCCTCGCCCACGCGGCTCGCCATCATGGGGATGTCGGTAGAGGTGGAGATGGGCTGGGTATTGATGATCAGGCCCATTTTTGCAATGCGCTTGTACTGGTCCGGATGCCCCACAAAACAGTGCACGATCCGGTGGCGGTGGTCGGTTTTTGGCGATTCCTTCAAAACCCGCTCATAAGCGTTCAGCAGCATCTCAAGGGCGCCGTCGCCGATGGCGTGGATGCACACCTGCATCCCGGCATTGTGGGCGGTGAGGATATTCTGGTACAGCTCCTCAGGGGTGTAGTAATAGAGGCCTGTGTTGCCGGGATCGTCGCTGTAGGGCTCCAGCATCCCCGCCGTCCTGGCACCAAGGGTGCCGTCGGACCACTGCTTCATGGGGCCGATGCGGTAAAAATCGTTTCCGTATCCGGTCCGCAGATCCGGGTGGCGCTCAAGGAACTCAGCGATATCTTCAGCCTTGGGCAGGGAGATTTTCTGATAAATGCGGACCGGGAGGCGGCCCTCGGCAATCAGCTCCTGGTAGGCGTTGTAGATATCGATGAAGTCCCCGCCATAGCCCAGGTCATAGGAGTCCTCGGTGTGGATGGAGGTGACGCCGTAGCGCAGAAGGTCGCCGCCGCCGTCCACAATGGCCCGCTTGATCTCGCTTAAGTTCTGTTTGGCGGTCTTATTCTTCTTGAACCACTCCAGCGACGCCTCGCGGATTACGCCGTTCGGCAGCCCGTCGCCGCCTAAGTCGAACTGGCCGCCTTCGATGTAGGTGTCCTTGCAAACGCCGACGCTCTCCAGCGCCGCCGTATTGGCAATGCCGATATGGCCGCAGGTGCGGATAATGAGGATGGGGTGGGTGCGGGAGACACGGTCCAGGTCATTTTTGTCCGGAAAGGTCTTCTCGCCGCTGAACAGGTTCTGGTTCCAGCCCCGGCCCAGGACCCAGGTCCCTTCAGGAATGCTGTGCTGGGCGATGAAGTCGGCGCAGCGGGAGACGATCTCCTCCTTGGAGCCCACTCCCTCTAAATTCACCGCGTTGATGGAGCAGCCATAGGCCACCAGATGGGTGTGGGTATCGATGAAGCCGGGGACCACTGCCCGGCCGCCAAGGTCCATCACCTGGGTGGAGCCGTCCGCCAGCGCTTCCACCTCTTCGTTTGTGCCCACCTTCATAATGGTGTCGCCCTGAACCGCCACCGCTTGGGCGATTTTGCCGTCCATGGTGTAGACGCGTCCGTTTTTCAGAATCAAATCCATTCTCCAATACCTCCTTTTTCATACCGGATGTCCGGTCACAAGAATATAAGCAAATTTCGTGCCAATCTGTTGGCCTGAAGAATCAAGGAATGCAGGGGCCGGGGGGAAGGAAAGGCAAAGAATTTTACATCGGTAGGGCAAAAAATTTTGCCCTACCCGATCTGGTATTTCTCCATTTTATACCGCAGGGTCTGGCGGGAGGTCTTCAGCAGACGGGCAGCGGAGGTGATGCTGCCCGTCGAGCGGAGGGCCTGCTCAATCAGCAGCTTTTCGTAGGCTCCCACGGCTTCCACAAGCGGCGTGCCGGTGCTGAGGCGGCGCTCCTCCTCCGCCGGGGAGTCGAAGAAATACTCCGGCAGGCTCTTGATGGTGATCTGGCCGCTGCATTCCACATTAAAAGCGTGCTCAATGACGTTGCGCAGCTCGCGGACATTGCCGGGCCAGGCGTGGCTCAAAAACGCATGGGAGGTCAGATCACTGAGGCCCTGTATGGAGCGGCCAAGCTCTAAGTTGAAGCGATCGATGAAGTGGGCGGACAGAGGCAGGATATCCTCTTTGCGCCGGCGCAGGGGAATAAGGGAAATGGGGACCACGCTGATTCGGTAGAAGAGGTCCCGGCGGAGTTTTCCGCTGCGCAGAACCTCCTGGGGGGACTCGTTCATAGCGCAGATCACCCGGGTGTCCACGGCGATGTCCCGGGTGCCGCCGACCCTGCGGAAGGTGTGCTCCTCCAACGCCTTGAGCAGTTTGGACTGGATGGAAAAGTCCATGGAGTTGATCTCGTCCAAAAAGAGCGTTCCGCCCTCCGCCAGTTCAAAGAGCCCTTTCTTTCGCTCCGCGCCGGTAAAACTGCCCTTTTCCGTGCCGAAAAAGAGGCTTTCCAGCAGCGTGTTCGGGATGGCGGCACAGTTCTGGGCGATGAAGGGCCGCTCCCTGCGGCTGCCGCTGGTGTGGATCGACTGGGCCACCAGTTCCTTTCCCGTGCCGGTTTCGCCGTAGATCAGGACCGGGGAACGGGTCTGGGCAATGCCCGCGATCTGAATCTTCAGCTCTTTCATCTGCTCGTTTTCCGTGATGATGTCGGAGAGCTGGTACAATCCGCCATCCTTTCCGGCGCTCTTTTCCCGCTTTGCGCCGTCCCCGTAATAGGAAGAGGCGCAGAGGGCGCCGATCACCTTTCCCTCCACCACGATGGGAAGGGTGGTGCTGACAATATCCACCTGGTCGCCTTTGAAGTTCTTGAGATGCTGGATGTCGTCAATCCGGGCGGATTTACTGTGCAGGCACCGCATGATGGTGCTGGTCTCCTCCGTCAGCGTGGGATAGAGCTCCAATATGTGCTTTCCCACTACCTCGGAGCACTGGTAATAGCGGTTATCGGACCACTTTCCGTACTCCACGTATCCATCCTTGTCACAAAAGATCAGGGCGTCGGCGTTTGCATATAGGCCCACGGCCTGCTGCATGTAATTGATGAGCATGGAACTCTCCTACCTTCCGCATAAAACTGGTGCGCGGAGAAACAAAGCTTATTTTAATATTGTAGCTAAGAAAAGCGGGGAAAGCAAGGGAGCAAAAAAATTCTATGAAACTGAAAGAAATGTGGTATTTGCAATAGCGAGTATCCGGTTTTAGAGGTAAAATCAAAACAACAATAAGGCCCCGAACGGCCCAATTCAAAACGAAGGAGATTGTAACAATGATGAACGAAACAGTATCCAAACTGCTCAATCAGCAGGTGAACAAGGAGTTCTATTCCGCCTATCTCTATCTGGATTTTTCCAATTACTATGAACGCCGCGGCCTGGACGGCTTTGCCAACTGGTACAAGGTGCAGGCCCAGGAGGAGCGGGATCATGCCATGCTCTTCTATCAGTATCTCCAGAACAACAACGAGCTTGTGACGCTGGAGGCCATTGACAAGCCGGACAAGGTGTTCAGCGACGATATGGCTCCGCTGAAGGCCGCGCTGGAGCATGAGATCTACGTCACCAGCCTCATCAACGACATCTATGCGGCGGCCTATGAGGTGAAGGATTTCCGCACTATGCAGTTTTTGGATTGGTTTGTCAAGGAGCAGGGCGAGGAGGAGACCAACGCCAACGACCTGATCTCCAAAATGGAGCTATTTGGTTCCGATCCCAAGAGCCTCTACATGCTCAACAGCGAGTTAGCCGCCAGAGTGTACGCGGCCCCATCCCTGGTGCTGTAAGCGGCTGCGAACGCTTCCAAAGGCATAGAAAAAGCCCCGCGCACGTCATTCGTGCGCGGGGCTTTCGTTTTTATCCCTTTTTGAGCTTTGCGTTGCACTTGGTGAGGAAGCGTTCGCTGGCGATGACAGCCCGCTGATGGGTGCCCTGGCCGATCAGGCCCAGCTCGTCGTAAGCCATCACTTTGAACTCCACCATCTTGGCGTCCGCCGCGATGATCTCCGCCTCCGCCCGCACCTTCATTCCGATGGGGGTCGGCGAGTCATGGGAGACGTTCAGATGGGTGCCCACAGAGCCCTGCCCCTCTTCAAGAAACGGCTGGAGGCACTGCATGGCCGCGCTTTCCATCATGGCCAGCATGAACGGAGTGCCGAACACGGGCAGAGCCCCGGAACCTGCGGCGGCGGCGGACATTTGGTCCGTCACAACTGCTTCCACTGTAAACTTAGAACCGATTTTAGTCACAATTGACACCTCGCTCCCATAAAATCAGGAGCCCAGCTTCAGCCATTTGTCCGTATAGAACTCCTTCAGGATATCCTGGGGCAGATTGGTGAAGGTCTCACAGGTGGCCAGCACCTCGTCGGAGGGATAGGCTACCGGGTTGCTGCGGGTTGCCTCGTCCAATGCGTCGTACACGGACTGGAGGGGAGTGGAGTAGCCGATGGCCTCGCAGTTGGCCAGGCCCACTTCGGTGGAGCACATGAAGTTGATGAACTTCTCGGCGTTTTCCTTGTTTGCGGCGCTGGTGGGGATGCACATGGCGTCGGTAAACAGGTTGGACCCCTCGGAGGGAACGACAAAGGCCAGGTCCGGGTTGGTCTCCTGCATGGTCAGGAAGTCTCCGGCATAGTAGACGCCGATGGCGGCTTCGCCGTTTTCCATTTTGCCGAAAATCTCGTCCATCACCTTGGCCTGGACGATGCCGTCCGCCTTCTGCTTGGCCAGAAGATCGATGGCCTCCTGCAGCTCACCCGGGTCGGTGGTGTTGTAGGAGTAGCCCAGATACTTCAGGGCAATGCCGATGGCGTCCCGGGAGTTGTTGATCATCAGCACCTGCCCGGCATACTTGGTGTCGAACAGGGCGCTCCAGCTGGTGATGGAGTCGGAGATCATGGAGGTGTTGTAGATGATGCCCACCGTGCCCCACATATAGGGCACAGAGTATTCGTTGGCGGGGTCGTATTCGGGGTTGACAAAGTTATCCATCACATCGGAGAAGTTGGGGATGTTGTCAAAATTCAGCTTCTGCAGCATGCCCTCCTCGATCAGGCGGGAGATCATGTAGTCGGAGGGAATAATCACATCATAGGAGTCTCCCTGCTTCAGGTTGGAGTACAGGGTCTCATTGTCGGAACAGACCTTGTAGTTGACCTTGATCCCGGTCTGCTCCTCGAACTCCTTGATGACATCCATGGTATCGTCTTCACCGTCAGAGATGTATTCGCCCCAATTGAGGACGTTTACCTCGCCGTTGGGCGTGTTGCTGGAACCGCATCCGGCCAGCAGGGTGGAAAGCATCAGCAGTGCCAGGGCAAGAGAAAGCTTTTTTTTCAATTCAGGTAGTCTCCTTTTCCGTTTATTTTTGCGGTATCAAAGCCGCTTTTTGTTTTATGGCCTGCCGGTCCTGGCTGGCCTGGCGCAGATTGACAATGGCCAGCAGCATCAGTACGGACACAAACAGCAGCGTGGAGATGGCATTGATCTCCGGTGTGATCTGCCGCCGGGCCATGGCGTATATCTCCATCGCAAGGGTGGAGACCTTGGAGCCGGCCGTAAAGTAGGAGATCACGAAATCGTCGATGGACATGGTGAAGGCGATGATGGCGCCGTTGATGATGCCGGGCATCAGGTCCGGCAGAATTACCTTCCGGAACGCCGTGAAGCCTGTGGCACCCAAGTCCTGGGCCGCCTCATAGATATGGGGGTCCAGCTGGCGCAGCCGGGGCATGACGGACAGGATTACGTAGGGAATGTCAAAGGTCACATGGGCGATCAGCATGGTGCCGAACCCCTTGGTCCAAGTGACGCCGGCGGCCTGGCCCAGCGTGGCGTTGAAGGTGTCAATGGCCAGGACAAAGAGCAGCGAGAGGGAGACGCCGGTGACGATATCCGCGTTGGTCAGCGGCACGTTGTTGATGGACATGCAGGCACTGCGCCAGCGCCGCTTCAACGAGGCAAAGCCGATGGAGGCGGCCGTGCCCACCACCATGGAGATCAGCGCCGCCAGAACGGAGACCAGCAGCGTGGTCTGAAGCGCCTGTAAAATGGCGTCGTTCTGGAACAGCTTCACATACCACTGCAGGGAAAACCCGCCCCAGACCGTGCGGCTTTTGGTGGCGTTAAAAGAGAAGACGATCAGGACGAAAATGGGCGCATAGAGAAAAAGAAAGACCAGCACCAGGAAAAAGCGGTTGAGGAAATTGTTCCTTTTCACAGCAGCATCGCCTCCTCTTCACCTTCGCCGAAGCGATTCATCACCGCCATGCAGATCAGGACGATGACCATCATCACCAGAGAGATGGCGGAACCCAGATAGGGATTGTAGGCGCCGCCTAAGAACTGGGCCTCAATGAGATCGCCAAGCAGTGTCACCATGCCGCCGCCTAAGAGGCGGGAGATGGCGAAGGTGGACACGGCCGGAACAAACACCATGGTGATTCCGGAGAGCACGCCGGGAAGAGACAGGGGGAAGATGACCTTTTTGAACACCATGGAGGTGCTGGCCCCTAAGTCCTGGGCCGCCTCAATGAGCTTTGGATCGATCTTTTCAATGACCGTAAAAATCGGCAGGATCATAAAGGGCAGGAAGTTGTAGACCATGCCCAGCACAATGGCCCCCTCCGTGTTGATCATGGGGAAGAAGGAGATGGGCACATATCTGCTGGGGTCGGCCGCGAAGTGGACGGCGATGTTGTTATAGAGATCGATGAGGCCGATGTTCTTGAAAAAGGTGTTGATAAGGCCTGTGTTCTCCAAAAGAGACATCCAGGAGTAGGTGCGCAGGAGAAAGTTCATCCACATGGGCAGCATGATGAGCATGGTGGCAATGCGCCGCATGCCGGGGCCCTCCCGGGCAAGAAAGTAGGCCATGGGATATCCGATCAGGATGCACAGCACTGTGGCAATGGCGGCCAGGAGGAAAGAGCGGCCAAACACGCCGGCGTATTCCCCCATGGTTTTAAAATTTTCAAGGGTGAACCCGGAGTCGGACTGGAAGGCATAGACCACCACCAGGATCAGCGGGGCCACCACAAAGATCGCCATCCAGACCACATAGGGGAGGGAGAGCCACTTATTCTTCATCGCTTTCACCCTCCGGCGGCTCCTCCTCGTCCTCGGTGGCGTCGGAAAGCTCGTCATACTCTTCACTGTAGGAGCTGTAGTCGCCGAATTTGCCGGAGTAATCGCTCTTTTTCATAATGTGGAAGCCGTCCGGGTCGATTTTGACGCCGATCTTCGCTCCCACGGGGGAGTGGTCGGTG
Source organism: Dysosmobacter acutus (assembly GCF_018919205.1). NCBI lineage: Bacteria > Bacillati > Bacillota > Clostridia > Eubacteriales > Oscillospiraceae > Dysosmobacter > Dysosmobacter acutus. Next base: position 1,978,451 of record NZ_JAHLQN010000001.1, read on the forward strand.
GTCTGAATGAGCCACTTGAAGCCCCGGAAGTCCACGATGATGTCGTACTGCATGCCCTTGAAGGTGACGCTGGTCACCGTGCCGGTGAGCTGGCCCTGGGCCACGGGGACGATGTCGATGTCCTCGGGGCGAATGACCACATCCACCGGCTCGTTCGGCGCGAAGCCGCCGTCCACGCAGGGGAACTTCTTTCCGTACATCTGCACCACGCCGTCTTCCACCATCAGTCCATCGATGATGTTGGACTCACCGATGAAGTCCGCCACAAAGGCGTTTTTCGGCTCATTGTAGATATCCTCCGGAGTGCCGATCTGCTGGATGGTGCCCTTGTCCATCACCACGATGGTGTCGGACATGGTGAGGGCCTCCTCCTGGTCGTGGGTGACATAGACAAAGGTGATGCCCACCTGCTGCTGAATTTTCTTCAGCTCGATCTGCATATCCTTGCGCAGCTTGAGGTCCAGGGCGCCTAAGGGCTCATCCAGAAGAAGGACCTTGGGCTGGTTGACCAGGGCCCGGGCAATGGCCACGCGCTGCTGCTGTCCGCCGGAGAGGGCGTCGATCTTGCGGTGTTCAAATCCCTTCAGGCTGATGATCTCCAGCATCTCCATCACACGGTTCTGGATTTCTTCCTCCTCTAATTTGACCATGCGCTTGGGGTTGGCCGGGTCAGGGATTTTCTTCATCCGAAGGCCGAACGCGATGTTCTCAAATACGTTCAAATGGGGAAAAAGAGCGTATTTCTGGAACACCGTGTTGATCTGCCGCTTATAGGGCGGAACATCATTAATCCTCACACCGTCGAAGAGGACGTCTCCCGACGTAGGTGTCGTGAAGCCGCCAATAATCCGCAGCGTGGTGGTCTTGCCGCACCCGCTGGGCCCAAGCAGTGTGAGGAATTCTTTGTCTTTGATATAGAGATTCATGTCTTTGAGAACAAGCTCATCGTCAAACGCCATGCAGCAGCCCCGCAGGCGAATCAACTCTTTGGACATTTATCCTCCCCCGTTTCCTTTGTAATGATCCGCCTCTTCTCTTTGCCCCAGGGGAACCTGAAATTCGGCATAGAATGGTGGCCGCATACCTTCTTACAACGAAAATTTGTCGAAAGAACAGCATGCAGCCGCGCTGAATGCAACTATATAGGAAACATCTTGAAAAGTCAAGAAAATACTTAAGGAAAATACTTATTTTTAAATGCCACGTCGGACACGCTGAAGGCTTTGCCCCGCAGGTAGTTGAGCGGGCCCGCGTCAGTGGGGAAATCGAAGACCAGGCGGTAGGAATAGAGGGCCTGGCGCGTCTCGTGATACCGCCGGTTGACCGCGCCGTCTCCATACTTTCCATCCCCCAACAGCGGGTGGCCGGCATCGGCAAAGGAGGCCCGGATCTGGTGGGTCCGGCCGGTGAGCAGCTCCGCCTCCACCAGGGAAAGCTCACCGCGGGTCTCCAGCGTGCGGTAAAGCGTCAGCGCGGAGCGGCCGCCGCTGACCGGGCGGTGGTAGACAAAGACCTGCTTTTTCGCCTCGTCCTTTAAGAGGAAGCACTCTAATTTTCCCTGAGGAGGCTGCATCCGCCCCAAGGTAATGCAGAGGTAGAGCTTTTTGATCTCCCGGTTTCGGATCTTGTCGTTGATGATCCGCAGGGTCTGTGCGTTTTTGGCAGCGATGACGATGCCGCCGGTGTTGCGGTCGATGCGGTTGCACAGCGCCGGCGTGAAGGAGTTCTCCCCCCTGGGGTTCCACTCTTTCTTTTGATATAGGTATGCCTGGACGTGGTTGATGAGGGTGTTGACCTTCTCCGTTTCGTCCGCGTGCACTACAAGGCCGGGGCGCTTATTCAGCAGCATCAGGTTTTCGTCCTCATAGAGGATGTCCAGCTGAGGCTTGAAGAGGGTGAGGAAGGCGTTGTCCTCTGTGGGCCGGTCAAAAAACTCATCGTTGATGTAGAGCTGTATAACATCGCCCGCCAGCAGGCGCGCATCTTTTTTGGAGCCCTTGCCGTTGACCTTGACCCGCTTGAGGCGGATGTATTTTTGAAGCAGAGCGGGGGGCAGCAGCGGCAGCGTCTTTGCAACAAAGCGGTCCAGCCGCTGACCGGCGTCATTTTTCCCAATGGTGAGTTCCCGCATTCCGTTGCCCTCCCGCAAAAAACCAGCGGTTGATGTCCCGCTGAAAAAGTAGTATTTTCTATTTTATCTGATTTGAAAAATTTAAGTCCCTCCTCGGTCGTGTTGTGTCCCTCCGCTTCCGCCACAAAGTGCCCCCCCGGCTTTACCCCTGTATCCTCATCCGTCGCGTGCATGCGCTAACCAAAAAAAAAAATACTTATTGAGTTCAATCAAGTCAGAAATAATACGACCTTCTCCATTTATCTGACACAAACCCCCTCCTCGATCCCCCCGCCTCTTGTGCTCGCTTCATCACCTATTGCCGATTGCCAGTTCTTTTTCCTCTCAACGGCCCTTATTTATCCCAGCCCCCCCACCACACATCATCCCATGCCCCGCTCAATGAGATCCTCTCCGGCCCTCCAATAAGTCTCCACCTCTCCCTCCTCCCACCCAGCGCACCACCATTATGACTACTGAATTTGTATCCCCACCCTCTTTGGGCTGTAATCCCCTTATCTCAACAGGAATTTCAATTACTGCGCCCACTGCCCAAAGCCAATATAGTCCTGCTAGGCCCCTTACCCACTAAGATTAGGGATGGTGGTTGAGGTCATCTATGCCTGTTACCGTTTTGTGTATCTCCATTCGTTTCCGCTTCTCAATTTACCTAACCTTTAAGCTTCAACAGACCCCATTCACTGGCGCTAAGCATAGGGTGTAACATCACTCCTACATTCTAGTTCCCCTTTTTGGCGTCTTCTTTAGTACGCTGATGTCCATAGCGCTCCACAGCCTTCTCGTATTACCTCGCCGTCATTTGAAAAATTTTGCAAGAAAAGATTTGACAAGTGACAGACAATCCCTTATAATACTACTCGTGTCATTACGAGGTGAATTATGCGTCTTGATGTAAAATCCATCCTTGCAGCACCGGGAAAGGAGCTTCCGTTCCGGTTTTCCATGGACCTTTCCGATGTGGAGTTCGGCGGCGCCTATCCGGCGCGTCAGCCCATTGAGGTGACGGGTACCGTGCGCAACCGGGCCGATGTGCTGGAGCTGGAGCTGACGGCGAAAACCATACTCTCCTCCGTTTGCGACCGGTGCGCCAAGCCGTTTCAAAACCTGAAGACCGTCCGGTTCCAGTGCATGCTGGCGGAGGAGCTTCAGGATGAGGAGAACGACGAGATCGTGCTGCTGGAAAACGGCGAGGTGGACGTGGAGGATTTGGCCCGGACGGCGTTTATCCTGGAAATGGACACGAAGACATTGTGTTCGGAAGATTGTAAGGGGTTATGTCCGCGGTGTGGGGCTGATCTGAATCTTGGCCCCTGTTCCTGCAAAAAGGAGCCTGATCCCCGACTTGCCGTCCTGGCAAAGCTTTTAGATAATTCCGATCAATAAGTTCAAAGGCAGTCCTGCCTTTCCGATCAAGGAGGTGTCACAATGGCAGTCCCTAAGGGAAAAGTATCCAAAGCAAGACGCGACAAACGGCGCAGCTCCCACTGGAAGCTGGCGACTCCCGGTCTTGTGAAGTGCCCCAAATGCGGTGCGCTGCACCTGCCTCACAGAATGTGTCAGGAATGCGGTACCTACAATGGCCGTCAGGTCAAAGAGATCAAGTCCGTTGTTGCGAAATAAGCATCAGATGTGTCTTGAAGGAGGGAAGTCATTCTTCCCTCCTTATCTTTTTGTGCGTCCGCGCTGTTGCGGTTTTCCGCCTGATTGGATATAATACGCAATAGAGCGTTTGGAAGCTGTGCCGCACCCGGATGCAGCACGCATTTTCCCGGCCCTTTGGCCGGAGGAGACTTGGGGAAGGGCCGATTCATGAGCACGATCATTACTTCTGTCGATCAGCGCAGTCCGGCGCAGCGCGCCGGGATCACAGCGGGGGAACAACTGATTGCCGTCAACGGCCATGAAATTGTGGACGTGCTGGACTATCGGTTTTACTGCTATGATCCGGTGCTGGAGCTGGTGCTGCGCGAAAGCGGCGGCGCGGAGCGGAGACTTCAAATCAAAAAGTTAGAGGGCCAGGAGTTAGGGCTGAACTTTGACACCTATCTGATGGACGAGCCCAGGCCCTGCTCCAACCACTGCCTCTTCTGTTTTGTGGACCAGATGCCGCCGGGGATGCGGGACACTTTATATTTTAAGGACGACGACGCAAGGCTCAGCTTTTTGATGGGGAACTACATCACCCTGACAAATCTGAGCGAGCGGGAGGCCCAACGGATCATCGACCTGCGGATTTCCCCCATCAACGTCTCGGTCCAGGCCACGGAGCCGGAGCTGCGCAAGCGGCTTTTGGGCAACGTCCACGCCGACAAAAGCCTTGCCTACATGCGCGCTTTCGGCGAGGCCGGCATTGTGATGAACGGGCAGATCGTGGTCTGCCCCGGCTGGAACGATGGGGTACACCTGCGGCGCAGCATAGAGGACCTGATGGACATCGGCTTTGCCAGCTGCTCCGTGGTGCCCGTGGGGCTGACCAAGTACCGCAAAGGCCTTGCCAAAATCGGCATGGTGGACGCGGAGAAGGCGGCGGAGATCATCGATACGGTGGATGAGTACGGGGCCCGGTGCCTGAAGCGGTATGGGAGCCGGAAATTCTTCTGCGCCGACGAGCTGTATATCAAGGCCGGACGGGAGCTGCCGGAGGAGTCCTACTATGAGGACTTTGCCCAGATAGAAAACGGCGTGGGAATGCTGCGCTCCTTCCTCACGGAGTTTGATCGGGGATTGCAGGATGTGGACCCGAAGGGGAGCTATCCCTCCTTTACCAGCGTTACCGGCAAGTCCGCCGAACCGTTTATCGCGGGCCTTGTGGAAAAGGCAAAGGCCTGGTGCCCATCCCTCCGGGGTGAGGTCATCGGCATTTACAACGACTTTTTCGGCCGCACCATCGACGTGGCGGGGCTGCTCACCGCTCAGGACATCATCGCCCAGCTGAAGGGCAGAAGCCTGGGGGAGCATGTACTGATCCCGGCCAACATGCTGCGTCACGGGGGAGATGTATTTTTGGACGACCTGACGGTGGCGGACCTGGAGCGGGCGCTTGAGCGGCCGGTCACTGTGGTGGAGCAGGATGGCTTCAGCCTGGTGGACGCCATTTTCTGCGGCAGGATTCAAGAAGGGGAGTGAAAGGGATGAAACCCATCGTTGCCATTGTGGGACGGCCCAATGTGGGCAAGTCCATGCTGTTCAATAAATTGATCGGCCAGCGCCTTTCCATTGTGGAGGACACGCCCGGCGTCACCCGGGACCGGATTTACGGGGAGTCGGAGTGGAACGGGCGGAAGTTTACCCTGGTGGACACCGGAGGCATTGAGCCACGCACCGACAATGAGATTTTGAAGTTCATGAAGGAGCAGGCCCAGATCGCAATCGACAACGCTGCGGTGATCATCTTTTTGACCGACATCAAAACCGGCGTGACCGCCTCAGACCACGAGGTGGCCAATATGCTGCTGCGCTGCGGCAAGAGCGTGGTTCTGGCGGTGAACAAGATGGATTCCACCGGCGTCACCAACCCGGATATCTATGAGTTCTACAACCTGGGGCTGGGCGATCCCATCGCGGTTTCCGCTGTCCACGGACACGGCACGGGAGACCTGCTGGACGCCTGTGTGGCCCATTTCCCGCCGGAGGATGAGGAGGAGGCGGAGGATGATTTCATCCGCGTGGCCCTCATCGGAAAGCCCAACGTGGGCAAATCCTCCCTGACCAACCGCATCCTGGGCCAGCAGCGCATGATCGTCAGCGATGTGCCCGGCACCACCCGGGACGCCATTGACTCGGTCTTTGAAAATGAAAAGGGCAAATATATTTTCATCGACACCGCCGGCATGCGGAAAAAGGCCAGGGTGGAGGAGAACATCGAGCGCTACAGCGTGCTCCGTGCCACCATGGCCATTGACCGCTGCGACGTGTGTCTCATCCTCATTGACGCAAACGAGGGCGTCACCGAGCAGGACACCAAGGTGGCGGGGCTGGCCCACGAGGCGGGCAAGGCCTGCATCATCGTGGTCAACAAATGGGACGCGGTGGAAAAAGACGACAAGACCATGGACCGCATGCGCGAGGACATCCGCCGGGACCTGAGCTATATGACCTATGCGCCTGTCGTGTTCATCTCCGCCCTGACGGGCCAGCGGGTGGAGCGCCTATTCGACCTCATCAACTATGTCAACGACCAGGCCGCCACGCGGATCACCACCGGCATGCTGAACAACGTCCTTGCAGACGCCCAGACCCGGGTGCAGCCGCCCACGGACAAAGGCCGCCGGCTGAAGATTTACTATATGACCCAGGTGGGCATTAAGCCGCCTCATTTTGTGGTCTTCTGCAATGAAAAGAAGCTGTTTCATTTCTCCTATCAGCGGTATCTGGAAAACTGTATCCGCAATACCTTTGGACTGGAGGGCACTCCGATCATCCTGTCCATCCGGCAAAAGGGCGACAAGGAGGAGTAGGCGATGAGCGTATGGACTGAGCTTTGGCTCCGGGCCGCCATCATCGCGGCGGCGGCCTATTTCTGCGGCTGCTTCAACGGGGCTGTGATCGTCTCCAAGTACATCCTGCGGGATGATGTGCGGGGGCACGGCAGCGGAAACGCCGGACTGACCAATTTCTACCGCACTTTCGGCGGGCCTTTGACGATAGTGGTCATCCTGACCGACGTCCTGAAGGCGGTTGTGGCCATTTTGATCGGCGTCTGGGTGGCCAAAGGCTTTCTGCCGTCCTTTTTCATGGAGGGCGAGTGGGTGATTTACGGCAAGTACTGGGCGGGCCTTTTCTGTTTGTTGGGCCACATGTTCCCCTGCATGTTCCACTTCAAAGGGGGCAAGGGCATTCTCTCCGGCGGCACCATGGCCATTATGATTGACTGGCGGGTGGCGATAGTGGTCTGGGGTGGCTTCTTGGTGCTGGCTGTGGTGACCAGATGGGTCTCTCTGGGCTCCATCTGGGCCGGGGCCACCTTCCCCATCTCCAGCTTCTTCGTCTATCATGATCCGGTTATCACGGTTTTGGCGCTCATCATCGGGGCTCTGGTGGTCTGGAAGCACCGGGGGAATCTGAAGCGCATTCTGCGCGGGACGGAATCCAAGTTCAGCATCCATCGGAAAAAGGAGGGGACGCCATGAAAATCGCGGTTTTGGGCAGCGGAGCCTGGGGAACGGCTCTGTCCATGGTGCTTTGCGACAACGGACACGACGTGACGCTCTGGTCCCACAGCCCGGAAAAGGCGGCGCAGCTGCGCTCCAGCCGGTGCAACCCGCTGCTTCCCAAGGTGACTCTGCCGGAGGCTCTCCGGTATGCCGATGATCTGAAGTGCGTTGAGGATGCGGATGCGGTGGTCTTTGCGACGCCCTCCTTTGCGGTCCGATCCACCGGACGGACTGCCGCCCCCCATCTGCGCCAGGACGCGGTGATCGTGTCGGTCTCCAAGGGCATTGAGAAGGGCAGCAACTGTCGGATGTCAGAGATTCTGGTTCAGGAGACAGAGGGAAAGTGTAAAGTTGTTGCACTTTCCGGACCTTCCCACGCAGAGGAAGTGTCGGTTCGGATGCCCACCGGCTGCGTGGCGGCCCATCAGGAGGAGGCGGTGGCCCGGACGGTGCAGGACGTGTTCATGAACGACTATTTCCGTATCTATACCAGCCCGGACATCGTGGGGGTGGAGCTGGCCGCGGCGCTGAAAAACGTGGTGGCCCTCAGCTGCGGCGTCATTGCCGGTATGGGATACGGAGACAATACCAGGGCCCTTTTGATGACGCGGGCCATGGCGGAGATGGGCCGCCTGGGAGAGCGGATGGGCGGCTCCCGGCTGACCTTTGCCGGGCTTGCCGGCATGGGAGACCTGATCGTCACCTGCACCTCCATGCACTCGCGCAATTTCCGGGCCGGCATCCTCATCGGCCAGGGCAGGACCGCCCGGGAGGCCATGGATGAGGTGGGCGCCGTGGTAGAGGGGTACTATGCGGCGGAAAGCGTGTGCCAGCTCTCGGAGAAGGTTGGCGTGGAAATGCCCATCTGCCGCTGTGCCTACGACGTGCTGTACCACGAAAAGCAGACGGAGTCTGTGGTGCGGGAGCTGATGACTCGGGCCAAGAAGCAGGAAAATTGAAAAGTGCCTCCGGAAATGGCGGGTGCCCGTAAAACAGTCATAGAGGGCGGGCCGGCCGCTCTCTATTCGTAAATTCTTATGGTGTGACGAAAGACCTGCTATAATGGCCGCAGAAAGACAGATCAGAGGGTTTCATAGAGGGGGTATTTCTCCATTAAAAAGCGATTGACCTGTTTATTGGCAGGTGTTTGCCTATTTGGATTATTTGGCTGCTCCTCCGAATCCATCGGCATAATCGGCGGAGCGGATGGACCCACCGTGATTTTTGTATCCGGACAATCCAATTGGGTCTATTTTGTTTTGGCCGGTATTCTGATTGTGGGCATTATTGTATTTTTGCTGTTTAAGCGGAAAAGATAACTCCCGGTTTTCCTGACAGGACGTGTTGGGGAGCGGCTTTCCCAAACACTGCGTATACAGAAAGGCCGTGTATCAAAACGATACACGGCCTTTTGCTGTTTTGAGAACCCCGCCCAACTCTTGCGGCATTTTTATGGACAGGGGAAAGGTAGAAAAAAAGCCCCAGGCGACTGCCCGAAGCTTTTCTCAATTGATCACACCGCTCTGGTAACCTTACCGGAACGCAGACACCGGGTACAAACATATACATGGCGGGGCGTACCGTTGATGATTGCCTTCACGCGCTTCACATTGGGCTTCCAGGAACGATTGGCGCGTTTGTGGGAGTGGGAAACCTTGATACCAAAGGTGACACCCTTATCGCAAAACTCGCACTTAGCCATCCGTTGCACCTCCTTGCTGTTGCTATTTCTGCCTATTTCACACAGGCACGACTGATATAATAGCAGAAGTTTTCAAAAAATGCAAGAGATATTCAAAAAAATTTCGCTTCTTTTTACAAAAAATGCAAAATTAAGGATGGAGAAACTATTTTTCCCCTGCTATTGCGAAAAATACCCGGGTAAGCTATAATCAGATTGATATAAACAACAGAGAAAATTTCAATAAATTTCCAGAAGATACAGTCTGGAGGGAGACTTTTCCCCTCTGGCGGAAAGGCGTTGTTGCATTTATGAGTGAACAAGGAGTGAAGGTTTCCGAGGCGGTCAGCATTTTTGGGCTGGAGATTCTCAACCGCGGCAAAGACTACGATAGCGCACTGCTGACGATTACGGACGTAAACCGTCCCGGACTGCAGTTTTTAGGCTCGTTTGACTATTTTGACCCCCGGCGCCTGCAGATCATCGGCAAGGCGGAGATCACCTATCTCAGCGGTCTGAGCAGCGAGAGGCGTCAGGAGTCCTATGACAACATCTTTCAGTACGATATCCCGGCTCTTGTCATCGCAAGGGGCCTTGAATGTTCCGAGGAGTGCCTGAACAGCGCCAGACGGTTTGAACGGACGCTGCTGCGCACCGACGAGACCACCGTGGAGTTCACAAGCCATATGATCGAGTATCTCAACCACAAGCTTGCGCCCACGGTGACGCGCCACGGCGTGCTGATGGACGTCTACGGCGAGGGTGTGCTGCTGTTGGGAGAGTCCGGCATCGGCAAGAGCGAGACGGCCATTGAGCTGGTGATGCGCGGGCACCGGTTGGTGTCGGACGACGCGGTGGAGATCCGTCAGATTTCCGACTATCTGGTGGGCACGGCGCCGGAGCTGATCCGCCATTATGTGGAGCTGCGGGGAATCGGCGTCATCGATGTGCGCCAGCTCTTCGGCATGCGCGCCATCAAGACCGACGCCCAAATCGACCTGGTGGTCCAGATGGAGCAGTGGGACGAGGACAAATTTTACGACCGATTGGGCATTGAAACCCATTTTATGACTATTATGGATGTGAAGGTGCCCTGCGTGACCATGCCGGTCCGCCCGGGCAGGAACCTGGCCAGCATTGTGGAGGTGGCGGCTTTGAACAACCGCCACCACCGCTACGGCTTCAACGCCGCGGAGGAGCTTTCCCGGCGCATTGACAAGCACGTGGATAAGGGGAAGAAATAATTATGTATCTTGGGATCGACATCGGCGGAACCAATCTGAAGGCAGGGCTGGTGGATGAGGATGGGCAGCTCCTGCGGACCCTGAAAGAGCCCTTGGGCCCGGTATCGGCCCCGGAAGAGCTTGCCATCCGGCTGGCCGGTATGGCCCTGGCCGCGGCGGCGGACGACCTGGATCAGGTCCGGTCGGTGGGTATGGGCGTCCCCGGCGCGGTGGAGGGCGGCACCATTGTCTACACCTGCAACATCCCCATGAAGAACATCCCTATGGAGCGGCTGTTCCGGGCGCATCTGGACCTGCCGGTGTACCTTGGCAACGACGCGGACTGCGCCGCACTGGGGGAGTATCACTGCGGCGCCGGAAAGGGCTGCCGCAGCCTGGTGGCCATCACGCTTGGCACGGGAATCGGCGGCGGCATGGTCTTTGACGGGAAGATTTACGAGGGGCTGGGCATGGCCGGCGAGGTGGGCCACATGGTGGTGGAGCCTGACGGAGTCCCATGTCCCTGCGGCCGGCGGGGCTGCTGGGAGCAGTACGCCTCCGCCAGCGGGTTGCGGCGAATGACCTGGGAGGCCATGGAGGCCCATCCGGAGAGCCTTCTTTGGAAGATCACCGGCGGAAAGCGGGAGCGGCTCAACGGCGGCACGGCGTTTGAAGCGGCAAGAAGGGGCGATGAAACCGCCCGGGCTGTCTGCGGCGCCTATATCCGCTATCTTGCCCAAGGGATCACCAATCTGGTCAATCTGCTCCACCCCGAGGTTTTAGCCATTGGAGGGGGCATCAGCAACGAACGGGAGGAGTCCCTGCTCCGGCCGGTGCGGGAGATTGTGGACCGGGAGTGCTATGCCAGCCATGGCGGGCGGAAAACCCGGGTGGTCAAGGCGCTTCTTGGAAACGACGCCGGAGTGATCGGCGCGGCGTTTTTGGGACGCAGCCGCTGAAAAACAGCTTTTGGAGGAATATATGTTCTGGTACGAGTGCTTGGATGAAAAGGCAAAGGAGTATCTGCCGGATTTGAAGATAGCCTGCGACGAACCCATGAGCCGCCACACCTCCTTTCACATCGGTGGGCCGGCAAAGCGGATGGCCTTCCCGGCCAGCCGGGCCCAGGCGGTGCTGGTGGCCCATTTTGCCCGGGAGTGCGGCGCAAGGACCCTGGTCCTGGGCAACGGTACCAATCTCCTGACGGCGGATGAGGGGCTGGATATGCTGGTGATCAACCTGTCCCGGTCCCTTACCTCCATTCGCCGGACTGGGGAGTGTTCGGTAGAGGCCGACGCGGGGGTGTCTCTTGCAAGGCTTGCGGACTTTGTCAGAAAGGACTCTCTCACCGGGCTGGAGTTCGCCCACGGCATTCCGGGGTCCCTTGGGGGAGCCGTGTGTATGAACGCCGGAGCCTACGGCGGTGAGATGTGCCAGGTGGTGGAGGAGGTTACGGCCCTCTTTCCCGACGGAGTGCGGACATTGAAAGGCGACAAGCTGAAGTTCGGCTACCGCCACAGCATATTCTCCGATCAGGCCGACGCGGTGGTCCTCTCGGCCGTCCTAAGGCTCCAGTGCGGGGATGAACAGCAGATCAAGGCGCAGATGGAGGAGCTGATGAGGCGGAGGAAGGCCAGCCAGCCTCTGGAGTATCCCAGCGCGGGCAGCACCTTCAAGCGCCCTGCCGGCCAGTATGCCGGTACGCTGATCGATCAATGCGGCCTGAAGGGCAGGACGGTGGGCGGCGCCCAGGTATCGGAAAAACACGCCGGATTCATCATCAACCGGGGCGGGGCCACCTGCGCCGATGTAACGGAGCTGATCCGGCTGGTACAGGAGACGGTGCTCCGGGAGAGCGGCGTGCAGCTTGAGCCAGAAGTGCGGATCATCCGCTGAAAGAAGTGAAACCATGGAAATTGTAATCATCACCGGGCTCTCCGGAGCGGGAAAGAGCAAGGCCGCCTCATTCTTGGAGGACATGGGCTTTTATATTGTGGACAATATGCCAGCGGCCATGATTTTGAAATTTGCGGAGTTCTGCATCACAAGCAACGGACGCTACGACCGGGTGGCTCTGGTATACGATGTGCGCACCAGCTCCAACTTCAGCGAGCTGTTCGACGTACTGGATCAGCTGCAGAAGATGAAGTGCACCTGCCATACTCTCTTTTTGGAGGCCGCGCCGGAAATCCTCATCCAACGCTATAAGGAGTCCCGCCGCCTCCACCCTCTCATGAGCGGAGGAACCAGTTTGGAGGAGGCCGTCGGTCGGGAGCGGGAGCTTTTACAGCCGATGCGGGAGCGTTCGGACTATCTCATCGACACAAGCACCCTCTCCACGGGGAAGCTGCGGGGGGAGCTGCTCCATCTGTTTGACGCCCAGGGCCGCAAGGGCGGCATGTCTGTCAACGTGATCTCCTTTGGATATAAATACGGTATCCCTATGGAGGCGGACCTGGTGATGGATGTGCGCTTTCTGCCCAACCCCTTTTACGTGGAGTCGCTGCGCCACAAGACCGGTCTGGACCAGGACGTGTATGACTATGTCTTTTCCTTTGAGCAGACAGGAGAGCTGATGAAGCGTCTGGAAGACCTGATTTCCTTTGCCCTGCCGCTTTACGCGGAGGAGGGGAAGACCGTGCTGGTGATCGCCATCGGATGCACCGGAGGCCATCACCGCTCCGTGGCGGTGACCAGGACTCTGGCGGAGTACATCGGGAGGCTGGGCTATCAGGTCAGCGAAAACCACAGGGACATGACCCGGGGCTAAAGGAGCAGGGAAGTGGGAAATCGAACGACGGATTACCGGCTGCCCCGTATCCATGGTCCCCGGGTCGTCGCCATCGGCGGCGGGCACGGGCTGTCCACCATGCTGCGGGGCCTGAAGGCCTATACGGAAAATCTGACGGCCATTGTCACGGTGGCCGACGACGGGGGCGGTTCCGGCAGGCTCCGGGAGGATTTGGGCATGCCTCCTCCGGGGGACATCCGCAACTGCCTGGAGGCCCTGGCCAACACGGAGCCGCTGATGGCGGAGCTGATGCACTACCGGTTCCCGGACGGTCAGCTGGCCGGCCAGAGCTTTGGAAACCTCTTTCTGGCCGCCCTCAACGGGATTTCTCCCTCCTTTGACATGGCGGTGAGCCGCATGAGCGAGGTGCTGGCCATCACCGGGCGGGTGCTGCCTGTGACCAACGCAAATGTGAAACTTGAGGCGGAGTTTGAAAACGGTGCCCGGGTGGTGGGCGAGTCCAGGATTTGCGACTGCAAGAAATCTCAGGACTGCCGCATCGCCCAGGTGCGGCTTTTGCCGGAGCGCCCGGCCGCGCTGCCTATGGCGATCGACGCCATACGGGACGCGGATATGATCCTCTTAGGGCCGGGAAGCCTCTACACCAGCATCATTCCGAATCTGCTGGTGGATGGAATTGTCCAGGCTGTTCAGGAGTCCGACGCCCTGAAAATCTATGTCTGCAACGTCATGACCCAGGACGGGGAGACGGAGGGATATACGGTTTCCGACCACATCCGGGCCATTTTCCAGCATTCCGCTCCGGGTCTATTTGACATCTGCCTCACCAATTCCTCTCCCATCCCCAAGGGCGTGGCGGCCCGCTACGCCCTGGAAGGAGCGCAGCCTATCTGCTGCGACCGGGAGGAGTGCAGTAAACTTGGTGTGGAGGTGGTGAACCGGCCGGTCTCCACCGTGGAGAACGGCTTTGTGCGCCACAGCCCCGGGCACCTGGCGCGGGAACTGATCCTGCTCCATGCGGAGCGCAGCGTCCGTATTGCCGGAAAGCGTTTTGACTTTACAGATGATACATACCGGCTGGAGATCGAAAAGCGGTAAGGAGGCGGGGATGTCATTTTCCTATGATGCAAAATTAGAGCTGTGCAGGATGGCGGTGCAAAAGCTCTGCTGCGCCCGGGCGGAGGCATACGGGATTTTGCTCTACTGCAACACCTTCAACACCACGGAGGTGCGGATCATCACGGAGAACAGCGAGTTTGCCCAGCGGCTTCCAAAGCTTTTCCACCGGGCCTTCGGCCTGCGCTTTGACCGTCTTCCGGAGACGGAGCAGGAGGGGAAGCTGATCTTCCAGATCACGGACCGGAAGAAGCTGAGCCACATCGTCAACCTGTTAGGCTACAGCCCGGAGCAGAATCTGGTGCTCCATGTGAATTTCGGCCTGCTGGAGGAGGAGTGCTGCCGGGCGGCCTTCCTCCGGGGCGTATTTTTGGCCGGCGGCAGTTCAACCGATCCCCAAAAACGATATCACCTGGAGCTGGCCACCTCTCATCAGCAGGCGGGCCGGGAGCTGGAGTCGCTGCTGATGGACATGGGCTTTCATCCCAAAAGCGTTCAGAGAAACGGCTACCATGTGACCTATTTCAAACAGAGCGAGCACATTGAGGACTTTCTCACACTGGTCGGCGCTCCGGTGGCGGCTATGGCGGTGATGTCGGCCAAGGTGGAGAAGGACCTGCGCAACAGCATCAACCGCCGGCTCAACTGCGACACCGCCAATTTGGACAAGGCGGTGGACGCGGCTCAGGAGCAGTTGGAGGCCATCCGGAAGCTTATGGGCGTGGGGTTGATGGAGCAGCTGCCGGACAAGCTTCAGATGACGGCCGCCGCGCGGCTGGAAAACCCGGAGCTGACCCTCAGCGAGCTGGCGGAGACATTTGAACCGCCCATCACAAAATCCTGCCTGAACCACCGGCTGCGGAAAATTCAGCAGCTTGCAAAGGAGCTGTAGACGGCGGGAAGCGTATAGACATATAGAAAGGAGCGGAACCATGGCAGCGAATCGCGGAGAGCTTGCATTGTCATTTCACCACAGGGGATATAACTGCGCCCAGAGCGTGCTGGCTTCCTTTGGAGACAGAACCGGACTTTCGGAGCGGGAGGCCCTTGCCATTGCCGCAGGATTCGGAAAGGGAATCGGCAGCGGGGAGGAGCTGTGCGGCGCGTTTGGCGGCGCGGTGATGGTGCTTGGCCTGATGGAATATCATTCCGGTCGGGAGCCGGCGGAGGAAAAGAAGCGGATGTACCAGTTGACCTGCGCTCTGGAGGAGCGGTTTCGCCAACGTTTCGGCATGCTGCGCTGCAATGAGCTGCTGGAGGCCAACAGAGGGCCGGAGCGGCCCTGCGGCGCGCTGATCACGGCCGCTGTGGACCTGACGGAAGAATTTATAAATACAATGGAGAAATCGGTATGACACAATGTGAACTGGAGAGCAGTCTGACGGCGGAGGAGATTGCCGACCGGCTGAAAAAGAACGCCGGCGCCTGGAGTGAAAAAAAGCTGTGGACCACCCGCAAGTCCTATTATTTCCGCACACGCAGGGACGGCCTGGTGGAGGTGGCCTATACGGGCAAGATCTTTGGCGCCGTCAGCGCCAGAGTGCGCCTGACAAAGCGGGAAGCAGGCGGGACGGATGTTTCGGTGCAGGCCGGGGTCGCGCCCACCACGCTGATCTGTTCGGTGATTTTGCTGATCATCGCGCTGTGGCTGGCGGTCATGGACGTGAGGCTTTACGGCGTCAGCGGACTTGCCCGGGACGTGCTCTACTTTCTGATCGCGCTGCTGGGCATTCGCGAGGCGCTGCGCAACCGCAAAGAGATTCCCGTGCTGATGGAGTTCATTCAAAAGAATCTGAGCTGAGGAGGGAGAGCATGGCCTTTACCCATCTGCATGTACATACGGAGTTCAGCCTTTTGGACGGAGCCTGCCGGATCCGGGACCTTCCCAAGCTGGTCAGGGAGCTGGGACAGGAGGCCTGCGCCATCACGGACCACGGCGTCATGTACGGCGCGGTGGACTTTTACCGCGCCTGCAAGGCGGAGGGCGTCAAGCCCATCATCGGCTGCGAGGTCTATGTGACGCCGGAGGGGCGCACCAGGCTTCAAAAGCAGCATGAATACGACGCGGAGAGCCGCCACCTGGTGCTGCTGTGCAAGGATGAGAACGGATACCGGAACCTGAGCTACATGGTCTCCATGGCCTTTGTGGATGGGTTCTACGTCCGGCCGCGGATTGATCTGGAGCTGCTGCGGGAGCACCACGAGGGCCTCATCGCCCTTTCGGCCTGCCTTGCCGGCGAGATTCCCCGACGGCTGAAGAACGGGGACTACGAAGGGGCAAAGCGCTATGCCCTTGAGATGTCGGAGCTCTTTGGGGAGGATAACTTCTACCTTGAGATGCAGGACCACGGCATCGCCGAGCAGAAGCTTGTCAACCAGGGGATTTTGCGCATTCACGAGGAGACGGGACTGCCCATTGTGGCAACCAACGACGCCCATTACCTGCGCAAGTCCGACGCCGCCAGCCACGATGTGCTGCTGTGCATTCAGACGGGCAAGACGGTGGATGAGGAAAACCGGATGCGCTATGAGCCCCAGAATTTCTATCTGCGCTCCGAGGCGGAGATGGCGGAGCTCTTCCCCCGGGAGGCCATTGAGAATACGGAGAAAATTGTTCGGCGGTGCAACGTGGAGTTCACCTTTGGCAAGTATCACCTGCCGGAGTTTCAGCTGCCGGAAGGCTATGACTCCTTCTCCTATATGAAAAAGCTCTGCGATGAGGGATACCGCCGTCGCTACGGCGACGACGACACCCATCGTCCGCAGCTGGAGTATGAACAGAACATGATCGAGAAGATGGGCTTTACGGACTATTTTCTCATTGTCTCCGACTTTGTGCGCTTTGCAAGGGAAGCGGGGATCCCGGTGGGGCCGGGCCGGGGCAGCGCCGCCGGCTCCATGGTGTCCTACTGCCTCCATATCACGGACATCGATCCCATCCAATACGGATTATATTTTGAGCGCTTCCTCAACCCCGAGCGGGTCAGTATGCCGGATATCGACATGGACTTCGGGGATACCCGGCGGGGCGAGGTGGTGGACTATGTCCGACAGAAGTATGGGGACGACCACGTGGCGCAGATCGTCACCTTCGGCACCATGGCCGCCCGGGGCGCCATTCGGGATGTGGGCCGGGTGCTGAACATGCCCTACGCTGAGGTGGACGTGGTGGCCAAGCAGGTGCCCGCCACGCTGCACATCACCCTGGATGAGGCGCTGCGCCTCTCCAAGCCGCTGTCCGACCTCTATGAGGGCGATGAGAAAATCCACCGGCTCATCGACATTGCCCGTTCCATCGAGGGCATGCCCCGCCACGCGTCCACCCATGCCGCCGGCGTAGTCATCACAAAAATGCCGGTCTATGAGTATGTGCCCCTGGCCAAGAACGACGACGCGGTGGTCTGCCAGTATGTCATGACCACACTGGAGGAGCTTGGCCTTTTGAAGATGGACTTTTTGGGTCTGCGGAACCTGACGGTCCTGGACGACGCGGTGAAAATGCTCCAGCTTCATCAGCCGGGCTTTCGGCTGGAGGACATACCGGAGGACGACGCGGAGACCTTTGAGATGCTCTCCCGGGGCCAAACCTCCGGTGTATTCCAGATGGAGTCCACCGGCATGACTGGCGTGTGTGTGGGACTCAAACCCCAGAACATCGAGGACATCACCGCCATCATCGCCCTCTACCGTCCGGGTCCCATGGAATCCATTCCCCGGTTCATCGCCTGCAAGCAGAACCCGCAGATGATCCGTTATCAGCATCCGTCTCTTGAGCCGATTCTTTCCATCACGTACGGCTGCATCGTCTATCAGGAGCAGGTGATTGAGATATTCCGCCGCCTGGGCGGCTACTCTCTGGGCCAGGCGGATATGGTGCGCCGTGCCATCTCCAAGAAGAAGGCGGAGCAGATCAAGCGGGAAAAGGAGGCCTTCATCCACGGGGACGCGGAGCGTGGGATTTCAGGCTGCGTGAACAACGGCATACCGGAGTCGACGGCAGAGGCCATCTATCAGGAGATATACGACTTTGCCAACTACGCCTTCAACAAGGCCCACGCCGTGGCCTATGCGGTGGTGGCGTATCAGACCGCCTACTTCAAATGCCACTATACCAAGGAGTACATGGCGGCGCTGCTCACGTCGGTGCTGGACAACTCGGACAAGGTTTCCGAGTACATCGCCGAGTGCAGGGACTGCGGCATCAAGCTGCTGCCGCCGGACATCAACCGCTCCTGCGACCGCTTTACCGTGGAGGAGAAGGGAATCCGCTTTGGGCTGGTGGCCATCAAAAACATCGGTCGGGGCTTTATCCAGTCGGTGATGGAGGAGCGGGAAAGAGGAGCGTTTGCCTCCTTCCAGGATTTCTGTGAGCGGATGAGCGGAAGCGATATGAATAAACGGGCGGTGGAAAACCTGATCCGCAGCGGCGCCTTTTCCTCCATGGGTGTCCGGCGCTCCCAGCTGATGGCGGTCTATGAGCGGGTTTTGGACGCCATCGCCAGCAGCCGCCGCCAAAATATTGAGGGGCAGATGGACTTTTTTGCCAGCGCCTCCGAGCCCTCCGGGGCAGGGCACATCCAATTGCCGGATGTGCCGGAGTACACTGCGTCGGAGCTGATGAGCATGGAGAAGGACAGCACGGGCCTCTATCTCTCCGGACACCCCATGGACGACTACAGGGACCTTGCAAAAAAGTCCGGCGCCGTGCCCATTGCCTCCATTTTGGAGGATTTCGCCCAGGAGACAGGCCCCACCCGCTTTGCCGATGACCAGCGCATCACCATCGCCGGCGTGGTGACCTCCAGCAAAACCAAGACCACGAAAAACAATTCCCTGATGGCTTACGTGATGGTGGAGGACGATACGGCATCCATGGAGCTTTTGTGCTTTTCCCGGGTGCTGGAAACCTGCGGAAGCTATCTGAAGGAAAATCAGGTGGTGATCGTGAAGGGCAGGCTCTCCGTGCGGGATGAAAAATCGCCTCAGATCATGGCCGACTCCATTCAGCCCCTGCGGGAGGGACTTCCGGAGGAGCCGCCGGCGGGCAGGGGCGACGGGAAAGTCTTGGACGGCCAGGTGCTCTACCTCCGTTTCCCCGGCGCCCAGAGCCCGGAATTTGAGCATATGAAGATAGTCTTTCAGATGTTCCCCGGCACCACGCCGGTGAAGATGCGCATGGCGGACACGGGTAAACTCTTTGGGACCAGCTGCCTGCTGCACCGGGCGCTTTTGGAGGAGCTGCGGGAGACCATCGGCAAAGAAAACATCGTCATCAAGTAGGAATAGAAAAGGGACGCCGCGGGTATCCGCGGCGTCCACTGTTTATTATGTTTTCTTTCCATCCCCAAGCAAGGTGCCCAGCAGGGCGGAGTAGAGACCCTCCGGATTGGTCCGGAAGCGGTTTTCAACCTCCTGCGCCATCTCTTCCTTGGGCACCATCAGGTCCAGCTCCATCACGCTGCCCACGTCGTCGCTGAGGGAGAGCGTCACGGTATAGGTTCCGTTGGGCCTGCGGGTCGTGGAGGCCTTCACCTGGCTCTTGCGGCGGAGCTTTTGGTTGCAGATGGATACGTTTTTATCGGTGCGGATGCGGACGGAATAGGGGAGGCTGGAGGCGCAGATTTCACTGTTGCGCCGGCCCTTATCCGTGATGGCGTAGAGGCCGTCCTTGGAAAGGGTCAGATGCCCGGTGCGCACCAGGTCTGCCAGACAGTCTGAAAAGTCAAAATAGTCGATCCCGCCGTCGCACAGCGTCAGGTCCAGGACCGTATCAAAGGGGATCGGTTCAATCACCCTGTCCGCTATATACAGGATCAAAAATTTGATCTCTAATTTGTCCCGAATAAAACCAAACCCTGCCACGCTTTCAGCCTCCTGGAGACGAGAATGCCGCGCTTATTCACCGCAGCCTGTATTCTTATTATAGCGCACAGAGCGCAGGTTTGTATAGCAAAAATTTCCCTTTTGCCAAATTCCCTTGACGAACCCGTCAAATCCTTGGTATGATAGGGAAAAGACAAAATATGACAATTTCCGCGTATACAGACTCAGTAGAAAGGCGGCTACCGTATGAGCAGACGAATGCTTAGCCTGATTTTGGCGGTTTTCATGATGACGACCCTTGCCTCCTGCAAAGCGGGAGAGGCATCCTCCTCCAGTCAAAGCAGGGCCTCCGCGTCCTCGCTGCAGCTGGCTCCGGTTCAGGAGCCGCCTCAGGAGCCTGCGGCCCGCAATCCGCTGACAGGGTTGGGGATTGATCCGGAAAAGGCGGATCAGCGTCCGGTGGCGGTGATGCTGAACAATCTCAAGGCATCCCTTCCGCAGTTAGGCGTCTCCAAGGCGGACATCATCTATGAGGTGCTTGCGGAGGGAGGTATTACCCGCATGCTTGCGGTTTTTCAGGACCTGGATGGAGTGGGTGACCTGGGAAGCATCCGCAGCACAAGGGCCTATTATCTGGAGATTGCCTTAGGACATGATGCGATTCTGGTGCATGCCGGGGGCAGCCCGGAGGCCTATTCCTGCATCCCCAAATGGGGGGTGGACAATCTGGACGGGGTCAACGGCGGCAGTGAGCAGGAAATTTATTGGCGGGACCCGGAGCGGAGAAAGAACGCGGGATACGAGCACAGTCTGCTGACCTCCGGTGAGAAAATTCAGGAATACCTTGCCGGCGGGCGCTATGCGACAAAACATGAGGACGGATACCGGTATGAGATGACATTCGCCGAGGACGGAACCCCGGCGGGCGGCAGCGCGGCCGAACATGTCAGCGTGAAGTTTTCAAAGTCCAAGACAGGGACGTTTGACTATGACGCCGGTGAGGGCGCCTATCTGGTGGGCCAGTACAACGGCGCCTATGTGGACGGCGGCACGGGAGATCAGGTGGCGGTGACCAATGTACTGGTCCTGCGGACGCGGATCAGCCTGATCTCCGGAGACAGCGCGGGACGCATCTCCGTGGATCTGAGTTCAGGCGGCGAGGGGATGTATTGCTGCGGCGGCAAGTCCGTGCCTATTCGCTGGAGCAAGTCCGGCAGGACGGAGCCCTTTGCTTACACCCTGGAGGACGGCACACCGCTGACCTTGGGACGGGGTACCACATATGTCTGCATTGTGGGGCTGGACAGCGCGGTAACCGCAGAGTGAGCAGCAGTCAAAGACACCTGCCATGAAAAAGAAGAAACAGGGGACAGGCGCTTTTAAGCGACTGTCCCCTGTTTTTCACAGGTCACTGGATCAAGTACTCTTCTTCTCCATGCTCAACTATGGAAGAGGAGAACAGGGCCCGCGCCAGTCCCACAAGCTCCTCTGTGTCGCGGCTGCCGCAGGTCTCGTAAGGGGAGTGCATCGCAAGTTGCGCAATGCCCACGTCGGCGGTCTTCACCGCAAGATGCTGGATGGAGATGTTTCCAAGCGTGGTCCCGCCTGGAATATCAGAATGATTTGTAAAGGTTTGAAGCTTTACGCCAGATCGCTCAGCAAGGATATTGACGATCGCCGCAGAGGCCGCATCCGTGGTATACTTCTGATTTCCGCTGTATTTGACCACGACGCCCCCGCCCAGTACAGGGTGATTGACCGGGTCACATTTGTCCATATAGTTCGGGTGCATGCCGTGGGCATTGTCCGCCGAGAGCATAAAGCTTTGAGACAGCTTCTCCAGGTATTCGTTCTCCGTAAGACCAAGGCTTTCGACAGCCCTTCTGAGGGTATCCTCCAAAAATCCTGAGGCGGCGCCCTGCTTTGTGGAGGAGCCGATTTCCTCATTGTCGAATACAACATGAACCGGCATGCTCTCGGCAGGGGAGGCTTCCAAAAAGCCGCACAGGGAGGAGAACGCGCATTGGAGGTCGTCAAGCCTTGGGCTGGACATGAACTCCTGTTCAGCGCCCCAGATGGCAGGAGCCTGCCTGTTGTAAACAAACAGATCGTGTCCTAAGATCGCCTCTGCCGGGAGGTTCGCCTCTTGCGCAACGACCTCCAGCAGGCTTTTGGCCGACGCGCTTCCGTAAAGAGGAAGCATATCCCGCTGCACCTTATACTCATAGCCGGAGTTGACTTCCCGGTTCATATGGATCGCAAGGCTTGGAATTAAGAGCAAATCCCGGTCAACGTGCACCAGGCGCATCCGGACTCCCTCAGCCGTTTTTTCAAAAACCCGGCCCGCGACGGAAAGGGGACGGTCAAACCATGGGGCCAGAAGAGCGCCGCCGTACAGCTCGACATTGAGCTTCCGGTACGTTCCATCCACCGTGATCTCCGGATTTTCCTTGATCTTCAGCGCAGGGGAATCACTGTGGCTTGCCATCATCATGAAGCCGTGAAACCGCCCCTTCGGAACGCGGAACGCAATCAGCGCAGAGCCGTTTCTGGTGACAAAATACTTGCCGCCCTCCCGGACCGCCCAGGGTCTGCTTTCAAGGAGCTGCTCATATCCCGCCTCCAGAAGAAGCTGTTTCTGTCCTTCAATCACATGATATACGCTGGGATGATGCTGTATAAAGTCCAAAAGTTCCTTGCTGTATGCCATTGCACTTCTCTCCTTCCAATCAGAACAGAGAGACTGGATCGCCCCCTGTTTTCTTTTCCTGGCACAGATGCACGATCTTTTGCAGGCGGGTGAGTTCATCGGCCTCACCGTGAATCTGGAGAAGGGTTCCTCCTTCTCCGCCATGTATTCCCCCACGGCCAATGACGCACGCTTCCACATCTGCCAATAGTCTCACTGCTTCTAACTCTGTGATTATATCACCCACCACAGGAAAAAGTCCACAGGACATCCCCTCATACTGGTCGATATTTTTCCGCCTGGCCGATTTTATGGCCTCCGTCACGGAGCCGGGTGTAAGTTTTTCAAGCCCTGCGGGAATGATCACGCGGGCCCCCTCCGTACACATCGCGGCCATGGCCCGGCCCCATCGAAAGCCGCCGGGACTCCCAGCCAACACGGCGGCGTTTCCCTG
Organism: Dysosmobacter acutus; assembly: GCF_018919205.1. NCBI lineage: Bacteria > Bacillati > Bacillota > Clostridia > Eubacteriales > Oscillospiraceae > Dysosmobacter > Dysosmobacter acutus. The sequence goes on from NZ_JAHLQN010000001.1 coordinate 2,001,473, forward strand.
TGCGTCAATGAGATTTGCGCCTGCGATCACAACGTCACCGGGCCCCAGACGGACAACGCATTCCTCCACCTCGGAATCAATGCCCCGCGCCGCTCCGTTTTCAACGAGAATCCCATACGCCTGCCTGGTAACGTGGCGGTTCGGCAAAGCGCCCTTCGGAGTGAGCCGGCCCGATATCTTCAGCGGATAGTCAAGCAGCAGCTCCGAGATACAGGACACAGTGGTTCCACCCTTTAAAACAACCTTTCCGGACTGCAGCGCGGCTTTGACGCAGTCAAGCTCCAAAACCGCTTGTGCAATCAGCCATTTTCCGGTGTTGACCGTCAAAAAAATCTGCGAGCAGGCTTCCACTTACGCAATCTCCCGTAAAATGCGGGCCGCTATGGTTCTTGACAGGATCACCGGTTTGGAAATCCTTTCAGCAAGGAATTCCCTCATCCCACTGCTGTATCCAAAGCAATCCATGACGGCCAGATCCACGTTTGCGTCCCGCAGCTGCGACGCGGCCTGTTCGGACTTCTTTTTTAGATAGGGGTTCCACTGGACGGGGATCACCGTCTCCACAATTTTCCCCCACTTTTTTTTGATGTCCTCGATTTGATCCTGATCCGGCGTAACCACTCCGATGCGGCTCACATTGTTGAGCGCCGCCACAATGCCGCAGATGACCTTGCTGGGATAAATGAGAGGAACCTTTGACAAAAAGGTTTCCGGGAATTCACCTGTGCACAGAATGAGGATCGCGCCGACGCCCTGGCTTTCCAGATCATCAATTCTCTGCTGCATCAGGGGCAGAATTTTTTGCTCCTGAAGCGTGACAGCGGTGCCGTCACGCATTCTGCTCACAAGGGTGGTACCTGTTCCGTCGGGATTCAGCCGCTTTACCTCTTCTATGGTCAATCCATCCAGCGCTCCGGCCTGAATGAGCTCAATATCGCTTCCCAAGATATCGCCGATATCCTCTGAGATATCGGTTCTTGGCGCCTGGCCGATGGTAATGGCACCGATCTTTTTCACTCAGCACCAACTCCCATCGTCTGAAGGTGATTCATTTTGCCGTACTTTTTTACAATGGATTGGAACTCAGCTTCGTCGTAAAACCGGCATTTTCCGTCGCAGAACGCCTTTGCCACTTCCAATACAAAACGGGCCGTCTCTTCCACATCCACAAAGTGGGAAGCGCCGGTCGCGCATCCGGCCACCGGAAGCTCTGTTGTCAGTGCAACGCCGATCACAGGCGCGTTGGTTGCGATGGAGGGCTGGAGGATGCTGTTCAAGTGGTAGAGATCGTTGCCGTACGGCGTAATGTCCTGTACAGAGACGCCGAAGGTGTGGGGAGCCTTTCCCGTCGTCCGCTGCATCACGTCAAGCACGTCGCTGCTGTACCGGAGGATATATCCCTCCTTCACGGTCTGAGAAATGGCAAAGCCGTTCACATTGATCACATTGTTGCCCTTGGTCGTATCGATGGAGAGGATTGCCTCCATGGCGCCGTCGACTTCCTCCCGGTTCATAGTGGCCATATCTACAGGGGAGCCCATAAACGGAACAGGCTCGTGAGGCTGCGTGGGGGCGTTGGGGCAGATCTGGGTACAGAGGATGACATCGCCCTCCAGCTCGTCGCCCTTTGCCTTCATGTCGATGAGCTTGGAGGCGACGGACAGCGCACACAGCGCGCCGTCTCCATCGGACACGTACCCGGTCACTTCCGGCCTCGCTCCAATGGCCCCCAGTCTTCCCACAACGCCAAAGGTCGGCGCGGAGCCGCCCGCCGTCTTTCCATTCTTTCCGGGGACAACGATTTTTATGAAATCTGTGGAATGCGCTCCGCCCTGAATCCGTTTCACGGTGATATCCGCCGCGCCCTTGCTTTGCAGATAGCTCTGAACGCTCTCGCCGGAAGCGCGGGCGCTGTCCAGTAAATCAAATACCTCAATCACTTGTTTAATCAGCATAACATTCTCCTGCTACTTTCATTTTTCACTTCTCAGGCATGCGTAGCATGCAAACAGGCCTTCCGCCATCACCGGGTCAATCACAGGGAGGCCGCACTGTTCTTCGATCGCGCCGGCAATTTTGATCGTACTCATTCCCGTACATGCAAGTGCAATGACATCCGCGCCATGATTTTTCAGTTCCTGTGCCTTTTCTATAACGCCTTTGCGGCCCGCCTCGGTCATAAGGTCCAGCGTACAGGTTACATGCTTGGGCCTTCCCAAATTGATGAGCCTGTTTCCCAAAAGTTCATGGTAGGGGCCGGGGGCATACTCGGTGATGCCAAGTATGCCGATTTTGGTGCCGTAGGTTTGCGCAACCGCGCACACCGACTGGCCCGCGCCAAATACCGGGATACTCAGCTCCTCCCGCAGCTCCCTGACGGCCGGATCGTCACAGCAGCTGATTACAATGGCAGCCGCGTCCCGATGTTCTTTTGCAAGTTTTATGATTTTAGGGATTGCCAGGGCCTTTGTCTCAGGGCTGTGGATTCCAGAGGGCTGATCTTCAATACAGTATGAGGTGGTATGCACCATAGGATAATACTGCTCAATCAGGGCCCCGTGCATCTGAAGAAGCTTCTGATCCTCTGTCGTGACAACCCGGATTACCGCGACTTCTTTCTTCTTCAATCAATCCGCCTTCTTTTTGGAGAATTTATTGATGAGAATAACCACGACGACGGAGCACGCCATTGCGACCAGCGCGGTGGGAACCACAGTGGACAGCTGAACCATAAAGGGAACGCCGAATCCGACAGGGGCTTCATTCATGCAAAGGCCCACCAGGCAGCCGAAGATCGCGCCGATGCTTGTGTCGCTTCTCACATTGGGAATCTTGTCCATCAGCTCAAATTTATAATTGTCCGCGTTTTTGAGGATGTAGAAATCGGCAAGCATTGCGCCCGTGATGGGGGGAACAACCACGCAGAGGATATTCAGGAACGGAACCAGCCAGTCAATCATGCCGATTGCGCCCATGATCGTGGCGATGATGCCGCAGATGGCCGTCGTAATCCAGCGGGGCAGCTTGATGATGCCGTGGCAGGCATTGGTCAGGCCCAGGACGGACTGATACAGGTTGTTGTCGTTGGTGGTCCAGGTTGCAACCACAATGATGAACGCCGCCACATAGCCAAAGCCCAAAACATGGATCAACGTATTGGTGAGGTCATTGGACTGGAAGGCGCAGGCAAAAATAGCGCCGCAGATCACAACCGCGGGATAGCCAATTGTGAAACCAAGTGTAACGCCGATGGAGGAGTCCTTAACCGTCTTGGAGTAGCGCGTAAAGTCCTGAACGATGGAAACGCCCACAATAAAGCTGCCCACCATCAGGGAGACCGCGGTGGCAAAGGAAATCGGCGCGACAGGAGCGGCTGAGAAAATTTCAGAGGCGGGAACCTTTGTAAAAGTCTTAGCCACACCGAAGATAACCAGCAAAAACAGGAGCGGTACGCCGAACTGGGACAGCACCTTGATCCCCTTGTAGCCCACGATGGCCGTAACCATCATCAAAAGACCGCCGATGACGATGCACACGGTCAGATTCACATCGATGCCGGCCGCAAGCTTGAACATGCTGGTAATGCTGCTGCCGAAGAACGTGCACTGGTAGCCGAACCAGCCAAAGTTGCACAGCGCGTTGATGATGCCGAACACAATGGCGCCGTATGTGCCGAAGGTAAAACGGGACGAGACCGTGGAGGAAAGTCCGCTTTTCACGCCAATGGCTCCGACAAGGCAGCCAACAAGGGTAAGAATGATACCGCCGATAAACACGGCCGCCACCGTCGGCCAAAAGCCGAGGCCAAGCGCAATCTGTCCGCCAAGCGTAAAGGCCGTCAGGCAGAAGCCGACGCCCAGCCAGACAAAGACCTGGGCCTTCCATGTGTTTTTCTTTTCCTCCGGGACGGGAGAAAACTCATAGTCATTAAAAACCTCTTTTGTTTCCGCCGCTCCCGCGACGTTTTTTTCCTGCTTCATTTTCCTTCCCCTTTCAAAATCTTTTCTTTTTTCATAAAGGAGGCTGACTTAGGCCAGCCTCCTTTATGAAAATGCCACACATCAAATATCCAATTTGCCACACACAACAGAATAATTTTATTATATCCACCGCCTCATTTGATGTAAATAGCAAAAATAGTCACAAGTTATTGAGCATTTATTCAACTAATTATCGGCGAAAATTTTGGATATACTCTGCTTTTTTGACTAAATTTGCGAATTTTTTCATAGTTATTGACAAACATGTAAGATGTATCCTATGATTAAACTTGAAAAGATACTCAAAGGAGGTTTCCATGTCTCTTTATTCCTGGAACGTAGTCGCCATGGTTGCCGAACACCACAGCATCACGCAGGCCGCCCACATCCTTGATCTCACGCCTTCCGCGGTCAGCCACATGATCAAAAAGGTGGAGGAGAATGTCGGCTATCCGATTTTTATCAGAGAGCGCAACCGCTTTGAACTGACAAGCAACGGAAAGACCTTGCTTCCCTATGTTCAGAACTATCTGAAGTCCGGCACCGCGCTGCAGGAGGAGGCCTCGCGGCTGAAGAACTCCGTGGAGGGGGCCGTATGCATTGCCGCGTATAACAACGTGATCCGAAACTGGCTTCCCTCCATATTAAAGCGGTTTCACGAGAAATACCCAAATATCCGGATCACCATTCGCCAGTCGAACGACGTGAGAATCAAGCAGTGGATGGAACGCGGTGAAATCGATCTTGCAATCGTGTTTAACTCCTATTACAACGCATCCTCCTTCATCCCGCTTCATAAAACGCCAATGGTCTGCTTTACGCCAAAAGACTATTTCCCCCGCAATGGGACCTATATGACCGCTGAGGACCTGCGGGACATGCCCATCATTCTGCGCACTGAAAATTTTGACGAAGAGACAAATTCCATTCTGTCCGGCGCGGCCATTCCCTTTGACTCTGTTTTCCGCATCGACAACGATGAATCCTGCTATGAGTATATCCGCCAGGGCTTTGGCTTTCGCATCACTGCTGCCATCACATATCCGCGGGACGACAGGATCAACATGTATCCAATTGAAAACGCGCCTTTTAGAACAATCGGATTGATTACCGTATTTCCCCAGTATATCTCGCCCACGGTGAATCTCTTCCGCAAGGAGACCATCGCGTTTTTTTCAGACAACAATCTCATGAATGTCTAATGCATCAACGATTTCAGGAGGTGGCATCAGCCTTGCCCTTTTGCGTCAGAGATATGCTCAATCTGCCTGAGTTCAGAGAGTTCAAACTGATCGCGGGAAGCGGCGGTCTGGACAATCCCATCACCTTTGTGGATACCATGGAGATACCGGATATCGGGCCCTGGCTCCGAAAGAATGAACTGGTGGTCACAACCGCATACGCGATCCGTGAAGACAGCCGTGCCCTGGGCGAGTTGCTGCGCAAAATGAAGGTCATCGGTGCTGCGGGTCTGGCTCTGAAAACAAGGTTTTTGGGAGATATCCCGCCGGAAACCATTGCCCTGGCGGATGAGATAGCGGTCCCCCTGATCCAGATACCGCCGCAGTTTCCCTTTGTGGAAATCACAAATCCGCTGATGCAGGCCCTGGCAAATGAACAGAACCACATCTATCAATTCACTGAACAAATGCGCCGGCAGTTTCTGAACATGCAGATTCAGGGCCGCGGCGTAAACGAAATGCTGGACCTGGTCGGCGATCTGACGGGATGCTCTCTCTTTGTGGCGGACAGCTCGTTTCATGTCACAGAGCAGTCCCCGGCCAAGCGGTCCAATCCTGAGATATTCATTGAAGAAAAACAGGGGATTTCCTGCATTCGCAAAGAATTCACGGCAAAAGGCAGACCCAACAGCGTCTTTTCCGTGGCGCGGGGCAACGCGGCATACGACTGCATCTATTTTGAGATTCCGGATCAGGTCTCTTCCTCCAACTATCTGATGGCATTCGGTGAAACCGGCACTTTAACCCCGGCATGCACCGCCGCGATTCAGCAGGCCTCTTCCTATCTGGCCCTGGAGCTCTCGATGTGTGAAAGAGAGCTGAAGTCCCAGATACGTGAGGGAAAAGAGTTTTTTGACCAGATCGTGAACCGGCGCGTCTCCTCTGAGACGGAGGCGGCCATCCGGGCAAAATCGCTGCGTTGGAGCCGGCCGCCCTTTCGCATTTCTCTGAGCAAGCTTTTGCTTCAAGCGGATGGGGAGGAGAGCGACGCCTTGAAAGAGAGAAGCCTCTTAAAGGAGAGCATCCCGGTTTTTTCCCACACGCTCAGGGAGGTTCACTCTGAAAACATCCTGATCAGCCAGGACAATGAGATCGCCTGTTTTTTCGATGCGTCCACGCCGGCCGGCGAAATCCAGTCTGCTCTGCAGGCCGTTCACAATACTCTGTTGGCGCAGAGAAACCTGAATCTGATCAGCGCCATATCAGACCCCATAGGAAAATATCTTGATATCGCTCCCCAGTACCGCACTTTAGCGAACTCAATCAAATTAGAGCGCATCGACGGGCATTGCGGAGGAGTGGTCTTCGCGTGTGACACGGCTTTGCCGAGCCTTTACAGCGCGATTGCAGAGCTGCCGGAGTGCCGGGAATTTTCCAGACGCATTCTGGGCCCTCTGAAAGAATACGATGCCGCCCACAAGACGAATTTGGTCAAAACCGCCCTCCATCTTGCCAAAAACCTTGGGGTTCAAAATGTTACCGCGTCGGAACTTTTTTTGCACAGAAACTCTCTGGCCTACCGCATGAAGCAGATCAAAGAGCTCTGCAATCTGGATTTGACCAACCAGCGAGATATTGAAACGATGCTCCTTGCCACTCAAATCGACCATTACCTTGCAAAGTGATTGTGCGCGATGCACAAAAAAAGCTGCTGAGAATGGTGCACTGCGGAAGTTGTGTGAGAAAAATTATCTGCTATACTTATTCTACACACAAAAAATCCTCCTTTTTGCCAGCACAAACGCCATAAGAGAGGTAATTGCCATGAGTAGAAACGTCACGGTTGGACTTGTTCAGATGGACTGCGCCATGCTGGACAAAGAAGCCAACCTGAGCAAGGCAAAGGACTTTATTGAGCAGGCCGCTCAGCAGCATACGGACATCATCTGTTTCCCGGAGATGTTTTCAACGGGTTATAGTCCCTCCATCATCGGACCCAAATATATTGACATTGCCGAGGAGCCCGATGGCGCAACATTTGCATTTCTTGCGGAGCTTGCCAAGAAGCACAGCATGTATATTGTTGCGCCTATTGTTTTAAAAAGCAAAATCCCCGGGCTTCTCTACAATGGGCTGATCGTCATCTCCAGAGACGGCCAGTTGATGGGGACCTATAACAAGACCCACCTTTGGGCCGGAGAGCGGTTCTGGTTCAGAGCCGGCGACCGCTATCCCGTATTCGATATGGATTTTGGCAAAGTGGGTCTCATGATCTGCTACGACGGCGGCTTCCCGGAGGTATCCCGCATCCTTGCGCTCTCCGGCGCGGAGCTGATTCTCTGCCCAAGCGCGTTCCCGATTCGGGACAAGGACATGTGGGATACCTATTTCGGATCCCGCTCCCTGGAAAACTGCTGCTTTGTCGCAGGCATCAACCGTGTTGGCACGGAGGGCGACTGCCACATGTTCGGCAACAACAAGATCTACAACTTCCGCGGCCATCTGCTGGCTGAGGCGCCGGTGGATGAGGAATTTCTGCTTGTACATACGATTGATATGGACGATGTGGCCTATCATCGCGCAACCGACGTCCCTTACCTGCAGGATCGGCGTGTGGAGACGTATCAGAAGATTGCGGAGATGTATTAAGCCTTTTGCGTGTCTCTTTAAGGTATATCATAAACAGAAGGGGAGCGGAGCCATCCGCTCCCCTCACGCTTTTCAGGCAGGCGCATACACTGGATTGAAAGAGTCCTTCTTTCAACTCAGTTACTTATTAGGAGGTATTGAAATGCCTGATAAAGTCATGCCCGGCCCTGTTGACGACAACTGCGGCCTTCGGGAGGCTGTTTGCATTCACACGAAAAAAATCTATGATTCCTGCAGAGACAAAGACTGTGTAGAAGACCTGCGCTTCTATCCCACGCTGTCTTCTGTGGAGACGATTAACCGCGCCCTGAACGTGAAGGGCGGGTCCGCCGAGCTGTGCCACGTCTATGTGGATGTGGAGCCCGTGTCCTTTAACCGCGGCTTTTACACCGTCGATATGCGCTTTTTCTACCGCGTTACCCTGCAGGCTTATCTGAGCTGTCCCCGCCCTGTTGAGGTGGAGGGTCTGTGCGTGTTCGATAAGCGGGTGATCCTCTTCGGCAGCGAGGGCAGCGCCAAGATTTTCTCCTCTGAACTGCGTGTCGGCGATATGGACCGCCAGATGAAAGAGAAGAGCAATATGCCGATTGCCGTGGTGGAAGCGGTGGATCCCATTGTGCTGGATGCCAAGCTGACGGAGTGCTGCGACAGACGCTGCTGCGACTGCGACCTGTGCGAGATTCCCTGCTGCGTCACCAACTGCTTTGGCGCGGACCTCTGCAGCGGAGACGACTGCAAGCGTGTCTATGTCACCCTGGGCCAGTTCTCCATCGTTCGCCTGGAGCGGGATACCCAGCTGCTGGTGCCCGTGTACGACTACTGCATGCCCAACAAGGAGTGCGCCAGCGGAAATTCCGGCGATGACCCCTGCGACCTGTTCCGCAACATTTCCTTCCCCACCGGCGAGTTCTTCCCGCCCAACACCATCCGCAACCCTGAAAATTACGAGGATACAAAGGCCTACTGCTGCTGTAAGTAACACGCAGGACCCGCCCGCCGATATTCGGCGGGCGGGTTTTTTTGTCCGAACGTCATCCGGCAAAAAGATTCCGTCATAGAGTGGGACGAGCGTTCATAGAGTAGAGTGAAAAGGAAAGGGGAGAGACCTGTGGAATATAAAAGGACTGCAATGACATGCTTTCAGCAGGCGGCGGAGTGCCTGCCCATGCGCCTGCGGACCCAGGTGAACCACCTGCCTGAAGAGGTCAAGCGGCAGGCAGAGGAATTTCGGCTGCGGGTGGGCCGTCCCCTGTCCATATTGACGCCGGAGGGGGAACAGCGGCCATGGAATGAGCAGGTGAGCGGGGAGGATTTGGAGACGGTGGTCAATATGGCCACGGAATTCTCCCGCTACTCCGCGGTGGAATCGATGCGCAACGGATACCTGAGCGCCAGAGGCGGCTGCCGGATCGGGCTTTGCGGCACAGCGGTTCTGCGGGACGGCGTCAACACCAACCTGCGGGATCTGACCTCCGTGGCCATCCGCATCGCAAGGGAGAAGATCGGGATCGCCGAGCCGCTCATGCCTCAGCTCTTTGAGGAGGGCACATTCCAAAGCACTCTGATCCTGGCGCCGCCGGGAGGGGGAAAGACCACGCTGCTGCGGGACATGGTCCGGTGCCTCTCCAACGGAGGGGAGGGGCGGCCATCCCATCGGGTCAGCGTGGTGGACGAGCGGGGGGAGATCGCGGTGTGCTGCCAGGGGGAGCCGCAGATGGATATGGGGAACTGTACGGATGTGCTGGACGGCTGCCCCAAGGCCATGGGCATCCCTATGGTAATGCGGGCCATGAATCCGCAGATCATCGCCGTGGATGAGATCACCATGGAGGAGGATATCCGGGCCATGGCCTCCGCGGCCAACTGCGGTGTTTCCCTCCTGGCCACGATCCATGCCTCAGGGACGGAGGAGCTCATGCAAAAGCCCCTCTTTCACCAGCTTTTGAACGCGCGGGTATTTGACCGGGCGGTCCTCATCCGCTGCAAGGGAACGGAACGCGTCTACCAGGTGGAAGAACTGCCATGCTGAGGTCAGTTGGATGCCTCCTGATCCTGGCAGGAGGATTTTGGGGCTGGTACGACACGGTGAGTCGGTGGCGGCAGGAGCTGCGGCTGGTGGAGCAGATGGCGTCGGATTTGGAACAGATGGAAAGTGAGATTGCCCTTTCCCTGACGCCCATGCCCCGGCTGCTGAAAAAGCTGATTTCCCACCGCTTCACCGGCGGCTTTTTTGGCGCCGTCGCCGACCGGACCGCCCGGGGCGGAGATTTGGGACAGGCCTGGCGGGAAGAGGCGGCCCGTTACTTTTCAGGCGCGGCCCGGCGGGTTTTGATGGAGCTGCGGCTGGACGGGGACGAGGCCAGCGTGCGCAGGCATCTCACCTGGGCGGCCCGGCAGCTGCGCCAGCAGGCCCAGGCGGAGCGAAACCGGCAGAAGGACAGAGAAAAGCTCTGCACGGCGCTGTGCGCTTCCGGAGCGCTGTTTCTTGTGATCCTGCTGCTTTGAGGCATATCCTGCCCCACGCGCTCATAGAGTGGAGCATGTCCAAATTTTACAGAAGCGAGGCCTTGACGATGGATGTGGATTTGATCTTTAAAATTGCGGCGATTGGCATTTTGGTGGCGGTTCTCAATCAACTGCTGATTCGCTCCGGCCGGGAGGAGCAGGGGCTGATGGTGGTGCTGGCCGGGCTGGTGATTGTCCTGATGATGCTGGTGCAAAAGATCAGTGACCTCTTTGAACTGGTCAAGACACTGTTCCACTTTTAGAAGGATGGAGCGGATGGCCCAGGTGGCAGTCCTGTGCATCGTCGGCGCCGTACTGGGACTGCTGATGAAGAAAAACGCGCCGGAGACGGCGCTGCTCCTGACGCTGGCGGTGGGCGCGGTGATCCTGCTCTGCCTGCTGCAGGACGCGGGAGAGATACTGGAGTTTTTACAGGAATTGACGGAGGAGACGGCAGTGCCTCAGGCGGTATTTACGCCGCTTCTGAAAACCGTCGGCATCGCCCTGGTGGCGAAAGTGGGAAGCGACCTCTGCCGGGATGCGGGCGAGTCGGCCCTGGCCTCTTTGACGGAGACGGCGGGCGCCATCTGCGCCATCCTTGCTGCGCTGCCCCTGCTGCGGTCGGTGATCAAGCTGCTGCTGGAGTTATTATGAGACGATTTGTGATCTGTTTTCTGCTAACATGCATGCTCTGCACGTCAACCGCGGCTGCGGAGATTCCCGACAATCTGACGGACGCCGCCCCTGAGCAGAAGCTCTTGGAGGGCATGGACTTTGGCGGAGCAGGCGCCCTCAATGAGGGGATCGGACGCATGGGACAGGCTGTGCAGGATCAGCTGGGGACCATACTGCGTTCCCGGGTGCGGAACCTGGTGCTGCTGCTGATGGTGGTGCTGCTGTGCGGCCTGACGGACGGTTTTTTTCAGGGTACGGCCAGCAGCCGAATCCGGAACTTTGTGCCCATGGCCGGGGCGCTGTCCATTACGCTGCTCTCCGCCGGGAGCATCGACTCGCTCATCGGCCTGGGCGCCGGGACCATTGAGGAGCTCAACCAGTTTTCCAAGGCGCTGCTGCCCACCCTGGCGGCGGCGACGGCGGCCTGCGGGTCGGTGGGGACCGCCACGGTGCATCAGGTGGCCACCGTGTTTTTTGTGGACCTGCTGCTCAATCTGATCAACGGCATTCTCATCCCCATGACCTACCTGTACATAGGGGCGCTGACCGCCGGGGTGATGCTGCCGGATTACCCGTTGGGGGGGATCGCGGAGATGCTGAAAAAGGTGATCACCTGGATTCTCAGCGGCGCGCTGTTGATCTTTACCGCCTATTTGGGCGTGGGGCACATCATCTCCGGCGCCGCCGACGCGCTGAGCGTCCGGGTGGCCAGGACCGCCATCTCCGGGATGGTCCCGGTGGTGGGCGGCATCATCTCCGAGGCTTCGGAAACGGTGCTGGCCGGCGCCGGCATGCTGAAAAACACCATCGGCATCTTCGGCATGCTGGTGGTGATGGCCACCTGTCTTGCCCCATTTTTGCAGTTAGGTGTGCAGTACCTCCTCTATAAACTGGCGGCCTTTGCCTCCGGCGCGGTGGGAATAGCGCCGCTGGTGAAGCTGCTCAACGGTCTGGGCGGCGCCTTTGGCCTGGTGTTGGGGATGACCGGTTCCTGCGCGCTGCTGCTGCTGATCTCCCTCCTCTCCTCCGTGGCGGCGGTGATCCCATGATTGAGGCGCTGAGAAGCTGGCTGACCGGCATCGTGGCGGCCACGGTGCTGGTGTCGTTGGTGGAGAGCATCATCCCGGAGGGGTCCATCCGGAAGATTGCCCGGTTCACTGGAGGACTGGCCCTTTTGCTGGTGATTCTCCAGCCGCTTCTTCAGATTCAGCCGGAGGAGCTTTCCATGGACTACAGCCGCTGGGAGGCGGAGGTCCGGTCGCAGCAGGCCGATTACGCGGCGGAAAATGAAAAAACGCTCCGGACAATCATACAGGAGAAAACGGAAGCATATATCTCAGACAAAGCGGACGAACTGGGGGTTCGATGCACGCCTTCCGTCAAGGTGGAGGGCTCCGACCCGCCCTGTCCCACGGAGGTGACGCTGAGCGGAGAGACTTCAGAGGAGCTTGCCGGCTACATCGAGCAGGAGTTAGGCATCCCCAGGGAAAAGCAGACCTGGAAAGGAACATGAAAACGATGAAGGCAAACAAAAAAGACGCGGTGCGATCGCTGTGGGACCGCTACAAATATGTAGTGCTGGTGATTCTGGCCGGTGTGGCGCTGCTTGCCTGGCCCTCGGGGAGCCGGGAAAAGGAGGGGCCCGCCGCCGCCCCGGCAACAGCGGAGGAGCCCACACTGGAGCAGACGGAGGAGCGGATGCAGTCTATCCTCTCAAAGATCAGCGGCGCGGGGAACCTGACGCTGATGCTCACGCTGGACTCCACAGGGGAAAAGGCCCTGGCCCAGGATACAGAGCTGAGCTACAGCGGGGCAACGGAGGCTCCGGAGGATTACCAGCGCCGCTCGGAGACTGTGGTGCTCTCGGAGAGCGGCGGGGGAGAAGGAGCGATCATCACAAAAAGCACCTGCCCGGTTTACCGGGGAGCGCTGGTGGTTTGTGAGGGCGGAGCAAACCCGGAGGTAAAGTTGGCGCTCACCCAGGCGGTGGCCGCCCTGACCGGGCTGAGCTCAGATCGGATTACGGTGGTCAGATGTCAGTGATAATTTGGAAAAGGGGACGTACGATGAACAGGAATTTCAAACGGAACATGGTAGTGGCGACGGTGTTGCTCTTTGTCTGCGCGGCGGTGTATCTGAACTGGAAATACGCCGGAAATGTGGCGGATCCCGGTGAGGCGGTGGAGACCAAGACCTTGGGGGAATCCACTCTGGTCAGCAAGACGGAGACCGACGGCGGGCCCACGGACGAGGCGGCGGTCTACGGGGAGGGTTCCGATTACTTTGCAACGGCCCGGCTGACCCGTCAGCAGGCTCGGGACAACGCACTGAACCTGCTCAAGGAGGCGTCTGAGGAGGAGTCCGCGGATCAGGAGACGCTGAACGCGGCCTCCGAGGGGATTCAGGCCCTGGCGTCCTACACGCTTCAGGAGGCCCAGATTGAAAACCTGGTCACCGCCAAGGGCTACACAGACTGCGTGGCGTTCATGGGCGCTGAGAGCCTCAGCGTGGTGGTGGCGACTCCCGACGCCGGAGAGCTGAGCGCCCAGGATGTGGCAAAAATTACCGATATCGCCATGACGGAAACCGGGTACAAGGCGGATCAGATCAAAATTATGGCGGCAAATTAGTGGTTGTATTTTACAGGGCGGCGTGATAAAATAAACAAATAGAATCCCTTATTATGCATGTTACAAAAGACGTATTGTTCAGAGGAGAGTAAGCGAATGAGCGATAACAAAGAATATATGACCCATCTGGAAGAGGGCGGAAGTATCAATATTTCCGAGGATGTGGTTGCCGCCATCGCCGTGTCCGCCGCCCGTGAGGTCGAGGGCGTGGCCGGCATGATGTCCACCAGTGCCGGGAACGTGTCGGAACTGATGAAAAAAGGTCTGGCCAAAGGCGTTAAGCTGGACGTCGCCGAGGATGCCATCTCCCTGGAGCTGTATCTCAATGTCTCCTACGGCCACGCCATTCCCGAGGTGGCTGAAAACGTTCAGAAGGCCGTGGCCTCCGCCGTGGAGGCGATGACCGGATTTTCTGTGAGCACCGTGAACGTTCATGTGACCGGGATCAGCCTGTAACGTCAACAAAAGAGAAAAGGACGAATTGACTATGACGCGGAATACCGCAAGAGAGATTGCAATCCACCTTTCCTATGAGCTGAACTTCACGGACAAGGCCGTGGAGGAGCTGCTCCAGAGCCGCCTGACACCGGAGTCGTTTTCCCGCCTGGCGCCGGAGGACGCGCTCTATCAGGAGCCGCCCAACGCCAAGCAGGCGGCCTATATCCGCGCGCTGGTGGGCGGCGTGGCGGAGCATGCGGCGGAGTTGGACGGCTACATCGCCAAATATGCGGTGGGATGGAATTTCGCGCGGATTCCGCTGGTGGCCTCCGCCATTATGCGTGTGGCCATGTATGAGATTCTCTATATGCCGGAGATTCCCAACGGCGCGGCGATCAATGAAGCGGTGGAGATCGCCAAGAGATACGAGACTCCGGAAACCGTAAAATTTATGAACGGGATTTTGGGCAGTTTCGTCCGGCAGGAAGTTTCTCAATAGAGCTACAGAGCGCAGCGAGCCGGTTTGCTGCGCTCTGATTTTCTGTTTTTTCAAAAGAAGGGAGGGAGGGACAAGCTTTGGAAGAGCATCAGATTTACGAGGTTTCCCAGCTCAACCAGTACATCAAGGGGCTGCTGGACCAGGCGCCGGAGCTCAATCGCCTCTATGTGCGCGGCGAGCTCTCCAATTATAAAATGTATCCCTCGGGGCACCATTACTTTACGCTCAAAGACGCCGAAGGGGCGCTGCGCTGCGTGATGTTCCGTGCAAGCGCCGCGAAGCTCCGCTTCCGTCCTGAGAACGGCATGAAGGTGATTGCCTGCGGCCGGGTGGCCGTATTTCCCAGGGACGGCGCCTACCAGCTCTACTGCACGGAGCTGTCCCCCGACGGCGTGGGGGACCTCTATGTGGCCTTTGAGCAGCTCAAGGCCAAACTCCTGGAGGAGGGCCTTTTTGACCCCTCCCACAAAAAGCCGCTGCCGCCCTATCCTGAGAAGATCGCCATCGTCACTTCCTCCGCCGGAGCGGCGGTCCATGATATGATCCGCATTCTGCGTAAGCGCTATCCCGTCGCCAAGGTGATCCTGCTGCCGGTGCGGGTGCAGGGCGCGGAGGCGCCGCCGGAGATTGCCGGCGCCATCCGTTATGCCAACCGCTGGAAGGTGGCGGATCTGATCATCACCGGCCGGGGCGGCGGGTCCATGGAGGACCTCTGGGCCTTTAATGACGAGCGGGTGGCCCGGGCCATCTATGAGTCCGAATTGCCGGTGATCTCCGCCGTGGGCCATGAGCCGGACGTGACCATTTCCGACTTTGTGGCCGACCTGCGGGCGGCCACGCCCTCCAACGCGGCGGAGCTGGCAGTACCGGATATGGCGGAGCTGCTGCGCCATATTCAAAGCGCCGGCGCCCGCCTCTCCCAGGCGGAGTCCCAGCGGCTCCAGATGCTGCGGCAAAGGCTGGACGGCCTGCGGCGCAAGCGGGTTCTTTTGGATCAGACGGCCTATATTCAGGACAAGCGCATGCTTTTGGCCCATCTTCAGCAGCGGCTGGCCGATGTGGAGGCCCAGTCCCTGTCCAGGCGAAAGGCGCGGTTTTCCTCCCTGAGCGCGGCGCTGGACGCCATGAGTCCGCTGAAGGTCCTGGGCCGCGGCTATGCCGTGGCAAGGACGGAGCAGGGGGAAATTCTGAAGTCCGCCCGGGATGTGGCCGCGGGTGAGCGGGTGCGTGTGACACTGGGGGAAGGCGGCCTTTTGTGCCGCGTGGAAAAAACGGAGGAGCAGTTATGAAACAAAAGACATTTGAAGAGAAAATCTCCCGTTTGGAAGAAATCGTGGCTCTGCTGGAAAAGGGGGACGCCCAGCTGGCGGACTCCCTGGCCCTTTTTGAAGAGGGGACGAAGCTGGCATCCTCCTGTGCTCTTCAGTTAGACGAGGCGGAGCAGAAGGTGGTCGCGCTGATGAAGGGGCCGGACGGCGCGCCGGTGGAAAATACGTTTGCAAGTGAGGATACCGATGGGCAATCATAAATTTTCTCCCCAGTACGAGGATTACCGCACGGAAACCGACCGGTTTTTGGAAAACCTCTTTTTGGGAGAGCCGCTCTACAGCGATCTCTATGCCTCCATGCGCTACAGCCTCCTGGCGGGCGGCAAACGCATCCGCCCGGCCCTGACGCTGGAATTTGCAGACCTTTGCGGCATGGACTGGCACAAGGCGCTGCCGGTGGCCTGCGCTGTGGAGCTGGTGCATACCTATTCACTGATCCACGACGATCTGCCCTGCATGGACAATGACGAGCTGCGCCGGGGGAAGCTGACCAACCACAAGATGTTCGGCGAGACGCTGGCGGTGCTGGCGGGAGACGCGTTGCAGCCGGAGGCCTTTCGGCTGATCCTCTCCGCGCCGGAAATCTCGGCGGAGAACCGGGCAAACTGCGCCCTGATCCTGGCCCGGGCCGCCGGGGCCGACGGAATGGTGGCGGGACAGGTACTGGATACCCTGCATCATCTCACCAGCCGGGAGGATATCACCCTTCTCCACAGTTTGAAGACCGGGGCCATGATCTCTGCCGCCGCGGAGATGGGCTGCGCCGCCGCCGGGGCGGGAGCCTGGATGCGTCAGGCGGCCAGGCAGTATGCCTCCCAGGTGGGACTGGCCTTCCAGATCCGGGACGACATGTTGGATGTGATCGGCAGCGAGAAGGCGTTTGGAAAGCCGATCGGCTCGGATAAAAAAGAGGGGAAGCTGACCTTTGTGGATCTTTTGGGCATGGAGGGCTGCGGCGAGGCCATTCGGGAGTGTACGGAGCTGGCGAAGGCCGCCGTGGAGCCCATTCCAAACCATGCGTTTTTATTCCGGCTTGCAGACCATCTTGCAGACAGGACCCAGTGATCGCAGGAGTCGGCCACTATGTGGCCGGCTCTTTTTATGTATGATTTTCCAGAAAAAATTCACAATTCGATATACGGTATACGTTGCATATTCCGGCCGGAAGTGGTATACTACATGTGCTAAGTTAGCGGCGCAGTATTCTAGTCAGAACTGCCGTTTTCCAGGAAGGGCCTAAAAATCCTTTGAAGGGCACATCGATGAAACTCTTGGTGCCTGCTTGTTACGCCCAGTTTCGGGTGGGTGCTGGGGGGAAGCGCGTTTGCGATGCGCTTGCAGCTGTAGGGCGCTTTCCAATGGCATGGAAATCCCGACCCTGCTCCTGTGGAGACCTGTTCTTGTGCACAGACGTACTCCCTGCGTGGTAACCGGCCTGTGTACGAAACAGATTTGAACCTGCAATGCGGTGTGAACGGAGCGTCCGCTCCCAAACGCTGTGTGCAGAGTAGCCTGCCTTGAGTGGGTCTGGCGAATGGGAATCTACGCACCTGTGCCCCGGCCAGGGCTGGGTGCTATTGCCCTGAAACCTTGCCTGCAAAAGAGGCTAAGAAACGGTTAGACTGTTGTGGAAATCACCTAGGCTGTCCTAACAAGGGAAGCAGAGGGATTGCAGTGCGGACTAAGTGGCAGTCGGGTATCACAGCTGGCGACACTGTGGCATGGCGCTGAAAGGGAAACCACCTGATCGGCAACGAGAGGCGCGCCATGGGGAAATCCAACCCGTACCTAAGCCGTAAGATTTACCTCTGTAGCCGCCGCTGCTTAGCATTTATCACTCTGTTCGGAGGAGTTTCCTGTTGGACAAAGATCAAAAACGAAGGAATAAAGGCAATGAAAAACCGCAATATCAGTGGATTTTGCGGGTTTTCTTCATGTCTGTGGCTCTTTCTGCGGCCCTGAGCCTTCTGTCGGAATCGGCATTGGAGGGCGCCGGAATCCTGCTGGCGGTATTGGTGCTGGCGGTGTTCATTCTGTTGGGCATCGGGTTTGATGTGGTGGGCGTGGCCGTCACCGCGGCGGATGAGCGGCCGTTCCACTCCATGGCGGCCCACAAGGAAAAAGGCGCCGCCGAGGCGCTGTCGCTGCTGCGCAATGCAAGCCATGTCAGCAGCTTCTGCAACGACGTGGTGGGCGATATTTGCGGCATCGTCAGCGGCACCACGGCCGCCGTTATTGTGACGCGGCTTCACCAGGCCTTCAGCATAAGCAGCCTGGCGCTGTCTGTGGGATTCACCGCGCTGATCTCCGGGCTGACCATCGGCGGAAAGGCCGTGGGCAAGAATTTCGCCATCCAAAACAGCACCGGCGTGGTGTTTGCAGTGGCCAAAGTGCTGCATGTGTTTCATCGCCGCTGACCGAAAGGGAGTCTCAAGTTTTGATTTTAGATACGATCCATTCCCCTGCGGATGTAAAGGCCTTGAACCGGGAGCAGACGGAGCAGCTCTGTGCGGAACTGCGCCGCTTTCTGGTGGACCAAGTGTCGAAAACAGGGGGCCATCTGGCTTCCAACTTGGGAGCCGTGGAGCTGACGGTGGCTCTGCACCGGGTATTTGACACGTCCAGCGACCGGCTGGTGTTCGATGTGGGCCACCAGTGCTATGTGCATAAGGCCCTGACCGGGCGTCAGGAGCTGTTTTCCACGCTGCGTACATTCGGCGGACTGTCCGGATTCCCGAAACCCTATGAGAGCGGCCATGACGCGTTCATTGCCGGCCATGCCTCCAATTCTGTGTCCGTGGCGCTGGGCATGGCCCGGGCCAGGACGCTGCTGAAGAAGGACTACGCGGTGATCGCCCTGATCGGCGACGGAGCCCTGACCGGCGGCCTTGCCTATGAGGGGCTCAACAACGCCGGCGAGTCCGGTGAACCGCTGATTGTGATTCTCAATGACAACGGCATGTCCATCAATCCCAATGTTGGCGCCATGTCCAACCATCTGAGCCGCCTGCGGACCCGGCCCGGATACTACCATTTTAAAAAGTGGTACCGGAACGCATTGGGGAACAGTGAATTTGGCATGAAGCTCTACCGGTTTAACCACCGGATCAAAACGGCGGTCAAGAAGACGCTGTGGCCTGGCAGCACCCTGTTTGAGGACATGGGCTTTACTTATCTGGGTCCGGTGGACGGCCACAATTTGGATCGGCTGTGCCATGTGCTCCAGTGGGCAAAAGAGCTGAACCGGCCCGTGGTGGTCCATGTGAATACAATCAAGGGCAAGGGCTACGCCTATGCGGAGCGGGATCCCGGCAAGTTCCACGGCATTGCGCCCTTTGACCCGGAAACCGGTCTGGTGAAAAAGAAGGAGCTCAACAGTTTTTCCCATGTGTTCGGCAACGCGCTGACAGAGTATGCCCGGCGGGATGGGCGGGTCTGCGCCATCACGGCGGCCATGGAGGATGGAACGGGGCTCCACCGGTTTGCCGAGACGCTGCCGGAGCGCTTTTTTGACGTGGGGATTGCCGAGGGACATGCGGTTTCCATGGCGGCGGGCATGGCGGAACAGGGACTGATCCCCGTGTTTGCCGTCTACTCTACCTTTTTGCAGCGCAGCTATGATATGCTGATCCACGATGTGGCCCTGTCCAACCTCCACGTGGTGCTTGCCGTGGACCGGGCCGGGCTGGTGGGCGCCGACGGTGAAACCCATCACGGCAGTTTGGATGCGCTGTTTCTGCCGGAGATCCCCAATATGACGGTGCTTTGCCCCTCCAATTATACGGAGCTGCGCAAGATGCTGGAGCGGGCCCTTTTTGAACTGAAAGGCCCTGTGGCGGTGCGTTATCCCCGGGGGGAAGAAGGAGCCTATCGCGATGACAGCGGCAGCGCGCCGATCGTCTGCCTGCGCCCGGGCACGGACATCACCCTTGTCAGCTACGGGACGCTGGTCAACAATGTGTTGGAGGCGGCCGCGGAGCTTGATCGCAAGGGCATTTCCGCCCAGGTGCTCAAACTCAACTGCATCGCCCCCATGGAGAAGGACTGCCTGATGCGCTCTGTGCGCGCCACCCGCCGCCTTCTGGTGTTGGAGGACTCCTTTGGCGCCGGCTGCGTCGGCCAGCGGATTGCCGCCATGATGGCGGAGGAGGGTTGGGCGCCGGAGAAGCTGATTTTGAAAAACCTTGGAAAAACCATCGCTCCCCAGGGGACGGTGGAGGAGCTCCAGCGCAGCTATGGGCTGGATACCCGCGGAATCGTGGAGTCGGTATTGGAGGAGTGCAGATGAGCGCAAAGACCAGACTGGATGTTCTTCTGGTGGAACTTGGGCTGCAGGAGAGCCGCCAAAAGGCCCAGGCCACCATTATGAGCGGGCTGGTCTTCGTGAATCAGCAGCGCGTGGATAAGCCTGGCACCGCGGTGCCAAGGGATGCAAAAATTGAAATTCACGGCAGCGCTCTGAAATATGTGAGCCGCGGCGGGTTAAAATTAGAAAAGGCAATGGCGGCCTTTCCCATCTCGCTGAGCGGCGCGGTCTGCGGTGACATCGGCGCCTCCACCGGAGGGTTCACGGATTGTATGCTGCAAAACGGCGCCAAAAAGGTCTATGCTGTGGACGTGGGGTACGGACAACTGGCCTGGTCGCTGCGCTCTGATCCAAGGGTGGTCTGTCTGGAGCGGACCAATGCCCGCTACCTCACCCATGATGAGGTGCCGGATGAGCTGGATTTCGCGTCGGTGGATGTGAGCTTTATTTCGCTGAAGCTGATTCTTCCTCCCCTTTGGGGCTTGCTGAGAGAGGGCGGACAGGCGGTCTCGCTGGTCAAGCCGCAGTTTGAGGCCGGCCGGGAAAAAGTGGGGAAGAAAGGCGTTGTCCGGGACCCGGCGGTCCATCTTGAGGTGTTGGAGCAATTTCTGATCCATGCAAAGGATTCAAACTTTACAGTCCTTGGCCTGACTTATTCCCCAATCCGGGGCCCGGAGGGGAACATTGAATATTTGGGCTATTTGCAAAAGGGTGGCGGCGGACAGGCGTCATTTGACCTGAAGGCTCTGGTGGAGGAGTCCCATCGGTGTCTGAAAGAGGGAAGCG
Source organism: Dysosmobacter acutus (assembly GCF_018919205.1). Classification (NCBI taxonomy): domain Bacteria; kingdom Bacillati; phylum Bacillota; class Clostridia; order Eubacteriales; family Oscillospiraceae; genus Dysosmobacter; species Dysosmobacter acutus. The sequence continues at coordinate 2,022,450 of NZ_JAHLQN010000001.1, forward strand.
AATGAAAAAAGTGATACTTTGCCCCAATCCCTATCGGGATAAGGGCTTTGCGGGGACAAAAGCGGCGCTGGAGCTGCTGAAGGACACCGGCATGGAAATCGTAGTGTGTCTGCCCTTCAGCGACGATGGGCGGTTCCGGGATCCGGAGCTCAATATGCTCCCCCTGCAGCAGGAGCTGAGGAACAGCGATATGGTTCTTGCCTTCGGCGGCGACGGAACCATCCTGCATTTGGCGAAGGCGGTTGCCCTGCGGGGAATCCCCATGCTGGGCGTCAACTTAGGCAGCCTGGGGTTCATCTCCGAGCTGGAGCAAAATGAGATGCCCCGTCTGCGGGAGCTGGCGGAGTGGAACTTTGCGGTGGAGTGCCGCATGATGCTTGACGTGGCTGTGCTGCGCAATGGAAAGCAGATCTACACCAACTTAGCGCTCAACGAGGCCTCCGTCACCAAGGGGGCCGTGGCCCATGTGATCAAGCTCCATGTCTCCTCTGACGGCAAGGATCTGGTGGAGGTGCGGGGGGACGGCATCGTCCTGGCAACGCCAACCGGTTCCACGGGGTATTCCCTGTCCGCGGGCGGCCCCGTGGTGGAACCCACGGCCCGGAATCTGCTGGTTTCCCCGATCTGTCCCATCTCCATGCGGTTCAACTCCTATGTGCTTTCCCCGGAGCACACGCTGACCGTGTGGCCGGTGGAGTCGGGCCGGAAGCCGGTCTACCTCTCGGTGGATGGCGGAAAGGCCTTTCTTCTCAAGCCCGGCGACGTGGTCCGGGTCCGCCAGTCCAAACATGAGCTGAAGCTTGTCCGTTTGTCCGGGAAGAGCTTTAGTGAGATATTTGAAAAGAAACTGCTTGCAGGAGGACAAAAGGATGAAAAATGACCGGCAGGCCAAAATTTTGGAGATTATTACCTCGGAGAATATTGAAACCCAGGAGCAGCTTCTGACCCGTTTGCAGGACATGGGAATCCGCAGCACCCAAGCCACGATATCCCGGGACATCAAGCAGATGCACCTCATCAAGGAGCCCATGGGGCAGGGGATGTACCGCTACGCCGTCTCGGGCAACCGGACAAAGCTGAATTTTGCAGAGCGTCTGAGGACCATTTTCCGGGAGAGCATCACCAGCATCGACAGCGCCCAGAACATTGTGGTGCTCAAGACCATGCCGGGTCTTGCGTCGGCGGCCTGCGCCGCCATGGACGGTATGGAGTTTCCCTTTATGGTGGGCTCCCTGGCCGGGGATGACACCGCCTTTATCATCATGCGGGACAACGAAAGCGCCGACGAATTCTGCAAAGAGATTCAGGAGATGCTCTGATCGATCCGATCATCTTAAGGGGGGGAGGGAGTCCATGCTGCAGCTGCTTCACATTGAGAATATCGCGGTGATCCAGGAGGCGGATATCTCCTTCCAGCCTGGGTTCAACGCCCTGACCGGAGAGACCGGCGCCGGTAAATCCATCGTCATCGACGCCTTGGGAGCGGTCCTTGGCAGCCGCACCTCCCGGGACCTGATCCGCACCGGGGCGGGCAAGGCCTTTGTCAGCGCGGAGTTCTCCGGGGTGCCGGCGGACCTGGCCGGATTGGTGGAAAACGGCATCGTGCCGGATGAGGACGGGACGCTGCTGCTGCAGCGGGAGATCATGTCGGATGGAAAGAATCTCTGCCGTGTCAACGGACGGCCCGTCACCGTGGCCCAGCTGCGCCAGATCGGGAATGAGCTGCTGAACATCCACGGCCAGCACGACGGCACACAGCTTCTTGATGAGGAGCAGCACTGCGGTTATCTGGACCGCTTTGGCCGTGTGGGGCCGCAGTTGGAGGCGTATGGCGCCTGCTATGAGTCCATGATGGAGCTGCGCCATAAGATTCGCGCCCTTCAAATGGACGAGGCGGAAAAGGCCCGGAAGGTGGACAGCCTTCACTTCCAGATCGATGAGCTGGAGCGGGCCGGCCTGAAAGCCGGGGAGGAAGAGGAGCTGGACGCCCGGCGGGACATCCTGCGCAACAGCGAAAAATACATCTCCGCCCTCAGCGGAGCGGATTACTGTCTCAGCGGCGACGACGACACTGCCGGGGCACTGGCACAGATCCGGGAGGCGGAAATGGCCCTCTCAGGTGTGAAAAACTTGGGTGGTCAGCTTGCCGAGCTGGCGGAGCGGTTGTCCCAGATGCGCAGTGAAGTATATGACCTTGCCGAGATCGTCCGGGACTTGAAAGAGGATTTTGAGTTTTCCCCGGCGGAACTGGATGCCTTGGAGAGCCGGGCGGACCAGCTCTATCGGCTGAAAAAGAAATACGGCTCCACGGTGGAGGAGATGCTGGAGTACCTGGACCGATGCCGAAGGGAGCTTGGCGAAATCGAGTTGGCTGACGACACGATAGAGCAGCTGGAAAAAAAGCTGCGGTCGGCGGAGAAGAAGACAGCGGAAGCGGCGGAAGCCCTGACCGGCGTGCGGAAGGCGGCGGCGGGCGATTTGGAGCATCGGATCTTAGGCGAGCTCCGGGACCTGGACATGGGGAAGGTGCGCTTTTCCATCGAGATTGTGCCGAAGGAGATGGACGCCAGCGGCATGGACCAGGTCCGATTCCTCATGTCGGCCAATGCCGGCGAGGATTTGAAGCCCATCTCCAAAATCGCATCCGGCGGCGAGCTGGCCCGGATCATGCTGGCTCTGAAAAACGTGTTGGCTGAACAGGAGCGGGTGGGTACGCTGGTGTTCGACGAGGTGGATACCGGTGTGTCCGGCCGGGCCGCCCAACGGGTGGCGGAAAAGTTGGCTGCCGTTTCCCAGGGCAAACAGGTGCTGTGCGTAACCCATCTCCCGCAGCTGGCCGCCATGGCCGACACCCATTTTTCCGTGGAAAAAGGGGAGGAGAAGGGCCGTACTTACACCCGGGTGATCTGCATGGACGCGGAGCAGCGCAAGGCCGAGCTGGCCCGGATCACCGGCGGCAGCCGCATCACGCCCGCGCTGCTGCAAAGCGCGGAAGAGCTGATGCGCGAGGCGGAAATTTATAAAGAGGGGTTGCACCATTGGAAAAAATAGAGACACTGCGAAAGCAGCTTCTGGACGTCTTTCCCGTCCGGAAAACCGCGGCACAGAAGCAGGCGTTCCGGGAGTGGCTGAATCGCCAGCTGCGGAAGATGGGCTACTCCGTTGAGGTCGAAACCTATGGGATGGGCACCAACAATGTGATCGCCGGCCGGCCGGAGACCGCGGAGCTGGTGTTTACCGCACATTATGACACGGGTCCCCGGGGCATTGGCTTTGTATCGCCCACCAATCTGCTATTGTCCGTACTGATTCCGGTGGCGACGGTGCTCATGATGGCGGCGGCCGCGTTTGTTCTCTCCGTGCTGCCCACGTTTTTAATCAACGCGCCGGGCGCCACGGTCCCGCTCTTTGTTGCGCTGATGTTTTTCGGGCTGTGGATGATGGTCCGTGGCCCGGCAAACCCCAACAACGCCAACAGCAACACCTCCGGCGTGCTGACCGTGCTCTCCATCGCCCAGGCCCTGCCCAAACCACTTCGAAAGCACGTGGCCTTTGTCTTTTTTGACAACAGTGAGGCGGGGATGGCCGGCGCGTCCAAGTACAAAAAGAAGCACTCCGCGGAAATCGGAAGCCAGGTTTTTTTCAACTTCGACTGTGTGGGCGACGGCGACTATATTTTGCTGATGCCCTCCAAAAAATCCAGATGGGACGGCCAGCTGCTGGACAATCTGGAGCAATGCTATCAGCCGGTGGGGGAGAAGGTGGTCAGACAGACCATCGAGGGTCTGGTCTACTACCCCTCCGACCATCGGAAATTTGCCTTTCATGTGGCGGTGGGCGCGTTCCACCGGAAAAAGGGCGTGGGATACTACTTAAGCCGCATCCATACGCCAAAGGATACGGAACTGGACGAAACCAATATCATGCTGCTTCGGGACGGCACAGTGCGCCTGATCGAGGCGTATTACAACGAGAAGACGGGAGACAAGAAAGATGCAGATTTATGAGGAACTGGTGGCCCGTGGCCTGATTGCCCAGGTGACGGACGAACAGGAGATCAGAGAGCTGATCAACAATGGGAAAGCCACCTTTTACATTGGGTTTGACCCCACGGCGGACAGCCTCCACGTGGGCCACTTTATGGCGCTGTGCCTGATGAAGCGGCTGCAGATGGCGGGCAACCGGCCCATCGCCCTCATCGGCGGCGGAACCGGCTACATCGGCGACCCCTCCGGCCGCAGCGATCTGCGGTCCATGATGACGCCGGAGACCATTCAGCACAACTGCGACTGCTTCAAAAAGCAGATGGAGCGCTTCATCGAGTTCGGCGAGGGCAAGGCCATGATGCTCAACAACGCCGACTGGCTGCTGAAGCTGAACTACGTGGACTTGCTGCGGGAGGTGGGCGCCTGCTTCTCCGTCAACAACATGCTGCGGGCAGAGTGCTACAAGCAGCGGATGGAGAAGGGGCTGAGCTTCCTTGAGTTCAACTACATGATAATGCAGTCCTATGACTTCTACCACATGTTCCAGACCGTGGGCTGCAATATGCAGTTCGGCGGAGACGATCAGTGGAGCAACATGTTAGGCGGCACGGAGCTGATCCGCAGAAAGTTAGGCAAGGACGCCTATGCCATGACCATCACGCTGCTGATGAACTCCGAGGGCAAAAAGATGGGGAAGACCGCCAACGGAGCCGTCTGGCTGGACCCCGCCAAGACCAGCCCCTTTGACTTCTATCAGTACTGGCGCAATGTGGGCGACGCGGATGTGCTCAAATGCATCCGCATGCTGACTTTCCTGCCCCTTGATAAGATCGACGCCATGGACCACTGGGAGGGCAGCCAGCTCAACCGCGCCAAGGAGGTTCTGGCCTATGAGCTGACCAAGCTGGTCCATGGGGAAGAGGAAGCCCAAAAGGCCGAGGAGGCCGCCAAGGCCCTCTTTGCCGGCGGAGGCGACACGGAGCACATGCCTACCACCACCCTGGGCGACGCACAGTTCAGCGATGGCCAGATCGGCGTTTTGAACCTCTTGGTGGCCTGCGGGTTGTGCGCCTCCAACGGCGAGGCACGCCGCCTGGTCCAGCAGGGCGGAGTCAGCGTCAACGACCAAAAGGTCACGGACGCGGCTCAGGTCTACACAAAGGATGACTGCGCCGGCATGGTGATCAAAAAGGGCAAAAAGGTGTTCCACAAGGTGCAGGTGCAATAAAACAGAGAAGAGCTGAGGCGTTGCCTCAGCTCTCTTTTTTCAGCAGATGATAGGTGTTCAGCGCGTGCTTGAGCTGCTCAAGATGTTCCGGGCTCATCTCGCAAAGAGGCAGCCGCAGCTCACCGACTCCATAGCCCATCAGGTTCAGCGCGGTTTTCACCGGGATGGGGTTTACCTCACAGAACAGCGCGTCGCACAGTTCCTTAAGACGTAGCTGCAGCCGTCCAGCCTCCTGGAAGCGGTCCGTCAGGCACAGGTGGGTCAGAAGGTGCATCTCCTTGGGCATCACATTCGCGGCCACGGAGATGACGCCCACACCGCCCAAGGCGCAGATGCAGACGGTTTCGTCGTCGTTGCCGGACCAGATGTAAAAGTCCTCCGGGCAGAGGTTGCGTGTTTTCTGGATAAGGCTGAAATTGCCGGAGGCCTCCTTGACGCCCACAATGCTGGGGTGTTTGGCCAGGACGGCATAGGTCTCCGCGGTGAAGCTTACACCGGTGCGGGAGGGGACGTTGTAGAGGATCATGGGGATGTCGACGGCGTCCGCAATTTTGTTGTAGTGGCGGATCAGTCCCAGCTGGGTGGCCTTGTTGTAGTAGGGGGTGACCAACAGCAGGCCGTCCGCGCCTGCCGCCTCCGCGTCACGGGACAACGCAAGGGAGTTTTCCGTGCTGTTGGAGCCGGTCCCGGCGATCACCGGCACCCGGCCGTCAACATGCTCGATGCAGTATTCAATGGTGTTCATCCGTTCCCGATAGGTCATGGTGGAGGACTCGCCGGTAGTGCCGCAGACGATGATGGCATCCGTGCCATTGGCCAGCTGGAAGTCGATGAGCTTTCCCAGTGCGGGCAGGTCTACCACAGCTTTGGTAAAAGGTGTTACAATCGCTACGCCAGATCCTGTAAAGATAGGTTCCTTCACAATCAATACACTCCTTTATGATAAAAAAGAGCGTGCGCCCGCAACTCCGCAGACGCACGCGTTCTCTTTTGTAATGCTTACTTGGCGCTGATGTATCCTTCCTTGCACAGCAGCTCCGCCAGCAGCACTGCGCCGCCGGCAGCACCCCGGAGGGTGTTGTGGCTGAGACAGACGAACTTGTAGTCGTACTGGGTGTCGGGGCGCAGGCGGCCGATGGAGACCGCCATGCCGTGCTCGAGGTTCCGGTCCAGACGGGTCTGGGGCCGATCGTTCTCCTCAAAGTAGTGCAGGAACTGCCTGGGGGCGGAGGGGAGCTCCAGCTCCTGCGCCCGGCCGCGGAAGGAGGCCCATTCGGCCTTGATCTCCTCCATGGAGGGAACCCGGTCCCGGAACTTCATGAAGCAGGCCGCCATGTGGCCGTCCAGGCAGGCAACCCGGAAGCACTGGGCGGTGATGGAAGGACCCTCGGCCTTGACAATCCGGTCTCCTTCAATGCGGCCCCACAGCTTCAGAGGCTCCTGCTCGGATTTTTCCTCCTCGCCGCCGATGTAGGGGATGACGTTATCCACCATCTCCGGCCAGCGCTCAAAGGTTTTTCCGGCGCCGGAGATGGCCTGATAGGTGCAGACCAGCGCCCGGTCCAGACCGAATTTCTTCAGCGGGTGCAGCGCGGGCACATAGCTTTGAAGGGAGCAGTTGGACTTGACAGCGATGAAGCCCCGCTTGGTGCCCAGGCGTTTGCGCTGGGAGTCGATGATCCGGATGTGTTCGGGATTCAGCTCAGGCACCACCATGGGCACATCGTCGGTCCAGCGGTGGGCGCTGTTGTTGGAGACAATGGGGCACTCCAGCTTGGCGTATTTTTCCTCCAGGGCGCGGATCTCTTCTTTTTTCATGTCCACTGCACAGAAGCAGAAGTCCACCAGTCCGGCGATTTTCTCTGCGTCCGCCTCTGCGTCCATGACCACAATTTTCCTGGCTTCCGTGGGCATTGGCTGCTCCAGTGCCCAGCGGCCGTCCACCGCTTCTTCATAGGATTTACCGGCGCTGCGGGCGCTGGCGGCGATCACGGTCAGTTGGAACCAGGGGTGGTTTTCCATCAAAGTGATGAACCGCTGGCCCACCATCCCCGTGCCTCCGATGATGCCAACCTGATACTTTTTCATGCGTACTTCCTCCTATGTAAAAATAATTCTGAATTTATGGAAAGATTCTTGTCGATTTTGCTTGAAATGGGGTTGTTTTTTGTACTATAATGTACAGAGAACAATCGATTTGTATTTGTATTGCGGACAAACGTTCGCCTACCAAACAACGGATTTGCCTAATGGTAGCACACTTCTTTCCGGGAGTCAACCAGAAAATCAATGGAGGCGCTATGAAGAGATTTTGGACTGCGGCCGCGTTGGGCGCGCTGCTGGCGTGCCTTACATGCGTCAGCGCGCTCGGGGCCGTCAACGACATGCTGAAGGTGGGGCTGCGCTACGGCTCCGACGCCCTGTATTCCGCCAACCTGGAGAATTACACCGGCAACGGCTCGGGGTACTCCTTTGGGTATTTTGACGAGGGGCGCGGCTTTGTGTCCCTTGGGAGCACCTCGTACACCACCATCTCCATGACCCAGGACGGCAACATCTATGTCGCCTCCGACGGCACCTATTCCTCCACCGCACCCTCCGGAGCCTTCTCCGTGATCGGGGGATACCATGTGCAGCTCCCGGGAAGCTATCCCTCCTATGAAAGCGCCCAGTCGGCCGCAGGCGCCTATGACGGGTTTGCGGCCTATGTGGGCGGGACATTCTATGCAAGGGTTGGCTCCTATTCCTCCTACGGGGAGGCCCAGTCGGCTGCCGCAGGCTATGGCGGGGACGTAGCCGAACCAAGCAGCACCGGCGTGACCGTCACCGTGACCGGAACCACCAGGATTCTCTTCCAGTTCGACTGCTATGGCGCAAGGAGCCTCGGCGTCCAGCCGGGAGGCGCCGCGAATCCCGTCACCTGGTTTAAGGGCTATCGCTATTACGGCGCCTTTGAATATCAGCGCGTCACCGGCGGCAGGATTAATGTGATCAACGTGGTGGATTTGGACGACTATGTCAAGGGCGTGATCCCCTATGAGATGAGCGGGGACTGGCCCCTGGAGGCTCTGAAGGCCCAGGCGGTCTGCGCCAGAACCTACGGCGCCCGGACCACAAAGCACCTGAGCTCCTATGGGTTTGACCTGTGCGGCGGCACCGACTGCCAGGTCTACCGCGGGACGGCCAGCGCCACCTCCAACAGCAACCGGGCGGTGGAGGAGACAGCGGGGCAGTGCCTCTACTATAACGGCAGCTACATCGACGCGGTCTACCACGCCTCAGATGGAGGCGCCACCGAAGATGCGGCCAACGTCTGGGGCGGGGATACAGGCTATCTCATCGGGAAACAGGACCCCTATGAGGGCACCATCTCCATCCCCAATTATCAGTATACCGTCAGCTATACCCCATCTCAGCTCACCTCCATTTTACAGGCCAAAGGGTATTCCATCGGAACAATTGTCAATGTGTATGTCTCAGAACGCACCAATATGGGCAATGTATGTAAGGTGACCTTTGTGGACAGCTCCGGAAAGGAGCTCACCGTCTCCCGGGAAGCCTGCCGGACGGTGTTTTACAGCAGTACATATAATAAATCGGTCCGCAGCATGCGCTTCGACATCGCCGGAGGCAGCGGAGGAGTGCCGTCCTCCGGATGCTATGTGAACAACGCCTCCAACCGCCTCTCCTCTCTCAGCGGAGCCTATACCATCTCCGGAAGCGGAACCGTGGGCCGCTACAGCGACAAAAGCGCCTATGTCATCACCTCTTCGGGCACAAGCCGCCTTGCCTCTCCCGACCCGTCCTCCGTCCCCTCCGGCGAGGGCTTTACCATCACCGGGACAGGAAACGGCCACAATGTGGGGATGAGCCAGTACGGCGCAAAGGCCATGGCGGAGCAGGGATATCGCTGCGAGGATATCTTACAGTTCTATTATACGGGAGTTTCCATTTGGTGACACCTGAGATTGGAAGAAAGCATGAAAACTTCGGACTTTTATTTTGACCTTCCCAAGGAATTGATTGCGCAGACACCGCTGGAAAAACGGGACGGGTCCCGTCTTCTGGTGCTCAACCGTGCCACCGGCGAAACGGAGCACCGCCACTTCTATGAGCTGCCTCAATTCCTTTCCCCTAATGACTGCCTGATCCTCAACGACTCCAGGGTCCTGCCCGCCCGTCTTTTGGGCCAGCGGCTGCCGGGCGGAGGCGCCTGTGAAATCCTGCTGCTGATCGACAGGGGGGAACAGGTGTGGGAGTGTCTGGTGCGCCCCGGAAAAAAGCTGCGTTCCGGCCAGCGCGTCAGCTTCGGCAACGGAGAGCTGACGGCGGAGATCGTGGGTGAGGTGGAGGGCGGAAACCGCCTGGTGCGCTTTGCATACGAGGGCATCTTCCTGGAGGTGCTGGAGCGCCTGGGCAAGATGCCCCTGCCGCCCTACATCAAGGAGGAGCTTCAGGACCAGGAGCGGTATCAAACCGTGTACTCCAAGGTTCTGGGCTCCGCCGCGGCGCCGACGGCAGGGCTTCATTTCACACCGGAGCTGCTTGGCAGAATTTCAGAGCTGGGCGTGGGCGTGGGATATGTGACGCTCCACGTGGGACTGGGCACCTTCCGCCCTGTGAAAGAGGATACCATCGAGGACCACGAGATGCACAGCGAGTACTGCGTCATCCCGCAGGAGACAGCCGACCTCATCAACAGGACACACGCAAAAGGCGGGCGGGTGATCTGCGTGGGCACCACCTCCTGCCGGACACTGGAGTCCTGGGCCGCTCCCGACGGCACCATGAGGGCCAGAGCGGGGTGGACCAACATCTATATCTATCCCGGCTATCAGTTTAAGGTGATGGACGCACTTGTCACAAATTTCCACCTGCCTGAGTCCACGCTGATCATGCTGGTTTCCGCATTTGCAGGGCGGGAGCATATTCTGGAGGCCTATCAGGAGGCGGTGCGGGAGCAGTACCGCTTTTTCTCCTTTGGGGATGCCATGTTCATTCGTTGAGCTGATTCGGACAAGAGAGAACAGGAGAAGTCTATGGAATTGACCGACCTGCCCAATATCGGCCCTGTACTGGAGGGGCATCTGCGCAGTGTGGGCATTATAAGCCCGGAATCGCTGCGCCGGTGCGGTGCGGCGGAGGCATTTGTGCGGATTCGCGCCCAGACGGACAAGACCGCCTGCCTTCACAAGCTCTTGGCTCTGGAGGCCGCGGTGGAGGGAATTCCCAAGAAGGAGCTGTCCGCTGAGAAAAAGGCAGAGCTGAAAGCCTTTTATAAAAGTTTAGCGTAGGAGTTTGACTATGTTCACACTGATCAAGACCCAGGGCCGCGCCCGGCGCGGTACCTTTACCTGCGCCCATGGCGGTACGGTGCAAACCCCTGTCTTTATGAACGTTGGGACGCAGGCGGCCATCAAGGGCGGCCTCTCCGCCCACGATTTAAAGGAGATCGGGTGCCAGATCGAGCTTTCCAACACCTATCATCTCCACCTTCGGCCTGGGGATGAGGTGGTGCGGAGTATGGGCGGCCTTCACAGCTTTATGGACTGGGATGGCCCAATCCTCACCGACTCCGGCGGGTTTCAGGTGTTTTCCCTGTCCTCTTTGCGCAAGATTCGGGAGGAGGGGGTTTATTTTTCCTCCCATCTGGATGGGCGGAAGATTTTTATGGGGCCGGAGGAGTCCATGCGGATTCAGTCCAACTTAGGCTCAGACATCGCCATGGCCTTTGACGAATGCGTGGAGAATCCCGCCACCCACGACTACGCCAAACAGTCCTGTGAACGGACGCTGCGCTGGCTGGAACGGTGTAAGGCGGAACATGACCGGCTGGGCGCCCTGCCTGATACGGTGAACCCAGGCCAGCTGCTCTTTGGCATCAATCAGGGCGCCACTTTCGCAGACCTCCGGGTGTGGCACATGAAGGAGATCGCAAGGATAGACTGTGACGGCTATGCCATCGGCGGACTTGCCGTGGGGGAGCCCACGGAGGTGATGTACGAAATTATTGACGCGGTGGAGCCCCATATGCCTTTCGATAAGCCCCGCTACCTCATGGGTGTGGGGACGCCCTCCAATATCATCGAGGGGGTGGCAAGGGGAGTGGACTTTTTCGACTGCGTCATGCCGGCCCGCAACGCCCGCCACGGAAAGCTCTTCACCTGGGGCGGGACGATGAACCTGAAGAACGAAAAATACAAGACCGACCCGCTTCCCATCGACCCGGAGTGCGACTGCCCGGTCTGCCGCAGCTTTTCCCGGGCCTATCTCAGGCACCTCTTCAAAGCGGAGGAGGTACTGGCGCTGCGGCTGGCGGTGATGCACAACCTGTATTTTTATAACAAACTGATGGAAAAAATCCGGAATGCCTTGGATGAGGGCACTTTCGAAGCATTCCGTGCCAGGTACAGCGGAAGGCTGGAAGAGCGGATTTGACAAAAGACTTGCAAATCCTTCCGCGCTTGGATATAATAGACATACTGATTTTGAAAAAGGAGCCATTTGAATGAATTCACAAACTTCTTCCATTCTGATGCTGGTAGTACTGATCGCCGTCTTTTACTTTATGCTGATCCGCCCTGAGAATAAGCGGAAAAAGGCTGCGGAGCAGATGCGCAACAGCCTGAAAAAGGGCGATACGATTACCACCATCGGCGGGATCGTGGGCAAGATCGTGACTGTGACCGAGAGCACCATCGTCATTGAAACCAGCGAGGACCGCGTCCGCCTTGAACTCACCAAGTGGGCGGTTTCCACCACCGGCGTCCAGGCCTCCACCGAGCCTGTCAAGGGCAAGAAGAAAAAGGACGAGGATGATATCCCCGAAGAAGAGGAGAGCACTGTGGAGTGTCCCGTGGATGAAATCCCCGCTCCGGAAGAGGAAAAACAGGACTGATTCTTCTAAACGCGCCTCCCCTGGAATATGCTTGTTTACAAAGAGCGTATTCCAGGGGAGGTTTTATGCTATGTCTAAGGGAAAAACGGCCATCACAGTGGGGAAGGGAATCGGCATATCACTGGCGCTGTATCTGCTGCTCCAGTTTTTATGGGCGCTGCTTCTGATCAAGTCCGTTGTTCCGGAGGAGCGCGCCGGAGTGCTGGTGACAGTGAGCTGTGGAATCGCCGCGTTTGTTGGCGCGCGCTTTGCCGCAAAAAAAGGCGCTGGATTCCCGTCGGCTCTGGGGAGCACATGCGGCTTTTTGGCGCTGGTGCTGCTTGCCGGCTACCTGATCTTTGACGGCATGGCGCAGCAGGGCTGGATCCTTCTGGCCGTGGGGCTGGTATGCGGATGTGTCGCCGGGATGAGCAAGGTGGGGAAGAAAAAGCGGAAAAAGCGGAAGCGTTGACTTCAGGTGGGGAAAGTCGCTGTAATTTTTCACAAAAATCCTCAAAGTATCAGAAAAGCCATTGACAAACTGCGGCGGAGGTGTTCTTGCGTGATCGCGAGACGCCTCCGCTGCGGCTTCGCCAATATCTGGTGGACATAATCGGGCTGTCACCCCACATCTTGGAATACAGCAAAAGGAAAAAGCTGTTGCCACAGCGCCCGTTTCGTATGTTTACATAATTCAATTTACATAATATTTTGTGATAATTTACAAAAAAGGAAAATTTCCAGAATAAGCCTTGCGAAGCGGGCAAAATTGCAATATATTTAGAAAGAAGCATAATTACGTCAACCGGGATTCTATTTGTCCTATCCGCCGCATAATCTGTTGCGAGGTGAGGCGGATGAATCGAATGAACAAACCGCTGGGCAGGCGGACGGAGGATCGGCAGACTGTACACCTTGTGCTGCTGTCCCTCTGCTTTGCAGTCGGCGTAATTTTAGGACAGGTCTTCAGCGCTAAGGCATCCAACGACCAGGAGCTGACACGGTATCTTAGTGAGTTCTTTCAAATCAGCGAAACGCTGGAGACGGGGATGTTCCTTCCGGCGCTGCTGATTTATTTTCGTTATCCGCTGATGGCCTTTTTGCTGGGCTTTGCGTCGATTGGGGCGCTGCTGCTGCCGCTGGTGTCGGCAGCATTTGGCTTCTTTCTCTCCTTTTCCGCCTGCTGTTTTGCCGGCGCCTATGGAAAAGAGGGGATTTTGCTGGCTGCGGCCGTGCTGGGGCTGCGCTGCCTTATTACGCTGCCCTGCTACTTTTGGCTGGCGGTGCCGTCCTTTCGAAACTCCATCTCCCTGGCGCTGCTCTCCTTTGGAAAGGGGAGGCGGTCGGCGCCAGTGGTTTACGATGCGGCCTGGTTTTTGCGCTTTGCCGCCTGTGTGGCGGTGCTGCTGGTCGGTGTTTTGTGTGAGGTCTATCTTTCGCCGCTCTTGGTGCGGCTTGCCTGCGCGCGGATTCTATAGAGAGAAGAGGAGGAGATTTTTTGGCAGCGGATTATATCGCCGGATATCGCGACTATCTGACGGATGTCAAGCACTCCTCCGCCAATACGGTCAGTTCTTATCTGAGAGACGTCACCCAGTTTCACACCTATCTGGAGGACAACGGGCAGAGTGATTTCAAAAAGGTAAAGCCCGAGACCATTAAAACCTACATGACCTGGATGTTAGGAAAAGGGAAGTCCGCCACCTCCGTCACCCGGTCGGTGGCGTCGCTGAAGTCCTTTTACGGCTACATGGTCAGCTATGGCTTCATGAAGACCTCTCCTGCAAAGGGAGTGGCTGCGGCCAAGGTGGAGCGCAAATATCCCCAGATCCTCACAAGCAAAGAGGTAGAGCTCTTTTTGGAGCAGCCCCAATGTGTGGATGCCAAAGGGTACCGGGATCACGCCATGCTGGAGCTGCTGTACGCGACCGGCATTCGGGTCAGCGAGCTGATCTCGCTGAACTTAGAGGACCTGAATCTGGCCGCCGGGCTGGTACACTGTGCAAGCAAGGGAAAAGAGCGGATCATCCCGCTGTACCACACTGCGGTAAAGGCGTTGCAGGACTATGTTAAGGACATACGCCCCCAGATCATCTCCGACGCCGACGAACGTGCCCTGTTTGTGAATATGAACGGCGAGCGCATGAGCAGGCAGGGATTCTGGAAGATCATCAAATACTATCAGGAGAAAGCCGGCATTGAGAAGGACATCACCCCTCATACGCTGCGCCACTCCTTTGCAGCCCATCTGCTGGAAAACGGCGCAGACCTCCGGTCCATCCAGGAGATGCTGGGCCACGCGGACATCTCCTCCACCCAGATTTACACCCATATGGTGAAAAAGCAGCTGAAGGACGTATACAACAAGGCCCATCCCCGGGCATAGTCCAACCGACGCGGCAGATTGCCGCGCCGGTTTTTTTGTGAAAATTTTTTTGGAAGCCTGCAATCAAAACAGGCCGATGGAGACTCTAAGAGGTAAAGAGAGGAGGGAGCGGATGGAGCAGATGGAGTTTGCCGGACGGGTGGAGTGCATCCGGGAGCGGCTCTACCGTACGGCATATCTGTACCTTGGCAGCCAGGCCGACGCCATGGAGGCGGTGGATGAAAGCGTCTACCAGGGGCTGCGGGCACTAAAGAAACTGCGTCAGCCGGAGTTTTTCGAAACCTGGCTCACCCGCATTCTGATCAATCAATGCAAAAAGGAGCTGCGTCGGAGAAAGCGTATGAGTCCGGAGGAGACGCTGCCGGAGGCGGCATCGGAACAATATGACGCACTACCGCTCCGGGAAGCCATCGGCCGTCTGCCGGAGGAGCTGCGCAGCCTCGTGATCCTGCGGTATTTCGGCGGCTACACCCTGCAGGAGACGGCCCTGAGCCTGGGAATTCCCCAGGGTACCGCATCCACAAGACAGCGCAGGGCACTGAGCCTTCTGCGCCTGGAGTTGGGAGAGGAGGAACACAATGAACCGAAAAGAGGAGTATAGCAAGTTGATGGAGGAGGTCAGTCAGGTTCCGCCAGAGCTTGCCTACACCGTACAGCGGGCCCAGGCCCGTCTGCGAACCAGGAAGCGTCTGCGCAAATTCCTGGGCGTGCCGGTGGGCAGCGTCCTGGTGTTCTTGGTCAGCTTTACGCTTCTGGTGAACCTGCTGCCAACCTTTGCCTACGCCTGCGGCCGGGTGCCGGTGCTGCGGGAACTGGCCAAGGCCGTGTCCTGGTCAGCCTCCCTCAGCGCGGCGGTGGAACACGAATATGTGCAGCCCATTGAGCAGGAACAGACGGAAAACAACGTCACCGCCCGGGTGGAGTACGTCATTGTGGATCAAAAACAGCTGATCATCTTCTACAGCCTGGACTCCGGGCTCTATGAGCATCTGGAGATCATGCCGGAGCTCCACAGCCTGAGCGGCGAACCCATGGAGGGATTCAGCCTGATGTACGGCGACTACGGCGTTCCCAACGGGGAGCTCAATTACCTGACGGCGGACTTTGAGAACAGCATGCCGGACGGCTTGCAGCTTAAAATGCAGGTGGCGGATTACAGCCACGAAATGGACTACAAGGAACCCGAAGAGAGCGGCATTCTGGCTCATCCGGAACATGAGGAGATGGAGTACGTGGCGGAATTCACTTTCTCCCTCCACTTTGACTCCTACTATACGGCTCAGGGCGACCGGATTGCCGTGGATCAGGACTTTGAGATAGACGGTCAGACTCTGACGCTTCAGGAGGCTGAGATATACCCCACCCATATCCGGCTGAATTTCACGGACGATCCGGAGAACACGGCCTGGCTCAAGGATTTGGAGTTCTATCTGGAAAATGAGGAGGGCCAGCGTTTTGATCCCGTTTCCAACGGCGTGACCGCCACCGGCAGGGCGGACTCCCCCATGATGGACTCCTTCCGGGTGGAAAGCAGTTTTTTTGCAAGCAGCAAGCATCTGACGCTGCACATCACTGGGGCGACATGGCTGGATAAGGAGCGGGAAAAAGTGGAGCTGAACCTGCGGGAGTGCACAGCGGAGTTCCTGCCTCAAGGCGTGGAATTCATCCGCTCGGAGGAGATGAAAAACGGATGGATTCTGACGTTCCGGGCGCCGAAACGGGAGGAGAGCGCCTTCTACCAGCTCTGGAGCCAGACCTTCTATGACGCGCAGGGCCATTCGTATGAGATTCGCTCTTGGAGCACTGGGATCGACCCGGAGGGCGGGGAGGACACCTTCAGCCAGGAGTTTCCCCTGGTGGGCTATACGGAGGGTTCGGTTTGGCTGGAACCCGCCTTCACCAGGATGGAGACCCTTACTCTGCCGGTTGCCGTGGATATTCGATAGAAAAAGGGACCTCCGGCCAATTGGCCGGAGGTCCCTTTTTCGGTTGCATCCGGAGAAGGGATTTGATATAATTATGATAATTTGGGGTGGAGGCGCGCAGCATGCTGATTTTGGGGATCGATCCCGGTATTGCCACCATTGGGTTTGGTCTGGTGGCATCTGACAGGGGACAGGTGAAAATGGTGCGCTACGGTGTGATCACCACGCCAGCCGGCCTGCCGCTTTCCAAGCGGCTCTTCCAGATTGAATCGGATATGGAGACGCTGATCGGCCAGCTGCATCCGGACGCCGTCTCTGTGGAAGAGCTTTTTTTCAACAACAACATCACCACTGGAATCGCCGTGGCCCATGGCCGCGGCGTGATCCTGTACGCAGCGGAAAAGTGCGGCATTCCTCTTTTTGAGTATACCCCCTCCCAGGTCAAGCAGGCGGTGGTGGGATACGGCAAGGCGGAAAAGCGGCAGGTGATGGATATGACCCGGCGGCTGCTGAAGTTGGACGCGGTCCCCCGGCCGGACGACGCGGCCGACGCGCTGGCACTGGCCATCTGCCACGCCCGCAGCGCCACGTCTCTTTTGAAACAGAACCCGGAGGCAAAGTCCACGGTTTAAGGAGTCTTGTATGTTTTATTATCTGGACGGCACGGTGGCGGAGCTGCAGCCCTACCTGGCGGTGATCGACTGCGGCGGGGTGGGGTATGCCTGCATGACCACCAACAATACGCTCTCCGCTTTGAAAAAGGGAGAGAGGGCCCGGCTCTATACCTACCTCCATGTGGGGGAGAATGTGTTCGGTCTCTACGGCTTTAGGACCCAGAGCGAGCTGAACAGCTTCAAAATGCTGATCAGCGTCTCGGGCGTGGGGCCCAAGGCGGCATTGGCCATCTTGTCGGTGGGTACGCCGGAGACTCTTGCCATGGCCATTGTCACCGGCGACGAAAAGGCGTTGACCGTGGCCCCGGGAATCGGCAAGAAGATCGCCCAGCGCATCATCCTGGAGCTGAAGGACAAGATCGCAAAGGAGCAGTCCGGCGCGCCCGTGGGCGGGGTGAGCACGGGTGCCTTTTCCTCCAAGGCAGCGGAGGCGGCGGCGGCTCTTGCGGTGCTGGGTTATTCCAGCCAAGAGGTGTCCGCGGCCATGAAGGGGATCGACGTGGAGTCTTTGCCGCTGGAGGAGATCATCCGCGCCTGCCTTAAAAAGATGGTGAAGTGATGGGCTTCAGCCTGAAAGGGATGAGCAATTGAGCATTGATTTTGGTAACGACATCTACGAAGAGCCGCTGGTCACCACCTCCTTTTTGCAGGAGGACGCCAGCGAAGGGTCTTTGCGCCCCAAAAGCTTAAAAGAATACATCGGCCAGGAAAAGGCCAAGGAAAACCTCTCCGTTTTCATCGAGGCGGCCCGCCGGCGCACGGAGTCCCTGGACCATGTGCTGCTCCACGGCCCGCCCGGCCTGGGCAAGACCACCCTTGCCGGCATCATCGCGGCGGAGATGGGCGTTAACATCCGCATCACCTCCGGCCCTGCCATCGAAAAGCCGGGAGATTTGGCGGCGCTGCTGACCAATTTGAATGAAAATGACATCCTCTTTGTGGATGAGATCCACCGGCTGAACCGGTCGGTGGAGGAGATTCTATATCCCGCCATGGAGGACTTTGCCATCGACATCATCGTGGGCAAGGGCCCCTCGGCCAACTCCATCCGGCTGGATCTGCCCAGGTTTACGCTCATCGGCGCCACCACCCGGGCGGGTCAGCTCTCCGCGCCGCTCAGGGACCGTTTCGGCGTCACGCTGCGGCTGGAGCTCTACACGCCGGAGGAGCTCACTCAGATCGTGACGCGCAGCGCCGGGATTTTGAACGTGCCTATCCAGTTGGAGGGCGCGCTGGAGATTGCCAGACGCTCCCGGGGGACGCCCCGCATCGCCAACCGGATGCTGCGCCGGGTACGTGATTTTGCCGAGGTGCGGGCCGACGGCACCATCACAAGAGACGTGGCGGACCTGGCCCTTTCCGCGCTGGAGATCGACTATTTGGGGCTGGACCCCATCGACCGGCGGATGCTGCGGGCCATCATGGAGAACTACGGCGGCGGCCCGGTGGGGCTGGAGACGCTGGCCGCCACCATCGGCGAGGAGTCCATCACCCTGGAGGACGTCTACGAGCCCTATCTGATGCAGCTTGGATTCCTCACCAGAACGCCCCGGGGCCGTTGCGTGACCCAAAAGGCCTATCAGCACCTCCATGTTTCCATCCCCGGCGGCGCCGCGCCTGCGTCGCCCATGGACCAGTTGACGCTGGAATGAACTTTCTTGCCCAGATCAAGCTCCGGCGGGAACTGCCGGAGAATTCCTACCTGCGCGATCTTGCACCGGTGCGCTATTTGATGGAGGGCCATGTGCTGTCCTTTGAGTCCCCCGTGACTTTTTTCGTGGGAGAGAACGGCACAGGCAAGTCCACCCTCCTGGAGGCCATCGCAGTGGCCTGCGGCTTCAACGCCGAAGGCGGGACCCGGAACTTCCGCTTTTCCACCAACGACACTCACTCGGTGTTGGGAGAGTATCTGACCCCAGCCCGCAGGAGCTACCCCAAGGACGGGTTTTTCCTCCGGGCGGAGAGCTTTTACAACGTGGCCACCAACATCGACCGGCTGGACGCCGAGCCCTCCTTCGGCCCGCGGCTCATCGACAGCTATGGCGGTGTATCGCTGCACTGTCAGTCCCACGGCGAGAGCTTTCTGGCCCTGGTGCAAAACCGGTTCCGGGGCGATGGGCTCTATTTGTTGGATGAACCGGAGGCGGCGCTGTCCCCCTCCAGGCTGATGGTGCTGTTGGCTGAGATGCACCGCCTGGTGGAGGCCGGCTCCCAGTTCGTGGTCGCTACCCATTCGCCGATTTTGATGGCCTACCCCGGCGCGCAGCTCTATGAGCTGAGCGGGGCAGGCATCCGGCAGGTGGCCTATCAGGAAACGGAGCACTATCAATTGACCAGGCAATTTTTAAATCATCCGGAGCAGATGCTGCATTATCTGCTGGAGAAATAGGAAAGGAACTTCCTTGTATGGGTAAATTATTTGGTACAGACGGAATCCGCGGCGTTGTGGGAGAAAATCTGACCGCTGATCTTGCGTTTCGGGTGGGGCAGGCTGTGGCAGTGGTCCTTGCGGAGGACCTGGGCCGCCGCCCGGTCATCACCATTGGCAAGGACACCCGAATCTCTTCCGACATGCTGGAGTCCGCGCTGATGGCCGGCATCTGCTCCGTGGGCGGGGACGTGAAGCCCCTTGGCACCATCCCCACGCCCGCCGTGGCCTTTTTGACGGTGCAGGAGCGCTCCGACGCGGGAATCGTGATCTCCGCGTCCCACAACCCCTATGAGCACAACGGGATCAAGGTCTTCAACGGCCAGGGGTATAAGCTGCCCGACGCAACCGAGCTGCGGGTGGAGGAGAGGGTTCTCTCCGCTGCGCCCATGAAGCTGCGCACCCGGCAGGAGATCGGCCGCCGCCATCACGGTATGCGCCAGCTCAAGCGGGACTATATCGATTATTTGGCCTCCACCATCGAAAGCGACCTGGGCGGTCTGAAGATCCTGGTGGACTGCGCCAACGGAGCTGCCAGCGCCACCGCGCCCGAGCTCTTCGGCCGCTTTAAGGCCCATACGGATTTTATCCACCGGGACCCGGACGGAATCAACATCAACAGCCGCTGCGGTTCCACCCACCTGGAGGATCTCTGCCGCAGCGTGGTGTCCGGCGGATACAACGTGGGCGTGGCCTTTGACGGCGATGCGGACCGCTGTCTGATGGTGGATGAGACCGGAGGCGTCATCGACGGGGACAAAGTGATTGCCGCGTGCGCCGCGGATATGAAGCGCAGGGGAAAGCTCAACGGGAATACCGTGGTGGCCACGGTGATGTCCAACCTTGGGCTCCACGAGTTCTGCAAAAGCAGCGGCATTGAGCTGATCTGCACCGGTGTTGGAGACCGGAACGTGCTGGAAAAGATGCTGGAATGCGACTACCGCATCGGCGGAGAGCAGTCCGGTCACACCATCTTTACCGAGTTTGCAACCACCGGGGACGGGGAACTGACGGCGCTTCAGTTTTTGCAGATTCTCAGTGATTGCGGGAAGAGCGCCTCAGCACTCACCTTGGGATGCCCTCAGTATCCCCAGGTGCTGCACAATGTGGAAGTGCCTCACTCCGGCGGTGTGAAAGAGCAGATTATGGCGTCCGGGGCGTTGAGGGAGGCCGTTGCGGAGGAGGAAAAGCGCCTGGCTGGAGCGGGGCGCGTCCTGGTGCGCGCATCCGGTACCGAAGCGCTGATTCGGGTCATGGTGGAGGCAAAAACAGAGTCGGAAGCGGAAAAATGTGCAATGAACTTGGTGGATTTTATAAAATCACTAAAATTTTAACAAATCGAGCTTGTAAATTTGATAATTTGCTTGACATTTTTACCGGAAGACAGGTATAATACGTTATGTACAAATGCAATGAGAAAACCAATCCCCCCTTTGAACGTCTGACAGATGAAGAGCTTTGTGCTCTGGCCGCCGCGGGCAGCCGGGAGGCGGAGGAGATCTTGGTGACAAGATACAACCGTCTGGTACGCACATGTGCCCGCCCTTATTTTCTAATCGGTGGGGACAGCGAGGACTTAACCCAGGAGGGAATGGTAGGTCTCATTAAAGCGGTCCGGGAATATGATGGTGCCAAAGAGGCGTCTTTTCGGACTTTTGCAGAAATCTGTATACGAAATCGGCTGTATTCGGTTTTGCGCGCTGCAACAAGAGACAAACACTCCCCGCTGAATCAGTCGGTTCCATTGGATACACCCTTCTTTGAGAGTAATTCCTACACCGCGGCTACCCGGAATATGGCACAGCGCAATCCTGAAGAGTATATCATCGACAGGGAACACGCAGAAAGCGTATTGTCCGGCGTCCGAAAGCAGTTGTCCGAGTTCGAAACGAAGATTTTAGGGTATTATTTAGATGGTCTTTCGTGTCGGGAGATTGCCGAATCAGTAGGCAAATCCCCCAAATCTGTGGACAACGCTGTGCAGCGCGTCCGGCGCAAGGTTGCGCAATATTCCGGCGAGATCAGCAAAAGCTGAACGCAATATATTTTTTCTATCAAAGAGAGGGTAAAGATCATGTACGAAGACAAGACTTTAGTGTGCAAAGAGTGTGGCCAGGAGTTCGTGTTCACCGCTGGCGAGCAGGAGTTCTATGCAGAGAGAGGCTTCCAGAACGAGCCCCAGCGCTGCAAGTCCTGCCGTGATGCCCGCAAGAACGCTGCCCGTGGTCCCCGTGAGTATTTCACCGCTGTTTGCGCAGCTTGCGGCGGCGAGGCCAGAGTTCCTTTCGAGCCCAAGTCTGACCGTCCTGTTTACTGCAGCGAGTGCTTCGCCAAGATGCGCGAGCAGAACGCCTAAGCAGAGCAGCGACTCAACTTTGCTGTTGAAAAAGCGTCCGCCAACAGGCGGACGCTTTTTTTGAGATTTTGACAGTGTTCTCTCTATTTTCTATTGAAATGGTACTGAGATCAGGGTATAATAAATACGCAACAATTCTGCGCTGGCCGCGAATTGAATTTAAACTGGAGGATACACTTCTATGGTTGAAATTACGAAAGACACCATCATTGGTGATATTTTGGATGTAGCGCCTCAGACCGCTCCCATTTTCCTGTCCATCGGCATGCACTGCCTGGGCTGCCCCTCTTCCCGGGGTGAGACGGTGGAAGAAGCCTGCATGGTCCACGGAATCGATGTGGACAAGCTGCTGGCCCTGGTCAACGAGGAAGCCAACAAGGCCGCTGAATAACAGCAAGACGCATACGGGGCCACTCCCCGTATGCGTCTTCTACCGATCATCAGATGAGCTGCTGGCCGGCTACCTCCCGATAGATGAGCCTGCCGTCCCGGCGGAGGGATTCCATCAGGCTGATCCGTTCGATGGAACAGGTGGGCGGCCGCACTGTGATCTCGTCGGCCCGGAAGGCTCCATAGGGCCGGAATTGACGGCAGAGCGTCAGATGGGGCCGGTAGGGCCTTTGTTCCAGTTTGAATCCGGCCGCGCGGAATGACCCCTCCACCTGGCGCTGTAAACTCAGCAGGGCTGGGGATGGGTCTACTCCCGCCCAGTATAGATCTCCAAAGGACCCAAGGCCGCCGATTGAAAGGGGAAAGGCCGTCCCTTGAACCATGGAAAGCGCCTGACGGGCCGCCTCCTCATTCCCGGTTTCCCCAATAAAGATCAAGGTGAGGTGAAGGTTTTCCGGCCGGGTAAAATTGCCCCGGCCCAGCTCTTTCATCCGGCTGACGGCGTTGAGCAGGGAGGACCTCACCGGGCAGGGAAGCTGGATAGCAACAAATAACCGCATGCATATCTCTCCTTTTTCGTTATCTTACCCGCGCGGGGAGAGAATGTCAACGCGAAGGAGGGAAGGGATGCAGCCAAAGCGCAGATTGGAGCTTCAGCCCAGGCTTCAGGCCATTGCAGACTGGGTGCGTTCCGGTGCAAAGATCGCTGATATTGGCACGGATCACGGCTATTTGCCGGTTTGGCTCCTGCAAGCCGGCGTCGTGGAATATGCCATTGCCAGCGATATCAACGAATCTCCTCTGGAGCATGCCCGCCGCACATCCCGTGAGTACGGTCAGAAGATGGAATTTCGCCTGTGCAACGGCCTGGACGGGATTTTCCCCCAGGAGGCGGACACAGTGGTCATCGCCGGGATGGGCGGGGAAAACATCGCCTCCATCATAGAGCGGGCGCCCTGGACCAGAGAAGGCCATACGCTGCTGCTTCAGCCCATGTCCAAGCCCGAATATCTACGCGGCTTTCTGGCCGGTCACGGCTATCAGGTGACCCGGGAGCGGCTGGTGCGGGATAAAGGCGTCCTGTACCCTATCCTTGAGGCCATGGGCGGCAGCATGGAGCCGCCTTCTCCCGGCAGGCTTTACGGCGGAATCGCCCTTGCGTCGGACCCCCTGGAGGGAGAGTACCTGAGCTGCTTAATTGGGAAGCTCAGTCGCGCGGCTCAGGGGCTCCGGCAGGCAAAGGACGGTTCGGAAAGGGCTGCTGAACTGGACGGGATTGTCCAGGAACTTCAGAAGATGAGAAAGGAGTGGGAGGATGCCGACTGTTCAGCAGATTGAAGCAAAGCTGTTCGAATTTGCCCCGCCGGACTTGAAAATGGACTGGGACAATGTGGGACTGCTGGTGGGCGAGCCGGACCGGCTGGTGGAAAAAGTCCTGGTGGCTCTTGATATCACCTGGGAAGTGGCCGAGGAAGCGTCGCGGATCGGCGCGCAGCTCATTGTGGCCCACCATCCGCTCATCAACTGCAAATGGCTGCCTGTGCAGACGGTGCGCAGCGACACACCCCAGGGCGCATTGCTGATCGCGCTGCTTAAAGGTGATATTTCCGCCATCTGTATGCATACCAATCTGGATGCGGCGTCAGGCGGCGTCAATGACGCTCTGGCGGCCGCCCTGCGGGTGAACGACCCTGGGCCGCTGACCCGGGAGGGCATTGGGCGCGTGGGCACGTTGAGTGAGCCTGTGCCCCTCAGGCGGTTCGTTGCGGAAGTTTCCCGGTGCCTTCACTGCAACGGCCTGCGCTATGCCGACGGCGGCAGAAGCGTCCATCGTGTGGCGGTGGGCGGCGGCGCCTGCGGCGATTTTGTGGATCAGGCCGTTGCGGCCGGCTGTGACACCTTTGTCACCTCTGATCTCAGCTACCATGACTTTTTAGATGCCAGACCAAAGGGCATCAACTTGATTGACGCCGGACATTTTCCCACGGAGCAGGTGGTCTGCCCGGTGATCATTGATACGTTAAAACAGGCGTTCCCGGAATTGGAGATCGTCTTGTCCGCTTCCCATGGGGAAGTGATTCAGTACTATGTATAAGGAGAGGTTTACTTATGTCCGGACATTCCAAATGGCATAATATCCAAAAGACCAAGGGCGCGGCGGACGCCAAGCGCTCCCAGGCCTTTACCAAGATTGCCCGTGAGCTCATCGTTGCGGTGAAGGAGGGCGGCAGCGGCGACCCCAACAACAACTCCCGGCTGGCCACCGTCATTGCCAAGGCCAAGGCAGTGAACATGCCCAACGACAATATCAAGCGCACCATTGACAAGGCGCTGGGCGCCGGCAATACGGACAACTACGAAAACGTAACCTATGAGGGCTACGGCCCCAACGGCGTGGCCGTGATCGTGGAGGCGCTGACCGACAACCGCCAGCGCACGGCTCCGGAGGTCCGCCACTACTTTGATAAGTTCGGCGGCAACCTGGGCGCTGTGGGCTGCGTCTCCTGGTCCTTTGACCGCAAGGGCGTTATTGTTATCGACAACTCCGAAGGGGAGCTGGAGGAGGATACCGTGATGATGGACGCCATAGAGGCCGGTGCCGCGGACTTTGAGGCGGACGGCGAGGCCCTGGAGATCACCACGGACCCCGACGCTTTCAACGATGTAGTCAAGGCGCTGGAAGCCAAAGGCTACAGCTTTGTGAACGCGGATATCGAGATGGTTCCTCAGAACTACGTGACCCTTGAGAGCGAGGACGACGTAAAGAACATGGAAAAGCTCATCGACTTCCTGGAGGAAAACGACGACGTGCAGAACGTCTGGCACAACTGGCAGCAGGACTGACAGAAAAGGCGGGACCGGAATGAATCCGGTTCCGCCTTTTTCATACGTGAGAGGCCGCCGGCGTATTACGCCAGCGGCCTCGTGTACAGTGCGAGTGAGACTATAAGCCGGGTTCTGTATCTGACAGTCATCTATCTTGCCGTACTGTTGCCAATACGGTCCAGCCACCCCGGGAGCGGTCGGGCAAACCATAGCTCCCATACCGGTGTTGCTCCGAATAGAGTTTACAGCGATGGGCACTCTCGAGCCATCGGGTGAGCTCTTACCTCACCTTTCCATCCTTACCAAAGCGGTTTGACCCGGTTTGGCGGTTTATTTCTGTTGCACTTTTCCTGAAGTCGCCTTCGGCGGGCGTTACCCGTTATTCTTGCCCTGTGGAGCCCGGACTTTCCTCATAAGCGGCCTTTCGGCACAGCTTACGCGACTGTCTGTCTTACTCGTACGGTTTATTGTATCGAATCCGGCGGAAAAAGTCAATGAAAAAGCGGCCCATACAGACAGCTTTTCGTTGCGAAATACTGGAGGGGATGGTATAATTTTAAAGTTAAAGTCCGCAGGGCGTCAGCCCCGCTTTTTGGAGGCAATCGTATGAATCTTCAGGAATATCTCCACTCCATTCAGGATAAAACCGTGGCGGTGATCGGCATCGGCGTCAGCAACACGCCCCTGTTGGAGCTGCTGGCCAAGTCGAGTATCTCCGTGACCGCCTGCGATAAAAAAGAGAGGGATGCCTTGGGCGAGACAGCCGACCGTCTGGAATCCATGGGTGTCCAGCTCAAGCTGGGCCCCGGGTATCTCAGAGGCCTGCGCCAGGACATCATCTTCCGCACGCCGGGCCTGCGCCCCGATGTTCCGGAGCTTCTGGAGGCCAGAGAGCGGGGCAGCGTCATCACATCGGAGATGGAGGTCTTCTTTGAAGTATGCCCCTGTCCCATTCTTGCCGTATCCGGCAGCGACGGCAAAACCACCACCACCACGGTGATTTCCGAATTTTTGAAGAAAGAGGGGAAAGGGGTCTACGTGGGCGGAAACATCGGCCACCCGCTGTTAGCGGAAGCAGGTCAGATGCGTCCGGAGGACGTGGCGGTTTTGGAGCTCTCCTCCTTCCAGCTGATGACCATGAACCGCAGCCCCCATGTGGCCGTGCTGACCAATCTGGCCCCTAATCACCTGGACGTTCACAAAGACATGGCGGAATATGTGGCGGCCAAGGAGAACCTTTTTCTCCATCAGTCCGATGACGATCTGGCGGTTTTCAACCGGGACAACAAGATCACCTACGAGCTCTCCAAGGAGGCAAGGGGGCGTGTGAGGCTGTTTTCACGCACCTGTGAGTTGGAGGAGGGCGTCTTTCTCCGGGGCGGCGCCATCGTCTGCCGCTCCGGCGGAACAGAGCGTGAAGTGCTGAAAACAGAGGATATTTTCCTGCCGGGCGTGCATAATATCGAAAACTATATGGCCGCCATCGCGGCGGTGGAGGGCCTGGTCTCCGACGAAACCATCCGGGAGGTTGCAAGAACCTTCCAGGGAGTGGAGCACCGCATCGAACTGGTGCGCACCCTCAGGGGCGTCCGCTACTACAACGATTCCATTGCCAGCAGCCCCTCCCGCACCATCGCCGGGCTCCGCTCTTTTCCGGAAAAGGTCATCCTGATCGCCGGCGGCTATGATAAGCACATTCCCTTTGACGTGCTGGGGCCCGAAATCGTGGAGCATGTCAAGCTGCTGATCCTTTGCGGCGCCACGGCCGATCAAATCCGAGCCGCCGTGACGGGGGCTTCCAATTATCGGCCGGGCTGTCCGGAGATGGTGGAGGTCCACACCCTTCAGGAGGCGGTGGAGACCGCGTCCAATCGTGCGGTTTCCGGGGATGTGGTGACGCTTTCACCGGCCTGCGCGGCCTTTGACCAATTTCCCAATTTCATGGTGCGGGGAACGGCGTTCAAATCCATTGTCAATGATTTGAAATAAGGAAAAGCTGTCTTTGCATAGGCTTTCATGATGAGGTGAGGCCAATGCGCGGATACTTTTTCTACCGATACCGGCTGAGCCGGAAGAAATCGGCGCTGGCGCTGTTTTTTCTTGTGTCAGTCCTGCTGGCCATCGCGCTGCTGACGGCCACGTTTCAGCTCAGGCCCATCCTGAGCAGCATGGCCACGGCCCGCGTGTCCAACACGGTGACCAGGGTGGTCACCGAGGCGGTGAACCAGACCATCGACAGCGGGGAGATCGACTACAGCAATCTGGTGTCTTTTGAAAAGGACAATGATGGAAAGGTGACGGCGGTCAAAAGCAATATGGCGGAGTTCAACCGTCTCCAGTCCAAGATTTTGGACCGGGTGCTGGAGAAGCTCTCCGAGGTGTCCACCAAGGAGCTGTCCATTCCCCTTGGCAGTTTGAGCGGCTCCGCGCTGCTCTCCGGCCGCGGGCCGCTGATTACGGTTAAAATGCAGTCTGTGGGATCGTCGTCTGCATCTCTGGAGAATGTCTTTACCTCCGCGGGGATCAATCAGACGCGGCACCAGATTCAGCTCAATGTGGATGTGGTCGCCAGCATCCTGATGCCCGGGTTTTCCACCGCCACCAAGGTGAGCAACTCCTTTGTGGTGGCGGAGACCGTGATCGTGGGGTCAGTGCCGGAATCCTATACCTATTTCAATTCAGACGCACCCATTGCAGAGGATGCCAGGGAATTTATTTTGAACGGAAATTGAGGAGAACTTCATGGACTATCGTGAGAAAATGAAGGAACTGCGGGACACGCTGAACGAGCATGGATATCGCTACTATGTTTTGGATGATCCCATTATTCAGGACTATGAATACGACCAGCTGCTCCGCCAGCTTGAGGATTTGGAAAAGGAGCATCCGGAGGAAATCACACCGGATTCTCCCACCCAGCGGATCGGCGGACGGACGCTGGAGGGATTTGACACCGTGACCCATGAGGTGCCTCTGGAGAGTTTGCAGGACGTATTCTCTCCGGAGGAGGTGGAGGAGTTCTGCCAGCGGATGGAGAATCAGCTGGGCGGCGATGTGGAGTACACGGTGGAGCCAAAGGTCGACGGACTCTCCGTTGCGCTGGAATACCGGAACGGGGCCTTTTTCCGGGGCGCCACCCGCGGCGACGGCCGGGTGGGGGAGGATGTCACGGAGAACCTGAGAACCATCATGTCGATTCCCATGACGCTGCCGGAAAAGCTCCCGAAGCTGATTGTCCGGGGAGAGGTCTATATGTCCCGCAGCGTATTTGAGGAGCTCAACGCCATCCGGGAGCTCAACGGAGAGCCGCTCATGGCAAATCCAAGAAATGCGGCCGCCGGCTCCCTGCGCCAGTTGGACCCCAAAATTGCGGCAAAGCGGCGTCTTGACATCCAGATTTTCAATCTTCAGCTTGCTGAGGGAAAGAAGTTCTCCTCCCATACCGAAACGCTGCACTACCTGGAAAGCCAGCATTTTAAGGTAATTCCTTATCATACGGTATCCAAGGCGTCCGAATGCCAGCGGGAGATCGTGCGGCTCAATGAAGAGCGGCTGCAATTTCCCTTTGAAATCGACGGCGCTGTGGTCAAAGTCAACAGTCTGAGCGCCAGAGAGTTCCTTGGCAGCACGTCCAAAAATCCAAAGTGGGCCATTGCCTATAAGTACCCGCCGGAAAAGAAGCCCTCCAGAGTGGTGGATATTGTGGTTCAGGTGGGACGCACCGGCGTGCTGACGCCCAAGGCCACCTTGGAGCCGGTCCACCTGGCCGGGACCACCGTCACCAGCGCCTCACTGCACAATCAGGACTATATCGCGGAAAAAGACATCCGGATTGGGGATACGGTCATTGTGCAGAAGGCCGGCGAGATCATCCCGGAAATCGTGGAGGTGGACCTTTCCAAGCGACCAGAGGGAACGTCGCCCTATCAGTTCCCGGAGGCCTGCCCCGTCTGTGGCGCTCCGGTTTTCCGGGACATCGACGGCGCTGCCATCCGCTGCACAGGAGCGGAGTGTCCGGCCCAGCTGCTTCAGAACCTGACCCACTTTGCAAGCCGGGACGCCATGGATATCGACGGTCTGGGGCCTGCGGTCCTGCAGCAGATGATTGAGGCAAAGATAGTGTCCAACGCGGCGGACCTCTACGATCTGAAGGCGCCGGAGATCGCCCAATTGGATCGCATGGGCGTCAAATCCGCCGATAACGCGGTGGCTGCCATTGAGAAATCCAAGGGCAACGACCTGTCCCGCCTGCTTTACGCCCTGGGTATCCGCCAGGTGGGGGTGAAGGCCGCCAAGGTGCTCTCCTCCCACTTCAGAAGCTATGACGCCCTTGCGCAGGCCACGTTGGAGGAACTGACGGAGATCGAGGACATCGGCGCCGTCACCGCCCGGTTCATCCTCGATTGGGTGCGGAGCCCGCAGTCTAAAGACCTGATCGACCGCCTGAAAAAGGCCGGCGTCAATATGGAGAGCGTCAACCAGATGGTGGATGATCGCTTTTCCGGTATGACGTTCGTCCTGACCGGGGCGCTGAGCAAATTCACCCGGGACGAAGCCGCCGCGCTAATCGAAGAGCGGGGCGGGAAATCCGCCGGATCGGTCTCCAAGAAGACCACCTACGTGGTGGCCGGAGAGTCGGCGGGTTCCAAGCTGAAAAAGGCCCGGGACCTGGGCGTTCCCGTACTGACGGAAGAGGAGTTTGAAGAGATGCTGCGCTGAGCAAAAGTGGTATCACTGTAAAGTGATATCACTTTCTATGTATTGATTAATCAGGTCGGATCAGACTGTGATGTAGTTTTATGAGTACTGCTCAGCTCTTTTATCCGCACGTGGAAGCTTTTGAAAGCCTGCCGAAGGACCGCCGTCCCCACCCGGCGCCGGATCAGCCGGGCCTGGGGGACAGGCTGCGGCGCACTGAGGCCAAACAGCGACTCATCCACCGCCGGAATCAGATCATTCAATGCGGCATACAGCTCCGGGTCGGCTCCGCGCTGCAGCCGGAGAAGGAAGTCTCTTGGCGTTTCACCGGCTTTTTTCCGCCATGGGCCTGAGCGGCATCTCCGGACCAGGCAATAGTACACCCCCGCCGGCATATTCCGTATCCGCCACAAGAAGATGCGCAGGTGCAGCCGGCGGCGCCATGCGGCCAACAGCCGTCTGAGACCTGCCCAAAGGGAAACCCGCTGACGCAGTGGAGCTGCGGCTGCCGGCCGCGCCGCTTTTCCGCCGATCCGCAGCTTTCCCAACTGGCGCAGCACCCAGACAAACAGCACCAGCAGCAACGCGCCGCAGAGAACCGCCAAAACAATTAGCATAGCCGGATTTGCCTCCAGGCTCTCCTGCGCGGCCTGGGGCAGTGAGACAGCTCCGGGTTCCATCGAAAGCTCTCCCTGCCCGCCCATTGGAATCAGGGAGCACAGGAAGAGCAAAATCTTCCACATCAGATCCGCCAGGAACCTGACGCCGGCAACAGCAGCGTTCCACAAGACCACCAAACCCTGGCCCGCCGGGGCGGCCGCAAAGCTGACAAGCAGCCAAACCAGGATAAAGATCACAAGAAACATGAGCGCCACAATTCCCCATCCCCGCGCTCCCATCTGGCTTCCAGTCCGGTGGGAGATGATTCCCAAAATGGCTGCGGCGCATCCGGCGGCAATGGGAAGGCTCCAGAGGGTGGAGGCCCCGGTGAGTGAGAGGTAGCCGATGAACAGCACCAACAGCATCAGGCTGAGATCCAAGCACAGGATCAGGTAGGACAGCTTGGGCGGTTCCATAGCCAGCTGAGCGCCAAGTATCGTCAGCCAGAGGCAGATGATCCCCACAAACAGCAGCGACACCCATCCGCTTTCGCCACCTGAGAGCAGAACTGAAAGGAACAGGGCAGTCCCCATGGACACATTGAGAAGCGTAAAGGAGCGCATGGTGTGCTCCCGATGCAAAAAGGCGCGATTCAGCCCATAGAGCACCGGGGCATAGATCATGAGAACCTGGGGATAGTAGGCGGCCGGGGTCCGCTCCCCCAGCGTCATCAGGTAATAGAGGGTGCAGAAGATACAGGCGGAGGAAAACAGGGTGGTCAACGCGGAGAGGGTGTGTTTTTCACGCATGGCCCTGACCCTCCTTTAAGCCGCAGAGGCACACCGTCTCAAAGCCTCCATAGGGCTCCGGCTCACAGTAGGTGAGCAGAGACAGACAGGTGTGATCCAAATGCCGCAGCAGTGTCCGATCGGTCAGCGAGGCGATATCATAGGAGATATAATAGAACCGTCCCACATTTCCCGCAGCCTCATACAGTGTGTTCGTATCAAAGGCGGGAGCTTGGAGAAGGATGCTCCCGGAATTGGGGTCCCGCTTTGGTTCCATAGGCTGATAGGCAGCCAAAGCCCAGAGCAGCTCCTCTATGTGGGAAGAGGAGGGGAAGAGGTTGACCGGTTCACACTCTGCCCCGCGGCAGAGGCTGAGTCCGCAGGAAACCTGGCGCTCCGAGAGCAGGACAAGCTCGGAGGCCAGGATGCTGAGGGCGTCCTCCATCTCCTCCGGGTGTGGATCCGGCCCGCTGAAGCTCTCTCCGTCAAAAAGAAAGTGGACCGTCTGAGGCAGAATTTCCTCATACACGTTCACCGTCAGGGGAAGCCCCTGAGCCGCCAGACGCCAGTTGATGTGCTTGAAGGAGTCGGTGGTCATATAGTCCCGGGTGGAGCGTATGATGGTCGGGTCCTCCATCACGCCCCGGGTGCCGCTCTCCGTGTTCCAGAGATTGCGCAAAAAAAGGTCCGGCGCTACGTCAATGAGCCTGGGGTATACCGCAAACCGCGCATCCTTGTGAATGGAGCGCTCCACCTGAGTCAGGCCGAAACCATCGCCGGTGCGCAGCCGCCAGCCCTCCATGGAATAGATGCCCCGGCAGTTTGCGATCCAGCGGCTCTGAAAGCGGAGCGTCTCATACCAGAGGAAAAAGGAAAACCGCCGCTCACCCACCAGCGCGGAGGAGGCGCCGCTTCGTTCCAGCACGGGAGCTTCCCAATCATCGGGGGGACGGCAGTCCTCCGGCGTCAGACAGAGGGTTTTTGCCAGGGGAAAGAAGACCTCCAGCCAGATCACAGGCAGAAACTTTTCATTTCGCACCTCTATCTCAAAAACAGCCGTCTCACCCGGGAATAAGCCACGGCCGGCATCGGAGACGGAGATGGAAAGCCTCCGAAGGGAGAGCACGGCCCACAGCCGGGAAACCCCGGAGAGAAGGAAGACGAACATCAGCGCGGCAGAGAGCTGCCTCTGATCAAAAAACGCCGCCAACACGCAAAAAAGCAGTTCCAGCCCCAGAGCCGGCAGGGAGACCAGATTGCTGGAACGGCTGAAAATCGGTTTATCCCTCATGATCCAGCGTGTCCAGGGAGGGGGACGCCTCGGTCTGCTCCAATACCTCTTCCAGAACCTTGGCTGGCGTATTGCCGGAAAACCGTGCGCTGCTCTTTAAAATCAGACGATGTTCCAGCACAGGATGGGCCAAAAACTTGACGTCGTCCGGCGTCACATAGTCCCGGCCCGACATGGCCGCCCAGGCCTTTGCGGCCCGATAGAGGCTGCGGGTGGCGCGGGGGCTTGCCCCCATCATCAGCTGAGGGTGGCTGCGGGTCCTGTCCGCAAGCGCCACGATGTAATCCGCCACAGAGTCGGAGAGGTGGATGCCGGCAATCTGCCGCTGAGCCGATCTCAGCTCCGCGTCACTTGTGACAGCGCGCACGGAATCAAAGGGAATCTCATCTCCAAGACTGCGGAGCATTTGCCGTTCCTCCTCCGGCTGGGGATACCCCATACTGATTCGGATCAGGAATCGGTCCATCTGGGCGGCAGGGAGGCGGAACGTGCTCTCCGATTCCACAGGGTTCTGTGTGGCCAGCACCAAAAAGGGAGAGGGAAGGGAAAAACGCTGCCCGTCAATAGAGATCTGGCGCTCTTCCATGGCCTCCAGCAGGGCGGACTGCGTGCGGGGTATGGCCCGGTTGATCTCATCGGCCAAGAGCAGGTTGGTCATGACAGGACCCTGGCGCATCTCAAAATCTCCCGTTTTCTGGTTGAATATCTGCATTCCGATGATGTCGCTGGGCAGCATGTCGGGCACAAATTGAACACGCCCGGAGCGGCAGCCAAGGGCAAGGGAAATGGTCTTCACCAGTGTGGTCTTACCCACGCCGGGCAGGTCATCCAAAAGCACATGGCCGTTGGCCAGCACAGCCATGATAATCAGCCTGATGCGATCGGATTTTCCCACAATGATCTTTTCCGTCTCAGCTTGTATGTCCTGGGATAGCTTGCAAATGTCCATATAGAATGACTCCTTCAGGTGGAAATGGGTGTCTATGCGGCAGAGAAGTATAATTATCTATTTCTGAGCTCAGCTCAGAAATAGATAGACCCTGCCTGCATTCCGCTGACGGCTAAAATCTTGGGCAGGCCCAAAGAGCTATATGCCGTAAAACATTATTTTCTATAATAGCCGCTTTTTTTACAGAAGGCAAGCTTTCCCGAAAAAGTACGCGCCGGGTTTAATGTTTAAAAGATAAAAAACTATAGAAGAAGTGCATGCAAAAAGGGGTATCACAATAAAGTGATACCCCTTAACAGCAGTTGATTTACTTGTCAAATGATGGGTTCATATAGTAGACATTCTTTTCATCCAGACGATCCTTCACCAGACGCAGGCCCTCGCCGAAGCGTACAAGATGGGCATAAGTTGGTTTCAGATGCGCCATTCGATTTTAATGGAATCGCTGGTGGCGTAGATGACCCGGATGAGCTGATCCACGGTCTGGCGCTTATCCTCGAAGCTCAGTTCATCCCACATGGTCAGATGGTTGCTGATCTCGGTGTAGTCAGCTTCCTTGTGAAGTTTCAGCTCGGAGATGCGCTTCATCAGTTCCTGCTTCTTACCGTCCAGTTCCTTGATGCGCCCGCTGATATAGCGGAACATGGTATCGTCAGCGGTGGCCAGACGGTCCATCAAAGCGCTGATCTCGCTCTCTGTCTGCGTCAATTCCACATTGAGAGTGGTGAGTTCCGGGTTAAGGATATTTCCTTTACGCTTTCTGAGAGAAGTGAACTGCGCCAGTTTCTTGAGCATCTCATTGTAGATAAGCTGTTCGAATTCGTCCGAGTAGATCGTACCGGGTCCTACACAGGCTCTGGAGTTCATTTTGTTAGAGCAGAGGAAGTATCTGGCCCTTGTGGTAGCATAATGCTTATCCACCAGCGCGTAGCCGCAGACGCCGCATTTGATCTTTCCAGCCAGCCATGTATTCTTGGCCTTCTGATACGGCTTGATTTGCTGAGCCTCCAGACACTTGGCGCGGCATTTCAGCCACAGATCTGCTGGGACGATTCCCTCATGGGGCGCCAATACCAGATGGTTGCCTTCCAAATTCATCTGCTTGCGGCCGGTGGAGTCCTGGCCCTTGTAGTAGTAGCAGCCATTTGTTCCGATAAAGTCGCCGGGGTCGTTGGCGATGATCGCGCCCTGGTCCCGGTAGAACTCGTAGACAGAGAGGTCCGCGCGAACGTAGATTGGGTTCCTCAGCACATCTGCCATACGAGTACGGCACCACGGTTTTCCATTCTTGAGAATACCATGCTCCTGGAAGTACCGGATGATATCGCCGTAGGAACATTCCGGTTTGGAATAGAGCTCATAGATCAGCTTGACCTGTTCTGCCTCCTCGGGATTGATCTCATACATGGAAGTCTTAACGCCTTCAATGGTAGTCGGCACCAACCGAAAGCCGTATGGGATCCGTCCGCCCATATAGAAACTCTTTTGACTGCGGGAGAAATAGGCGTCTGTGACACGTTTCTGAATGGTTTCACGTTCCAGCTGAGCAAAGACAATGCAGATATTGAGCATGGCGCGGCCCATCGGGGAAGAGGTATCGAACTTCTCGGTCGTTGATACGAACTCAACCTTGTACTTCTCGAAGCGTTCCATCATGGTAGAGAAGTCCAGAATCGAACGGCTGATACGGTCGAGCTTATAGACGACCACTTTGCTGATGATTCCATTTTCAATGTCATTCATCATTTCGGCAAAGGCGGGGCGGTCTGTATTCTTACCGCTGTAGCCTCTGTCGGTATATACTTTGTAGGCTTCACCTCGCATCTCATATTTGCAGAACTCGATCTGACTTTCGATAGAAATACTATCGGCTCTGTCAACGGATTGTCTTGTGTAGATTGCGTTCATGTTGTAGCTCCTTTCACATAGAAAAGAGCTGCTGACGAGTACATCATACCGCAGCAGCTCCTAAATAGCTATTACTTTCATGTTGATTTGTATATTTGATAAAAACCTCAAACAGCCCTTCCTCGATGCATCGCCGCTGTTCAAAGCGTTCCTCATCAGAAAGCTGAGGAGTGAGGTTTTCAATCGTGATGGTGTTTTTTCTGCCGGAAACAATATGCGCATCACTGTTATACGTGAATGGACGGGTAATAATAGATATCACCTCCAGGTTCGGGTACGCTTGATACATTGTATTTTTGATATACTTGTCCTATGCAAAAGGGGAGAGCCGAATGATTTCGGCTCTCCCCTTTGCGTCACATCGTCTGCTGCCAGGTATGTGTCTGCTCCTCCTCATGATCATCTGCTTTGTGACCGAGGGCGATTTTCTTTTCCTTTTCTCTGCGGAGTAGTTTGCTGTCAGCGCGATCGCGTTTTGTGGTACTGTCGATTACTGGAACAGCGGTTTGATCGCGTTCCAGAGTGTAGCCGAGCTGTAGCACATCGCCCACAAGACTGCTCCGATGATTGCCAGCATCGCTGACCACAGGAGCAGACTGCCCCAGGGAATGTACGGCATCCGAAACCGGGGAAGATAGAAAGATTTCTCTTTCTGCTTCCCAGCCTGTTCGACCATTTGCTCCAAATGCTTCACCGATTTCAGCAGCTCGTCCATCTGGGATCTGGATGGATAGTCGCAGGGCATCTCCGACAGTCGCTTCAGATACTCTGTCTGCCACGAATTCAAATTCTCCAGTGATTCCAGCCGATGCTCCACCGCTTCCGGAAGGGGACAGTGGACCTCGATGGGCGGCAGGACCGGTGGCGGTGTCTCCAGCTCCGGCTGTACCTGCGCGGGTCGGTTCAACGCCATTAGATCGTCCATAGATAATTTCTTCTCTGATCCTGAATTCATATTCCATATTCTCCTTCAGATATTTGTCACCGAACAGCATGCGGTCACGGCACTGCCAGCCGCTCGGCGTGGTGTAAGTGATATTCTTACGGGACTTTTCCCAGCGGACTTTACAGCCCTCACTCTCCATCAGCGCAATGAATTCCTCACGGGTGGACGCGTGGCGCATACAATCGTTGATGATATTCATGAGCTGCAGCTTTTTGCTCTGACTGCGGGCTGCTGTGTGATACTCCCCGGTAGTCATGATTTTTGACTTGTGCCGGCTTGGGTCGGGCATGAATACCGGAAGAGAAAACTCCAGGCATACCGCGTCGTTGCGCTGACGCAGTTCCTGGAGCTGTTCCTTTGCGATGTGCAGTTTCTTTCCAGTATCGAAATTGACAGAGTTGATAACGAAGTGTGAATGGATATGCTCGCGATCTACATGGGTGCAGACCAGGACCTCATGGCCCGAAAAATATTCCGCCAGCCTGAGCGCAGCGGCGTGAGCTGTGACCGGGTCTACTGACGCGCCCTTCGGAAAGCTTTGCACCATATGGTAAAACAGTTTGCCATCCGTTTTGTGATATAACCGCTTGGTAGTCATGAAGTCTGCGTAGACAGCGTCTGGTTCACAGTTGACGCCCGTGACCAGCCGCTGACCTTCCCACAGCGTTTTCTTTTCCTGCATAGTGTAACGCATAACAGCGCCCATGCACCCGGCGGTCTGTCCCCGCTTATAATTTGTGAAGGTGATGATCGCCATAACTCACCAGCGCTTTCGTTCCAGGATCATCCGGACGGCATCACGGAGTTCCGAGAACACCTGAAGTGTGCTGTCCAGATGAATCACTGTCACTCGTCCCATGTGCGCCAGGGTAACAAGCTGATTCAGATTTTTCCCGATGTATTTCAGCTCCTTCAATACTTCTTTTAGTCCGTCGATGACCACGACCTGTTTGCCCAAACAACAGGCCGTCACATAATTGCTCATGGACATACCGGACTGCTTTGCCAACTCCTTGATGGATTCCCGGTCTCCGGAAGTCATACGGGTACTGAATTTAATATCTTTTTTCATGTTGTTTCCTCCAAATCGTAGATGAAGTGGGTCTGGGCTTCGCCCGGAAATAGAGCGGAAGATGGGCAACGGCTGTGCCGGTGACCAGACAAACGCGATGCTGGCTTCCTCCGAGGGAGGAAATTCTTTCGCCGGACACCCGCGTTTCTCCTTTGGCCACAAACGGCCCAAACGGCGGTTATTTTGTCCCTGCGGGGGTTCACTCGTCATGTTCGGAAAAGCCCCTCAAATCGGCTCCTGTGGCCTCGAGAGGGTCGATAGGGTCAACTCCCTGGGTGTCGACACTTTCGGCACGGCGAAGCTCGATGAGCCGCTTTCCATTGCTGCGGTATACACGCACTGTGATCCCGGATTTTCCAAGCGCCGCAAGGCTTTCCAAGATCAGACGAGTGGCTTTCTTTGGCGTGATCCCAAGCGAACCATCAGGGTCGATTTTATTTGCGAACTCTGTGGGAGTGCCGATGTAGTCCGTGCGGTTCGACATGAATGCAGAGATGGCAGCAGTGATCCTGCCGCCGGGACTGATCTTGCTGTCACAGAGAAGCTGCCAGATATTGTCTTCGTTGCGTTCCAGCTCCAGCTCACGGTACTCGATATCACGGCCTATGCAGAAAAGTTTGGCACGGCCGCTGCCGCGTTTATCTTCTACCAGTGTGAAGCTGGAATCCACGGCACCGCTGATCGCCGTGGTTCCGGAGATGCGGTTGAACACATCCTCATCGCCTTCTTTGCGCAGATGGTGGATAAGCAGAATCGCAATGCCATGCCTGTCCGCTATCTTTTTCAGCAGAGAGAGGTCGCGGTAGTCATTCGCATAGGCGTTGTCATTTTTTACGCCTCGCACCTTTTGCAGCGTGTCGATGATGATCAGGACTGTGTCGGGGTGGTCATAGATAAACTGTGCCAACTGTTCTTCCAACCCCCGGTCGAGGATACTGCTCTCTGTACAGAAATGAACATTGGATGGAGCATCCTCTGTAAGTTGGCAGAGCCGGTTTTGGATACGACGAGTGGAATCCTCCAGGCAGAGATAGAGCGTTGTGCCTTTCTTTGTTTCCATACCCCATACCGGATCTCCTTTGGCAACGCTGACAGCCAGCCACAGTGCCAACCAGGACTTTCCCACCTTGGGAGGGCCTGCAAGTATATGCAGCCCCTGGGATATGAACGTATCCACTACAAAGTACAGCGGTTCAATAGGTGTGCTCATAAGCGTTTTACCATCAATGGTCTGCAGCGGTGTTGGTTTGCTCATATATGAAACCTCCTTTTCAAATTTTGAATACAAGAACTACAACCTCATAAAAGGTGGGAGCAGTATTCGTTTTGCATTTGAAAAGGTTTATGATATACTAAAAGCAAATGGAGGTGCGTGTGCCGATGGTGAAATATACGATCTATGAACTCTCGGCCAGAGCGGTCATGAGTTATGCAGAAGAAGAGAATAGAATTCATACATTCCGGTTGAATCATACTGCTACCGAGCACTGCAAGGTACCCGGAGCAAAGCACGAGCAGGACGACTGTGCTATGTTTTTTCAGCTTATGTGTCAACTCCATGGAGACCGGTATCGGGTGCCGGCGGATGCGTGCATTGCCGACCTTGCGGACATCATTTTTTATATGGACTTTACCGGTATCTTTGATCGCCGTGGTACAAACCAGACACAGAAAACCCGCCGCGAGAAAGCCAGGGACATGTTTCGCCCCGAAGGCGTTACGCTGGATTTTGGCAGCGGGCCTCACCGATATGTCAGCTTTGAACGTTCCGCCAGCATGAGCCGCAGATCCAGGCTCTCATTTATTCGTGCAGACCTGTATGAGCCAATGCGCCGGCGCATGATGATGGATATGACCCTGGAGCGCTGCCAGCTCAGTAAGCTCTATGCATACAATGGCCTGTTGTTTTCCAGCGGAATCCGGGTGGACGGCATTCGTATTGACAAGCCGCACCGCGTCATTGTGATCGACAACCCTACGAAAGTCGTAAAGAGAGTTCCCGTCATCACTGTTCGGGAGGGGTATGAGCCGGGGAAATATCATAGAGTAGAGACGCTGGAAGATGTGAAAGTCACTTGCTTCGACGGCGTCGGACTCATTTCTAAGGAGTACGCTGAGACAGTGGACAAGACCTACTGCGGCAGGCATAGCCATACTTCGTTTCAGATCCGCATGCCTTATATCAAAGGGATGCTGCATCAGGTAGACTTCAAGGACTTTTTGAAGCGTTCCGGTACACAGATCATTCAGGATATCTGGGGCGTAAATCACGCAGTCAAGGATGTGGACATCATCCTGACCCGCAGCCAGTTCAAGGCTTATGATTGGCTGCGGGAAAACGGCATGACCTGGCAGGATTACTGGAAGGCATTCCGGAAATACCGTCATGCCCTGTATATCACCAACGTGAGCAAGGAGGAACCAGAAGCGCTCATTGAACTGAACTACCAGTTTCTATCCACAGTGTCCATTCGACCAGAGGAATTCCGGCCTGCGGATCTTCCCAATGGCTGGGGTCACAGTCCGGAGAAAGATGAGAGGCGGTGGCTGACCAAGGCAACAGAGACTGCCTACTATGATTTCTGCGCCAATGAGACTTTCCGTCGAGAGTATTTTCTGAAGGGCTTTGACCAGCCGCGCAGAAGCCGAGCGCATATGCTTGCCCGGGTACTGCGCAAAAATCCGCTGTTTATTCAGGAACCGATCTATGCCGACGCATTGGACGCGCAAGCGAAAAAGATTTTAAAGGGTTACGCTGTGGGTCATCTTTTGGTGCCGGGTGATAACCGTTTCCTGTCCGGAGACCTGCTGGAACTGCTGCGGCAGCTTATGACGCCACGCATATTTCAGATGCCGGCAGAGCGTTCTTTCTGCGATGCTGTCAACGCTGATATGTTTACAGAGGACAGCTTCTATGCCCCCGGCGCTGTCTATGAACATGACGAAAGCTGCACCTTGCTTCGTAATCCTCACATCGCACGCAACGAGGAGCTTCAGCTATCCGTATACCCAGATGATGAACTCCGAGCTCATTATCTGGGGCATCTGACAGATGTCGTTATGGTGTCCGCGGATACGTTGGCGGCAGAGCGTCTGGGCGGGGCCGACTATGACGGCGATTTGATCAAAACCATTGCTGACCCTGTCCTGAACCGCTGCGTCAAGCGGAATTACGAGTATGATGTCTATCAGAAGCTTTCCAATAATACCAATCTACCGCTGCTGAAAATCCCATCTCTGTCAGCGCCGCTGTCCAACGCCAATGACTGGCGGGAGAGATTCCGCACGGTAGAAAACACCTTCGCCGCCCGCATCGGCCAGATCTGCAACGCCGCTATGGACCGCAGTGTTATTGCATACAGTGAGAATGCCGACCCGGAAGAACGGAAGCGGTACCGCCGGGAAATTGAAACGCTGGCCATCCTCAGCGGTCTGGAGATCGATGCCGCTAAAAGCGGCGTTCGGCCTGATCTGGATGAGTATATCGGTAAAAAGCGGGTAAAGCGCAGTGCGTTCCTCCAGTATAAATATCTGGCAGAACAGGCTGAGGAGACTCGGCGGGCCTGGTATGAACCGAGCCATAAGGAAAAGCTGGATGCTTTTTTTGAAAAGACAGACTGGAGCAAGGTGGGGTCTCATATTGAGCGGTTGCCGTATCTGGCGCGGCAGCTGGAGCAGAACACACCAAGAATGAAAGCCAGACCTGCGAAGGACAGTGAGTTGTTTGTTTTTGCACAGGAACGCGGTTGGAAAAACAAGTTGGACAAGCAGGTCCTTGCTTCTGTTTCTGAACTGCTGGGGGACTACGAACACTGTCTTTCCCGTATTCGAGCCTGCCGTATTCCTGTGAAAGACAAACAGAGAAAGATTGACATTGACCGTATTCTCTATGCCAGAGGACAGGAGGAATTATATGATTCTGACGAGCTGTACGCTTTTTTCCAGCAGCTGCCTCCGGAACGCATTACCGCACTGCGGCAGGCTATTTCCGACTGCCAGTGGCATTTCATGGCATCTGATGAGAGGGAGACATTTTTGATGGCGCATCTCCCGGAGGCAGCTGACTACTATGACCTGCTGACAGATTTTCGGAACAGCGGTTTTCGCGTTTTGGGCGATCTGGTCTGTGATGTGGATGATGAGAATAGCAGCAGAGAGCGAAAAAAGCTGATTCGAAAGGGAGACTCGCCATATTTCATAGCCATGATGGAGGCGTATATGGAGAATCCGTTTTCAGGAGATGAGCGTGCTGTGGTTTCCAAAGTGTGCCGAAAATATTTGGACAGGATCGTTCGCCCTGGTCTTGCTGTACGGTATGTGGTGGCTTTGGGCAAGCGGAAGCTGTTGTGGGACCTGCTGCTGGACCGGATTGAAGAGAATGTACTGGAGGTGCCCTATGCTGAATGAGTGGAAGGAGTTTTCAGATTATACCGGGACGGTTCACTATTCTGCCGTCAACAAGCAGGACACCACCTATCTGGGCCGGTTCACCTTTGACACACTGATGGATTTTGAGGGCTTGGCCCGGGTGCTGACCATCCTTGCCAGAGGATTTCTGTTCCATGAACCAGACGGAAGTTTGGCGGCACAGCCGCGTGGGCGAATCGAATACGCCCGCCGGGGTCTGTGCGCCTGGTGCAGTGTTCCGGACAAGAAAAAAGCCACTCCCAAAGCGGCATGGCAGTTCAGAACAGATTTCAGAGAACTTCACGGAGAGTTCCCTCGGTTGGTGGACGGGGAAGGCAGTGGTTGGTTCCATCGCCATGTACATGGGGTGATCGCTTTTGTGAAAGCGAACCTCGGCGCCGTATACAGCGGCACTCCTCAGAAGTGCGCCAAGCTGGAGAGCGGATTTGACGATGCCTGGCGGGACAAGGTCACGCAAATGCAGATGCCAGTATTCTCGCCCACCACCAAAGGGCAGTGGAGCTTGCGGTTTGAAGATATCCTT
This sequence comes from Dysosmobacter acutus, assembly GCF_018919205.1. NCBI lineage: Bacteria > Bacillati > Bacillota > Clostridia > Eubacteriales > Oscillospiraceae > Dysosmobacter > Dysosmobacter acutus. The sequence continues at coordinate 2,064,729 of NZ_JAHLQN010000001.1, forward strand.
GCCAATGCGCTGGATCAGGGGCCTCTGCGCTGTACAGATATGGAGCTGCCCGACGAGTTGATGGATCGCATTCGGACAGCAACGCCAAAGGAAATTCCCATACACATGGTTACTGCCGTGGTGGCTTATTATATAGCCAACAAGCCGGATGATTCCGACTGGGTGGTGCTGCCGGTGGCAAATTTCGATGCTTATTTCGGAACGACCAGCTTCGGACGCAAGATCCTAAAACAGATTCCGCGGGAGATCATGGAACGTTCCAATACGGGTTTTGGTTTATGTCGTTATCGCATTACGAATGCGTTCAGATAAAATCACCATGGTGATTTTATCCTTTCGCTTGCATGAGAACTCATGGGATTATATGATTTTATAGTTTACAGAAAATGTGTGGAGAACTGGCGATGATGCGCACAGGGACTTGTCAGAGGTGTGGGAGAATGTTTCAGAAAGAGACCGTTTTGAGAAAACTTCAAAAAATTCTGTCCGGAAAGGAAAACAAGCTGTTTGATAATCAGGTTGGTTTTTATAACGCTATTTTCGGAATGACCAATCCGGAGGCGTTCCCAAAAGAACTGGTCGTGTATATGGAGACAGCAACGCACGATGGACCGAGAGAACGCAGAAGGCAGGAGATTGACTCGTTTTTCAAGGGCGGTCTGGATAACAGCTCCAGCAATATCGGAAAGCACATCAATGACGAACCGGGCATGGGCATCCCCAAATTCCACTGCGTCCATTACGCCCAGGCAGAGCATAAACGGGAGATCTGCAAACGCCTTGCGGCGGTGATCCGGTACAGTGCGAACCGCCGTGGGACCGATCTGGACGAGCTGTTTCTCCGCCTGAAGGGTGAGCTCTCCTGCGCGTCGGGAATTTTATCTCAGGCTGAAACGGCGGACAGCATGCTGTTGGCCTCTATCCTGTATGAGATCGTGCAGACCCATCTGGGGGAACGGCGCAGTCCCGAGGAGTCCGGGGAGGAGACGGCGTTTGGAAAGGTCAATATGAAGCGGCAGGTGGAGGAGTATTACCTGACCTGCGACTGCTATGAGGCCACCAGTATCGATTTCTTTTTCGCCCTGCGGCGGATGGCTGGGCAGAATGTGATAGCCTCCAGCAATCTGGCGGGCTTCTATTATGTGGGCATGGAATTCGTGGTGAAAAATGAGGCCGGCGGCCCCCATGGAAAGTATGTGGTGGAGCGCAATCTGGAACAGGCGGCCCATTACTTCAAGCGGGCAGCGTCCAGCCAGCCGCCTTATGCCCCCGCCCTGTATTCCTACGGCTATATGCTCCTGCACGGCGAGACAGGGGAGCTGTCTGCGGAACAGCGGATGGCGGAGTCTGAGCGGCATTACCGGCTGGCGGCGGCGCAGAAGTTCCACCATGCGGTGAGCGGCTTGGGTGATCTGGCACTGCTGCGGGCGGACCGGCTGCTGAAACAGCCTGAATCGGAAGTGCGTTTCAAAGATATCGTGACGGAACTGGCCGCCGCCATCGGATATTTTGACCAGGCGGAGCGGATGGGGTCCTTTTGGGGCCCCATCAAAGCGGCGCAGTTTCTGGAGAATCCTGCCTACGAGCCGTACCGGGAGCAGGCTCTGGCAAAGGCCGGTCTGACCGGAGAGCAGACCGCCCGGGCCAGGTGGAAGCAGGCGGTAGCCATGGGAAATGTGTTTGCAATGGATGAACTTGCCATGTTGGACCTGCGGCTGGGGTACATAGAGGAGGCCCGGGAGATGCTGGAGCAGGCGGCCGGGATGAATTATCCCAACGCATCTTACCATCTGGCCCGGTATTTCTACGGAGCGGACGGCTTTGGGCCGGATGAAAAGAAATACCGTCATTATCTGGAAAAAGCTGCCTATGACGGGAGCGCCAGGGCAAGCCTCGTCCTGGGTAAGCTGGCACTGGCGGCGCGTGACGCGGCGAAAACAACGGAGGAGAAGCTTAAACAGCAAAAGCTGGCCTTCACCTGGTTCCAAAAGGCAGAGGAACAGAACTTCAGCTGTTTTGAGAAGGATGTCTATGAACAATTACGGCAGTACAAATAAGCGGGAACTGTTCCGGCTGGTGGTGCGGCTCTCCCTGCCGTCCATGTGGGCCCAGGTCTCCTCGGTAGTCATGCAGTACATCGACGCGGCCATGCTGGGCCATCTGAATGCCGACGCCGCAGCTGCCGCGGGCGTTGTGGCAAGTGTGACCTGGTTGTTCGGCGGACTGTGCGCCGCCCTGACCACAGGTTTCGCCGTGCAGGCGGCCCAGGCCAGCGGCGGAGGAGAGCAGGCGCGCGCCAGAGGCATTATGCGGCATGGCCTTTGGGTGGCCTTCAGCGTAGGGATGTGTATGGCACTGCTGGGCTTGTGGCTCAGCGTCCGCCTTCCAGTTTGGCTTGGAGCGGAAGCGTCCATACACGGGTCTGCCGCCCGGTATTTCCAGATCTATGCCGTCTCCATGCCCTTTGTTCAGCTGAACGGTTACGCGGCAGGGATGCTGCAAAGCAGCGGGAATATGCGTGTGCCGGGGATGCTGACTGCCGGGATGTACGGGATGGATGTTCTGTTCAACTATTTGCTGATCTTCCCCACCAGACGGTTGGAATTGTTCCACTTACCGTTGACCGTCCCCGGCGCGGGACTGGGCGTGGAGGGCGCCGCGTTGGGAACAGCCTTGTCCGAGATCATAACCGGGCTGCTGATGCTGTATATGCTCCTGGTGCGGGAATCCGGCATGAAGCTGCGCCGGGGCGAGCCCGTTTTCGCCCCGGGGCTTCGGGAGGTCTTGGGCCGGGCGTTTCGTCTTGGATCGCCCATCGCGTTGGAACAGGTGGTCATGCGCTTTGCCCAGACAACGGTGGTTGGGATGATCGCACCTCTTGGGAACGTTGCCATGGCGGCCCACTCCCTGGCCATCACAGCGGAGAGCTTTTGCTATATGCCCGCCTACGGCATCGGCCTCGCCCAAGTGGCGATCACCGGGCGGGAGATCGGTGCGGGAGATAAAAAACGTGCAAGACAGATGGGCTGGGCCGGGATCGGCTTTGCGGCGATGGTCACCATCGCCCTGTCCGTGGTACTGTTCCTGTTTGCCCCGCAGCTCATGCGGATGCTGACGCCGGACCCGGAACTGATCCTGCTGGGAACGAAGATCCTCCGGATTGAGGCCTTTGCGGAACTGATGTACGGCACCCAGCTGGTGTGCGCCGGCATTCTGCAAGGCAGGGGAGACACCCTTGTTTCCAGTACGCTGATGCTGGGGAGCCTGTGGCTGGTGCGGGTGCCGTTGTCCATGCTGCTCATCCGCCCGCTGGGACTGGTGGGCGCCTGGCTGGCCATGAGCATCGAGCTGAACGTACGGGGCATCCTGTTTCTGCTCCGTTTCCAGTTTTCCAAACGCTGATTTTCACCATGGTAAGATGGGCCGCGATACGCCAAGGCTCACAGGAGATATGGTAGACTATCCATGTTATGGGTAGTCTACTTTTTTATTTGCCCGATCAACTGAGAACGGAGAGACAGATATGAGCTTGAAATTTTTGGATGTCATCAACTATGAGGGCGGAAACGACGTTCTGGTGTGGAAGCACCCCTGCGAGGACTTCAACACCGGCTCCCACCTGATCGTACATGAGTCCCAGGAGGCCCTCTTTATGTGCAACGGCCAGGTGGCAGAAATATTTGGCCCCGGCCGCCACGACTTGAAAACAGAAAACATCCCTGTACTGCGCCGCCTGCTGAATATCCCCACCGGGGGCGTGTCGCCCTTCCACTGCGAAGTCTACTACATCAACAAGTCCATCCCCATGGACCTGAAGTGGGGGACGCCTGACCAGGTCATCGCCATGGACCCCCAGTTCCATATCCTGATCCACGCCGGCGCTAACGGCGGCATGGGCGTCCAGATCGGGGACAGCCAAAAATTCCTGGTGAGCTTCAATGGCACCAACCGGGAATTTACCACGGAATCCCTGACCAGCTACTTCCGGGAGATGATCGTCACCCGGGTCAAATCACAATTGACCACGCTGCTCAGCCAGGTGAGTTTTACCATTGCCAATGCCCATCTGAATGAGATCTCCGCCGCCATGCAGGAGGTGCTTGGGGAGGAGATGGCTGAATTTGGCGTGAAGCTGGTAAAATTCTTCGTCTCCGGCATCCGTCTGGCTGATGAAGATTACCAGAAGATCCAGTCCGCCCTGTCCGACGCCAGCGCGCTGGGCATTTCCTCCATGGCGGAAAAGCAGCGCATGGATCTGCTGGGCTATAACTGGACAGATGAAAGAATGGCGGAGATCGCCAGGGAGTACGCCAAAAACCCCGGCAGCGCCAACAACGTGGGCGGCATGATGGCGCAGATGCCCCTGGCTTTCGGATTTGGCCAGATGCTCCGGGGAGCCGCCAAGCCTCTGATGGATCAGGCGTTCTCCCAGCCGCCCAAGGCCTTCGGCGGCCAGCAGAGCGCCCCGGCGGCGCCCGCATCCCCCTTCACGCCGCCGCCCTCTCCCTTCGGTGCGGCCCCCAGCCCGCTGAAAGCCAAGGCGGCGGAGCCTGCTCCCGCGCCTGCGGCGGCCGCAGCCCCTGCCCAGGAGGACCCGGTGGCCGTGCTGCAAAAATTAAAGGCCATGCTGGATGCGGGACTGATCCCTCAGGAGGTCTACGACAAGAAAATGCAGGAAGTGCTCAGCCGGATGTGAGGAAAGGAGCGGGATATGGGATATAAGATTGGATTTTCCATCGGGTATGGAATCGTAACGCTTGCCTACGGAGCCATTCTGCTTTTACTGACAGGATTTGCGTCGCCGGGCGCTTGGCTGGGCCTTGCATGCACGGTTCTGGTGCTGGGACTGTGTCTCGCCGCTGTCTGGAAGGACGCCTTCCGGGCCGGGATCGCCCATCTGCCAATGGCCCTGGGTGCGGTATTGACCATCTTTTTTGTGCTTCAGCTGGTGGTGGGTGTCATCGTCACCTTCCTGCCGCTCAAATGGGGCGCTATTGTGGAGATCGTGCTGGTGGCGGCCTGTCTGCTCTGCGGCGGCGGGACGGTGCTGGGCGGCAGAATGATCGCGGAGCGGGAGCGGGAAAACCGCGCCAAGAGAGCCGCGCGAAATGAGGAGGAAGAAAGATGAAGTGTAAAGCCTGTGGATACGAGGGAGAGACCTTCCCCCGCACCCCCATGGGAAAATACTGCTGCCCCCAATGCGGTGCAGGAAAAGAGGAGGCGGTCGGCCAACCGGTGAACCAAAGCGTGGCGGACTATGCCGCCATGCTGGAAGAGTTGGCAATGAATGCACCCAAGACCGATTTGGAAAAAACGAAGGAATTTATCCGTCTGGACGCCTGGGGAACAAAAAACGCGGCGTTTTTAAATCAGTTCCCGGCCGATACGATCGCAACGATACTCAACTTTGATCGACACTACCTGCGCGGAGAGGGGTGGCCCGATGAGCTGTGGAATCACAGTGTAAAGCAGTGGGTTTCCGTCGGGAACGGACGGACAGGAGCAAGCTTCCTCCCCAGTACATGCTACGAAGGTGCTCTGGGCTTTGAAGTTCTTTATGCGGCGGGCGGTGTTGTGGAATTTCGCAGAAAACTGCGAAAAGGTCTGTGGGACGATGCTGATGGAAAATGGCACACCTATTATGCGCCCTGCCGCTTCATCGACGGCGATGTGCGCCCCCTGTTCGACGGACAGCGGATGAAGCCCTCCGGACTGTTCAAGTCAGAAAAGGTCTATCGTTTCAAGGGATAAAGGAGAGAATACTTATGGAAAAATTGCAGTGCAGCGTGTGCGGCGGCGCTCTGGTGATGAGCGACGACGGAGAAAAGGCCGTCTGCGAAAGCTGCGGTATGAGCTTTAAAAAGGAAACCGTCAAGAAAATGATCATGGAGCTGTCCGGCCCGGTGAAGGTGGAGGGCATCCAGAACAGCGACTCTCTGGCTGACCGGGCAGAGACCTTCCTGCGCATGGGAGAGACGGGAAAGGCCCAGGCCGCTTTCCGGCAGATGGCTGACGAGTATCCCTCTGATTACCGGGGCTGGTGGGGCCTGACCCGAACCATGGACTGGGAGAAATACTTCCACGACGGCGGACTGGACGAAGCGGTTATGCCGCAGACGTGCCAGCGGGCGATAGACTTCGCACCGGAGGGGACAAAAGAGGAGATACGGGCCTATTTTGAGGAGCGGGTGCGCAGCGTCAAGCCGGACACGGACAAAAAATTGCAGCAGGAAGCCGCGGAACAGGCGGAACAACAGGCGGCAAAACAGGCGGAACAGGCAGCACGGGAGGCCAGCCAGCAGAAGATTGCCATTTACCAGCAGGCAGTGAAACAGGAGGAGCGGCGGGTGGAGGAAGCCCGAAACCGTGTTAGCTATCTTGAACTGACCATCCGTGTAAACGCAGATCAGATCAAAGACGAGCGGAAACTCACAAACAACCAAAAGACCGGCGATCGCCGGCCCATCACATTGGGAAATATCCTGGGACTCTTTTTCGGCGGCGCACTCACCTATGTTGTGTGGTTTGAGGAGTTTCATCCCATCGGGACACCTATCGCTACGTTGATTGGCCTTGGCCTGCCCCTTCTGTTCATTATCCGCCGCCTGAACCGGACAAAGGGCCACTTCGACCGCGCCAGCGAACTGAAGCAGGAATTGAAGCAGGCACAGCAGGAACTGCCCGAGGCCCGGAAAGCTCTGGAAGAGGCGAAAGCGGCCCTGGCGGCGGTGAAGGAAGCAAGACCTAACTGATGATTGGAGTGATTACATATGAAAAAATTACAATGTGCGATCTGCGGCGGAGCGCTGGTCATGCAGGACGGCATGGCCGTGTGCGAGAGCTGCGGCATGAAGTTCTCCAAAGAAGAAGTTAAGAAAATGGTGGTGGAGCTGTCCGGCCCCATCCAGATCGACGGCGAGGTCAAGGTCACTGGCGTGGAGGATGCCGACGCCCTCTACCGGCGGGCCAAAGATGCCGAGCGCATTGGAGAATTAGAAGCTGCGTATGATACCTACTCGAATGCCACAAGGAAATATCCCGGAGATGGCAGAATGTGGCTTGGTAAGGCAACTGTCCGGGTGAAGATCAAACTGGGAGAATGCGAAAAGGAACTATTAGAGTATCCTGCTACCGGTGATAATGATAAATGTTATTATCCTTATATATTCGATAACTCATTTGGGGATTTGAAGTGGTGCGATGAAATAGAAAAATACTATAAGCGGGCACAGTCTCTCGGCGGCGTTGCTGACGAAGCACAGCAGGGCCTGCTGTGGTTCCAAAATCAAAAGGAATCGGTGATCCAGAAGTACAAGGACAAGAAAAGGAAGCGCGACACATATTACTATTGGGAAAAAGCCAATGCAGAATTTCTGAATACCTTTCCCAGTATTTTTGCTAAGGAATACGCGTTGGCTTTTCTCCTGAAGCTGGATGTAAAGAAGGGTCGTCATGAGATAATCACCGAGACAGGGTTAAGGAAATTGAGTAGCGAATTCGACATGATCGAATCTTTTGAGGGCGTGCAGGGTAGTAAAATCCGTTTTAATTATCATTATTCTGGTTCTCGTCGTTATGCTGGGCGTACTACACATTATAGTGGATCTCGCTCTGGTTCGATTGATCTTCCGGAAGGCATGACCATTCAGGGCGATATCCGCCCCATGATGGACGGCTTCACCTATAAAACGGGCCTGTTCGGTGGTAAGAAAACCTATTCTTACGCCGACGACCCCGACAAGGACAAAGGCCCCACATTTGACGAGTAAGGAGGCGGCGGTATGCCCCTGTTTCAAGGAACCCGACTGGAGGACGGCCGCTACCTGGGCCTGAGCGTCAGGGAGGTGACGGCCCTGCCCCATGTGGATGTGTTCGGCACGGATACCGGGCGGATGGGGGAGATCTTTGAAGGCCTGCTGGGCGACCTTGCCCTGCTGTGCGGGGAGTCCGCGGCGCTGGAGTTTCTCTGGCTGTCCCAGCCGGTGAGCGGACAGAAGTTCCCCGCCCGGGCGCGGCTGTTCCTGCTGCTGCGGAAGCTGTCCGTCACGGCACAGCAGGCAGAGCGGGAGATGGACGCCTTCCTGTCCGCCATGGAGGCGGTGCTCACTCAGAAGGGCTGCTCCCTGTCCGGGGGAGAGCCGTTGGCAGGTCTGCTGAAACAGGCGGAGGGGCAGCTTCACGCTCTTGTGCGGCAGGAGAAGGTGCCCATGAGCTTCTTCGCCCAGTTTCCCTATTACCACTATGACACCCTGCAGGGCTGCGCGGTGGACTTCGCATCCCTTCTGACAGCCCTGTGCGGCGCGCTGGGTGGGGCGCTGTCCGTGCAGGTCATCCCTGCGTATCTGTCCCCGGAGGAACAGTTAGCCGCCGAGCAGATGCGCCAGATGCTTTCCCAGGCGGTCAGCGGAATGTCCGGGCAAACCCCCGTCATGGGGGACGATACCGCCCGCAGGCCGCTGGAAACCTACACCTATTACGCCCAGGACAGCGGCCCCCGCTTTCTGATGAACCTGCTGGTGGGCGGGCCGCCCGCCGCCTGTGCCGCCCTGCTGGCCCGGGTCCAGAGTGCCCTGCGGGGGGTGTCTCTGACGGACACCGACCTGACGGGGGCCTTTTCCCTGGGGCGGGACCTGCTGTTCTCACCCTGGAACATCAGCAGCGCTCTCATCTACCAGTACCGGGATGGGACCCTGTGGCAGAATTTGCAGGGCATGGAGGACCTCATGCGGCTACCGTACCTCTACACGGAGGAGGAGACGGCGAAGCTTCTGCAGATCCCCGTGGATGACGGCAGCCTGCCCGGCATCGTCAGTAACCGTGTGGACCTGTCCGGGGCACTGTTTGACAAGGCAGTGCTGGCGGAGGACAATATCGTCTTTGGCCACCTGGCGGGAGATGAGCGGGTACGCATCGGCGCGCCGTTGAAAGCATTCACCCGCCATGGTCTGATCGTGGGCACCCCCGGCACCGGCAAGACCACCTTCTCCGTGGATATGCTCCTGCAGTTCTATGAGAAGGGCATCCCCTTCCTGGCCATCGAGCCGACGAAAACGGAGTACCGGGCCATGATCGACGCCATCCCGGATCTGCAGATCTTCACCCCCGGCAACAGCGGCGTGTCGCCCTTCCTCTGCAATCCCTTCCTGCCGCCCCGGAACATCACGGTGGAGAAGTACATCCCCAGTCTGGTCAGCGCCTTCCAGGCGGCGTTTTCCATGCCGTCGCCCCTGGATATGATCTTCCTGTCCGTTGTCCGGGCGGCCTATACGAAATACGGCTGGAAGAACAGCAGCAGGGCAGGGGACCCGGATGTACAGCCCTTCGGCCTGTATGAGTTCATCCTCTGCTTCAAGGAGCTGGTGGCCAACTCCGGGTACAGCGGCGAGGTGCGGAGCAACCTCCAGTCCGGCGGCACCCTGCGGCTGATGAACCTGCTGGAGCAGAACGCCAGCATCTACGACACCATCCACACCATCCCGCTGGATGATCTGCTGTCCAAGCCCACGGTGCTGGAGCTGAATGCCATCGAGAATCAGGAGCAGAAAGCGCTGCTCATGGCCCTGCTGCTGATCTCCGTCTGCACCCACACCAAGCAGAACCAGAAGGGCGACGGAGAGCTGAAAAACATCATCCTCATCGACGAGGCCCATGTGCTGCTGAGAGGCAAGTCCCGCGCCGATGGGCCGGGCGGGCAGGACACCACGGTGCTGGCTCTGCAGAATATGATCGCGGAGATCCGCTCCTACGGCACCGGCATCCTCATCGCTGATCAGTCCCCCACGGCGGTCAGTCGGCCTATCGTGGCCAACACGGACATCAAGGTGTCCTTCCGCCTGGTGCAGGGAGAGGAGAAGGCGGCTCTGGCGGACAGTACCGGCATGGAGGAGACCCAGCGGCAGCATCTGGGCCGTCTGGGCGTGGGCGAGGCCTTCGTCTATTACAGCCGCCTGGACGCGCCCCAGTTGGTGAAGACCACCGACAGCCGGGCAGCCAAAGGTATCCGCCTATCGGTTCCCGACGGGGAGATCGCCGGACGCATGACCTATTGGATCCATCATGGGGATCTGCTCAAGCCCTGCCGGGAATGCGGCCTCTGCCCCCAGTGCGCCGGCGGCTGCGATCTGGCCCTCCGGGATCGGGCGGACTACTACGCCACCCGGGTGCTGCAGGAAAACGGTGTCAAAATGAAAGGCCGCAGCACCGCGGCACAGTACGCGATCCTGCTGCACAAGCCCCTGGCCCTCTGGGAGGGGACGCCGGGGCCGGACTTTGAACGGCTGTGCTTCTGCGCCCGTCTGCGGCTGCTGCGGAAGATTGCATTGGAAAAAGGCTTTGTATTTTCCCCGCGGGAGATGGAGACCATTCTGCTCCCCCGGGAGAAGGGAGAATAACATATGTGTGACGAATTCGGTAGCAGCATGGATGTCTCCGGCGATGTGAGCACAGACAATGATGTTTCCTGCGAGGAGAGCGGCATCGATTTTGAATCGGAGGGAATCTTCGATACCCCCCAGGACGATATACAGACGGATATCTCCGACGGCGCTGGGGATGACGTGTATGAAGCCAGCAGTCTGGATGAGATTGAGATCTTAGAGGAGAACGGCGACACCCACACCGTCGCGGAGCGGATGGAGGAGCTGTACGGAGAGAACCCTGTGGAGGAGCTGACCCCCGCCCAGGAGGGCCTGAGGGAGTTTGAGGAGAGCACATCCGAACGGCTGGATGAGATCCAGGAGCATAAAGAGGCGCTGGAGGACCTGAAGTCCGCCTTGCTGGCGGGCGACGCAAACGCTCTGGAGATGTTCGGCCTGGAAACGCCGGATACCTCCGAAGAGGAGGGGCACCAGAAGGTGCTGACCCGGTAAGCAGAGATATTGGCTCAAAAAAAGAGTTCTGAGCTTTGCAAGACGCAAAGTTCAGAACTCTTTTCAATGTCAGCAGCTCTTGCTTGTCCCATTCCATCTTGTACGCTTTGTTTCGCCGAATCGCTGGAAGTGGACAACTTCACGCTCACGCAGGAACTTGATGACATCCCGTACGTCGGGATCATCGGTGAAGCGCAGAATATTATCATAGGTGAGACGGGCCTTCTGCTCGGCCGCCAGATCTTCCGTCAGATCAGCGATGGTGTCGCCGGAGACAGAGATGGTGCTGGCCGTCCAGGACTCGCCAGAGGCAAACTGGGGATAGACGCCGGCGGTGTGGTCCACGAAGTACTGGTCAAAACCAGCCTCTTTGATCTGGTTGGCGTTCAGGTTCCGGGTCAGCTGGTGCACGACCGTGCCCACCATTTCAAGGTGTCCCAGCTCTTCCGTGCCAATATCGGTCAGCAGCCCTTTCAGCTCGGGATATGGCATGGAGTATCTCTGACTCAGGTAACGCAGGGATGCGCCAAGCTCCCCGTGTGGTCCCCCGTACTGCGAAATGATCAGTGCCGCCAGCTTAGGGTTGGTGTTCTTAATCCGAACAGGGTACTGAAGTTTTTTCTCGTATACAAACATCAGTCATTTCCTCCTTCTTCCCAGGGCCAGGGATTATTCAGCCAGGCATACCCCTCATCCGGGGTGAGGTCTGTCTGCAGAAGGGGACCGTACATCTCCTGGTACTTTTTCCGGCCTTCCTTTGCCAGTTTGATATAGGACCAATACAGATCCAAAACCTCCTGATCCTGGGGGTGGGTGGTCAAATAGAGGCCCAGTTCGTCAATGGCAAAATCCAGGGCCATCAGCTCTGCCAGCGCAGTGTTTACCTTCAGGTTGCTGTTGACAGCGGCGTGAAACGGCAGATCCAGACCGGGGAATAAGGTACCGGTGGCAAGAGCCTTATTCTGATCATAGCGCTCCGGATTGTTGCACTGCATGGAGACAAAGGGATAGGCGAGTGAAGCACAGGGGCCGGGGAGCCCGCCCTGGCCCACGCTGCAAGTGTTGGGATTGGGTTGCAAAGCATATTCCTCCTTTGGGCGCACAGCGGTGCGCTCATCCCAGTCTATGCGCAGGGCCTGACCTGTGAAACAGGAGTTTCATTTTGTTCAGAGATATGTTATACTGTCAAAAGCATATTGGACAGCTTTTCCCCCATAGGATGCTTGGGGGTGGGTTGAGTGGTATTGATTATTCGAAAAAAGCACGGTGTGTTTGCGGGGCTGTTCTGTCTTTTCGTGGCTGTTTTAGCCGTTGTTTTGTGGCAGGGCAGAGGGCAGAGTGCGGAGGTTTTCGCCCCGGGTCTGAGCGGCCCTGCCACTGTTGTCATCGATCCCGGGCACGGGGGCGAGGACGGCGGGGCTGTAGCGGTGGATGGCACAACGGAGAGCGGCATCAATCTGGCGGTGGCGCTGCGCCTGGACGATGTGATGCGTTTTCTTGGCCATGAAACGGTGATGACCCGCAAAGAGGATATCTCCGTATATACGGAGGGTGCAAAGACGCTGCGCGAAAAGAAGGTATCCGACCTGAAAAACCGGGTGGATCAGATCAACGGAACAACAGGCGCGGTGCTCATCAGCATTCATCAGAACAGTATGCCGTCGGCACCTTCTGTCCACGGTGCCCAGGCTTTTTACAACCGGTCGGAGGGAAGCGAAGAGCTGGCCGGAGCAGTGCAGGAGAGCTTGAACCAGTTCATCAATGCAGAGCAGGGGAAAACGGCAAAAAAGATACCTGATTCCATTTACCTGATGAAGCATGTGACCTGCCCGGCGGTGATTGTAGAATGCGGATTTTTATCCAACGCACCAGAGACGGCGCGCCTGCAGACCGATGCGTACCAGACGGCTTTGGCCGTATCCATCGCAGCTGGATACCAAAGATATTTAGCAAATGAGGGGACGGAATGAAATCCAAGACGCGGTTTTACTGCACAGAGTGCGGAAATGAATATCCCAAATGGGCGGGGAAGTGTCCTGCGTGCGGCGCATGGAACACCATTGTGGAGCAGCCGGAAGTCCGCAGGGGAAAGGTTGCCTCATCCTCCATTGACGGGGTGCGGAAGGCCAGACCGGTGACGGACCTTCAGACGGCTGAGGAGATTCGCTTTCAAACCGGGATCGGAGAACTGGACCGGGTGTTAGGCGGAGGAGCCGTGCGGGGTTCTCTGGTTCTGGTGGGCGGCGCGCCTGGGATTGGTAAATCCACATTGCTGCTGCAGATTTGCAGCAGCTTGTGCGAGTTTTCCAAGGTATTATATGTATCTGGCGAGGAATCAGAGCATCAGCTGAAGCTACGGGCCCGCCGCCTGCAGGTGGAGAGCGACCGGCTGTATGTGATCTCCGAAACAAATCTTGAAGACGTGCTGGAATCGGTCCGGGAGGAAAAGCCGGATGTCCTCATCATCGACTCCATTCAGACACTCTATGATGAGGCTCTGGACTCTCCGGCGGGCAGCGTTGCCCAGGTGAAAAATGCCACCATGTCTCTGATGCAGCTGGCCAAAGGAGAAAATTTGACAGTCTTTGTCATTGGCCACGTCAACAAGGAGGGATCAATCGCAGGTCCAAAGGTCTTGGAGCACATGGTGGATTGCGTGCTGTACTTTGAAGGGGATCAGCGGATGAGCTACCGCATTTTGCGGGCAGCCAAAAACCGGTTTGGCGCTACCAATGAAATCGGCGTATTTGAGATGCGCAGCGAGGGGCTGGTGGAGGTGGAAAACCCCTCGGAAATGCTGCTTTCCGGGCGGCCGGAGGATGCGCCGGGGACCTGTGTCACCTGTGTCATGGAAGGTGCCCGGCCTGTGCTGGCCGAAATCCAGGCGCTGGTGGTGCCCAGCAGCTTTTCCACGCCCCGGCGCACCAGCAACGGATTTGACTATAACAGGGCAGCCATGCTGATGGCTGTTCTTGAAAAACGGGCAGGTCTCAAAGTGTCCTCCTGTGACGCATATCTGAATATCATTGGAGGGCTCTATCTGGACGAGCCCTCCGCCGATCTGGCCGCGGTGATTGCATTGGCCTCCAGCTATCTGGATCAGGCCATCAGCAATGACCTGGTGGCCGTCGGGGAAGTGGGCCTCACAGGGGAGCTGCGCGGCGTAAGCCACCTGGAGCAAAGGCTTTCCGAGGTGCGGCGGCTGGGATTCAATCGATGCCTGATTCCGGCAAAGCAGAGGGAGGATCTGAGGATTCCACCCGGTCTTCAGCTGATTTCGGCCCGCAACATTGGCGAGGCGCTGCGTGCGGTGCTGCGCCGCTGATCCTTGGGATATAGTGGACGCATGTGCCGCTGTGGGACGGCAGCCCGGCGGCGGATACACAGTCCAGCGTGCAGATGCCGTCGTTTTGATACATACATTGGCTCGTACAAGGGATCAGACTCATTGAAGCATTCAACCCTTTCCATATTTGACTTTAGTATCTCACATGGATCGAAAATTATCATCTCAGGCAAAGAGAACGCATCGGGAGGAGGTCTGGAAGGCGAATAGGGAGAATTGAACAAAATAAAAATTTTGTTCAAAACAGGGTGGGGGCAAAAGTCTTTTACCCCCACCAATCCGCAGATTGATCACCAGCGCATAATGGTGTACAGCGCTGATGCTCTGTGGAACGATGAAATTGCCTTCTTTCCAAAACTATGATTGATTATCAGTCGGAAGCGCCGCAGATTCTGCGGGATTTTCTCTCATACCATGAAACCATCAAGGCCCATTCTCAAAAAACCGTGGATGAATATTTCCTGGACCTGCGAAACTTTTTCCGCTATTTGAAGAAAAGCCGCAGTCCTGCGGAATTCAGCGGCAAAGAATTGGACGAGATATCCATTGGCGATGTGGACTTATCTTTTGTTAAGACGGTCACTTTGACGGAGATCTACGGCTACATGACCTACCTCAGCCGGGACCGGATCCAGCATCAAAACAGCAAGGACTCCGACTATGGCCTGAACGCGGCATCCAGAGCCAGAAAAATTGCCACACTTCGTTCATTTTTTAACTATCTTACCAATAAGGCCCATCTTCTCACAGAAAACCCGGTCAAAGATCTGGATAGCCCCAAAATTATGAAAACACTGCCCAAATATCTGACATTGGACGAAAGCATGCAGCTGCTCCGCTCAGTTGGTGGGAACAATCAAGAGCGTGACTACTGTATCCTCACTCTGTTCCTCAACTGCGGCCTGCGGATATCGGAGCTCATTGGGCTGAACCTGAATGACATTCAAGACGATGCTTTGCGGGTGCTTGGCAAAGGAAATAAAGTGCGCATCGTCTATCTCAACGACGCCTGCAAGGATGCCTTGGGTCAATATCTTGCCGTGCGGCGTCCCATCTCCGGAAGGGATCGGAACGCCCTCTTCCTCTCTTCTCAAAACGAACGGATCAGCCGCTCCACCGTCCACGCCATGGTAAAAAAGCGCCTGGCGGAAGCCGGACTGGACAGCGAACAGTATTCCTCCCATAAGCTGCGCCATACAGCGGCCACACTCATGCTGCAAAACGGTGTGGATGTGAAGGCTGTTCAGGAGGTCTTGGGGCATGAGCATTTGAACACAACGGAGATTTACACACATATCGACAATGAGGCGCTCCGCGTTGCTGCAAAGGCAAACCCCTTGTCAAATATGAAAAAATCAGAGAAAAAGAAGGATTGAATCCAAAAAAAGAAGGCCGTCCTTATGGGCGGCCTTCTTTTTTATGCTTACCAACTCCAAAGCGCATCATCGGGGATCGTACCCAGTCTCCAGAGGGAGATACCGGTCACGCCTAAGGATTTTGCGGCATTGAGCGCGACTTCCACCGCTTCCCTGCTCTCATACCATAGGAAGTACCGGCTCCCGTCCTCCGTCCGGTAGATGGCGTAGGACATCTGATATTCGGAGGACCAGCCTTTCACCGTATCGGCCTGGGCCAATCGCTTGCTCACTGTCTCCTTGGTAGGATAGACCGGCGTGCCGGAGAGAAGCTTGCCGTTTTCATCGATCTGCCAGGCAACCTGCTTGGCGCTGAAGCCCAGAGACACCCTGGAGCGGTCCCTAACGCCGGTATCGGGGTCTGTAATGGCCTTCAAAGAGGCCCAAACCTGATCGATGGGCGCGGGCACGGCAGTTTTATAATACTCAGTGCCCACATAGTCGCTCAGGTCCCGTGTATCGTAGTCATAGGCCATGAGGATCACCCGATCCGCCAAGTCCCCAATGGCGGCGTAGTCGTAGCCGTCGTAGTAGCTGCCGGTGACCAGAACCGGCGATACGCAGACATAGAGGGACTTCCCCATCGCCTTCAACTGGCTGGACAGCGAGACAAGAAAGCGGTTGAAGTCCTCCCGCTGGGCGGAGCGGAGTCCCTCGAAATCGATTGTGACGCCGCTGTAGGGGTTTCGGCCAATGGCATTGTAGGTGATGGTCAGTTCATTTACAATCTGCTCCACCGCCTGGGTGCGGCCTGCATCGGAGGACAGCATGTCCTGCAACCCTCCGGAAGTATCCATAAATACGCTCAGATTCATCCCAATGCCGCGGCTGCTCAGGTAATCTGTTACCTCGCTGTAGCCGCTGGGAATGCAGTATTCGTTTCCGTTGGCGCTGGTGGTCGCAAGGGACGCGGCGGTCCTATCCCAGCTCATGCGGCTCCAGCCGACGCTGACAGCGTCCATCTCGTCGCTCAGGCTCAGCTGACTATAGGAGGAGATGGCATAGAAGGCATGGTTGAAGGTGGTGTCCTGCTTGATCTTCTCATAGATGCGCACCAGCATGGCAGCTGCCTGAGCGCGGGTGGCGGATGCGTTGGGACTGAAGGTGGTGGCAGATGTGCCGTTGGTCATGCCAATGCTGTATGCAACATAGATGTAGCCGGCACTGTCCCCTGAGACATCCGTAAAGGGCAGACTGAAGTGCTGAGCGGTGACCCGGTCTTTCCAGGCCTGGCGCACCAGAGAGGCGGCGGATTTCAGCCCAAGGGCCCGGACCAGCATCTCTGCCATTTCTCCCCGGGTGACGGCATCTCCGGGCCGGAAATTCGTACCCGCGTCAAAGACATCGTGGACCAGTGCGGACTCTATGTACGGAAAATAGTAGCTGTCTGAGGAGAGATCACTGTAGGATGGAGCGGCCGGCAAAACCGTATCCCAGCCGAACATCCGGACCAACACAGTAGCAAACTGCGCCCTTGTGATGGATTGGCTGTATCCAAAGGTGCCGTCGGTAAATCCATTCATCAGTCCATACTGGGCGGCGGATTCGATTTCCGGCTTTAAAACGCTGTCCTGCGGAACATCTGAATACGCAAATGCCGGCGTGACAAGAGCCAAAGACAGCAGCAGAGCAAATACTTTCTTTCCCATGACGTCGTCTCCTCTTTTGTATTGGTGCAATCTATTTTACTGCAAGCTTGCATCTGAATTGCATCTCTGATTACCAATCCATTATATTCCGAAACGCCCCTAAAAGCAAGGAGTCCGCGCCTAAGGCCTGCGGACTCCTGTTATATGCAGAAAGCGGATCTCCTCAAACTCATAGGTGTTCAGCGGCCGGTTGTCAGCGTCATAGCTGTGGGCGGCCACCCATATATCGCCCAACGTCCTTGGCTGGTCGGCGTATACCACCACAGGCGTATGCTGAAATTTCTCACCGGCAAAGCGGAGCTGCACCAGGTCTCCGGGCATCATCTGCTCCAGCGCGGCCACCTCCGCCACAGGGCCGATGGACGCCTCCTTCCTGGTCAGAAACTGGAATAAAAAAGGTACTCCCGTCCAGGACGGGGATTTTTGATTGGCGTCGATATAATACCACCCATAGGTAGGCAAAAAGTTCATGACAGAAGAGCCTGCGTAGAGACATTGTGAGGCAAAATTCGTGCAGTCTCCTCCGATTTCATCGTAATCGTAAAAGGCCGGGTTTCGTCCATAGGCCCATTGGTGAGCATAGGCCACAGCCGCCCGGCGGTCATAGGGCACAAGTTCCATCTGCTTCCCTCCCCATCGCAGTCTATGCATCGAGGCCGGGCGGGGTTCCGGCGTTTCTCTGAGGCCGGATGCCGCCCAAGGCATCGGCAGCACAAAAAAGCAGGGCCGTACAAATTTGTACGGTCCTGCTTCTGCGCAGAGTCTTATGCCTTGTGATCGCAGCCCAGGACGTCCACTAACTTGTGGGCGACCATGGCCTTGATGGCCTCACGGCCGGGCTTGAGATACTGGCGGGGGTCAAAATGGTCGGGATGCTCGGAAAGATGCTCCCGGATGGAAGCGGTCATCGCCAGACGCAGGTCGGAGTCGATGTTGATCTTGCACACGGCCATGCGGGCGGCCTGGCGCAGCTGATCCTCGGGAACGCCGATGGCGCCGGGCATATTGCCGCCGAACTGATTGATCTTGGCCACAAATTCCTGGGGCACGGAGGACGCCCCGTGCAGGACTATGGGGAAACCGGGCAGGCGGCGGGAGACCTCCTCCAGAATGTCAAAGCGCAGCTGGGGTTTGGTGCCGGGCTTGAACTTATACGCGCCGTGGCTGGTACCAATGGCGATGGCCAGGGAGTCGCAGCCGGATTTGGTGACGAATTCCTCCACTTCTTCAGGGCGGGTATAGGAGGAATCCTCGGCGGCGACCTTCACATCATCTTCAATGCCGGCCAGGGTGCCCAGTTCGGCCTCCACCACCACGCCGTGGTCGTGGGCATACTCCACCACCTGCTTGGTGACGGCGATGTTTTCCGCCATGGACTTGGAGGACGCGTCGATCATCACGGAGGTAAAGCCGCCGTCGATGCAGGATTTGCAGAGCTCAAAGCTGTCGCCGTGATCCAGATGCAGGCAGATGGGCAGGCCGGTTTCAACAACCGCCGCCTCCACCAGCTTCATGAGGTAGGTGTGGTTGGCATACTTGCGGGCGCCGGCGGAGACCTGCAGGATCAGCGGCGCGGACAGGTCCTTCGCCGCCTCCGTGATTCCCTGAATGATTTCCATGTTATTTACGTTGAAAGCACCGATGGCGTAACCGCCCTCGTAGGCTTTGCGAAACATTTCCTTTGATGTGACCAGAGGCATATCATCAGCTCCTATTCAAAATTTCGTTTTCATTCTATCATAAATTATAAAAAATGCAAGAAATATTCCTGAAAAAACGAGGTAAACGATTGTCTAAATAAAAAGAACCTGTTTACAATTTAAAAAATGCGTGATATGATTAGGCTAACTTAGTATGTTATGGGAGGCTGTTTTTTATGAGTGAGTTGAAAGGCGCCTGCATCATCGGCCAGTCCGGCGGGCCGACCTCGGTCATCAACGCCAGTGCCTACGGCGTGATCGACACCGCGCTGCACAACCCCAGCATCACACGTGTGCTGGGCGCGGAGCATGGGATCAAGGGCGTACTGAACGACCGCCTGTTTGATATGGGCAAAGAGGACCCCAAAGAACTGGAGCTGCTGAAATACACGCCCTCCTCCGCCCTGGGCTCCTGCCGCTACAAGATCGCGGACCCCGATGTGGACGACACCGACTATAAGCGTATTCTGGAGATTTTTAAAAAGTACGATGTCCGCTACTTCTTTTATAACGGCGGCAACGACTCCATGGATACCTGCAACAAAATCTCCAAATATATGCAGAAGGTGGGCTATGAGTGCCGTGTGATGGGCGTGCCCAAGACCATCGACAACGACCTCTACGGTACAGACCACTGCCCCGGCTACGCCTCTGCCGCCAAATACATCGCCACCTCCTGCATGGAGGTCTACCAGGACGCCCGGGTTTACGATACCGGGATGGTCTGTATCATCGAGATTATGGGCCGCCATGCCGGCTGGCTGGCCGCCTCCGCCGGTCTGGCCACGGAATTTGGAGCAGGTCCGGACCTCATCTATCTGCCGGAGACCAATTTCGATATGGAGAAGTTCCTCTCCGACGTGGATCGCATTTACAAGGAAAAGGGCAACTGCATGGTGGCAGTCTCCGAGGGCATCCATTATGCCGACAGCTCCTTCGTATCCGAGGCAAAGACCTCTGCCACCGACGGGTTCGGCCACGCTCAGTTGGGCGGCCTTGCCGCGCTGCTGGCCAACGCGGTCAAGGAGCGCACCGGTGCCAAGGTCCGCGGCATTGAGCTGAGCCTGCTGCAGCGCTGCGGCGCGCACCTGGCCTCTGAGACGGACATCTCGGAATCCTATATGGCCGGAAAGGCCGCGGTGGAAAACGCGGTCAACGGCATCACCGACAAAATGGTGGGCTTTGAGCGGGGCGTCCAGGGCGGCAAATACCTCTGTAAGACCAAGCTTCTGAGCCTTTCCGAGGTGGCAAACACCGAGAAGAAAGTGCCCCGTGAGTGGATCAATCCGGAGGGCAACGGCGTTCAGAAGGCGTTTATCGACTACTGCCTGCCCCTGATCCAGGGAGAGCCCAACCTGCCCAAGCAGGAGTCCCTTCCCAGGTTTGCCAAACTGAGAAAAGTGCTGGCCAAATAGTAAAGAAAGCCGTGCGGGATATTCTCACGCACGGCTTTTTCTTATTCAGAAGGCGGCTTTCTTTCCGCCCGGATATCCTCCAACTCATAGATGATGCAACCGGTCATGGTTGCCCCAACGGCTATCATGCAGCCCGCCACGCCAAGAATGCAGCCGAAATATCCAGCCGCCAAAACAATCAGGGCGCAGATAATTGCCCGTTTCATGCTCCCCCTCCTCCCTGCTTGTTCTTCTGATATATCTGCCACAGGCCCTCCATCAGCAGGTACTTATCATAGATGATGTCGGTTTTGCAGTAGCGCACGATCACCGGCGCATTGCCGCCGGTTGCCACTACGGTGACCGACTGCCCTAACTGCTCTTCGATCCGCTGCACGATGCCGTCTATCATGGCGGCGGTGCCGTAGACGATTCCGGAGCGCATGCAGTCCTCTGTGTTTTTCCCAATGAGGCTCTTGGGGTGCTGGAGGGAGATATCCGGCAGCTGGGCCGCATGGTCGGAGAGGGCGTCTAAGGAGATGCGCACGCCCGGCAGCAGCAAGCCGCCCTGATAGGTGCGATCGGCGGAGATGAGACCAATGGTGGTGGCGGTTCCCATGTCGATCACCACCGAGGGCGCCGGATATTTTGCCAGAGCGGAAACCGCGTCCGCCACAATATCAGCGCCCAGCTGGGAGTGGATTTCCATCCGGATATTGAGCCCTGTTTTGACCCCGGGCCCCACCATCATGGGCGGCTTCCCCAGAAGCCGGGTCAGCGCCTTTTCCATCATGAAGTTCATGGGAGGCACCACGCTGCAGAAAATGGCCCCGGTGACATCGGAGACAGCGTAGTGGTACAGGGTGAAGAGATTCATGAGATCAATGCTGATCTGGTCCGCCGTCTTTTTGCTGTCCGTATCCAAAGAGGCCAGGAAGCGCAGCTCCTTCGTCTGGTCGAACAGCCCGATGGACGTGGTGGAGTTTCCTATGTCTATGGCCAAAAGCATATTGCTTCCTCCCTTTTATTAACTGTCTTTAGCATACCACGCCCGTCCCCTTCACGCAAGGAAAAAGCGCCGGCATGAAGATCACGCCGGCGCTCAAACCAATATGCTTTTTACAGGATGATGCAGATCAGGCCGCCGCTGCCCTCGTTGATGATCCGCTGGAGGGTCTCCTGCAGCTTGTGCTGGGCGTCCTCCGGCATGCGTTTGAGCTTTGTCTGAAGATCCTCGTTCACCAGCTCATGGAAGCTGCGTCCAAAGATGTTGGACTGCCAGATTTTGCTGGTATCCCCCTCGAATTCCTGGAGGAGGTAGTTCACCATATCCTCCGACTGCTTCTCATTGCCCACAATCGGCGAGACCGCCGTTTCAATGTCCGCCCGGATCATGTGGATGGAGGGCGCGCTGGCGCGGAGCCGGACGCCGTAGCGGCCGCCCTGCTTGACGATTTCCGGCTCTTCCAGCGTCAGCTCCTCGATGCCCGGCACCACAATGCCGTAGCCCTTTTCCTTCACGTCCCGCAGCGCGCCGGCCACCTTGTCGTACTCGGTCTTGATGGAGGCCAGCTGTGTCAGCAGGCTCATCAGATCGCCGTCATCCGTCACATGGAGGCCGGACTGCTCAGAGAGGGTCTGGTAGAAGAGCTCCCGGGGCAGCCGCAGCTCTGCGGTGGCAATTCCGGTCCCCAACTGGATACTGAGGATTCTGGCATCCTGAATAGCGTCATAGGCCCCCATGGTCTTGATAGCCGCATCCACCTCCCGGATGTGGCGCAGCTGCCCTGTGGCCTCCCGGATGGAAGCGTACAGCCCGCTTTTAATGGGGTGTTCATCCGGCAGCGCATCCACCCAGGGCGGCAGGAACAAATCCAGCTCCTGCATGGGGAATTCGTACAGCACCGCCCTGAGCAGCGCCGACACGTCATTTTCCTCCAGCTCCAGGCAGTTCACCGGAATGCAGTTGACTTCATAGCGGGAGGCAATATCCTTGCTGATGGCCTGAGCCCGGTCAGAGCGGGGCTCAGAGGAATTGAGCAGCACAATAAAGGGTTTTCCCAGTTCCTGCAGCTCCCGAATGACCCGTTCCTCCGACTCCAGATAATCCTCCCTTGGAATCTCAGAGATGGTGCCGTCGGTGGTGATGACGATTCCAATGGTGGAGTGCTCCACAATGACCTTCCTGGTCCCCACCTCCGCGGCCTCGGTCATTGGAATCTCATGGTCAAACCAGGGAGTCGTCACCATACGGGGTTCGTCATTTTCCGTCTGGCCAATGGCGCCCTTCACCATATATCCCACACAGTCGATCAGACGGACGGAAAAAGCCGCGCCGTCCTCCAAAGAGATCTGGACCGCTTCCTCCGGTACGAATTTCGGCTCCGCGGTCATGATGGTCCGACCGGATCCGCTTTGGGGCAGCTCATCCTTTGCCCGCTCTTTCCGATAGACGTTCTCGATATTGGGAATGACCTGCGTCTCCATAAAGCGCTTGATAAAGGTTGACTTGCCAGTGCGTACCGGCCCTACCACACCAATATAAATATCTCCGCCGGTGCGGGTGGCGATATTTTGATAAATACTCGTATTTGTCATATCATCCCGTCCTTTTCCACAGCTGCATTCTGCATGGTATATTTCTATGAGCCAATATGGTCAAGTATTCCCAACCTTGCCAGTCGAATCTCCTTTGTAAAAGCTGCACAAAGTCAGGAGCAATTCTTGTGAAGTTTTATCTGATTTTGATTCTTTACACCATTGATTTATCATGGTAAACTGCTAATGTAATAAATGATACGCGCGATACATTGGATGACTGGAATTGGAGGAAAGAACGATGAACAAGAAGAACATATTGACCCTGGCTTTGACAGCGGCACTGATCCTTGGCCTGAGCGCCTGCGGCGGCAGCGGAGGTTCCTCCTCCGGAGGCAGCGCGTCTTCCGGCAGTGGTGCAGGAAGCTCCGCAGGCGGTGGGCGCACCACCTTCACCGTGGGCTTTGACGCGGAATATCCCCCTTACGGCTTTAAGGCCGATGACGGCAGCTACGTGGGCTTTGACCTGGACCTTGCCCAGGAGGTCTGCGACCGCAACGGCTGGGAGCTGGTCCGCCAGCCTATCGACTGGAATTCCAAGGATATGGAGTTAGATGCGGGAAACATCGACGTGCTTTGGAACGGCTTCACCATGACCGGCCGTGAAAGCGACTACACCTGGGTCGGGCCCTATGTCAACAACTCCATCATGTTTGTGGTCCGCGCCGATTCCGGCATCACAGATGCCTCCCAGCTCTCCGGCAAGCCGGTGGTCACCCAGTCCGGCTCCTCGGCTCTGACCGCTTTGACCGATGATCCCGGCGACGGCAGCAACGACGAGAACCTGGCCCTGGCCGCCTCCTTCTCCGCCCTGGATCAGGTGCCCGACTACAACACCGCTTTTATGAACTTGGAATCCGGCGTAGATGATGCCATTGCCGTGGACATCGGCGTGGCCAACTACCAGCTCAACACCCGCGGCAGCGATGTCTTCACCATGCTGGAAAAGCCCCTCTCCACCGAGCAGTACGGCATCGGCTTCAAAAAGGGCAACACCGCGCTGGCCGACCAGGTGAAGGCCACGCTGGATGAGATGTGGGAAGACGGCACTTTCATGGAGATTGCCACCAATGCCGCCGAATCATATGACGCTCCCGAACTGATTGACATGATCTGCTACGGCGAGTAAAATAACAGATATCTTCCAAGAGGAACGGCGGGAACTTCCCGCCGTTCCTCTCGTGAACGCAGTGAGGAGAGAGAACATGGATTTGGGTAATATCATCCAACAGCTGACAGGCGGACTGTGGGCCGCTGTGCAGCTGTTTGTCCTGACGCTGGTGTTTTCCCTGCCGTTGGGCATGGCGGTGTGCTTTGGCCGCCGTTCGGAATGGGCGCCGTTCCACCGCTGCGGAAAAGCGGAGGCCGGGCAGGAAGCTGGCTGGTGGATCACCGCTCTGCGCCGCTTTCGGCCCGTACAGCTGATCTTCAAGTTTTTTATCTCCATCTTGCGGGGCACTCCGCTGATGCTGCAGCTGATGGTGGTCTACTTTGGCCCATATTATCTCTTCGGACTGAACCTGTCCGGCTACTCCCGGCTCCTGGCCGCGGTAATCGCCTTCACCATCAACTACGCCGCCTATTTTGCGGAGATATACCGCTCCGGCATCCAGTCCATACCGGTGGGCCAGTATGAAGCCGCCCAGGTGTTGGGCTACAGCCGCAGCCAGACCTTCCTGAAGATCATCCTGCCCCAGATGGTCAAGCGGGTCCTCCCTGCTGTGACCAACGAGGTCATTACCTTGGTGAAAGACACCTCCCTTGCCTTTGTCATCGCTTATCAGGAGCTTTTTACCATCGCCAAACAGATTGCGGCTGCTAAAACCACGGTGATGCCCCTGTTTGTCGCCGGCATCTTCTACTTTATTTTCAACGGTGTGGTGGCCTGGATCATGGAACGCATCGAACGCACCCTTTCCTATTACAACTGAGGAGGTCCGGGTTATGAATGTTATGGAATTAAAAAGTGTCCAGAAGACCTTTGACGGTCAGTTGGAAGTGCTCAGGGACATCAGCATCAGCGTGGAAAAGGGTGAAGTGGTGGCAATCATCGGCCCCTCCGGCTCTGGAAAGTCCACCCTGCTGCGCTGTGCAACACTGCTGACGCAGATGGACAGCGGCGAGCTCTCCTACCTTGGTGAAAAAGCCGCCTGGAACGACGAAAACGGCAAATCCGTGTATGCCAGGGACCTGAAAAAGATCCGCGGCTATTTTGGACTGGTGTTTCAGAACTTCAACCTCTTCCCCCACTACTCTGTGCTGAAAAATCTGATGGACGCCCCGATTTCAGTGGGCGGCCGGAACAAGGCGGAGGTGGAGCGGGAGGCCAGGGAGCTTTTGCAGAAGATGGGCCTGGCGGACAAGGCCGGAGCCTATCCCTGCCAGCTTTCCGGCGGACAGCAGCAGCGCGTGGCCATTGCCCGGGCCCTGGCCATGAATCCGGAAATTCTTTTTTTCGACGAGCCCACCTCCGCCCTGGACCCGGAGTTGACCGGCGAGATTTTGAAGGTCATCCGCCAGCTGGCCGAGGAGAAGATGACCATGGTGATCGTTACCCACGAGATGGCCTTTGCCAGGGATGTGGCCGACCGGGTCATCTTTATGGACGGCGGTGTGATCGTGGAACAAGGTAACCCCAAGGAGGTCATCGGGAACCCAAGGGAGGAGCGCACCCGCCAGTTCCTCTCCCGGTTTGCCAACTGAATCCAAAAAGAGCAGTCCGAAATCGGACTGCTCTTTTTGTCTATACGCGCTTTTTTGGAATCAGCAGCAGCCGGTCACAGGGAATGGCCGTTCCCTCCTCCAGTTCATTGGCGCTGAGAATGTTGGCACAGGTGGTGCGATAGCGCTTGGCAAGGTCCCACAGGGATTCGGACGGAGCAAGGCAGCGCAGCACAATGGAGGGACGGCTGGCATCCTCCTGCGCGGCCTCCAGGTCTATGTCGGCAGACATGACGCAGCTATAGGATTTCTGCACAGTAGCCTCCGCGGAGAAATCCACCGGGAAGCGGATTTCGATCCCGCCGGAGGAGAGGCTGCCCATGGCATCTTCCGGGCAGACCGCCCGGGCTGTAATCTGACAGTTCTCCGGGAATTCCATCTGGCAGTTAACCTCCATCCGCCGCTCCGAAACCAGCGGAACTCCGCCCTCATCCAGATAGAGGGCATGGATGGACGCCGTGGTCCGCAATGTGACGACTTCCCCCTCCCTCGAGTGTGTGACGGTGCCGCAGGCGACGGAGATGGCAAGAATGGTCTTGGCCACCACGCCGATCTCCAGCACCTCCCGGACGGTCTGCCGCCTGGAGACCGTGTCTATGTAGTCGGACAGCTCCATTGGGGCGGCGTCATAGGTCATGGCATGGGCCGTGCTGTACAGGTCCGAAAGCAGCGTCAGCGTCTGCTCCTCTCGAAGCTGCGCCTGGGCGTGGAGGTAGAGCGTCACCGTCACGGTGTGGCCGTCCTCCCCTATTTTGAACTCAGCGCCGGTCAGCTGCAGCGATACGCTGCAAAGAGAGTCCTCAGCCGGAGCCTCTAACTCAATGATCTGGGAGAAAGGCAGCTCCCCTCCCGCGGAATAGTACTGTTTCTCCGCGGCGGAGCAAAGCAGTGAAATGGTGAACAGGCCCTTGATGATCAGCTTATTCCCAACAATTTTGGTCTCGCTGATCGAGTCTCTGACGCTGGAGAGCAAAATCTCTTCAGCCGGGTTTTTTCCAGGTGAGATATTCAGTTCATCGGAAAAGGTGAACTCCTTCTCCGCAATGGCGGCTACCGTATTCACCTTGGCCGCCTCCAGCCGCTTTTCAATGCCCAGGGCCGGCTCCGCTTCCACGTCGCTGCAATAAGGGCGCTCTGTCCGCCTGAAGCAGCAGACGCGGCTGGACAGCAGGCACCTAGTGAATACCTTGCGTGGATTGGTCATGCGGGTCTCAACGGACTCGATCTCCGTCTTGACGCTCAGGTGCTCTCCCGTCCCCTCACCCTCTGTGGTAAAGGGCAGCGCAAATTCCAGAGACCGAATCCCGCCGTCGTCTTCCGGAGTGTAAAGTACAGTTACTTTCACCGTTCCGGTAATCAGGATTTTGCCGTCTCGCAGCTCGCGGCTGTGCAGAAAAACCTTTCCGGCCGTGTCGATGATGCGAGCGATGTCCGGGCAGTAGTCCGGGACAATCGTCTCCAGGGTTTCCTCTTGCGTCAATGTCAAATCCGCCCCTGCTTCCCAGCAGTTCAGGCAAGCTTTTTTCAATTCCATATTTGTCCTCCTCAGCCGCTAATTCCTATGAAAAAGATATGAGCGGCTGGACAGGATTATTCGTGGATCTTAAAAATACGGCGCAGAATTCCGGACAGGGATTTGGGTGATTTCCAAACGACGATTTTCATGCAGTTCCTCCTTATCTTCTTCTCATACAGCCAATTCCGCAGGCAATCAGGAGCAGGGCAACAATAAACATCAGACAGCCCACCGGGAAAACAGCGGCAATCAATATTCCCAACCCCAGTGCCAGGGCGCAAAGCCCCAAAAAACAAAGGCCGCCGCCATACATCTCCGCCCCACACTCCTCTCTTGTTTGTTATCAGTATATACAGCGGAGGCACAAAAGGTACAAAAGAGCCCGCGGAAAAATTCCACAGGCTCTTTTGCTATTTTTCCCACTCTTTCAGGGGCTTGAGCTCTTCATACAATCGCAGGTAGCTCTCATGCCGGCTTTTGGGAACCTTCCCCTCCCGGACCGCCTTCAGCACGGCGCAGCCCTTTTCTTTTGTATGACTGCATCCGGTAAAGCGGCAGTGATCCAGATAGGGGGCAAACTCCGGGAAGGTATTGGGCAGCTCCCGTTTCAGCTCCAGATTCAGCTCGTCGGTGTCAAAGGAGGAGAAGCCCGGGGAATCCACCACATCCGCCCCGCACCTAAGATGGTAGAGCTCCACATGACGGGTGGTGTGGCGGCCGCGGCCCAGGGCCTGGCTGACCTCTCCCACCTGAAGATGGAACTCCGGATCCAGTGCGTTTAAGATGCTGGACTTTCCCACACCGGAATTTCCTGTAAAGGCAGATAGCTTTTCAGATATTGCTTCTGTAAGCTGATTGAGCCCTTCCCCGCTCTCAGCGCTGACCCGCAGCACCGGAAGACCGGCGCTGCTATAAATTTCATAGAGGTCGTCCGCCGGATCCAGATCGGTCTTGTTGATGCACACAAGAACCTCACACCCCTTCAACACCGCAATGGCGGAAACCCGGTCGATCAGGTAGGGGTCTGTCTGGGGAATGGCATGAGAGGCGATGATGACCAGTTGGTCGATGTTGGCCACGGCGGGGCGGGCAAACTGGTTTTTACGTGGTTCGATCCGCTCCACATAGCCCTGGCCGCCAGGCAGTTCCTGCACGTCCACCCAGTCGCCAACCAGTGGGGTCAGGCCCTCCTTGCGGAACTTGCCCCGGGCCCTGCACTGGAGCAGCTGAGTCCCCGTATTCACGTAATAAAAGCCGCTCAGGGCCTTTTGAATGCGCCCTCTGCTCAATTGAACGTAATCTCCCTGCTGTCGGACAGAACACCGTCAAAGTAGATGTCTACCGTGCTGGTCCCGCTGCCCTGAAGTTCGTAGGTATAGGTGCCCATGGAACAACTCACCACCTTGTTGCAGACCTCCCGCCCATCCTGCTCGATGACGATGGTGACCGTGTCCCGGTCCTGGGGCAGGTTGATGGATATCTGCTGGGAGGTAACCGTTTCGCCCCGGCTGATCTCGAAATTGATTGTGGTGCCCGGGTCAACGCTGGAAAGGGCATCCACATCCTGAGAAACCACATAGCCCTTTGGAAGATCGCTCTCCACCTCGTCCACCTTACCGCATTTCAGGCCCAGCTGATCCACAAGCTCCATGGCCTTGTCAATGTGGCTGTTTAAAAAAGAAGGAACAGTGACAGGCTGTATCTCGGCGCCCTTGCTGATGGTCAGGGTAATCACATCGCCCTCATGAAGCACCGTATCCTTCACCGGGTCTGTGGAGATCACATATCCGGGCGCGTAGATGTCGGAAAACTCTTCAATGGGCTCCGCGATGCTCACCTCAATGCCCAAGTTGCTCTTTTGCAGCTTGATGGTGGCGGCCCGGTACTCATTGTTGACCAGATCAGGCATCACGGCGGTATTTTCGCCTTCACTTACGTAGACGCTGATTGGGATCAGCGCGCCGTCCGTGGACTTTTTGATGCTCTCCGCAGTGGGGTTCTGGGAGATGATCTCCCCCGCTTCATATTCGCTGCTGTTTTTATAGCCCTTGACCTGGATCTCAAAGATATCCTTGACGCTCTCCAGTTCAGATGCCTGCTCCACTGTGTAGCCCAGGATGTTGGGGACCGTGTAATCCACTGTAACCGGCCCGCTGAAGGAGCTCAGGATGAAGCGGAACAGCAGCACAATCAGCACCAGGGCGGCGGCAAAGGCGCCCACAATGATTCCGATCCGCTTACCGGCTCCCCCTTTGCGCGGCTCCTGACGGACAGGAACCGGGGAATGGCGTTCCTGCCGCCGGGCAACGTCGGTGACCGGGCGGATGTACCGGGTGGGCTCATCGGGCTCTTCAGGCTGTAAATCCTTGAGGTTATACTCCAAATCCACCTCCGGATTCTTGCGGAACGCATCCAGATCAGCCACCATGGCGTCGGCGGTGGGATAGCGCTTTTGGATGTCGGGCGCCATGGCCCGCATGCAAATCAACTCCAGCTGTTCCGGGATATCCGGGTTGATCTCCCGGGGAGGAAGCGGGATGGAGGAGAGATGCTGTATGGCAACGGAGACGGCGGAATCACCTTCAAACGGCAGCCGTCCGGTCAGCATCTCATAGAACACCACACCGGCGGAGTATATGTCGGACCGGGCATCCGTGCGGTCGCCCCGGGCCTGCTCCGGCGAGATATAGTGCACCGATCCCAGCGCCTCCTGGGTCAGGGTCTGAGCCGAATTTTCCAGACAGGCAATGCCGAAATCCGTCACCTTCACACTGCCGTCCCGCAGCACCATGATGTTCTGGGGCTTGATGTCCCGGTGGACAATCCCGCGGCTGTGGGCGTGGCTGAGACCTTTCATAATCTGGATCATGAAGTGCAGCGATTCCCGCCAGTTCAGCTGACCGCGCCGCTCCATATACTGCTTGAGCGTAATTCCGTCAATCAGCTCCATGACGATGTATTCCACATCACCGCCCCGGGAAACGTCGTAGACAGAGACGATATTGGGATGGGAGAGCATGGCAACGGCCTGGGATTCGTCGTGGAATCTGCGGCGGAAGTCCGCGTCCCCGGTCAGATCACTTTTCAGGATTTTCACCGCCACCAGGCGATTCAGGCGATGGCATTTTGCCTTATAGACAACAGCCATACCGCCAGTGCCGATCCGCTCCAAAATCTCATAGCGGTTATCCAGCATCTGTCCGATATACTGATCCATTCCAATTCCTACCTTTCTCAGTTGTTCTGCATCAGGACAATGGTCACGTTGTCCGACGCGCCCCGGCCCTTGGAGATTTCCAGCAGCCGGTTCAGACACGAGTCCACATCCTCACTGTGAATGACTTCAAAAAGCATCTCCTGGTCTGTGACTGTGTCCACCAGACCATCGGAACAGAGCAGCACAAAGTCATTTTTTTTCAAAGGGCAGATAAAGCCGTCGCAAATGGTGGTCATATCCGGGCCCAGCGCCCGGGTAATCAGGTTTTTGTTGGGATGGCGGCGCGCCTCCTCCTCGGTGATGTCCCCGCGCTCCACCATGTTCTCCACCAGAGAATGGTCCCGGGTTATGCGCTGGATACCGTCCTCGGTGATGTGGTAGGCCCGGCTGTCTCCCACGTTGCTGACCACCACCCCGCCCGGATAGGCGATGGCGGAGACCAAGGTGGTGCCCATACTGCGGTACTCCTCCGACTGCTGGGCCGCCCTGCGCACCTCGTCGTTGGCCAGGGATACGGCGTAGGAAGACGCCTCCCGCAGCTGTTCCGGCGTCATGTCCTCACGCAGCACCTTCTTCAGCTCCGCCACGTATGTAGACACGGCGATGCTGCTGGCCAGCCGTCCACCGTTGGTCCCGCCCATTCCGTCGCAGACCACACAGATGGTGGTGGGCTCTTCCGCAATGGCATAGGCGTCCTGGTTTTCCTTTCGGACCAGGCCCACATCTGTAATGCCCCAAACTTTCATTGTTGATGCTCCTCCTCCATGGCCTTTCTACGGAGCTGCCCGCAAGAGGCGTCGATGTCGCCGCCCAAACTGCGCCGTACAGTTGCCGTAATCCCATGGGACTCCAGCCGCTTTTGAAACGCGGCAATTCTCCGGCTGGGCTTCAAAGGGCTTTCCACCACGTCGTTGAGCGGAATCAGGTTCACATGCCCAGGCATACCGCGAATCTTTTTGGCTATCAGGTCCGCCTGCCAGTCGCTGTCGTTGACGCCGTCGATCATGGCGTATTCAAAGGAAATGCGCCGACCCGTCTTTTTGAAATAACGGTGGCAGGCGTCAAAGAGCTGATCCACATCATACGCCCGGTTCACCGGCATGATCCGGGAACGGGTCCCGCTGTCCGGCGCATGCAGGGAAACCGATAACGTCAATTGTAATCCCAAATCCGATAATCTGTCAATGCCGGGGATGATCCCGCAGGTGGACAGAGAGATGTGACGCATCCCGATGTTCAGCCCATCCGGGTGGTTGACCAGTTCCAAAAACCGCAGCACACGGTCCAGGTTGTCCAGCGGCTCACCAATACCCATCAGCACGATGTTGGACACGCTCAAACCCGAGTCCTTCTGCGTGAAAATCACCTGGTCCAACAGCTCAGATGGTGTTAAGTCTCTTACCTTGCCGGCAATTGTGGATGCACAGAAAGAGCATCCCATCCGGCAGCCGACCTGGGAGGAGATACAGACAGTGTTCCCATGGTGATACTGCATCAGGACGGACTCGATGCAGTTGCCGTCCCCCAACTCCCAGAGGTATTTGATGGTGCCGTCCTGAGCCGAAACCTGCTTCCTGGCCACCTGGGGCACAGTGAGCAGATACTCCTGCTTCAGCTTTTCCCGCAGCGTTTTGGAGAGATTGGTCATCTCCTCAAAGGAGGCGACTCCCCGGTGAAGCCAGGTGAACACCTGCTTTCCCCGGAAGGCAGGCTCTCCCCGCTGCCGGAGCGAATCGGTCAGCTCATCAAGCGTCATGGATTTGATGTCAATCATGGTCAGTCCTTCTCATACGGCAGATGTAAAACCCGTCGGTCCCGTGGCGCTGGGGCCAGAGGGTCAGCTCCCCGGTCTCCGATTGACTCAGGGGCAGTGAAAACGGCTCCTTGGAAAATTGGGAATGGTCTCTCAAAAAGCCTTCTGTCACCTGTTCGTTCTCCTCCGGAAGAATGGTGCAGGTGGAGTAGACCAGGGTGCCGCCCACATTTACGTACCGGGCGGCGTTCTCTAAGATGGCACGCTGAATCTGGGGCAGTCCGGAGAGGTCCGCCGGGTTTTTATAGCGGATGTCCGGCTTTTTGCGGATGATCCCCAGGCCGGAGCAGGGCACGTCCACCAGAACAGTGTCCGCAGCTTCCAGCCAGTCCTCCCTGAGCACCCGTCCGTCCTGCAGCATAGGCTCCATATTCTCAATGCCAAGGCGCTTTGCCCCGGCCTCCATCAGCTTCAGCTTGTGGGCGTGGATATCGCAGGAGAAGATATGCCCCTCTCCATTCATCAAAGAAGCGGCGGCAAAGGATTTTCCGCCGGGAGCGGCGCAGACGTCGATTACCGTTCCGTGGGGCCGGGCCGCCAGAACCGCCAACTTCGCACCGGCATCCTGAACCCAGAATCCCCCGTCAGCAAAGGCGGTCAAAGACGCCAGATTCCCTGTCCCGGAGAGGATGAGGCAGTCAGAAAGCCAAGGGTGGCGTTCCGACTCCACGCCTTCCGCCCTCAGAGCGCCCATCAGCTCCTCCACGGAGGTCTTCAGCGTATTGACCTGTACAGTCAACGGGG
Organism: Dysosmobacter acutus; assembly: GCF_018919205.1. Classification (NCBI taxonomy): domain Bacteria; kingdom Bacillati; phylum Bacillota; class Clostridia; order Eubacteriales; family Oscillospiraceae; genus Dysosmobacter; species Dysosmobacter acutus. Next base: position 2,097,710 of record NZ_JAHLQN010000001.1, read on the forward strand.
CGGGACGGTTATTTTCCTTTAAAAAGGCTTCCGCCTCTTCCGCCCCCAAGAGCGCGATCAGCCGCTCCACCAGCCACCTGGGGTGGCTGTAGCAGATGCTCAGCCGCTCTTCCTGAGCCGCGGGCAGCTCCACGGGCCTGTCCTTTTCCCGGGAAATCTTCCGCAGTACGGCGTTGACCAGACCGGAGGCCCGCGCTTTCCCGTGGGCCTTGGCCAGTTCCACGGATTCGTTCACCGCCGCGCTGTCCGGAATCCGGTCCAGGAAGAGAATCTGGTAGGCCCCGATGCGGAGGATATCCAGAAGCAGCGGCTCCAGCTGTTCCGGTCTTTGGGAGCAGCAGAGGCCAACATACCTGTCCAGGAGAATCCGGTTCTGCATCACACCATAGACAATATGGGTGGCCAGCTTGGCGTCAGGGCCGGCGAGCCGGTCTTTGCCAATGGCGCTTTTCAGCGCGCCGTCGGCCCACGCACCGCCCTGGCGGCAGGCGGTCAGCACCTGAAGGGCCGTCTCACGGGCGGAGGCCCTCATCGGCTTCCTCCTCCCCTCCGGCTTCCTCCGCCGCGGCTGAGAAAAATCAGCAAATAGCGCAGCAGCTGCAGCAAAGACATCAGCAGCGCGGCCACATATGTGAGAGCCGCGGCCCGAAGGACCTTTTTCGCTCCGCCGATCTCCTCTTCATCTAACAGGCGTTCCCCTTCAATGGTCTCAATGGCCCGGCGGGAAGCGTTGAACTCCACAGGCAGCGTGACCAGCTGAAAGAGCGTGGTCAGGGAGAAGAGCACAATACCGATGAGGAAAAAGGGCTGGCTGTAGAGAAGAAGCCCCACAAACAAAAGAATAAAGGAAAACTGGGAGCCGATTCTGGTGGCCGGGACAATGGCCTGGCGCAGCCGGACCAGGGCATACCCCTCCGCATACTGTACCGCATGGCCGGCCTCATGGGCCGCAACGCCCACCGCCGCAATGGTCGGAGCGTTGAACACGGATTCCGAGAGATAGATGGTGTTGTCCCTTGGGTCATAGTGGTCGGTCAGCTCGCCCCGGACGCAGCGCACCGGCACGTCCATCACCCCGTGGGCCCGGAGCACCCGCTCCGCGGCCTCCGCGCCGGTGAGGCGGCGGCTGTTGTTGCGCGCGCTGTAGCGCCGGAAGGAGCCGGAAACCTGGGCCTGGGCCCAGAGGGACAGAATCAGCACAGGAACCAGCAAAACCCAGTAGACGTTCTGGGCAAAGAAATAGGCATAGTCGTGATACATAAACCCTCACTCAAACATTGAGAGGATGTCCTCTCAGATAGTCGGCGGCAGCCATCCGCTTGCCGCCCTCGGCCTGCAGCTCCCGGATCAAAAGGCTTTTCCCGTCTCCGCAGGCGATTTCAATCCCCATCTTTCCGGCGGACAGCACCGTGCCGGGAGCGGAGGCGGTATCGCCGCCCGCCGCGGCCTGAAACAGCTTGAACTTTGTCTCCCCGATCTGGGCCACCGCGCAGGGCCAGGGAATCAGACCACGGATCTGGTTGATGATCTGCCCGCTGCTCCGGCTCCAGTCCACGGGAGAGAGCTCCCGGGAGAGCATGGGCGCGTAGGTGAAGGCGGAATGATTCTGAGGCGTGCGCCGGGCCGTGCCGTTTTTCAAGGCATCCACCGCACTGGAGAGTGCTTCCGCCCCCAGTTCAGCCAGCCGTGCGGTCAGCTCCTGGGCGTTTTCCTCAGGTCCAATGGGCGTGGAAACCTGGGAGATCACATCACCGGCATCCAATTCCCTGGCCATATACATGATGGATACGCCGGTCTCCTCCTCTCCGTTCAGAATGGCCCAGTTGATGGGCGCCGCTCCCCGGTACTTGGGCAGCAGCGATGAGTGGACATTGATGGAGCCAAAGGGAGGCACATTCAGGATATCCTCCGGCAGAATCCTGCCGTATGCCGCCACCACAATGAGTTCGGGCTTCAGCTCCCGCACGGTTTCCAGCGCCGTGCCGTCCTTCATTTTCAGAGGCTGATAGACCGGGAGGTCCTGAGAAACCGCATACTCCTTCACCGGGGAAAAGGTCATTTTCATCCCCCGGTTTTTAGGCTTGTCAGGCTGGGTGAACACGCCGCAGATCTCGTGCCCATCCTCCACAAGGCGGCGCAGGGATGCCACTGCAAACTCCGGGGTCCCCATGAACAGAATTCTCATTCGTCCGCTTCCTCTTCTTCCAGATATTCCTGCAGTTCTTCGTCTGTCAGGAAGTGGTCCACATGCTCCGTAAACATGTGGCCGTCCAGGTGCTCTATCTCATGGCAAAACGCCCGGGCGGTCAGCCCCTCCCCTTCCGTTTCAAACAAGGAGCCGTTTCTATCACAGGCGCGCACCCGGACCACATTGGGCCGGGTCACGATGCCCCACTTGCCGGGGACGCTGAGACAGCCCTCCAAGCCGGTCTGTTCGCCGCTGCTGGAGACAATCTCCGGGTTGATTAGCTCAATGACCTCACCTTCATCGTCAATCACGATGCAGACCCGACGCAGAACACCCACCTGCGGGGCCGCCAGGCCTGCGCCATTGGCATCGTGCAGCGTCTCAGCCATATCATCCAACAGGGTGTGCAGCCTCTGGTTGAAGTCTGTCACCGGGCGGCAGACCTTGTTCAGGCACTCGTCACCCTTTTCCACAATCTTTCTCAAAGCCATACTGATGTCCCTTTCTTTATTCCAATGCGTTGCAGTCCACAAATATGCTGATGCCGCGGTTTTGCCGGTCCGACGCAAATTTTTTCAATGTGTAGGACAGGAGCGCGCGGGTGTCCTTATCATTTTTCCCCACCCACAGGATTCGATACCGGTAGCGGTTGTCCACCTTCACCACCGGCGCCGGCGCCGGTCCGAGAACCTCCGGATCGCTGCGGCAAAAGGGCTCCTTCTGCGCCTCAAGCCTCAACTCCTCCCGCAGCCGGACCGCCGCACGGAGGACCGCCGTTTCATCCGTTCCGGAGATGGTGCAGGTAAAGAGGTCCGCGAAAGGCGGATAGCGCCGTATTCTCCGCATACGGATTTCACTTTCAAAAAAGCGGTCGTAGTCCTGCTCCGCCGCGCTGACAATGACCTCATTCCCCGGCGTATAGGTCTGAATGACCGCCCGGCCGCTCTTCTCTCCCCGGCCGGCCCGGCCCACCACCTGGGTCAGCAGGCTGAAGGTCCGCTCCGCCGCGTGGTAGTTGTCCACATAGAGGGAAAGGTCGGCGGCCAGCACGCCCACCAGCGTCACGTTTTCAAAATCAAGGCCCTTGGCCACCATCTGAGTGCCAAGGAGAATTGGTATCTTTTCCCGTTCAAAGCGGGAGAGCAGCGCCTCATGCTCTCCGGAGGCAGTGTCGGCGTCCATACGCAAAAGCTGGATGCCTGGAAAAAGGGTGCGAAGCTCCTCCTCCACCTTCTGGGTCCCCACGCCCACCCGCTTCATAATGCCGCCGCACATGGGGCAGGCCTCGTTGGCTTTTTCCGAGTGGCCGCAGTAGTGGCACATCAGCCGTCCGTTGGCGGAGTGGTAGGTCAGCGCCGTGCTGCACCGGGGGCACTCCGGCACAAAGCCGCATTCCCCACAAAGGAGCATGCGGCTGTTGCCCCGGCGGTTGAGAAAGAGGATGCTCTGCTCGCGGCGCTGAAGGTTCTGCTCAATCTCCCGGCGGAGCAGAGAGCTGATGACTCCGGAGTTTCCCGAGCGCACCTCGTCCTTTAAATCGGCCAGCATTACCCGGGGCAGGCTTTTTTCATTGTACCTGCGGCGCAGGAAGAAGGGATGGTACACGCCCTCCCTGGCCCAGTGGGCGGACTCCACCGACGGGGTGGCCGAACCTAACAGCAGCAGCGCCCCGTCTTGGGCACAGCGGAATTTGGCCACATCCCGGGTGTGGTAGCGGGGCGGATTTTCAGACTGGTAGCTGCTCTCCTGCTCTTCATCCATCACAATGAGGCCCAGGTTCCGCAGCGGCGCAAAGATGGCCGACCGAGTACCAAGCACCACCCGCACCTCTTGGCGCCGGATGCGTTTCCACTGGTCATAGCGCTCACTGAGGCGCAAGCCGCTGTGGAGCATGGCGACTTCCACGCCGAAACAGGAGGAGAACTTATCCATCATCTGAGGGGTCAGGATAATCTCCGGAACAAGGACGATGGCGTTTTTCCCTCTGCGCAGGGCCTCCTGAACCAGGCGAATATAAACTTGGGTTTTTCCGCTTCCGGTGACACCGTGCAGCAGCGCGGCCTCCGCCCGGCCGCTTTCCATCAGGGAAAGAAGGCCGCAGTAGGCCGCTTCCTGCTCCTCATTGAGGACAATGGGCGCGGCTTCTCCGCTTTGCTTTATCTCCGGCACCCGCAGCGTCTCCTCCTGAAAAAAACGCACCACGCCCGCCTTTTCCAGGGCCCGGAGCGTCTGGGAGGAAGCGCCGGTAAAATAGCACAGCTCAGATGCGCAGATGCGGCCCACGGTGCACAGCAGCCGGATTGCCTCATAGCGCACAGGCGCGGCTCGCCGACGGGACTCCGCGATCTCCATAGCCTCCTCGGCGCTGAGCGCAAGCTCCACCATGCGGCGGGTTTTGTCTCCGATCTTCCGTTGAGCGCGGGATTCGCAAAAAATGAGGCCCTTTCCGGCAAGCGTCTTCAGTGCGTTTACACACTCCTCGCCGCAGGCGCTTTTCAGCTCGCTCAGCTCCACTGAGCCGCCCTTTGCAAAGAGCAGCCGCATCACCTCGGCGCAGGCAGGAGCCTCCTGTGCGTCCGCACAGGCGGCGGTGCGGTCGATCCCCGGCGCAAGGCGGCAGACCTCCCTGAACTGATACCATAGGCCGGCGGGCAAAATGGTCTTCAATGCGTCGTACAAGGTACAGAAATACCGCTGGCGCATCCACAGCGCCAGATCGATGTCCTGCCGGTCCAGCACACTCTCCCGGTCCAGCACGCTCAGGATCTGCTTGAGGCCCGGGAGCTTCTCCCCTTCTCCAACGGCCAGAACCACCCCCTCCGAACGGCGGTTGCCCCGCCCGAAGGGGACGCTGACGCGGACGCCCACCGAAACCTCCATCCCCTCCGGGATCAGATAGTCATAGGGCTTGTCGATGGCGTAGGGCGCGGCGGCAACCGCCAATTTTGCAATGTTTGCGGTCTCCATCTCAGCCCTCCGAACGAATCAGTCCTCGTTGATCTGCGTGTCGATCTTATTGGCGTCCATCTTGCCCTCGGCCACCTCGTGAAGCGCCATGGTCACAGGCTTTTCCTTCAGGTGCTCCCCGGTCTGCTCCGCGGCTGCCGCCAGCTGGCGGGCGCGGCGGGCCACCACGTTGACCAGCATGTACCGGTTGGGGATATAGGCGTTCAGCTTGTTCATTGCAGGATAAAGCATCATATCAATCATCTTCCATTCTGCCAGTTGCTGGCTGTTATTTTTCTGCTGTCAGTTTTCCCAAAAAAGAATCGTTTCAGCCGTTGATCATTTCCATCCGCTCTGTTGGACGGCAGTGTTCCGCGACCAAGATCGCCTCCAGCTCCCGGACCGCGCCGTCCACAGTATCATTGATGACAAAATAGTCATACGTATGCGCCATTTGGAATTCCACTTTTGCCCGGACCAGACGCTTCTGAATTTTCTCCGGGCTGTCGGTTCCCCGGCCAGACAGACGCCGCTCCAACTCGTCCCAGGAGGGCGGGGCGATAAAAATCCGCACAGTCTCCGGGCGGAGCGTGTGGACCTGGGTGGCGCCCTGCACCTCGATGTCAAGAATCACATCCCGGCCGCGGGCCATATTGTCGTCCACAAACTGCTTGGGGGTCCCATAGAAATTTCCCACGTACTCCGCATATTCCAGCAGCTCATGCCGGGCGATCATCTCGCGGAACTGGTCCACGCTGATGAAGTGATAGTGGACGCCGTTCTGCTCACCCGGACGCGGATTGCGTGTGGTGGCGGATACCGAAAAAGCCAGATCCGTGTGCTTTGCCAGCAGCGCGTTCAGCACCGTGCTCTTGCCCACCCCGGACGGACCGGAAATGATAAAGGTTCTTCCACTGCGCATTGAATCACCGTTCCTATTCCGCTGCCTTGCGCAGCTATGTCAAATCAATCCTCATCGTTGAGGATGTCCAGCCGCCCGGAAAGCTTCTCCGGCGCTATTGCGGAGAGGATCACGTGGTCGCTGTCCATAATAAAAATCGAGGCGGTTTTCCGCCCATAGGTGGCGTCGATCAGCATGCCCCGCTCCCGGGACTCCTGGATCATCCGCTTGATGGGAGCCGATTCCGGACCCACCACCGCCACCAGGCGCTCTGCGGAAATGAGATTGCCAAAGCCGATATTGATCAGTTTCATGACTTTGTCCCTATTCGATGTTCTGTACCTGTTCGCGGATCTTTTCCACTTCCGCTTTCAGGGAAACCACCACCTGTGCGATGGCGATGTCGTTGCACTTGGAGCCAACGGTGTTGGACTCCCGATTGACCTCCTGGATCAAAAAGTCCATTTTCCTGCCCATGGGCTCATCGGAAAGAAGCATATCCCGCAGCTGGGACACATGGCTGCGCAGCCGGACAGTCTCTTCATCCACCGCGATCTTGTCGGCGTAAATCGCCGCCTCAGTGAGAATGCGCTGTTCGTCGATGTTGGTGTTTTGAAGAACCTCCTGCATCCGGGCGGTCAGCTTCTGCCGGTACTCGGCCACTGTCTGGGGAGAACGCTCCTCCACCCGGGCCGTCAGCGCTTCGATGTTTCCAAGCCGCCCGCCGATATCCGCAGCAAGCTTTTCTCCCTCTGTTGCCCGCATGACGTTGTAGGACTCCAGCGCCTCGTTCAGCACGGCGCATATATCCTCCGTGACAGTCTCCATATCCTCGTCGGCCTTTGTGACGCTCAGCACATCCGGAAACTTTGCCAAAACCGCGCTTGAGAGCTCGCCCTCCAGGTGAAATGCGTCCTGAAGCTCTTTCAAGGCGCGGAAATACCCGGCGGCCAAATCCCGGTTCACGCTGACCACCGCCGTATCCGCGGCGGTCGCGTCCACGGAAATGTAAACGTCCACCTTACCGCGGGAGATGGCCTTTTGCACCCGGGACCGGATCGCATCCTCGGCGAATGTATAAATACGGGGCATTTTCACCGTGCAGTCCAGATATCTGTTGTTGACGGAACGCACTTCCACCGTGATATCCCGCTGATTTCTTGTCTGCCTGGCCCGTCCATAGCCAGTCATGCTTTTGATCAATCTCATTCCCTCCCTTTATATACAGCAGAACCGAATTCCGCCATAGCCGCAGCCATTGCAAAGTAGATACGCACAGCAGAGCCGGCTGCACAGATCGTTGCCCACGCAGCTCTCCGTGGAGAAAGAGCCTCCCTGATGATAAGCGGTCTGCCCTCCGTTTTCCATATAGTTCAGCGCGTTGCGGTACTCCTGATTGCCCGGATCCATCTGGCAGGCCGTCTGAAAATACCGCTTCGCCTCATCCAGCCAACCCCGGCGCAGGCAGATGGTGCCCTTGAGAAAATTCCACTCCCCGTTGTGGTCGTCGATGGCGCCAAGAAGTCCCTCCGCCCGGCTGAAATCGCCTTGGTTGATGGCGATGCGCACCTGTTGGAAAATAGAGGCGCCCTGATAGGCCTGCCCCGCGGTGGAGCCGCCGTAACCGCCATAGCCATATCCGCCGCCGTACCCATAGGAGGAAGAGCCGCCGCCCCGGCCGCTGCGCTCCTTGGTGATCTGCTCATAGGCGCCGTTGATTTCCTTCATCTTCTCCTGGGCCAGATCAGCCAGCGGACTTTCATGGTAGTTGTCCGGATGGTATTTGCGGGCAAGGGCCAGATATGCTTTTTTGATTTCCGCATCTGTGGCGTCACGGGAAACATTCAGTACTTTGTACGGGTCGTTCATGGTGTCTCCTTTTTTCTCTTTTTTCGGAAAGATCCGTCCAGCACCGCGCCGCCCACATAAAAGAGGCTGCGGGTAACCGTACTTTCGATAATCGCCGACCAACATCCGAAGTCCCACAGCGCCGAGGCGGAGGCCATCAGCCGGATGGAGTGGTCCAGGGTTATGGAAAAATCGCGGCGGCTGTCCGCTTCAAGACACCCCTCCGTCAGGCCGTAGCGGTAAATCAGCGGGTTGTAGCTGCCGTCCTGAAAGTCCCGCTTTAAGTCATCTGCCGCGTCAATGAGATAGATCCATCGCCCCAGATGATAGAGCATTTCCCGCAAAACGCGCCTGCGCCCCTCCTCCGGGACCTCCTGCGCCGCACCGGAGAGCAGCACGGCAAAGGCATCCGCCGCCCGGTCCATAGACGGACAACGCTCCCGTTCCAAATTCGAAAGAATCTGAAGCTGTTCCCGGGTGGAACGGTCAAATTCCGGCCGGAGCTTTTTGGCCTTGCGATAGGCCCGGCGCAGCAGAAGAGAGAGCAGCCGGTATTTTAGCCCCTTGAAAAACCCATGGTCCGCCACGCCGTCGCGCAGCTGCCACCAGGTCAGAATCACGCTCTCGTCCGCCGCCAGTTCCAGCGCCGGCGTGCTTTCCATCACAGACCTTCTTTTAAAAGGGCTGGCCAGACACCTGCACGCCTGGCAGGGAGACTCCTGATTCTCCGAGAGCAGCACCGCCAAAAAGGTAAAGTCATAATTGAGAATAAAGCGGGAGAGGATCCCATAGCGCCTGCCAAGCGTATGGCAGAGACCGCAGTATACGGATCGGAACCGCAGCTTCTCCTCCTCCGGCAGCTCGCCCAGCGCCGGCAGCACATAGCCGAACATCAGAAAAGCCGGACGATCTCAAAGGTCAGCTCTCCGCTCTTGCGGACCCGGCGGTCATAGGCCACCGCCGGCAGCACGCCAAGGAAGAAGGACGCGATGGCGACGGCATAGCGCACAGCCTCCGCCCCCAGGGCCTCCGATGCAAAATAGCCAACCAGAAACAGCGCCAGCGGGAGCATATAGACCAAAAGCGCAATGCGCAGCGTCTTTTTGGTGCTGCTTTGCACCACGACCTTATCTCCCACCCCGGCCCCGATCTGGTTCCGTGCCACGGCGCGCACCACCATACCGGAGGCGCCGCAGCCGGCGCATTCCTCACAGTCGTGTCCGCAGGCGGACTTTCTTGGGACGGCGATCTGGGCGTGTGTGCTGTCGATGATTTTTTCGATTGTCGCAACCTGCGTCATGCTGAAACTCCTACTCTGTAGTATCGTCTTCCGGGTTATCCGCCGTCTGGCTGATGGTCACCTGTATCTGGTACGTGCCCAGAACGCCCACGTCCCGGTCCGTGTTCACGTACACGGTAGCGGGCACCGTATAGCTTCCGTCCGCCGAACTGACGTCGGTGAGGTCGCCCACCACCCGGACCTTGTCCGGTGTAATTGTCGCCAGATCCTCGGTGGTGCCTCGCAGCGTGACCGTCATCTCTCCGGTGAGGATAGAGGCGATCCGATCCTCCGGCCCGTTTTCCACACCGATGTTGGTGGTGGTAACGTTGAAATTGGAGATATCCTTAAAGGCAACCACCACCGTGGCGGTGGAGACTCCGCTGAGATTTGCGCAGCCGTCCGGCAGCGTAATGGTATAGTGATACGTGGCGGAGTTGTCCAACTCCGCAAGAGAAATAGAGCCAAGCAGCAAAGAGTCCACGCTCTCAAGGATGGATGGGTTGCCGGAGACGGTGATAGACTCCGGCGTAATGCTGTAGTTCACATTGCTCAGACTGGAGCCGGGCGACTCCTCAAAGCTGACGTTCAGCGGCAGTTCCTTGATGACCTGGATGGGCATGGTCACCTGGATGAAGTCGCTCATGGCATGGATGTCCTCATCCTCCACCAGCTGGTCGTTGTAGTCATAGAGGGCAAAGGGCAGGTTTTTCACCACAGTCTCCGTGGCGTTGTCAATGTCCAGGACCACCTTTGCATAGCTGATGCGCTCGATGTCCGCCTGCTGCCCTCGGATTTCAAGGGTTTCCGGGGCAAAGGACACCTCTCCGGCCAGATATCCCTCAGGAAGATTGCCGGTCCTCTCACAGCGGATTTCCACGGACTTTTTATAGAGCTCCCCGATGTTGACCGTAATGGAGGTGGTGCTGGCGTACTCCACGGTGACCTCGTTGCTGGATATGCCTTCCGGATAGATGACACGGTATCCCAGGGACTGTTTTCCCACCGCGGTGACGCTGGAAAGGTCTACCCGGATTCTGACTTTTTTCGTATCCAGCCTGGCGATCACCGTACGCTCGGCCCGGAGCCGCAGCGTGACCGTCGTGTCGGTGGAGCCGGTCAGAAGCATCAGCCCCCGGTCTGCAAGGATGGTGTTCTCCCCCACAAACTCCACCGGGATGTCATTTGCATAGGTGGTGACTTTGATCCCCTTTGCGCTGTCCACATAGAGCCAGACGCCGAACGCGACCAAAGCGGAAATGACGATCAAAAACGCCTTGCTCTTTTTATTCTCCATCATCGCTGCCACCATCCTTCCTGCGGAACAGGCGAATCTTGCGCTTGTCCGTCTCGGCACTCTCCTGCGGAAGCAACTCGTTCCGCAGGAGGTTTTCCAGCGTCTCCGGCATCAGGTGCCGTTTCAGCATGCCGCCGATGGCCACGGAGATGGAACCCGTCTCCTCAGAGACAATCACCACCACCGCATCGGAGTTCTCGCTCATGCCGATGCCCGCCCTGTGGCGCATGCCCAAATCGCGGCTCAGATTGACGTTTTTGGAAAGCGGCAGCATGCAGCCGGCGCCCAGCACCCGGCCCTGCCGGATGATGACGGCGCCGTCATGCATAGGTGCCTTGACGAAAAAGATATTCTTCAAAAGCTCGTTGGACACGGCCGCATCCAGCACCGTGCCGCTGCGGACCAGGTCATCCAAGAGGATTTCCCGTTCAAACACAATCAATACGCCGGTACGGCTCTTGGACATCTCCGTACAGGCCAGCACAGTCTGACCGATGGCGTGCTCCATAGTGCCCGCTTTCTGCTCCTTGGAAAAAAGGCCAAAGCCGGCGAAGCGGCTGCTGCCCACCTGCTCCAGGATACGCCGGATCTCCGGCTGAAACAGGATGATCAGAGCCAGAATACCAAGCTCCATCATACGGTTTAAAATGAAGTTGATGCCGTTCAGCTTGAAGATGGTAGAGAGCCACAGCGCCATCAAAAATACCAGCAGGCCCTTGAGCAGACTGGCGGCCTTTGTGCTCTTGACCAGCTTCAGGAGCTGGTAGACCAGGTACGCCATAATGGTAATGTCCAGGATATCCGCAATCTTGATCGTCATCAGGAATCTGACGACAACGGCGAGCAAATTTGTGATCATTTCCATGTCGGCATCCTCTCAGGCAATTAGTAACACTTATTATATAAAAAATACTGGCTAATTGCAAGGATTACCAGTCTGAAAATTGTGAACTTTGGTTCATATTTCTACATTTTTTCTACAAATACCACAAAAGAAATCAAATCGTGCGCAAAAGTTGCAGGAATCTGCTGATTTCCTGTCTGGAGTTAAATGCGGAAAAACTTAAGCGGACGGTTCCGCTTTGCAGCGTGCCCGCCGTCTGATGGGCAAGCGGAGCGCAGTGGAAGCCCGCCCGGACTGCTATACCGCTGTTTGCAAGGGCCTCGCCCACCGATTCCACGTCCCGGTTGGCCATCAGGAAAGAGAGAACCCCCACCTGATTGCGCAGATCCGGCTCGGCAAATACACGGATTCCCGGAATCCGGCGCATTGCCACCGCCGCGGCCTGGGTCAGCTCTCTCTCATGCTGGCAGATGACCTCCGGCGACCGGGAGCGCACAAAGCGTACTCCTTCCAGAAGCCCTGCGATCCCTGGCATGTTGTGGGTTCCGGCCTCCAGCCGGTCCGGCAGAAAATCCGGCATCTCCTGCTGCACTGAAAGGCTGCCGGTACCGCCCTCCATAAGAGGGGTCGCACTGTGGTTGCAGAGCAGGACGCCGGTGCCCTGAGGCCCATAGAGCCCCTTGTGTCCCGGCATGGCGATGAAGGCTGCCTGAAGAGACATGAGGTCCAGAGGCAGCACGCCGGCGCTCTGGGACGCATCCACGATCAGGGGGACATTGCGGCTTCGGCAAAGAGCGGCGATTCCCTCCAGCGGAAGGACGCATCCGAAGACGTTAGAGACATGGTTGCAGATCACCGCATCCACATCGGAAGAAATGGCCCGCTCAAAAGCGCTCAGCGCCGCTTTCTGTTGAAAGAGGGGGCTGGCCGCTACCGTGACGCGAACATTTGGAATTGCGCTCAGGGGGCGGGTGACCGCGTTGTGTTCATAGCCGGAGATCACCACATGGCTGCCCGGCTTCACCAGTGTTTTGATCGCAATATTCAGTCCATGGGTGGCATTTGAGGTAAAAATAACCTGCTCCGGCGATTCCGCATGGAACAGCTCCGCAAGCTCGCTGCGGCATTCAAATGCAGTTTCCGCTGCCGTCTGGGCGGCGGGATAGTTTCCCCTTCCCGGGGAACTCATTGTCGCCATGGCCCGGGCCATGGCGTCCCGGACCGCAGCGGGCTTCTGAAATGTGGTGGCTGCGCTGTCAAAATAGATCATAGCCTTACCTCGGCTCTAATTCGTGATATTCTCCCTGCTGGAATAAAAAAACTTGGATCGGATTCAGTCCCGCCTCGTGCAGCGCACGCAGCGCAGGTGCCAGATGCTCTGTGCGCAGGCGCAGGGCATAGCTGCATCCCCGGTCGGTCAGACCCACAGGCGCCCGAAAAATCTGGGCGCGGATGCCGATCCGTTCCAGCACCCTGCTCATTCGCTGGGCATAGGTGATGGAGCGGGCGATGATCAGGTAGTATTCCAAAACTCACTCCCCCTCTCAACTCAGTGTATGCCCAAATGAAAAGAGCGTGCCGGAATCGGCACGCTCTCACTTCTTTTTTTCTACCAGCACAATGGCGTGGGCTGCCATACCGGAGCCATCTCCCGTAAAGCCCAGCCCCTCCTCCGTTGTGGCCTTGACGTTGATCTGATCCAGCTCCACGCCCAAGGCGACCGCGATGTTCTCCGCCATGGCCTGACGGTAGGGGACGATCTTCGGCGCCTGGGCCAGCAGCGTCACATCCGCGTTGACCAAAACGTACCCCGCATCCCGGAGCTTTTGTCCCACCCGGATCAGCAGCAGCAAACTGGAGGCTCCTGCGTACTGCGGGTCTGTGTCTGGAAAATGCGATCCAATATCCCCCAGCCCTGCTGCGCCCAGCAGCGCATCCATCAGAGCGTGGAGCAGCACGTCAGCGTCGGAGTGGCCCAAAAGCCCCTTCTCATAGGGGACAGCCACCCCGCCCAAGATCAGTTTCCGACCCGCTTCCAGCCGGTGAACGTCATATCCCTGCCCAATCCGCAAACCGGTCATCACGATTCCTCCCGCTCCTGTATTATTGCCTCTGCAATGGTCAAATCCACCGGAGTGGTGATCTTGAGGTTCTCCGGATCGCCCTCTGTGAGAAAGACCTGCTTTCCCATGCGCTCCACCGCGGAACAGTCGTCGGTAAGCTCCGCGCCGGACTGGAGGGCCGACTGGAGCGCGGCCCGCAGCAGATCCGCGTCAAAGACCTGGGGCGTCTGCACCGCATAGAGGGTCTCCCGCTGGGGCGTATCCACCACAACGCCCTCTTGCGCCACTTTGATGGTGTCCTTTACCGCCACGGCAGGGGCGGCGGCGGCAGTAGCGGCAGCTTTACGCACCACCTCGGCGATCAGCTCCGGCGTCACCAGCGGCCGGTCTCCGTCCTGAACGGCAATCAGCCCGGCTCGGGAATCCGCCTCTATCGCTGCCAGATAAACGGACTCCTCCCTGCTCTCTCCGCCCCGCACCACTTTGACCGGTTTGGATATCCCAAAAGTCTTGCAGAGGTCGGAAATGGTCAGGATGTCCTCCTCCCGGGCAGCAATGAGGATTTCATCCACAAGCGACACCTGGTCGACGGCCAAAAGGGTCCTGGCCAGCACCGGGATCCCGTCTATGGGCATAAACAGCTTGTTGCCGCCGCCCATTCGAGAAGAGGCGCCGGCAGCGGCAACAATCATGGTGCAGAAGGGGCGCTGGGCGTCCCGGAATTTTTTGAAAAACGATTTCATCACTATGGCTCCTCAGTCGTCATCGCCTGGTTGATTCGGTCCTCTACCTCCTGGTAGCCGCACCCTTCGGTCAACACGATCTCCGAAATCAGAATCTGCTTGGCGCTGTGCAACATCTTCCGTTCGCCGGTAGAGAGCCGGTGGACGCTCTCCCGCTGCATCAGTCCCTTGATCACCCTGGCCACCTCATAGAGGTCGCCGGACTTCAGGCGTTCCATATTCTCCCGATACCGGTGGTTCCAGTTGGAGGGCTCCTTCACTTCCAGGGCGGGAATGGCACGCAAAAGCGCCTCCGCCTCGGCCCGTCCCACAACGGCGCGGATTCCAATGGCGGGGCTGTTGGAGACAGGGATTTTCAGGAGCAGCCCGCCCACAGGCATCTCAAAGACATAGTACTCCCGGCTCGTCCCGTTGATCCGTTCGTGCACAATGTCGCTGATGACACCGGCTCCGTGCATGGGGTGAACCACATAATCCCCTACGCAAAACATATATGCGCTCCTTCCTTGCCCCATTCCCTCCATTTTACACTTCTATCTCACATTATACAGGCAATTTCCGCCCTTTACAATAGAATTCCTCTTTTTTTCCATCAAATAAGGGAAGGCGGTCTTTCCGCCTTCCCTTATTTTGGAGCAATCAGCGCTTGTTGCTTGCACGCCAGATGCGCATGGCTTCGGCCTGGGCAATCAGCTCATCCCGGAAATCCGGGTGCGCGATGCTGATGATGGCTTCTGCCCGCTCCCAGGTGGACAGGCCCTTCAGGCAGACCTTGCCGTACTCCGTCACCAGATAGTGGACATTGGTCCGGGTATCCGTGACAATGGAGCCGATGGAGAGGGTGGGACGGATGCGGGAGACCAGCTTGCCCGTCTTCTTGTCTGTAAAGGTGGAGGAGCAGCAGATGAAGCTCTTGCCGCCCTTGGAGAGGTAGGCACCCAGGACAAAGTCCAGCTGTCCGCCCGCTCCGCTGATGTGCTTGACTCCGGCAGACTCCGCGTTGATCTGGCCGAAGAGGTCCACATCCACCGCGTTGTTGATGGAGATGAAGTTATCCAGCTCGGAGATGGAGCGGATGTCGTTGGTGTAGCTGACCGGCGCGCTCATCAGCTCAGGGTTTTCATGAAGGTAGTCGTAGAGCTTCTGGGTTCCGGCGCCGAAGCCGTAGGTCTGGCGGCCTCTGTCGATGTTCTTCCTGGAGCCGTTGATCTTGCCGGCTTTGGCAATATCCACAAAGGCATCCACATACATCTCCGTATGTACGCCCAGGTCCTTCAGGTCGGACTCCGCGATCATGCTGCCCACTGTGTTGGGCATGCCGCCGATTCCCAGCTGGAGACAGGCACCGTTGGGAATCTCCTCCACGATCAGCTTGGCCACGGCAGCGTCCACCTCCGTGGGGACTCCTCCGCCAGACAGGATGCCCATGGGATCGTTGTTGCCCTCCACGATCATGTCCACGTCGCTGATGTGGACGCACTCCTCCATTCCGCCGCAGCAGCGGGGCATGTTCTGATTGACTTCCACAATCACCACTTTGGAGGTCTCACAGACTGCCTTCATGTGGGAGGCGTTGGGGCCGAAATTAAAGTACCCGTGCTCATCCATCGGCGCAACCTGGAACATGGCCACGTCATCATGGACGATGTGCTCCCGGTAATACCGGGGCAGCTCGGAGTAACGGATGGGGGCGTAGAAAGCGATTCCCTCAGCGATCATCTTGCGCTCAATGCCGCTCATATGCCAGGAGTTCCAGGTAAAGTGCTCCGCCGCGTCGGGCACCTCGGCGATGGCCGGCTTCCACAGGCAGATGCCGCCGCGGACCTTGACGTCTGTCAGCTCCCCGGCGCGCTTTGCCAGCGCCTGGTCCAGCACCCGGGGATGTCCGGTGCACCAGCCGTAGTCCACCCAATCTCCAGATTTGACGACCCGCACCGCCTGATCGGCTGTGGTCAGCTTTTTTGCATATTCTTCCGCATAGCTCATGTGAAACTGCTCCTCCCTGTCTGTTCAATCCCTGATTGGATCAAGGTATTTTCTTCCTTGCCATGATTGATAATATAATAACATAGCCCAATGGGAAATGCAATTCAGAATCGCGCGCATAGAAAAAAGAGGCAGACGAAACTCATCTGCCTCTTTTTGTAACTTGTGTTATTCCGCCTCGTTCTCCTCGTCGTCAGCGGGAACGGACTGGGGCTCCAGCAGGGCGCGGATGGACAGGGAAATCTTCTGCTTCTCCTCATCCACAGCGGTGACCTTGGCATCCACCACCTGGCCCTCGCTCAGCACATCGCCGGGCTTGTCGATGCGGCGGTCGGCGATCTGGGAGATGTGGATCAGGCCGTCCACACCGGGAACCACCTCGGCAAAGGCACCGAAGGTCATCAGCTTGACGATCTTGACGGACGCCACGTCGCCCACCTGATAGGTGTCCATGAACTGCTTCCAGGGATCCAAGGTACGATCCTTGACGCCCAGGGAAATCTTCTTCTTTTCCGCGTCAAAGGAGATGACATAGACCTCCAGGGTGTCGCCGACAGAAACCACCTCCGCAGGGTTCTTGATGCGGCTCCAGCTCAGTTCGGAGATATGGACCATGCCGTCCACGCCGCCGATGTCCACAAAGACGCCGTAAGAGGTCATGGACTTGACGGTGCCGGTATAATGCTTGCCCACCTCGATGGACTCCCACACAGCCGTGGCAGCGGCCTGACGGGCCTCCTGCTGGACGGCGCGGATGGAACCGACCACGCGGCGGCGGGCGCGGTTCACCTCAGTGATGCGCAGCTGCACCTTCTGCTTGAGCAGCGCGGACAGCTCAGCCCCGCGGGGCAGACCGCTCTGGGAAGCGGGAACGAATACGCGGACGCCCTTGACGGAAACCACGATACCGCCCTTGTTCTCCTCGGTGACAACGCCTTCAAGAATCGTCTTCTCCTCCACGGCCTTCTCGATGTTCTCCCACACCTTGACCGTGTCCAGACGCTTTTTGGAGAGCTCGGCATATCCCTCGATGTCATTGACACGCACGATGTACGTCTCGATTTCATCGCCGATATGTACGATGTCCTCGGGCTTGGCATTGGGATCGTCAGACAGTTCGCTCAGCTTGATATAAGCAGCCTGCTTAGCGCCCACGTCCACCTGCACCTCAGTGGGAGTGATGGCCGTGACAATGCCGGTTACCTTCTCTCCTGTATTTAAAGTTTTAAAAGACTGATTCAGCAATTCCTCGAAGGACTCTTCTTTCCCCTCAGCCGCTTTGATTTCTTCACTCATGGTTGCATATACCTCCTTAATGATGCCCGCAGGCGTGGACGCGCCGGCCGTAAGACCCGCAACAGAGCAACCATGGAAAAAATCCGGCGAGAGCTCGTCCGCCTTCTCGACCTGAATGACGGACCGACATCTCTCTTGGCAAATTTCTGTCAGATGCTTGGTGTTGGCACTTTTGCGGTCGCCGACTACCACCATCGCGTCAACCATGGCGGAGATTTCCGCCGCTTCCGACTGACGTCTATGCGTAGCATTGCATATTGTATCAAATATTTTTAAATTTGTACACTGGTTTTTTAAGATTTTCGCGGAAGTTTCAAAAAGTTCACGGATGCACGTGGTTTGAGCAACAACGGTAACCGGTATCCCGCAGGGGCTTTTTTGTCCGGAAATCCACCGTATGACCGCGTCGGAAGTGTCAAAAACCAAAGGCGCGCTGCACCAGCTGGCAATGCCCCGGACCTCAGGATGCTCCGGGTCCCCGATGATAACGGTCTGACGGCCCTCCTGCTCCGCCTGGGCCACCAGATTCTGAATCCGCATCACATTTGGGCAGGTGGCGTTGACGCATCGGACGCCCCGCTGGGCCAGCATGCCCAGAATCTCCTTGGACTCTCCGTGGGAGCGGATCACAGCCACATCGCCGCAGGACAGCTCCTCCGCCCCTTCCGCCCTGCGGACACCCCGGCGTTCCAGCTCCTCCACCACGCTTGCATTGTGGATGATGTCCCCAAGCATCCAACAGCCGCCGCATTCTTCCGCCGTCTGAGCGGCCAGGCGCACCGCGCGCTCCACGCCGTAGCAAAAGCCGGCGGATTCGGCAAGTATCACATTCATTGCGATCTCCCCAAAGCGTAGGACCGGCGCAGCACTTCATCGGCAATGGCCTGGACCTCTTCCGCCGTCCCGTGCCGCCCTGTGTAGGAGGGCTGGTAGGGCTGGCCGATGATGATTCGGCTTCTGCGGAAAATCCGTTTTTTTCCATCCACGAAAACAGGCACCAGGATGGCCCCGGTGCGGATGCCGATCACGGCCACGCCGCCCTTGGCCGGGGCATCACCTTCCCGCTCCACCCGGGTTCCCTCCGGGAAGATCAGCAGATTGTCGCCGCATTTGATGCTCTGTATGGCGGTTTTTACCGCATTCAGATCGGAATTTCCCCGGGCCACGGGAAAGGCTCCCAACTTGGTGATGACCCAGCTGAGCACAGGGATGCGGAACAGCGAGTCCTTTGCCATGATGTGCAGCCGGTAATCGATGGGCAGGGAGACCACCAGCAGCACCGGGTCCCAGTTGCTGGAGTGGTTCGGGCACAGCAGGGCCCCGTGGGGCGGCAGGTTCTCCAGACCCTCCACGGAAACCGGCTGGAAAAAGCGGAAGATGGGGCCAAACACCCGCCAGACAAACCGAAAGAATCCGTTCATCGTCCAATCCGCTCCTCAATCAGCCGGAGCAGCGCATCCCGGCTCTCGTCAAAGGTGAGATAGGTGGTGTCCACGGTAAGCGCGTCCTCCGCCGCCCGCAGCGGAGCCGCCGCACGGTGGGAGTCGTTATAGTCCCGCTCCTCAATTTCCCGCAGCACCTTTTCGTAGGGCTCCGGCGTTCCCCGCTGCTCAAGCTCCAGGCAGCGCCGGCGGGCCCGGGCCTCCGGCGCTGCGGTCAGGAAGATTTTGACGTCCGCATCCGGCAGCACCACGGTGCCGATGTCCCGTCCGTCCATAATCACATTATAGCGCCGGGCCATATCCCGCTGCATCTCCATCAAAAAGGCCCGGACAGCGGGATGAGCCGAAACCGCCGAGGCACAGAGGGAAATCTCCGGCAGGCGGATGTGCTCCGTCACGTCCTCGCCGTTGAGGATCATGTGCTGAAGGCCGTCCGGGCTGTAGGTCATGTCCAGACGGATGTGCGGGAACAGCGCTTTCACGGCTGCTTCCTCCTTCGTGTCCACGCCGCGGCTGCGGGCAAAATACCCCACTGTGCGGTAGATGGCGCCGGTATCCACATATAAAAAGCCCAGCTCCTGGGCCAGGGCCTTTGCCAGAGTGCTTTTTCCGGCGCCGGAGGGTCCGTCGATGGCAATGGCGCGGTTGCGTGTTATTCTCATGCTATCCCTCACAATTTGCGGCGGCCTCCCCGGCGGCTTTGCCGGTGGCCCAGGCGATCTGTAGGTTGAATCCGCCGGTATAGGCGTCCACGTCAATCATCTCTCCCGCAAAGTATAATCCCTTTACAATCTTTGATTCCATGGTCTTTGGGTCGATCTCCCTCACCTTGACACCCCCTGATGTCACAATGGCGTCCTCAACCGGCCGCAGTCCTGAAACCACAATGGGAAAATGCTTCAAAAGCTGCAAAAGTCCCCTTCTCTGCTCCCGGGTGACCTCGTGCACTTTTTGATGGGCGGGGATTTCAGAAAACTTTACCATCATGGGAATCAGCTTCTGAGGCAGCAAGTCCCCCAGAGCATTGCAGAAATCGCTGTTGCAGTGCTTTTCAAAGTCCGACAGCAGCCGCCTGTCCAACTGCTGCTCATCCAGCGCGGGCTTCAGATCGACCTCCAGATGGTAGGCCTTTTTGCCCCAGTGACGCATATGGGCGGATGCGGACAGGACAAGGGGGCCGCTCACCCCAAAGTGGGTGAACAGCATCTCGCCGAAATCCGTATAGATCCGCTTGTTGTTTTCAAAGACACTCAGCGCCACATTGCGCAGGCTCAGCCCCTGGAGCTCGGCGCAGAGGTTTCCCGCCTCCTGAAGCGGCACCAAGGAACCCTGCAAAGGCGTGATGGTATGTCCGGCCTCCGCCGCCATGCGGAACCCGTCCCCTGTGCTGCCGGTGGCGGGGTATGAGACGCCTCCGGTGGCCAGAATTACGGCCTCTCCGGGATAATCCCCCTTTTCGCCGCGAACACCCTGCACAGCTCCGTCTGAAAGCAGCAGGGACGAAGCCCGGTCCCGGACAACCGCCACACGGAGAGCCTTCATGCGGCGCTCCAGCGCGGCGCTGATGTCGAAGGACCGGTCTGAAACCGGAAACACCCGGTTCCCCCGCTCCACCTTCAGCGCCACGCCCAGGCTCTCAAAAAAGGCCATGGCGTCATGCCCGTCAAAGCGGCTGAACGCGCTGTACAAAAACTTGCCGTTGCGGGGCACGTTGGCCAGCAGCTCCTGCAGCCCGGCGCAATTGGTCACATTGCAGCGTCCTTTTCCGGTGATGTTCAGCTTCTTGCCCAACCGTTCATTGGGCTCCAGCACAGTGACAGCGGCGCCGGACTGGGCCGCGCAGATGGCGGCCATCATACCGGCGGCGCCGCCGCCCACCACCACAAGCTTTTTATTCATCGTCCATTTTTCCGAACACGCTGTAGGCGTCCCAGATGCCCTCCAACTCAGCAAAGGTCTTGGAAATATCCCGGTTCATCTGAACGCCGATGTCCACAATCAGCGCGTTGAGCAGCGACAGCGGCGCGGCCATGGAGTCGATGAAGGAAATCATTTCGCTGCGGACCAGCAGCGCGGTGCCGGCCATCTGGTAGAGGGGCGATAACTCGCTGTCCGTAATGGCAACCACGTCCGCGCCCCGGTCGGCGGCAAACTTGATGGTGTTCAGAGTGACCTTGGAGTAGCGTGGAAAGCTGATGCCGATGATCACGTCACCTGGCCCGATGCGGAACAGCTGCTCGAAAATCTCTCCAGCCGCGTTGCTCTGCACCAGCGTCACGTTCTCAAAGAGAAGATGCAGATAAAAGTTCAGATAACCCGCCAGGAAGGAGGAGGAGCGGACGCCCAGGATATAGATGTGCCGGGCGTGGGTAAGCTTGTCCACCACCCGGGCCAGCTCATTGCGGTCTACCTCTTCAATGGCCATGCGGATGGTCTCCATATCGGACTGCATGACGGCCGTCAGCACATCCTGCCCCGTCAGCTGGTCGTTGGATGCTGCAGCGAGGTCAATTTGCTGCGGATCATCTCCTGCAGAGCCCGCTGCATACTGGGATAGCCGTCATAACCCAGCTCGGATGCAAAACGCACCACAGTGGATTCGCTGACATGCACCATCTTGCCCAACTTGCTGGCTGTCATGAAGGCGGCTGTGTCGTAATTTTCCAGGATGTAGTTCGCAATCAGTTTCTGTCCCTTGGAAAAGGTACTCATGTTGCTCTCAATGGTATGTAGGACGCTTTTAGCCATGGGAATCCTCACCTGCCTCTTAATCGTACAAATCATTCTAAAGCACGCCGCAGCCATGTGCTTTACAGGCACAGCATGCAATGGTAGTATACCACAAGGTTTTCTCTTTTTAAACTCAATTTTGCAAGTTTCTTAAATTTTCATGCATGGTCCCGGAGTTTTGCAAGTTCCGATTCAGTCAGATACCGCCACTGCCCCGCCGGGAGCCGGCCCAACTCCAGCGTGTGCTCCCGGATACGGCGGAGCCGCTTCACCATCAGGCCGCAGCTGCCGCACATTTTCCGGATCTGCCGGTTTTTCCCCTCGTGAATAGTGATCAGCAGGTCCGCCGCCCGTCCGCCGCTGCGGAGAATCTCCACCTGCGCCGGCCGGATGGCTTCTCCGTTCACTTCCTTCAATGCGGAAAGACGGCGGTCGACGCCGGAGATATCCCCATAGACAGAGACAAAATAGGTCTTTTGAATCTCATGACTTGGATGCAGCAACTTCTGCATCAGTTCTCCGTCATTGGTCAGCAGCAGCAACCCCTCCGAGTCCATATCCAGCCGGCCCACAGGAAAGACCCGCACACCGTCCAGTCCCTTGAGCAGGTCCGTCACCACAGGGCGGCCCTTTTCATCCGACAAAGTGGTCACATACCCCCTGGGCTTATTCAGCATAATGTAGACAGCAGGCACATTCTTCGAAATGGGCCTGCCGTCCACAGTGATTTCAGCACGATCCGGATCGGCCTTCTCCCCCAGACGGGCCACATGCCCATCCACGAAAACCCGGCCGCTCTCCAGCAGCTGTTCCGCCGCCCGCCGGGAACAGAGTCCCGAGGCGGCGATGATCTTTTGTACTCTCTCTTCCAAATGACCCTCCTATGGTAAAAAGGAGAATATCCGGTGCAGGAAGCTGACCGGCTCCGGGAAATCCAGCTCCACGTCCTGCCCGCAAACCAGTTCCACGCAGCCTACCTCCTGCTCACCCAGGTAAAAGCGAATCTCGCCTAAGGGGGTGCCAGCATAGAGAGGTGCGGAGACCTCCTCCGGGAAGTCCGTCTCGGTGCGCAGCTTCTCCCCCTGCGCCAGCGGATAGGAAAACGTATCCGCCGCCGCCAGCGGCACGCGGGAAACGGTCCCCCCGGTTACACCGACCACTCCCACGCGCTCCCCCGCCGTTACCTGCGTGGAGGCGGGGTAGGTGGAAAATCCGTAGTCATAGAGCGCGGCGTGGTCCGCCCAGTCGTTGCCGTCCTGAAGCGTCACAGCCACCAGCATCTGACCGTGGCGCTGCACGCAGCTGACCAGCGTGCGGCCCGCGGCCTTGGTGTAGCCGGTTTTCAGTCCAAGGCATCCATCTACCATGTTGAGCAGCTTATTGTGGTTGCTCATCAACCGGCCGCCGATCGAAACGCTTTTGGTGGAGGCGATCCGGACAAAGGTCTGGTTTTTCATTGCCTCCGCGGCCAATATCGCCATATCCCGGGCGGTGGAGTAGTGCTTCTCATCGTCCAGCCCATTGGGATTGGCAAAGGAGGTGGAGCTCATGCCCAACTCCTCCGCCTTGTCATTCATCATGTCGATGAAATCACTGCCGCCCACAGCGTCCGCCACGGCCAGCGCCGCGTCGTTTCCCGAGCACAGCATCAGTCCGTAGAGCAGCGTCTCCAGCGTCAGCTTCTCCCCTTCCTTCAGATACATGGAAGAGCCCTCCACCAGCGTGTAGGTGCGCTTGACCGTCACCACCTGATCCAGATCCCCGTTCTCAATGGCAACAAGGGCGGTCATGATCTTGGTGGTACTGGCGATCAGCATCTGCTTGTCTGCATTGTGCTCATACAAAACACGCCCGCTCCCGGCGTCCAACAAGATGGAGGACGTGGCGGAAGTGCTGACAGCACTGGCTCGACAAGTCATAACACTTAACAATAAAACAGCAAAGAGAAAGGAAAAAACGCGTCGAATGGTCGGCATGTTA
Source organism: Dysosmobacter acutus (assembly GCF_018919205.1). Classification (NCBI taxonomy): domain Bacteria; kingdom Bacillati; phylum Bacillota; class Clostridia; order Eubacteriales; family Oscillospiraceae; genus Dysosmobacter; species Dysosmobacter acutus. The sequence continues at coordinate 2,121,253 of NZ_JAHLQN010000001.1, forward strand.
CACTCACCTGCTTTATAGGATGAGTGTAGTATACCCCTTTAGTCGATCTCTTTTTCCTTCTTTTTGTCGAAATATTTTTCAACCCGGTCCAGGACGTCGGGCACCATCTCCACAATTCGGTCAACCGTGCCCACCGGAGGAACCGCCACAGGCAGTACGCGGGTGGTTCCGTCCTTAATGACCAGAAAGGCCACCGGGTCGATTTTAACGCCTGCGGCGCTGCCGCCGCCAAAGTTTTCCTTGGGCTGGGTCTTGCCGTAGTCACCGCCTCCGCTTCCAAAGCCGAAGGTCACCTTGGAAATGGGGATCAGCGTCACGCCGTCGGGCGTGGAGATGGGCTCGCCCACGATGGTATTGGTGTCCACCATCTGGCTCACCTTATCCATGGTAGAGTTCATCAGGTCGTTCAAAGGATTTTTTTTCTCATCCATTTCAGTCGCATCCTTTCTATACCGCTTGTTCTGTTTTATCCGCTTTGTGCCTTTTTCTAAACTGTAAAAACCACTTCAGGGCCGGAAGCCCGGCGCCCAGTCCGATCAAAAATACGTCGCCTATCAGGATGGACACGCCAAGCCTTCCCCGGATCACTGTCTTTGCGCTGTCAAAGTCAAGCCCAAGGTGGATCCGGGGATCCGGAATCACCAGCAGATGCTCCAGCCAGGGCATGAACGTCCACATCCCGGCGTTGGCATAGCCGTAGATCTGGGCCATGTTGGCCGGGTCCTCCGCAGCCCCCAGGGTCACTGAGAGCGTCAGGGGGTGAATCCGCACGCTGCGCCTGGTACGGCCCAGCGTGCGCTGCAAAACCGGCTTAAAATAGGCCGCGGCCTCCTTAAGCTCCAAGAGCGTGGGCTTTGGCAGTTTGCCGGCCAGGCGCTCCACATCTTTTGCCGTGACTTCTTTTTTCTCTTTTGGCTTCTTTTGTTTTTTCGCTTTTTTCGGGCCGGCCGGGTCCACGTGAATCCGGATGAGACCCACCTGGATATCCAGTGTCACACGCTCTTCAAAGGCTATGGTGACGCCGATGCGGATCAGGCAGATCAACAGGAACAGCGCCAGCAGGGCGCCTAAGATGTAGAGCCAGATCAAGCGGTCACCTCCACGTTACTCCTCCTGCTCCGGATCGATCACCGCTCCGGTCTCGGAAAGACGCATCTGCCCCTCCATGGACAGTCCCGGCAGTTCAGGCAATTCCTCTAAGGAGCTCAGATGGAATACCCTCAGAAAGTTCTTCGTCGTGCGGTACAGGTGGGGGCGGCCGGGTACCTGCAGCCTGCCGCATTCCTCAATCAGCCTGCGCTCCAGCAGCAGGCCAATGGTATAGGAGCTGTCCACGCCGCGGATTTGATCCACATAGGCCCGGGTGGTGGGCTGATAGTAGGCGATGATGGTCAAAACCTCCAACGCGGGCTGGCTCAGCTTGGCGGGCTTTCGGATTTCAAAGGCCTTACGGATCAGGTCCGCGTAGTCCGGAGCCGAACAGAGCTGGTAACTGTCCTCCAGGCGCAGCATGCGAATTCCTCTGCGCTCAAAGGCATAGTAATCCCCCAACTTTTGCAGCACCATTTCCACCGTGGGACGGTCCATCTCCAGCGCCAGGCAAATCCGGTCAATGTGAACCGGTTCTCCCGATGCAAATAGGATGCCCTCAATGGCGGATTCTATCTCTTTCATTTCCATGTTTTTCATCCTCTTCCATCCTGCGCCGCCAGGTCGTCCTTTTCCGGCGCGACGGTGCAGTCCGTCTCAGAGCCGGCCAGACGGATCACCTTTGAGCGGCATAGCTCCAGCACCGCCAAAAAGGTGGCCACTACTTCACTTCTGCTCCTGTTTCCGCGGAACAGCAGCAAAAACCGGGTGACGCCGCTGAGCTTCAGCCGGTTCAGAATCTCCCTGGCCTTGGACTCCACGGGATAGGGCTCGTGGCGCACAATGGAACTGAACGCCGCCGCGCTTGGAGGCGCGTTCCGCTCCGAACGGTTCAGTATCTCCTGCATGGCAAGGATCAGATCCGCCTTCTCCTGGTCGTATTCATAGATCTTCCCCCGCTCCACAGGCTCCGGATTCCGGGTCAGAATATTCCGCCCGAATTCCCCCATGGGGCCAAGATGCTCCGCAACCGCCTTCACCTTCAGGTAGTTGTCGTTGCGCCGGCGCTCTTCCAGGGACTTGATCAGCGCGTCCATCTCACTCTGGGCCTCTTCGTCCTCAATGGAGAGAAGCATCCGGGTCTTGATGAACATCAGATGGGACGCCATGGTGACAAATTCGCTGGCCACCTCCAAGTCCATGCTCTGGCGCGCCTCAAGGTACGCCAGATACTGGTCCAGAATCAGAGAGATGGAGATGTCCTGAATCTCAATTTTATTTTTACCCAATAAGTAGAGGATCAAATCCAGAGGGCCCTCGAAATCCTGCATGGATTCCTCGCTTTTCGCCCGCACGATTTTTTCCAGTTTATAAATCGGATTATCCAACACGTCACCTCAGAAGAGCAGTCTCACAAAGAGCCAGTAGACTGAAAAAATCGCATCAGAGACCAGACCTCCGCCGATATTGGTGAAGGACAGCAGGATCAGCACCAGCATCCCATAGCGCTCATACCGCATCAGGGTAAAATAGGCCTGATCCGGCAAAAGCGCGCCCAACACCTTGGAGCCATCCAGGGGCGGGATGGGAATTATGTTGAAAATTCCCAGGCCAATGGACAAAACCGCCGTGCTCATCAGGAATTCAAACAGCGTGTCCCAAAGGCCGGAATAGGGTGCGTGATAGTAGATGGCACTGGCGCCCAACATCAGAGAAAAGGCCAGAGCAAAATTGGACGCCGGTCCCGCCAAAGCCGTGAAAGCCATCCCCTGTTTTGGCTTTCGAAAATACCGGGGGTCTACCGGCACCGCCTTTGCCCAGCCAAAGCCGCAGACAAACATCATCAGCAGTCCAAACCAGTCGATGTGGCGCAGCGGATTCAGCGAAAGGCGGTGCATGGACTTGGCCGTAGGGTCGCCAAGGGCATAAGCCGCCAGGCCGTGGCATGTTTCGTGGATGGTGAGACAGAGAAATATGGAGACAATGCGCAGCAATATAGCCTGTAAACTGCTCAAATCAATGGATTGGATCAAATTTTCGATGTAGTGCAACCGGCACAGCTCCTTCAAAGGTCAAAATTACCCAAATTATAAAAATCAGTATAGCAGAAAAAGCGGCTTATGACAAGATAAAAGCCGCAGTGCCAGCGCCAAAAAGCGGCAGCTGACGCAGGAAAAATCGCATTGCAGAAACTGCAATGCGATTTTTTCAGTGCTCGGACCTGTGGATACACTCTGTAAGTATTTTGCAAAGCTGTGCCATATCCAGCGGCTTGCTCACATGGGCGTCCATCCCGGCCGCCAGCGCGGCGGAGATATCGTCGCTGAATGCGTTGGCCGTTGTTGCGATGATAGGGATCGTGAGGGCAAGCGGATGATCGGATACGCGGATGCGCCTTGTGGCCTCGTAACCGTCCATCACCGGCATCTGTACATCCATCAAAATCGCGTCATAGTCGCCGGGACTTGATGCAAGGAAGGTATCCAGAGCCTGCTGGCCGTTTTCCACACAGTCCACCGAGGCCCCGTTCATACGCAGCAGCGTCGCCGCAATCTCCTGGTTGAGGGCATTGTCCTCCGCCACCAGCAGACGGACGCCGTCCAGGGATTTTCCGCCGGACTTCTCCTCCCTGTAGGCAGAAGGCCGCCCCTTGTATTCCAGCGCCTCTTTGATGGTGGCGTAGACGGAGGATCGGTAGAGCGGTTTGGGGAGGAATCCGTTGACGCCCGCCGCCCGCGCTTCCTCCTCCACCTCTGAGATATCGTAGGCCGAAATCATCACAATGGGGACACCGTTTCCAACCTCCCGGCGGATGCGGCGCGTCACCTCCACACCGTCCATATCCGGCATTTTCCAGTCAACAAGGCAGAGGTCAATATCCCGTCCCTCCCGGTGGGTCTTCTTCACCCGGTCTACGGCTTCCGCGCCGGACAGGCACCAGTCGGCGCCGATCTTGATCTTTTCCAACAAAACTGCCGTCTGTTCACAGACCTGCCGCTCGTCGTCCACGATCAGCGCACGCAGCCCCTCCTGTCCAAAATCAGGCTCCGCTACGCTGCTCTCTGTCCCCTTTTGGAACGGCAGGTCCACAATACAGGTGGTTCCCACACCGGGTTCGCTCTCCACCTGAATCTGGCCGCCCATCAATGTAACAAGGTTTCGGGTGATGGACATGCCCAGCCCCGTTCCGCCAAAACGCTTTGCGATGGACGCGTCAGCCTGTTCAAAGGGCTGAAAAATCTTTTCAAGAGCCTCCTTCGTCATGCCGATTCCGGTGTCGGAAAGGACAAACCGCAGTACGTCGACTGTGGCCCCGTTCCTGTGCTGGGAGACCTCCAGACGGATGCTGCCGCCCGGGGCGGTGAACTTGACCGCGTTGGAACTGAGATTCAGAAGAATTTGGTTGAGCCTCAGGGAATCTCCGATAAAGACAGCGTCCTCCCCAAAGCCCTCCATGGTCTCCGTGAACTCGATCCCCTTCCCCTTGGCCTGGGCGTAAACGGTGGACACAAATCCATTGACAGCCTCAAAAATATCAAAAGGCTCGTTTTGCAGCACCATTTTGCTGCTTTCAATCTTGGACATGTCCAGCACGTCATTGATCAGCATCAGCAGGTGCTTGGAGGAAAAAGTGATTTTGGAGAGGCAGTCCTCCACCCTGGCGGAATCCTTGACCGAGGCCGCCGCAATGGTGGTCATGCCGATGATGGCGTTCAGAGGCGTCCTGATCTCATGGCTCATCCGGGAGAGAAATTCGCTCTTTGCCGTATTGGCGCGTTCTGCGGTCAGCATAGCCTCCTGCAAAACCTGACGCGAACGGACCTCCTCCGTGCGGTCGGAAAACACGGTAATCAGCTGCCTGGTGTTCAGATCTTCCATCCGGTAGATGCGAATCAGCATCCAGCGCTTCTCCCGATTGGGCTTTGTGTATTCCACAAGCTTTTCAAGAGGTGACGCGAACCTGGGATCGGCGGCCCCATCACGGAACGCCTGGGCGTCTTCCTCCTTCAGGCCCTGGTAGAGGTCTTCCACCTTCTCAATCTGCATGCCAAGGACCCGCTCCAGATTCAGCCCGCGATAGCTGATCTTGTTTGTATTGGCGTCACGGATGATAAATGCGTCGTCGATGCTCAGCGAGAGGTTATCAAAAAGCTTGCTGCGGTAGAGGAGTTCTTCCCGTTGACGGTGAAGCACATACTGAGAGACCAGCAGCACAACCACCATCAGGCCCATCAGTACAGTGGAGCCGATCAGGTTGGTAAGCCGCAGCGCTTCCGCGGTCTCGCCATATCCCACTTTTTTTGCCTGGGCGATGGAGATGATCTCTTCCGTCTGGCGAAGGGTCTCATCATAGAGCGGCTGCAGATGCTCCTGCGCATACGCCTCAATATCCTCCGCCGTGGTATCCAGCCGGGCGCAAAAGTCCAGATACTCCGCCTGCTCCGTCCGCAAAAGCGCCAGAGTTTCTTCCAACGCACGCACGTCCCGCTCATCGCCCAGATACAGCTCCTCAATTTGGGCCACCGGGGTTTTCAGCTGTCGGTCAAGCTCCTCCAGGCTGGTTCTGGCAAACTCCACGTCGTCCAGGCTGAAATGGCGGACCAGCCGTCCGGTGCGCAGACTCATCTCCGAAACATAGAGCTTGACGTCGCCGGCGGAAATCACCACCTCAAAGGGGTGGTTGGATATGATCTCCGTCTGTGCCGCCAAATTGGTGGAATTGCTGATGGTCATGGCCAAGTAGCACAGCATCAGCAAAATGAGGACCGCCGTACTGATCACGCTCATCTGCTGACTCCGCCCCACAGAGCCCTTCCTGTCTTTCACAGCCTTCTGCATCTGTCTTAACTCCTTGTTTTCCGGCCATACGCCGACTACCCCGGATGACCACGTTTTTCTTTTTTCAGTTTTCATTGCCCAGAGCCCTGCCAAGCGTCGCCTGGAGCACAGCCACATCGATCGGCTTTGACACATGGGCGGTCATGCCCGCATCAGCCGCGGCCTGGATATCTTCCGCAAAGGCGTTGGCTGTCAGGGCGATGATCGGGATTGCTTTTGCGTCAGGCCGCTCCATGGCGCGGATGGCGCGGGACGCCTCGTATCCATTCATGTTCGGCATCTGGATATCCATCAAAATCGCGTCATAGTATCCCTGCGCTGCGGCCCGGAACGCCCGTACCGCCTGTGCGCCGTCCGGCTCCACGACAAGCTTCGCCCCAAACCCCTGAAGAATTTCAAAGAGGATCTCCGCGTTGAGGGCATTGTCCTCCGCCACCAAAAACCGGCGGCCGCAAAAGAGGGCGTCCCCATTGTGTTCGGCAGCGCCGCGCGTGTCCAGGGGAGAGCCATCCTGCTCCGAAGCGGCTTCAAACTCTATCTCTACCCGGAAGGTGGAACCTTCTCCAGGCTTGCTCTTTACAGAAATCCGGCCTCCCATCAGCTCAACCAGCCCATGGACAATGCTCAGACCCAATCCCGTGCCCTCAATGCGCGCCGCGCTGCCGTCCCGGGCAAAGGGGTCAAAGATGACCTGAAGGAATTGTTCCGACATCCCGATTCCCGTATCGCTGATTGTGAATCGATAGCGGACCGCCCCTTCAACAACCGGCGGTATCTCTTCCACAAGAAGCTCCACCCGGCCGCCCTCAGGCGTAAATTTCATTGCATTACTCAAAAGGTTGATCAGCGTCTGGTCGATGCGCAGGGAATCCCCGCGGAAAACGGGATGGGAAATATCCCGCGTAGAGACAGAAAACATAATTCCGGCCTTCTCCGCCTGGGGCTCCATCATGGCGGACAGATGCTCCGTCAGCTCGGAAATAGAAAGGGGCACCGGATTCAGGGTAAGCTGCCCCCGCTCAATCCGGCTCATATCCAGCACGTCGTTGATGAGGCTGAGCAGGTGCTTGGAGGAAATGGAAATTTTCTGGAGGCAGTCCTCCATCCAGACCCGGTCGTCCAGGTGGGCCGGCGCCAGTGCCGTCATCCCCATAATGGCGTTCATCGGCGTGCGGATATCGTGGCTCATGGAGGAGAGAAAATCGCTTTTTGCCTGATTTGCCTCTTTGGCGGAGGCCAGCGCCTTTTCCAGTGCGCTCTTGGCCTGCAACTCCGCCGCCAATGCCTCGGTCACATCCGCCCGCACCATGCAGATGGTTTCGTGGCCCCGGTCCCCCCACAGCACGTTGATCTGCTTATACCGCAGCTCTTCCTGTCCCTTTTCCCGGAAAGGCAGGACAAATTCATAGCCGGAAGGCGTCTCGTCCAGCCTTTTCAGCATGGTTTTCAGGCTGAACTGCCTGCGCGCATCCGCCCGGCTCTCCTCCACATAGGCTTTTGCGAACCCCACCTGCGTCACGCAATAGTCGTCGCTAACAAAGGGCGGCAGGTTTTCAAGGATCATTTCCCGGGTATACATGACAAAGCTGTTGTCCCTGATGTCGATCATACCCGCCAGTTCAAAGGTATAGGCCAGCATGCTCAAAAGATTTTGCTGTTCCCTCACGGAGCTGGTGATGTCGGTGCATACCAGGGAAACCCGTCCCAGGCGCAGGTCGATGGCAGAAATGGTCATATTCTTTGTCCGGATGGCGCCGCTTTCGTCCTCCACAGAGTAGGCGACCGTATATGTGCCGCTTTCCCGCAGGCGCCGCATCATTTCATCCGGGTCCATTGCTCTGGCGTATACCTCACGGTCCTTCGGCACCACCACGGAGCCTGCCATAAACGCAACCCGTTCGCTGTGGCATCCCTCTGGCGCAGGCAGGAGGCTGGCATTTTCATTGCAGGTCAAAACGACATAGAAATCCCTGTTCAGATCGAGGTCGATCACATAGTCGTGGCTGGTGACTGACAGCCGGCGGAGAATTTGCTCGGAAATAGCCTGATCGGTCACCTCGGTCACCGACAAGATCCCGGTGATATCTCCGGTGTCTGGCGTCTCTACCATATTCATCTGAATTTCCGCATAGCGGCCCTTGGACTCCCGGGGAAGTTGGATAAAGCTCCTCTGAATCCGCTCCGTGTCGCCCCGTGCAAACGCATTCAAGGACGGCGCGTTTAGATAAGTGCCCAGGAAAGCCTGCCGCTCCTCCTCGTTCACGATCAGCCCGGCGATTCCGGTAAAAAAGGCCTCCCTTTCCCGGCCGAATATCTCCAAAAGCCCGGATTCAGTGAAATCCTGGATATCCAAAATCCGATTCTGTGTGATATTGCAGTGGCCGAGAACCAACGTGTCAGGACCCGGCGTGCGGTAATGCTGGAGGATCAGCTCCTCATACTGCCGGGCCATCTGCTCTTTTTCGGCCACCAGCTGATTGATGTCCGTATAGACGCAGTAGAGCCGCTGAATCCCATCCGGTCCCTTTGGCAGGGAGATATGGACTCGAATCCATACATAGCTTCCGTCGCTCCGCTTGAACCGCGGTGAAAGCTCGCAGTGCTCCTCCCCACTTTGGAAAAACGCCTCAATTCTTGCCCGGCAGTTCTCAACGTCATCCGGATGGATGCCCGCAAAAGCGTTTTTCCGGTACAACTCTTCCGCTTCTTTTACCGTCATCTGAAGCAGCGAAGCAAACCCCTCCGAAATGTATTCCGGCGTCATGCCGCCCGACCGCGTGCAGCGGAGCACCGCGATCCCGCCGGGCAGATTTCTGACCAGCGTCTGGAAATACAGCTCCATCCGCTCTTTTTCCTGGCGTGCATGTACCTCCTCGGTCACATCCCGCAGGAACATGATGTAGGCAGGAATACCGTTCCAGACGCTCTCTTTGACACGGGCTGTGTATACAAGACCCGTATTTTCCACTGTGATCTCGTGCTCCTGTTCATCCGGGCCATAGGTTCTCAGGGGGCAGAAGCCGCAGGGAGCGCCAAGGCCATGAATGGCCGCGTGGCAGGTGCTTCCGACACGGACATCCCCGCTCACGGCAAGTTTCTTGGATTCATTGACATAGAGCAGTTCATAGGTATCCCGATCGACGACGTAGACTCCGTCCGCCTTCTCATTGGTGAGCGTACTCACGTCCGAAAGCATATTGGTCAAAACCGCGTAGAACTGAGAGGACTTGGAAACCGGCCCTATTCTCCGTCCGTTGAGATGTATCCAGACCAGATTGCCGTTTTTGTGGCGCGTCCGGTAAGAAATATCCAGTACCTCCCCGCTTTCCACAGCGGCCAGAGCCGCCGCTCTCACCCGCGGCCGGTCCTGCTCATAAATGAACTCCAGCGCGTCGCTGGGGCATTGCTTTTCATACTCCTCCCGTGAAAATCCGGCAAGCTCCGCAGTTCCATCGGTAAAAAAGACAGGGATAAACTGTCCGTTCTCCACACGGTAGCTGACGATCCCTCCTGGAATAGAGTTGATCAGGTGGTCCAGCTCCCGCTGGGTTTTTTCCAATGCGGAGATGTTGTGGAATACGCACTGAAGCAGGGGAAATCCGTCCTCCTCACCGATCTGCCGCGCCTGGATATGGACCCAGACCACGTGCCCGTCCCGGTGCTGCTTGCGGAACTTGAAGTCCGCCACCGTATGGTTCCGGATCGCCTCACGGAGCTTTTCCACCACCATGGCGCTGTCCTCCGGATAGGTCAGCCTGGCCGCGTCCTCTCTGATGAGCTCACGGTACTCCTCCACGGTATATCCTGACAGTTCCGCAACTCCATCCGAAAAATAGACCGTTTTAAAAATATCCGAAACCTTGTAGATCGCAACGCCTCCGGGGATAGCGTTGATGATATCCTCCATCTTGTCATTGGCGCTCGTCAGCTCTTTTTTCAGCCGCTCCTGTTCACTGACGTCACTGTAGACGCCGTAGAGCAGCTTCCGTCCATCTGTGCGGGTTTGAAGGGTCCCTTCAAGATGGATCCATCGGTATTCCTGTTCCCTGTCATTCCACAGGCGGTAGGTATCCCGCATGATCCCGTCCTTTTCAAAAAGGACGTTCAGCTTCTGCCTCAGGGGCTCCACATCCTCCGGATGTACGTTGAGATAGTTTGTCGCCTGCTCCACCTGCCGGATGTTCTCTTCGGAATACCCCATGAGTTCATAAAAGGCCCTGTTGTGAAAGAGAGGAGAAATGTTGCTTCCCCTGATCTGGTAAATGCACAATCCGCAGGAGATGCTGTCAAATGTCTCGGACATCTCCCGCTCTGAGCGCTTGAGCGCTTCCTCTTCCCGCTTGCGCTCCGTAATGTCCAGGATGTATTCAATATGGGCCTCTTCCCCTGCCCAGTCGATGAGCTTCCCACTGAGCTGGTAAATACGATGGTCGACAGGATGATGGTATTCCCGGACCAGCAGCTCAGACCGGCTCATCTTCCCACTGCGGCAAAAGGGGCAGACCTCCTCAAAGCCGGCAACCGTATAGCAGGCTGCGGCGGCTCTGCCTGTCTGCGGGAACATCTCCCGCGCCAGCCTGTTGAAATAGAGCAGCCGCCGATCATTCACCGCACTGACAAAAACAGCCGCCGGCACGTTATCCAGTACAGCGCTCAGCTGCTCCATGGAAAGGTGATCCTCTGCCATTATTTCCCGCCCTCCTTGCGCTGCCGCAGGCCTGCTTCCTCAGACAGCATGTTCAAAATCCACAGGTACATGGCCTCGTTCCACGGAAAGCCTTCCATCGTGACGGTATGATCCACCCCGCGGTCATCCGTTCTCTCCGCCAATCGATACATTTTATGTAACCCTTCTTTCCAAAGGAAACACGTCCTGAGTCCGCCGCTACCGCATATCACAGCTTTCCTTTTTTATAAGCTGTTCGAACTCTTTCACCGGCATCGGCTTTGCAAGATAATATCCCTGAACGTATTCACAGCCGATCTCACGCAGGCGGTCCAGCTGTTCCGCCGTTTCGACGCCCTCCGCCACCACATCCAGCGACATCAGGTGGGCAAGATTGATGATAAAGCGCATGATTTCCTGATTGACCAGTGTCGCCGGCTCGCTCTGGATGAACTTCATGTCCAATTTTAAAATATCGACCGGCATTTTGCAGAGCATGTGCAAAGATGAGTAGCCGCTCCCAAAATCGTCCATCTCAACGATGTAGCCCAGCTCCCGCAGATGGCTCACCGTGTCAATGATCTGCTGGGGGTTTTCGGTATAGGCGCTCTCTGTGATTTCCAGGTGGAGGCTGGAAGGGTTCAGTCCGTACCTGCGCATGAGTCCCGATAAAGTATCGGTCAAATCCATATGATAGATGTCCGCCCGGGACACATTCACCGAGATGGGCAGGTCCGGCAGCCCCTGTTTCTTCCAGTCCTGTAAAACGGCGCATGCCTGATCCCAGACAGATTGGTCCAGCCTGGTGATAAACCCGTTGCGCTCGAAAAGAGGGATAAACACCGCGGGGGACTGCAATCCCCATTCCGGGTGGTTCCAGCGGACCAGCGCCTCGGCGCCCACCATTCGCCTGTCCCTGATCCTGTATTTTGGCTGGAGGTAAATTTCAAACTCCCCGTCCGCCAGGGCGGACTCCATGCTGTCCACAATCTTCTGCTCCTGGAGCAGTTTGCTGCGGAGCACATCGTCATAATAGGCAAAATACTTTTTGTACTGCCCCTTAATGCTGCGGGCGGCCAGGATGGCGCGGTCACACATCTGCTCTACCGGGACATCCCGGTCCTCCACGCGGTAGACGCCCCATTTCATCACAATATTCCGTGTCTGGGACTGGGCGTTGATCCGTGCGCAGGCCTCCTGGAACATGTCCTCCGTGTACTCCCAGTTGTGCTCAATGATGCAGGCAAAGCGGTCCGCAAGAAAATGTCCGCAGATCCCTCTGTCCCGTGTATTGTCCATATAGTTTTGCCCTATCGTCTTCAGGAGCCGGTCCCCTGCGGAGGCTCCAAATATATCATTGACCAGCTTGAAATTGACAATGTCCGAGCAGATGATATCGTACTTCCTGTCCGGGTTCTGGAGCAGAAGCTCCTTCACCTGCCGGCAAAAAAAGGCCTTGCTGTAGAGTCCGGTGAGCCGGTCGTACTGAAATTCATTGACAAGGGCGGCTGTTTCCCGTAAATGGATGATATTCGCGACCCGGTGCAGGATGATCTGCGTTTTGTACGGTTTGGCCACAAAATCAGCGGCGCCGCAGGACAGGGCCTCCACTTCTTCCGACTCCCCGTCGTTTTGCGTGGTGACGATCACCGGAATGGGGGAAAGCTCCGGGTCGTCCCTGACCACTCTCAGAAATTCATATCCGTCCATAACGGGCATGACGATATCCAGCAGGACAAGGGAAAAGCTGCCGGCATCCTGCCGCAGCCGGTTCAGGGCCTCCAGACCGTTTTCCGCCTCCACCACCTCATAATGCGGGGTCAATATCGCACACAGGAGGCCGCGGTTCAGCGCATTATCTTCCACCACTAAAACTCTTCTTTTTGCAGTCAGATTCACTGTATCCACCTCTTTGAACAAAGCTTGCGATGTGACACGACTGGCGCCTTCTGCACGCATATGCGTCCCCTTTGAAAAAGCCGAATCCCGCGGCTGGAACGAGAGACTCTCAATTGTTCATATACACATTTATTTCAGTATAACAAGCGGCGGCAAAAATAGCAACCACTGGCCAAAAATCAAAAGGGATTGTGGAAAACAGGGGAAAAAAATGATATACTGTCTCCATTGCAGTTCGAATTTATAGAAAATGGAGGAGCCGGCTTTGGAAAACAGTATGGAACTGCGCAAGGCGGTCTACAGCGCCTTGCTGACCCAGATACAATTTGGCGCATATCGCTGCGGAGAAAAGCTCCCCATTATAGAGGAAACCAGCGAGCGTTTGTGCGTATCGATTGATACGGCCCGTGCCGCTTATCTGAAGCTCAAGGAGAAGGGGTATATTTCCCTGGTAAAAAATGCGGGCGCCACAGTAAAAGCAGCGTATGACGACAAGGAGACGGAGCGGTTTATCCAGACCTTTTTCTCCACGCGAAAAGACGCCATGATGGATTTGGGGAACTCCCTTGGGCCGCTTTTGGGCAATGCGCAGTGGCTGGGATTGAAATACGCCTCCCCACAGACGCTTGAGGCGATGGAGCGCCTTTTCAGGGAGGAGAAAACGGCGGCTCCTTTCGCAATGCTCAGTCACCTCAATCAAAAGTACTGCGCCCTTGGGAATTCTCTCCTCATGCATCTTGTCTGGCAGATGTTTATGTTTTTATATGATCCTTTTTTCTGTATAGAAGACAATCAGCGCTACTTTGATCCATCTGCCGATTACCTGCAGACTCTTCTGGCCCTGTGCCGCAAGAAGGACTGGTCCGGGCTGCGCTCCGCGGTGGACCGCTCCATCAAGCAGATTCCCTCAGCCCTTGCCTGGTTTTATGAGTCCAGAATCACCTTTCCGCCTCCGGAGGCGGAAACACCTTTCATCTGGAGTTCCTATAAAAAAAGCCAGCAGCTGTGCTACACCATTGCCATGGACATTCTGCTCTCCATCAGCCGGGGGATCTATCCCGCCGGGAGCCTGCTTCCCTCCCAGGAGGAGCTTGCCCGGCAAAGAGGCGTTTCCGTCAGTACAGTCCGCAGGGCGCTTGACCTGCTCTCCAGTGTCGGGGCGGTGAAGTCCGCCAAATATGTGGGTACACGGGTCCTGCCGCTGGATAAAGCTACAGATAACAGCGATTTTTCAAAACCGGTCCTTCGGCGCAGGCTTTTGGATATGGCGGAAAGCCTTCAGCTCCTGGCCATCTCCTGCAAAGAGGTCTCTCTAACCACGCTCTCCGCCCTGGATGCCGGCTCCGTTCAAAGGCTGTACGGACAGCTGAAGGAGAACAGGGATTGGCGGCGCGGCGAGACCCTATCCTATTACATACTGGATTTGATCGCAAAATGCGCTCCCCACCGGGCCATCCGGACCGTCTATTCGGAACTGCTGCGCCAGTTCTTCTGGGGCTATGCGTTCCGTGGGATGAAAGGGAGTCAGGAAACCATCAACCAAGTCTACGACCCCTATCTTGATGACCTGATCCAGGCTCTGGAGAACATGGATTTTCCACAGTTCTCGGCCCATCTGGAACGGCTTGCCCTCTATGAACTTCGCACAACTGTTGAGTTCCTGTGGCAGCTCAATATTCCCGGGGCGGAGAAGCTTCTGATCCCGGATGTAAGTGAAAGTTGAATTGGATGTGGAAATCGGCGGAGCGCCGCTCAGAAGGCAGGAGATGCATTATCTCCCGCCTTCTGATTTTCATTGGCTCTCTCATGGAGGCACTCACTTTTCGGGCCCCTGCAGCCGCTTATAGTCCGTGATATCGACGCAGTTTATCAGATACGCGTCGCTGTCGACCCATTTCATGGGGGAAAACTGCACCCTGGTCCAGACATCGTACTGGGGGTTGTAGACCTCCGTGGCTCCGGACAGGGGACATGTCCCGCAGGGGGAGTTCCGGCCAAAAAATGCCCGGTGGCACGTCATTCCCACCCTGGCCATGGGATCGAGCCGAAGGGTTTTTTCATTGAGGTACAGCAGCTCATAGGTATCTTTCCGGATGGCGTAGATGTAGGCGTCCTGTTTGTCCAGTATGGTGTTGAGCTGGATCATGATCTGCTGGTTCCGGTCCGCCTCGCGCTTTTTCAGAAGGAATGTTGTAAGCAATTGGGCGACCAGTGATAGTATGCCAATTTCCTCTTTATTCCACATCCTCAGGCCCGTACACTCATCAAACCCGATAAATCCGCGGAATTCCTTTCCGTTGTACAGCGCGCACTGGAGCGTGGAGCACACACCCTGGCTTTCAAAAAGCGCGGCTTGGGCAGGCGTGAGTGAATGGACATCCCGGCAGTAAAAAATGGAGTTGTCCTTAAAGAGCTCCTTATATCCCTTTACATTTTCGTAAGGGTAATTCTGCAAAAATTCCTTTTGGGGCGTGACTCCCTCATTGCACCATTCATAGGTATTGTCGGTATATTTTCCGCCGGCGCTGTTCTCGAACACATAGGCCCGGCTCACATCGAAGCGCCTGCCCACGATTTCAAGGATCGCCTCCACGGCGGTGTCGATGTCATCGGCATCATACAGGATTTGGAACACATAATTGACCAGATTGCCGCCCCGCTCGCCTGTATTCTGGTCAGAGTCGATGGCCGCTCCAAGGGCGGAATAGCCAATGCGGTCCACCGTCCCCATGCTTTTCGCGTCAAAGCGGGCAAACTGGTTCTTTCCCCGGCTTTTTGCCTGGTACAGCGCCAGGTCCGCGCAATGATACAGGGACTGGTAATCGGCGCCGTCCCAGGGATAGATTGCAAGGCCGATGCTGCAGCTCACCGCAACAGGCCGCTTCTCCCCCTGAAAGAGATGACGAAACATCTCAAGAAGCTTCCGCGCCTTGTCCTCGGCAATTTGAGAGGACGGTAGGTCCTTCAGGAGCATGGCGAATTCATCCCCGCCGATCCTTCCGATCACATCGCTCTTGCGCGTCAGCCTTTTCATGCCCGCCGCCAGTTCAGCCAATACCGCGTCGCCAAAGAGATGCCCCTGCCCATCGTTCACCATCTTGAAATTGTCCACGTCGATGATAAACATGGCGCAGATTGTATCCGGCCCGCCGGAGAGGTACAGTTCAGACCTTCTCTCCGTTTCGGCATGGTTATAAAGCCCGGTCAGCGTGTCCAGTTCCGCCCGCCTGCGCAAATCCTCCACCATCCGTTTTTCCTCGTCGATGTCGGATATCGTTCCCACAGCGCGAAGGGGCTTGTTGTCCTCGCTGAACTGGGTGGCTGAGCGAATCCGGCACCAGAGATATTGGTCCTTTGAATTTCGGATACGGACGTCGACGACCGCATTGGACCTCCCCTCTCTGGCCTCTTGCATAAACTCGGCCATGGGATCCACGTCATCCAGGTGGAAATTGCGGAAAATCCTCTCCTTCGGCAGGCGGCTGTCGTAATTCGGCGGATATCCGAACTTATCCAGCCAATTGGGGGAAAACGATATGGTGTCCGCGGAGAGGTCCCATTCAAAAATGATATCCGAGGACTGGCTCATGATGATCTCCAGGTGCTCCAGGGACAACCGCAGCTTTTCCTGCGCGTCCCGCACCTCGGTGAGATCCAGAAAGATGCAGAAAAACCGCTCCTCCTCATCGTTTCCAAACAGCTTTGCGCTGCTGGCGGTCCACTTGTAGCTGCCGTCCCTGCACAGTACCCGGTAACTCAGGGAAAGCCGGTCGCCCTTAATGAGCTGTCTGTCGACTTCTATCAGGAAATTCTGCCGGTCCGACGGGTGGATCATTGTGAGGAACTGGTTCTGAAACTGTTCGGCCATCTCTTCCTTCGTAAATCCGAACATGCCAAGAAACCCCTCGTTGACTCCAACGATGGTAAATCCTCCGTCATTCCTGCACTGCATGACTCCCCCGGGAATGAGATCGAGAAGAGCCTCTCCCTCCGCACTAAGTCCCTTCAACAGTCTTTGCACGTTGAATCCCCTCACAATTCCGCATCCGGACTCTCCGCCCGAATCGCTCTATGCTATCAAGGAATTATCTGATCCATCTTTGCAGCGTCTCCATAAGCCGGTCCAATTCAATGGGCTTTGCCACGTGGTCGTTCATACCGGCGCTGTGGGACTTTCCGACATCCGAGGCAAAGGCGTTTGCCGTCAGGGCAAGGATGGGGACGGTTTTGGCGTCCTTCCGCCTCAGCGCCCGGATTGCCTCGGCAGCCTGAAGCCCATCCATCACCGGCATCTGAATATCCATCAGGATACAGTCGTATGTACCGGGAGCGGAAGATTCAAACTTCTCCACCGAAATCTGGCCGTTCGCAGCCTCTTCGATCAAAAAGCCCTGCATTTTCAGCAGTTCCGCCGCAATTTCCCGGTTGAGCTGGTTGTCCTCCACGATCAGAATCCGTTTGCCCTCCAACCGGAAGGGCGCTTGCTCAGCGGGGAGCGCGGCGGCCTCAGAACGGCCACTCTGGCAGAACTGGTGGAAGGTATGGGCGATCTTGGACTTGAAGAGCGGTTTCGTGATAAAGGCGTCCGCCCCTGCCAGCCGGAACTCCTCCTCGATCTCGGAGCAATCATAGGCCGAAATCACAATGACGGGCACATCCATGCCCAATTCCCTTCGAATTGCCCTGAGTGTTTCCAGCCCATCCATTTCGGGCATCTTCCAGTCCAGAATCACAGAAAAGAAATCTTCTTTCGCCTCGTGGGCATCCACAACGCGGCGCACCGCTTCTTGCCCTGAGAGCACCCAGCTGCCCCGCATGCCTAACTCGTCCAGGATTTCGGCCGCGCTTTCGCAGACAATCCGGTCGTCGTCCACCACCAGCACCGGAAGGCCCGACAGTTCGCTGTCGTTCTCCTCCGCCTCCTCACAAAGGTCAAAGGCGACGGCGACGATAAACTGACTCCCCTCTCCAAGGGTGCTCTTGACCTCAATGGTGCCGTTCATCATGCGCACGATATTCTGGGTGATCGCCATACCCAGTCCAGTCCCCTGTATTTGATTGATTCTGGACTCTTCCGCCCGGGAGAAAGGCTCAAAAATATGAGGGATGAACGCATCGGACATCCCGATCCCGTTGTCGGTGACGATGAACTCATACTGCCCCCTGCCCTTCGCAAAGGACGGCACCTCCCGGACCCGAAGCCCAATAGAACCGCCATCAGGGGTGTATTTGACGGCATTGGAGAGCAGGTTCACCAAAACCTGCTGCAGACGGCTCTGATCCGTCACCACAGTCTCGTGCCGCACATGGTCGGCATTGATCTGCAGCTCCTGATGCTTTTGCGCCGCCAGCGGCCGGAAGACGTCCATGACATCCTCAATCAGTTCCGGCAGAGAGACGTTCGCAGAAATCAGGTCGATTTTCCCGCTTTCAATCTTGGACATGTCCAGCACCTCGTTGATGAGGCTTAAAAGATGCCGGCTGGAAACGTTGATTTTATTCAGGCAGTCCTGTATCTTTTCCGGGGACCGCAAGTTGGCCTGGGCGATGACCGCCATGCCGATGATGGCGTTCATGGGGGTGCGGATGTCGTGGGACATGGAGGAGAGGAAGTTGGTCTTGGCGTCGTTGGCGATCTGGGCCGCCTTGTACGCGTCCTCCAGCGCCTGCCTCTGCCGGGCCTGCTCCGTGCGCTCCGCCGTCACGTCGACGCCCACGCTGTAATAGGAGGGAATCCCGTCCCAGCTGTCCTCACCACTGACATAGCTGTAGGTCATCATCAGAATTTTAACAGTTCCGTCGCGGGTGACGACGCGGCCCTCCACCATTGAGGATTCCCCGGTCTCCCGGGACTGCTCCATGATGCTGGCGGTGCGGTCCATATCATCCTGATGCACATAGGTGCATTGCGAATGAAGTTCCTTTTCAAATTGCTCTTTAGTGTATCCAATCAGCTCCAGAAAGCCTCCGCTGTACCAGAGGACGGTGCGCATATCCCGTCCGTCCACCCGGACCAATCCACCGGGGACACTGCGGATCAGCGCGTCCCGCTCCTGGTCCTTTTTGGCCAGTTTATATTCCGTGCTGTACATATCGTGGGACAGCTCCAGGCGCGCCCGGTGGCCCTCCCAGTTGATGATTCGGTTTTTAATTCGGAACGTCCGCTCAAGGACCGGATTCTGGAACTCCCACTCATAGAAGCTTTCTTCAGTCAATTTATCGTTGGTACAAAAAGGACAGGGAGAGTTCCTTCCCTGGATCACCTCGTAACACTTTTTGCCCACCAGCTTCACCGCCGGTGCGCCCAAAACATCACAGGAATGCTGATTGACATACAGCAGCTCGTAGGTGTCCATATCGCTGATATAGACATTGCCCTCATAGGAGTCCAGCATCCAGTGAAAATAGTGCAGTTTCTGTTGATAAAGCCGCTCCTGCCCCTCTTTTTCAGCCGCCAAACCATCCACGCCCGCCAGTTCCATCCGCAGCACCGGAGTGTCCAGGACAGGGTCATCCGCAATGGTTCCATAGAGCTTTATCCAGGAAAAGCCCCCCTCCCCGGAGGGCAGGCGGAGAATCATCTCAAGGCCGCCGCCATTTCTCTCAGCCTGTAATACGTTCTGTCGGAGCAATATAAACTCGTCGGGAAGCTCCGCATAATATTGCCGCAGGCTGTGAAAGCGGCTGTGGAAGTCTGCCCTGGAATATCCAATGCTGCTGAAAAAGCTGGAATTTCCCCACCGGAAGGTCAGTTCATCGTCCAGCAGGCAGCAGAGCATTCCCGTCTTCAGCATGTCCAGCGCTTCCGGACACCTGACGCTTGTTTTTGCCCCGCTCCACTTTGCCCCGCGCTTGTTTTCCATGATTTAACCGCCCATTCTATAGGATTTATCAAAATTGTTTTTAATCCCCGGATGTTCGAAGAGCTTCTGAAAGCCCTGTATTGTTCACATTCATATATATTTCAAAGTATAGCAAATCCACGTAAAAATAGCAACAGTTTGCTGAAAGATGCGGCATTTTATGAAAAGGTGGTGAGGCGGCTTATCCCTGCTGCCAGCGGCTGGCAGCAGGGATAAGCATCTTGCGGTAGCAAATGTCTTACATGCTATGACTTCCTTTTCCGCAATTGCCGCGAAAGCGTAATAGCAATCTTGTAAAAAATATAAAAGAACCAGAAGATACGAATTGTATCTTCTGGTTCTTTTATTTGTTAAGTGTTCAGTGGCCACCGCCGCTTATTTTGCCCTTTTTCCCTTGATCTCCCTTCCGGAAATCCTTAAAAATGGGACAAAATTACGGACGATTGGACCATTATTCAGCGCACGATAACAGCAAATGTCATCATCCCATTTCAAATCGTCCTTTTGTCCCTTCAAAACAGACCTCAAAAAACGAACGAACAGGATGAGCAAAGAAGAAAAAAAATTGCCCCAGAACTCTAAAAAGGCCAGTGCAGGCCACAAATCGAGAAAAAAAGAGCCCGAGGTAAACGAATTACCTCGGACTCTCTTGAGTCGATTTATGCGGGACATTGTGTCCGTTTCAATGGGGAACGAAACAGCAAATGTTACTTTACTAAAGAAGCGATCTCAGCGGCAAAGTTCTCTTCCTTCTTCTCGATACCCTCGCCGGTTTCAAACCGGACCGCATCCTTGAAGGATACGCCTCCGCCCAGGGCCTTGGCAGCAGAGGCCATATACTTCTCCACACTGGTGGTGTTGTCCTTGACGAACTCCTGCTGCAGCAGGCAGTTCTCAGCATAGAACTTGTTCAGCTTGCCCATGACGATCTTCTCTCTGACCTGCTCAGGCTTGGAAGCCATCTTCGGGTCGTTCTCCATCTGGACCATCATGATCTTCTTTTCCTCATCCAGCACATCCTGGGTGACCTGGGACTTGTCCCAGAAACGGGGATTCAGCGCGGCAATCTGCATAGCGACATCCTTGCCGATCTCGGTGGCGTCGATGCCGCCCTCCACGCTCAGGTTCACCAGCACGCCGATCTTGCCGCCGGCATGGACATAGGGAACGGAGACACCGTCGGCATAGCGGGCAAAGCGACGGACCTTGATGTTTTCACCGATCACAAGGACCATCTCCTGCTGCTGCTGGGTGACGGTCAAGTCGGTGCCCTCATATTTGCACTCCATCAGAGCGTCCAAGTCAGCGGGGTTCTGCTTGGCCACGGTAGCGGCCACACCCTTGACAAACTCCACGAACTTCTCGTTCTTGGCCACAAAGTCGGTCTCGGCGTTAACCTCGACCACAATGCCCACGCCGTCGATCACGGCGGCATAGGACATGCCCTCCGCAGCAATGCGGCCGGCCTTCTTGGCAGAGGCGGCCATACCCTTTTCGCGGAGCCACTCAACTGCCTTCTCAATATCACCCTCGGAAGCAGTCAGGGCCTTTTTGCAGTCCATCATGCCAACGCCGGTCATCTCACGCAGGTTCTTTACATCTGCAGCGGTAAAAGCCATCTTGTATTCCTCCAAAATTTAGTGTAACAGGGAGTTCCTGAAAACTTTACTCAGCCTTTTCGGCGGCAGCCTCAGCGGTCTCCTCGCCCTGCTTGCCCTCAACCACGGCGTTGGCCATGACGGAGGCGATCAGCTTGATGGCGCGGATGGCATCGTCGTTGCCGGGAATCACATAGTCGATCTCATCGGGATCGCAGTTGGTATCCGCAATGGCTACGACGGGAATACCCAACTTATGGGCCTCGGCGATGGCGTTGCGCTCCTTGCGGGTATCCACGATGAACAGCGCGCCGGGCAGCTTTCTCATCTCCTTGACGCCGCCCAGATACTTCTCTAACTTCTCGATCTCGCCCAGATGCTTCATGACTTCCTTCTTGGGCAGCATATCAAAGGTGCCGTCCTCCTGCATGGTCTTGAGCTGATTGAGGCGGTCCACACGGGTGCGCATGGTCTTGAAGTTGGTCATCATGCCGCCCAGCCAGCGGGCGTTGACATAGAACTGACCGCAGCGGGTGGCCTCTTCGCGGATGGCTTCCTGCGCCTGCTTCTTGGTGCCGACGAACAGCAACGTGTCGCCGTTTTCGGAGAGCTGGCGGACAAAGTTATAGGCCTCTTCCAGCTTCTTCACGGTCTTCTGAAGGTCAACGATATAGATGCCGTTGCGCTCCGTGTAAATATAAGGAGCCATCTTGGGGTTCCAGCGGCGGGTCTGATGACCGAAGTGGACGCCTGCTTCCAGCAGGGCTTTCATGGATACGACGTTTGCCATTTGAGTGTTCCTCCAATATCAATTTAGTTTTACCTCCAGCCCCTTCATCCTCCCTGCCAACCAATTTGGCACAGACAGAGAGTCGGAGGCTGTGCGGAATGCTGAAATATAATACCATAGTATACCCGGATTTGCAAGGACTTTTTCAAAAAACACCCAGAAAAAAGCTCAGAAAACCGGGGAAATCCACCGGCTTTCCGAGCTTTTTGTCAAAAGCGTCTTCTCCTCTTCCGCTCCATGGACGGATCGCGGCGCTGGAAGGGCTTGTCGATCAGGATGATGTCGTCCCCAATCCTCTGGATACAGTCCCAGGGGATATAGTACTCCTCTCCCCTTCCGAACAGTCCGAAGAACCGGCAGGGCCCGTAGACCACAATCGCCACCACCTGTCCCTCCGGCACCTTGACATCCACGTCCGCCACACAGCCAAGACGGCAGCCGTCACAGATATTGATGACTTCTTTGCACCGCAAATCACGAATCCTGCACTGCATCTTCTCTCACCTCAGTTCTGATCCTATGCGCGGATGCGGATGTCCTATGCCGTATAATTCCACGCCGCCAAGGCAATACTGAAGCGTACAGTTTAGAGATTGCGGGAGGCGCTTTGATGCAGGGTAAAGTCGAAATCTGCGGCGTCAACACTTCCAAGCTGAAGGTGTTGAAAAATGATGAGACCATGGAGCTTTTACGGCGTACCAAGCAGGGAGACAAAGCGGCCCGGGAGGAGCTGATCGCAGGCAACCTCCGACTCGTCCTGTCCGTGATTCAGAAATTTCTGAGCCGGGGCGAAAATGTGGATGATCTGTTTCAGGTGGGATGTGTGGGGCTCATTAAAGCCATCGACAATTTTGATATCACACAGCCCGTCCGCTTCTCCACCTACGGCGTTCCCATGATCATCGGAGAAATCCGCCGGTATCTCAGGGACAACAGCGCCATCCGGGTGTCCCGCAGCATGCGGGACACCGCCTACCGGGTCCTTCAGGCAAAGGACAAGCTGATTGCCCAGACACAGAAAGAGCCTACTGTGGAGCAGATCGCCAAAGAGTTGGGCATCCCTCGGGAAGAGGTGGTCTTTGCCATGGACGCCATCGTGGACCCGGTCTCCCTCTATGAGCCAATCTACTCCGACGGAGGAGACACCATCTGCGTCATGGACCAGGTCAGCGACACCCGGAACACGGACGAGTCCTGGATTGAACAGATTGCGCTGAAGGAGGCCATGAAGCAGTTGGGTGAGCGGGAAAAGCACATCCTCTCCCTCCGCTTTTATGAAGGGAAAACCCAGATGGAGGTCTCCAGCGAGGTGGGTATTTCCCAGGCCCAGGTTTCGAGGCTGGAAAAAAACGCCATCAACACCATTAAAAAAAGCCTTTGAAGCGGCCGGCCGGTATTGTTGCCGGCCGGCTTTTTCCATCCTTTCATGGTCGGTCCAGATAAGCCTTCATCTCATCCATGCGCCGCAGGGCGCTCTCCCTGCCGATCTCATAAAGAGCCTTCAGCTTCTCCGTATCCCGCTCCACCCGGGACACCATCACCGGGTCTCTTGGCCGGATGACGAAAACCCTTCCGGCGCGCTCCAGCCGATTGATCTTCACCTGGAGCTCATTGTAGTGAACCGGCACCTGGTTCAGCCGCCAGAGCAGCATGGGGTAGTCCCGGTACATCCGCTCATAGGCCATCCTGGCTGCCCGCCGCACCGGCCTTTTCCGGTATCCCTTCTGCCGGGTCAGCACAAGGACGATTTTTTCGTACCCCTCCTGAAGCGCCCACTCCACCGGGATGGGCATGGCAACGCCGCCGTCCAGGCAGCGCTTTCCATCCACCTCCACGATTGGGGCCAGCAGCGGCAGGCTGGCGGAGGCGCGGGCGGCCAGCAGGATGTCCTCACTGACGCCCTTTTCATGGACCGCCATCTCCCCTGTCCGCACATCGGTGGAGACAGCCGCAAAGCGCTGCGCGGACTCTTCAAAGGCCTTTCGGTCCAGGGGCACCAACGTGTCCGACACTTCGCCGAACAAAAAGTCAAAGTTGAAGACCGAATGCCGCCTGACCAGGTTGCCCAGCCCCATATAGCGCTTATCGTTGGCAAATTCCAGGTTGATCTTTGCCGTGCGGCCGATCTGCCCGGACAGGTAATTGATCCCGCACAAAGCGCCGGCGGAAACTCCGGCCACACAAGGGAAGAGAATCCCCTTCTCCATAAACACGTCAAGGACGCCCGCGGTAAACTGGCAGCGCAGGGAGCCTCCCTCCAAAATCAATGCTGAATTTTCGTTCAAACCGTCTCTCCTTGGTATGGAATCATCCGTAATTTCCTGAACCGCAGCCGATTCACAGGAAACGATCAGGCAGGCGTGCATGCACGCCTGCCTGCATGTTATTTCTTAAAGCTGTCCTTTAAGGACACACTGCGGTTGAAGACCAGGCGGCCGGGCTCAGAGTCCTTGTTGTCCAGGCAGAAATAGCCCTGACGCATAAACTGAAAGCTGGCCGGTACAGCCGCCTCCGCCATATTGGCCTCCACCTTGCAGCCCTGAAGCACCTCCAAAGACTGGGGATTGATATAGTCCAGGAAGTTCTTGTCCGCCCCGTCGGGGTCGGGGTCGGTGAAAAGGTTGTCGTAGAGGCGCACCTCCGCATCCAGGGCGGTGGCCGCGTCCACCCAGTGGACGGTGGCGCCTTTCACCTTGCGCCCATCGGCGGGGTCTCCGCCGCGGCTGTCGGGATCGTACTCGCAGAGCACCTCGGTTACATTGCCGTTCTCATCCTTGACGCAGCCCGTGCAGGTGACCAGATACGCGCCCTTCAGCCGCACCTCGTTGCCAGGATAGAGGCGCTTGTACTTGGGCACCGGCGTCTCAAGGAAGTCGTCGGCCTCAATAAAGAGGTTGCGGGAGAAGGTAATCTCCCGGGTCCCGGCGGATTCGTCCACCGGGTTATTCTCCACCGCAAAGGTCTCGGACCGGCCTTCGGGGTAGTTGACCACGGTCAGGCGGATGGGCCGCAGCACCGCCATGGTGCGCTTTGCGGTCTCGTTCAGATCCTCCCGCAGGCAGTGATCCAAAAATGCGTACTCCACCGTGGAGTCGGCTTTGGCGACGCCGATGCGCTCGCAGAAGTTCCGGATGGAGCGGGGCGTATAGCCACGGCGGCGCAATCCGCACAGCGTGGGCATGCGGGGGTCGTCCCAGCCGCTGACGTAGCCCTCCTCCACCAGCAGGCGCAGCTTGCGCTTGCTCATGACCGTGTGGTTGATCCCCAGACGGGCAAACTCGATCTGCCGGGGATGGGAGGGCACGTCGGTGTGCTCGATCACCCAGTTATAGAGCGGCCTGTGGGCCTCATACTCCAAAGAGCACAGGGAGTGGGTGATCCCCTCCAGCGCGTCCTGGATGGGATGGGCAAAATCATACATGGGGAAAATGCACCATTTGGTGCCCTGGCGGTGGTGTTCAATATAGCGGATGCGGTAGAGCACCGGGTCGCGCATGTTGAAGTTGCCGGAGGCAAGGTCGATCTTTGCCCGCAGCGTCTTGGACCCCTCTGGAAACTCCCCGTTTTTCATCCTTTCAAAAAGGTCAAGGCTCTCCTCAATGGGGCGGTCCCGGTAGGGAGACTGGGCGCTCACGCCGATGTCACCCCGCATGGCCTTGAACTCCTCGGGGGAGAGTTCACACACATAGGCCAGTCCCTTTTTAATCAGGCCCACAGCCAGCTCATAGGTCTTTTCAAAGTAATCCGAGCCGTAGAACATGCGGTTGCCCCAGTCAAAGCCCAGCCAGTGGATATCCTCCTGAATGGCCTCCACATACTCGTTGTCCTCTTTGGCGGGGTTGGTGTCGTCAAAGCGCAGGTTGCACATGCCGCCGAACTTTTCGGCCATGCCGAAATCGATGGTCAGCGCCTTGCAGTGCCCGATGTGCAGATAGCCGTTGGGCTCCGGCGGGAAGCGGGTGTGAACCGTCATGCCTTGGAACTGGCCGCCCTCCGCAATATCCTCTTCAATAAAAGCCTGAATAAAGTTCTTGCTTTCCGGCGCGTCTGTCATTTTGATTTCCTCGGCCATGTCTTGTTCATCCTTTCTCCATTTCTGCGGTAAAACATAAAGTTTATTATACAGACACCAGCCTCAAAAATCAAGGAAAAAGCGGATTTGCGATTTACAGCCATTTACAGCCAATCCTCCACCACGTCCCACAGCGTGGCCGGCGTAACGGCACCCGCCTGGAGCAGCGAGAGCAGCTCTTCAATCCTGCTTTGGGATGCGGTGATATTTCCGATGGCGGCACAGTCTCCGCCCTCCCACTCGATTCTGACGCCATAGTGCTCCGTTTCCCGCTCCGTCTCCTCCACCAGCAGATAGTACTCCAGCTGCGTTCCGTCAAGCGGTATACATCCGATCAGCTGATCGCGCATAAAAAAACGCTCCTTTCTTCCGACCTTTTGTACACTGTATGATACCCTGTATCCACTCAAATTGTACCAGCCCCGTCAAGAGAAACTCTGTCGAAATTTGGCGTTTTTTCTGCAAATTTATTCAGTGAGCGTTTAAAGCCCATGCGGACGCAAAAATTCCTCCCGGCTCATCAGCAGGTTCAGCGCCTCCAGTAAGCCGTTGGTTGTCAGATGTTCCGGCAGCTCCAGCCGCCTCAAGAGCTCCAGCCGTTTTTCCCGGCTGTCCGGCCCGCCCGTAAGGCCCGCCGCATAGAGGTCTGCCTTGGTGATCGGCGGCCCTTTCGGCTCCTCCCCGCCCTCTTCAAAGGTGGCTCCGGAGCGGCGCAGGGCGTCCAACAGCACCTGAGGCGCCATGCCCTCTACGCCAAGCTTGCCCTCTTTTCCGCCCCGGCGCTTGCGGCGCTCCTTACCGGGGACATCCGGGATGTAGGCCTGCTTCACCCGGTCCCGGGGCAGCGCGCCTTTGAGATAGTTGCGGATGACAAACCCCGCGCCGTCGCTGTCGGTAAGGAGTATAAGCCCGCGGTTTTGGGCCAGGCGGCGCAGGAAGACCAGCTTCTCCCGGTCGTTGAACACCGAAAATCCCCCGGTTTCCAAAATGACGGCATCCACCACCTGGCTGAGGGCATTTTTATCGTAGCGGCCCTCCACCACGATCACTTCTCTGATCTTTGGTTTCATGCCCGCTTTGTCCCCAGACGCGTCAAAAGGAGCTTCAGCTCCCCCTCGCTGTCGATGCCCTTTTCGCTCTTCATCCGCCTGTCCAACTTCTGGCACATCTTCACCGCGTCGTCGCACCAGGCGGCGGTGGTCTTCCCCGCCACGTTCATCAATAGCCTGGCTGGATAGTCGGAGCGCATGCCCCACAACTCCATCAGCCAGTATTTATCCTTCCCATTGTCCAGGGCGATGCGGGCCGTGTAGATTTTGCGGATTTCCTTTCCAATGGCCGCAAGGATCAGGATAGGCTCCTCCTGCTCTTTCAAAAGATCTCCAAGGATGACGGCGGCCCGGTCGTACTGATTGGCGGTGATGGCGTTGGTAATGTCGAACACCCGGGCGTCCAGCACCGGGTCCGCCACGGCGTTGATGTCCGCTATGGTGACCTGCTTTCCCCGGGCGTAGGCGCCGATCTTCTCGATCTCCGGCACAAGGCCGGTCATCAGCCCGCCGCAGGTAAAAATCAGATGCTCGGCGGCCTGCTTGTCGATCTCCTTCCCCAGGGCTTTGAATCGCCTTCCGATCCAGTTCAGCAGATCACCGGTGCCCTGGGCGGGAAACTCCACCACCTGGACATGCTCCTCCATGGCCTTGCAGAGTTTTTTCATCACCTTGTTGGGCTTATAAAAAATCAGGTCGTAGACAAATATTAGACAGCAGTATGGGGGAAAATCGCTCAGCAGCTCGATGAGCTTTCCCCGCTGGTCCTCTCCCAATTTGAAGAGGTCGCAGTCCGTCACCACCACCAGCGTCCGTTCCGACAGCATGGGCAGCGCCTCCACCGCCTCCGCCAGGGATTGGATGCTCAGGGCCTTTCCATCCAGGCGGTGGTAATTGAACTCCTCAAACCCGGCGGGGACCAGTTTCTTCCTGACCTCGCCCAGGTAATACTCCCGGAGATAGGTCTCCTCCCCGTGAAATACGTAGACCTGGCCAAGAGTTCCCGCGTTCAGGTCATTTTTCAGCTTTTGATAGCTGTCGCTCTTTTTGACTGCCATATGCTCTCCTCAATTTACCGATATATGTATGGTTCCCTGAAGGTCTGTCCGAAAGACTTCCACATCCTCTAACACCAGACGCCGCAGCGCCTCCTTGGACGGGTGGCCGTAGCTGTTTTCTCCTGCGCTGATGACGGCCGCCTCCGGCATGACCGCCTTCAGGAGTTCCGTGGAGGTGGAGTGCCGTGAGCCATGGTGCCCGGCCAGAAGGACCTCCACATCCGGAAGAGGGACCGATTCGATCAGCTTGCGCTCTGTTGCGCTGTCCATATCGCCGGTGGCCAGCAAGTCAAACTCCCCGCAGGAGCACAGCGCCGTCAATCCCTCTTCGTTGCTGCTCCCGCTTCCCACCGGCGGATAAACCGTAAGCTCCGCCTCGCCCAGGGCATAGCGCCGCTCCTCCGTAATTCCTTCCACCTGAACGCCATGCTCTTGCGCAAGCTCCCGCAGCGCTTCACCGTACTCACTCTCAATCTCCGGCACCAGCATCGTCCCCACGTCCACCCGGGCAAGGAGCCTTTCCACTCCGTTGGCGTGGTCCGTGTCGTAGTGGGACAGCACCAGATAGTCCAACTTGCGCTCCCCAATGGTATTCAGGTAATCGGCGGCCGTTCCGCCCGCGTCCCGGAACGTGTTTCCGGAGCCGCAGTCCACCAGCGCGGTCCGGCCCCGGGAGACCATCAGCACACTTTGGCCCTGGCCCACATCCAATACAAAGAGGTCCATCTTCCCGCCAGTCATCTGCTCTTCCGTCATATGGACGGTCAAAATCAGCGTCAGCACGCATCCGGCGGCGGCAAAGATGTATCTGCGCCTGGGCGCCCCGGACACCGCGCAGATGCCGAAGGCGGCATAGGCGTAGACCAGCCAGTACTTGAGATATCCGCTGCAGAAGTAGAGGGCATGGTAGGGAATCGCCGAAAGCAGACGGGCCGCGTCCAATACATACCAGCCAAGTCCCGCCGAAATGAAAGATAATGCCTGGCCCAGCGGGAGGCAAATATAGCTGACAAGCACGGCCATCAGTCCGAAGAGGAACTGGCCGCTCACCGCCTCCAGGCACAGCAGGTTGGAGAGCGGCGCAACCACCACGAAAAAGTCAAAATAGTAGGCGGAGAGCGGAATGGTGAAGACCAGGGCGCCGGCCGTTACGGCAAAGCTGCCCGCGATAAACCGAATTACCCCTCCGTGTTCGCCTTTGGGCCAAAGCTTAGGCGTCAGCCACAGGATTCCCGCCGCGGCGGAAAAGCTCAGCTGAAGGCTGATGCTGGCGGCGGCAAAGGGATTTTGCAAAAGGATCACAAGAAGCGCCGTGGCCAGCGATGTGGGCGGGTCCCCATCCCGCCGGAACAGCGGCGCCGAAAGGAGGCATCCGTTCATCACCACGGAGCGTACCACCGAAGGCGTACAGCCCACCATCAGCATGTAGAGCACCAGCACGGCCATGCCCACCGCCGCTTTCAGCCGGCGGCGGTGTTTCCCCGTGAGTGCCGTCACCAGACTTAGTAGAATCGTGCAGTGCATACCGGAGACCGCCGTCACATGGTAGAGTCCGCTCTCCTCCAGATCGGAGGAGAGGTGTTCGGGCATATCGCCGCGGTCTCCGGTGAGAAGCGCCCGCATCATGGACCTGCTGTCCCCTGTGAACAGCAGGTCGATCTGATCCTGAAACCTCTTTTTCAAATGCAGCGAAAGATAGCGGGCCGAACCCCGGCCCGGTTCCACTACAGCCTCTCCCCTGCTGTAGGCCAGCAGCCAAACTCCACGGGAGGTGAAGGTCGTAAGCTCGTTTCCGCGGATGCTGGAGGCGTCCGTCAGATAGACGTCGCCGGTTACAGCATCACCGGGAGACAGCGACAGCAGTTTCTCATCCCCGTAGTAAACCGCCTTGCCGAAAGGACCTATCCGCACCGTCACCTTTGCGCCGAAGGTGGAGCGTTCCGGCCAGGAGCAGACCTCCATGGTCAGATTGCGCCGCAGCGTCTCCGCCTGACGCAGATAAGGTTCCTGAATCACCTTGGCATAGCCCCAGGAGTAGACAAGTCCAATCCCCACGCCGATCAAAATCAGCATCACCCGTGTCCGCCGGAAACCGCGCAGAAAGGAGGCCGAGATACCAAGCGCCAGCGCCCCGAGCCCCGCCGCCATCACATACCGGCCGGGCAGCAGATACTGGACCGCAAACACACCCACGGCAAAGGAAAACCCAAAAGCGGCAAGCTTTCTCATTTCCGTTTTGGCTGCGCGGGATCGTCGGTCCGCCCAAGAAGATAGTCCGTGCTGACCTGATAGTAGTCAGCCAGCTTGTCCACGATCCAGACCGGCGTCTCCCGCTCTCCGCTCTCGTAGCGCCGGTAGACGCTGCGGTGCATATTCAGATAGTCCGCCAGCTCCTGCTGCGTTCTGTCGTGATCTTCCCTTAAATCCCGAAGCCGTTTGATTTCCATACGCATCACCTATAAAATGTTACCAATCGGAAACATTTTCTTCATGCTATTGTGCCCATCCGGAGCCATTCCAACGCAAAAGAAATGGAGCCTGCGCTCCATTTCTTTTTCCGCTCTTAGCCCGGAGGCCAGGTCATATCGCGGCCGCTGAGCACGTGAAAGTGCAGATGGGGCACGCTCTGCCCCGCCTGCTCGCCGATGTTGGACACCACGCGGTAGCTATTGAGGCCCAGTTGCGCGGTGAGCCTGGCGATCACCTCAAAGATGTGGGCCACCACGGTGCTGTTTTCCGCGCTGATACCGGCCACGGAGGCGATATGGGCCTTGGGGATCACCAAGAAGTGGGTGGGCGCCTGAGGCGCGATGTCGTTGAACGCATAGCAGACCTCATCCTCGTACACCTTGCCGCTTGGGATTTCCCCCGCGGCGATTTTGCAGAACAAGCAATCGGACATGTGGACTCCCTCCTTTTATGATGAGATGGAAGCTTCAGATAAATTGATTCCGGGCGGGATCATAGTAATAATCGATGGCGGCAAGAGAAGCGGTGACGGACGACTGGTCCGCGTCCAGCGCGGCGCAGAGCTCCTCCAGGCTGTCATAATAATCCCGCAGCTTGGCATTGACAAAGCTCAAAAGAATGGCAGGGTCTCTTGGAACCATACGTTACAGCCCCAACTTGGCGGATACGAAATCGTCCACCTGTGCCAAAGCGTCATCCAACTTCAAAAGGTCGCTGCCGCCGCCCATGGCACTGTCGGGCTTGCCGCCGCCCTTACCGCCGCAGATCGCACATACATGCTTGACCAGCTCTCCGGCCTTGATCCCCTTGGCCACGGCCTCCTTGCCGCAAACCGCCAGGAAGGTGATCTTATCGCCGTTGACGGAGGCCAGCACGCCCACTGCGGCAGGTTCCTTATCCCGTAAAAAGTCTCCCATCTGACGCAGTGTGTCAGCGTCGGCGCCGCTGCGGTTTGCGGTGATGATTTTGATGCCTCCCACGGATTTGGCCGACATCAGGCACTGGCGGGCCTCGCCCAGACAGTTGGCGACCTTGAATTTATCCAGGCTGCGGCGCAGCTCCTTCATCTCTGACATCTGCTGCTCCGCCTTGGCGGCCAGCTCACCGGGATTGGTCTTCAGAATCTCCGCCGCGTGGAACAGCATCTCCTGGTTCTTGTTCATCACCTCCAGAGAGAGCTTGCCCACAGTGGCCTCGATGCGCCGCACGCCGGAGGCCACGGACCCTTCGGACTTGATGCGGAAGGGCCCGGCCTTGGCGGTGTTGTTCAGGTGGGTGCCGCCGCAGAACTCCATGGAAAAGTCGCCCATCTCCACCACGCGGACCGTGTCGCCGTACTTCTCGCCGAACATGGCCACGGCGCCCTTCTTCTTAGCCTCCTCAATGGGGAGCACCTCCGTCACCACGTCGTACCCCTCAAGGATGGCGTCGTTGACCAATCGGTCGATCTCGGCCAGCTGCACTGGTGTGATGGCCTCAAAGTGGGTGAAGTCAAAGCGCAGCCGGTCCGGCTCGACCAGGGAACCGGCCTGGTGCACGTGGTCGCCCAACACCTTTTTCAGCGCCGCGTCCAGAAGATGGGTAGCGCTGTGGGCGCGCATGACGGCCTTGCGGCGCTCCGCGTCGATGGAGCACTCCACACTGTCGCCCACCTTCAGCGTGCCGAATTCCATCACGCCCGTGTGGAGGAACTTGCCCGCCTTGTCTTTTTGCACGTTGCTGACCCGGAACAGGGTTTCCCCGCCCAGGCGTATAACACCGTGGTCGGCCACCTGGCCGCCCATCTCTGCATAAAAAGGCGTCCGGTCCAGGACGATCATGCCCTCCACGCCCTTGACCATCTCCTCCCGGAGCTCGCCCTCGGCCACCATGGCCAGGATTTTGCCGGTGCCCTCCAGGCGGTCGTAGCCGGTGAACTCCGTGGGAGTCGTGTCCAGCCCCAGGTCGATACCTGCCCAGGCCAGATCACCCAACGCTTCCCGGGCCTTCCGGGCGCGGACGCGCTGGGCCTCCATCAGGGCGTTAAAGGCGGACTTATCCACCTGCATGCCCTCTTCTTCCGCCATCTCCACCGTCAGGTCGATGGGAAAGCCGAAAGTATCATACAGCTTGAAGGCGTCGGCGCCGGAGAATACCTTCTCCCCCTGCTCCTTGTGGGCAGCAAGCATTTCCTCGTAGATCCGCATGCCGCCGTCGATGGTTTTGGCAAAGTTTTCCTCCTCGGTGCGGACCACCTTGGTGATATAGCCCTGCTTTTCCCGCAGGTCCGGGTAGGCGCATTCATTTTCATGAACCACGGTGTCCACCACATCATACAAAAAGGCATGGTCGACGCCCAGAAGCTTCCCGTGGCGGGCGGCGCGGCGCAGCAGGCGGCGCAGCACATAGCCCCGGCCCTCGTTGGAGGGCAGCACGCCGTCGCAGATCATCATTACCGCGGAGCGGATGTGGTCGGTGATCACGCGGAGGGACACATCTGTCCTGTGGCTCTCGCCATAGTGGGCGCCGGTGATCTCGCTGACCTTGTTGGTAATGTTCATCACCGTGTCCACGTCAAAGAGGGAGTTCACGTTCTGCACCACGCAGGCCAGACGCTCCAATCCCATGCCCGTATCGATGTTCTTGTTCTCCATCTCCTCATAGTGGCCCTCGCCGTCGCCCACGAACTGGGAGAACACGTTGTTCCAGACCTCGATATAGCGGTCGCACTCGCAGCCCACGGTGCAGCCCGGCTTGCCGCAGCCGTGCTCCGGGCCCCGGTCATAATACACCTCGGAACAGGGGCCGCAGGGGCCGGCGCCGTGCTCCCAGAAGTTATCCTCTTTTCCAAAGCGGAAAATCCTCTCTTTCGGGATGCCGATGTCCTTGTTCCAGATTTCAAACGCCTCTTCGTCATCCAGGTAGATGGAGGGGTACAGCCGGTCCTCCTCCAGTCCCACCACCTTGGTAAGAAACTCCCAGCAGTAGGGAATCGCCTCCTTCTTAAAATAGTCGCCGAAGGAGAAGTTGCCTAACATCTCAAAATAGGTGCCGTGGCGGTCGGTCTTGCCGATATTTTCAATGTCGCCGGTGCGGATGCACTTCTGGCAGGTGCATACCCGGTTGCAGGGCGGCTCCTCCTCCCGTGTAAACCAGGTCTTCATGGGCGCCATGCCGGAGTTGATGAGCAGCAGGCTGGCGTCGTTGTGGGGAATCAGAGAAAAGCTGGGCAGCCGGAGATGACCCTTGCTTTCAAAGTAGCTGAGAAACATCTCCCGCAGTTCATTGAGCCCATAGTAGGGATGTGACATCGTTTCTTCCTCCTGTTATCTTCCAGTTCAATCGCAGTTCAGCGGTTCTGTCAAATCAAAAGAGTCCCCGCCCCTATGATAGGGGCGAAGACTCTGCTTCACGGTACCACCCTAATTATTCCCGCCGGAGCGGGACGTCTTAAGCGTCCGGTAACGGGGACAGGCCGTTCCGCTCCTCGCGGACTGCTCAAAAGCGGCTGCTGTGCGTCGTGGGCAAGGGGCTCCCACCATTCCCCTCTCGCTTGGCCTCGTTCGCACGGCTGACTTTTTCACTGCGTTTGACTGATTACTTGATTATTATACCCGTTTTCATTGGATTGTCAACGCTTTTCTTCCGTTTACCGGATATTTGCGCCGAAGAAGGACAGCAGGTGCACCAAGGGCTTCCACAGCCCCGGATGATGCCGGAGCAGAAACTCCTCCACCTGGGCCTTTGTCAGCCCGTCTCCCCAGAGCAGCACATGGGCGCCCTCGGCGTCCTTCCCCACCGCGGTCTCCGCAAAGGCCGCAACGCCAACGGCGATCTCCTTTGCCGCGGAGGCAACGCCGCAGGTCCAAACCCCCACGGCGCAAGAGCCCACGGCCACGATGCCAACCGAGAGCGCCCCAAAGGATACTCCGCCCACCGCAAGGGCTCCCACGGCGGCAAGGCCCGCTGAGAAGGCGCCCAGGCCAAAGAGCCCCACCGAAAACGCACCGATGGCCACCACGCCCACCGCCGCGTTCCCAATGGCGATGATGCCTCGGGCCACGTCGTCCCGGCCCATCATCCTGCGGCACAACCGGATGGACACCAGTGGCAGGCCGAAGACCCTTGCGGCGCTGGTGTATCGGTAGCCGCGAAACATCCGGTGAAGCTCAGCCACCTGACGCTCCATACGTGTCTGGGCCGCCGCGTCCTCCCTGTCCCCTTCCTGACGGGGGCGCTCCTCATCCCAGGTATTTTTTACCAAATAATCCACACTGACGCCGAAAAGCTCCGAGAGGGCAATCAGCTTTCCCAACTCCGGCACGGCCGCACCGGACTCCCACTTGCTCACCGACTGGCGGGTAACGCCCAGGCGGTCCGCTATCTGCTCCTGTGACAGACCCCTCCGTTTTCTCTGTAAGGTCAGTTTCTCTGAAAATTCCATTGGTTCCTCCCACTGTTCAAGATGGCTCCACCATATCTTTCAATTGAGAAAAAGGCAAGAACGCGGCGGGTGGAACTTTGTCAACCCACAGTTGCAACCCTTGCGGCGCAGGGTTTACCAGACCCCCATCAGATGCTGGACTCCAAGGCTAACGCCGGCAATGGCCACCCAGCAGCAAAAGCCCATGAAGATGGGCTTGCCGCCGGTCTTCACCAACTTCACTATGTCCGTGTTCAATCCGATAGCCGCCATAGCCATCACGATGAAAAACTTGCTTGCGTTTTTCAGGAAGCCCACCACAGCCGCCGGAATGGGCAGCAGCGTGGTGACGATGGAGGCCAGCAGAAAGAGCAGAACAAACCAGGGAAATATCTTTCTGATATCCACCTTGGCGCCCTCCCGCCGCCCGGCCTGACGGGTGCGCCGGAAGGCCAGCACCAGCGTAATGGGGATGATGGCCAGGGTGCGGGTCATCTTCACAATGGCGGCGGTATCCAGTGTGTTGCTGCCATAGATGCCGTCCCAGGCCGCGGCCGCCGCCGTGACGGAGGAGGTGTCGTTCACAGCCGTGCCGGCAAAGAGGCCGAACCCCTCGTTGGAAAGGCCCAGCATACCCCCCAGCGTGGGGAAAATCAGCGCCGCGATGACGTTGAACAGAAAAATCACAGAGATGGCCTGGGCGATCTCCTCATCGTCTGCCCCGATCACCGGGGCGGTGGCGGCAATGGCGCTGCCGCCGCAGATGGAGGACCCCACGCCGATCAACGTGGAGATATTGCCGTCCATATGAAGTACGCGGAACAGAATATAGGCGACAATGAGAGACGTGGCAATGGTGGAGACGATGATGGGCAGGGACTGCCCGCCCACCTTCAGCACGTTCCCAAGGTTCATGCCAAAGCCCAGCAGGATCACCGCCAGCTGCAAAATCTTTTTGGAGGTATAGGTGATGCCGGATTTGGCCTTGCCCTGGTCCTTCCAGAAGAGGGCCACCACCATGCCGATCAAAATGGCGAACACAGGACCCCCCACCACTTCCAGCCGTTTGCCCAACAGCCAGGCCGGCACGGCGATCACAAGGCATACCAACAGACCCGCGGCGTTTTTTTTGATAAAGTTCATTTCTCTTCCCCTTTTATGTACTCATCCAATCAACGGAAAACAGGGCGTTCAGCCCTGTTTTCCATCCATATCAATCAGCTTTCTTCCGCGATTCTGCGGCCCATCAGCACGCCCATCACGGAGGCCATCATCAGTCCGCGGGTCCAGCCGGAGGAATCCCCCAGGCAGTGGAGCCCTTTCACATTGGTGTTGAAATCCGTGTCCATCTTCACCCGGTTGGAGTAAAACTTCAGCTCCGGGGAGTAGAGCAGCGTCTCGGTGGCGGCAAAGCCGGGCACCACGTGGTCTACGGCCTGGATGAAGTTGATAATGTTCATCATGGAGCGGTAGGGCAGCGCGGCGGTAATGTCGCCTGCCACGGCGTCGGGCAGCGTGGGACGGACGTTGGACTGAGCCAGCTCCTTCTCCCAGGTGCGTTTACCGTCCAGAATGTCGCCGAAGCGCTGCACCAGGATATGTCCCGCCCCCAACATGTTGGTCAGCTCGCCCACCTTCTGAGCGTAGGAGATGGGCTGGTTGAAGGGGTGGGAAAAATTGTGGGAACAGAGGATGGCCAGGTTGGTGTTGTTGGACTTGAGGTCCTTGTAGCTGTGGCCGTTGACCACGGCCAGGTCGTTGTCGTAGTTCTCCTGGGCCACGAATCCGCCCGGATTCTGGCAGAAGGTGCGGACCTTGTTTTTAAAGGGCTTGGGGTATCCCACCAACTTGGACTCATAGAGCACCCGGTTGACGGTCTCCATCACCTCATTGCGTACCTCCACCCGGACGCCGATGTCCACGGTGCCGGGCTGGTGGGCGATGTTGTGCTCCGCGCAGATGCTCTCCAGCCAGTCGGCTCCACGGCGGCCGGTGGCCACGATGGTGTGCTTTGCGTAAATCTCCATCTCCTGATCCCGGTTGGAGATAATAACGCCCTTGCAGGTGTCCCCATCCAGGATGATGTTGCTGCACTCGTAGCCGAAGAGCATCTCCACTCCCTTTTCCTGAAGGAACTTCTCAATGGCCAGATAGAGCCCCTGTGCCTTTTCCGTGCCCAGATGGCGGATCGGACAGTCCACCAGCTTGAGTCCCGCCTGGATGGCACGCTTGCGGATTTCTTTGACCTCCTCCGTGCTGCCGATGCCCTCCACATGAGTGTCCGCGCCAAACTCCAGATAGATCTGGTCGGTATAGTTGATGGTTTCCTGAGCCAGGTCCGGTCCGATCAGATTGGGCAGGTCGCCGCCTACCTCATAGCTCAGCGACAGCTTTCCGTCGGAAAAGGCGCCTGCGCCGGAAAACCCGGTGGTGATATGACAGTAAGGCTTGCAGTTCATGCAGTGTCCGGTCTTGTCCTTGGGACAGTGGCGGCGCTCCACGCTCTGTCCCTTCTCCACCATCACAATCTTCTGCTTCGCGCCCTTTTTGATCATCTCCAGCGCGGTAAAGATGCCGGCGGGGCCTGCTCCCACAATGACAATGTCAGCGTTCATATTGTCCTCCTATGTTCATTCGGTATCCCGATTTTGCTCACTCTCCGGCTCCACACCCTCCCAAAACCCATCAAAGAGGGAGGGCTTCAGTCCGGGGCGCCGGGACAGCTCCCGGCGCGCTTCTATCATCATACGAAAGATTTCCTCCTGTGTAAAGGGGCTGCTTTCCTGGGCCTGCTCCACCTTCAGTTTGGGGCAGGCCTTCATCAACCGGTCCATCATGGTGGGAGACACCCGGTCCACGATCATCTCTTCATAGATTGCCGCCCGCACATGGGGTTCAATCTCTTCAAAGCAGGTGAAGTAGGCGTCTATGTAATCCATAAACTGCTTCATCTTCTCCGGATCATCCAGAAGGGCCGTCAGCTTTCCGCCGGTCTCACTCTTCTCCTCCCGGCGAAGGGCCTCCCGGACTTTTCCCACCGCCCGTTTGACCAGGTCCGTGGAAAGGTTTCCCACGATCCCACTGGCCGCCGCCACTGCCACAAAGGTGAGAAACTCATCGAACGGCGTCAGCGCGTAGTGCCTGGTGATCGCTCCCTCCGCGGCAAAATCCTCCTCATACTTCAGGCGGTACTGATAGCCGTAATCCACCGCCTCTCTGGCCCGGTCCACAATGAGGTGGTAGCGGCGGGAGGACACACGATGGCCGCACTCCGGACAGCAAATCCACTCCGTCTCCCCGGATTCAAAGATGTTGGCGCAGTGAAAGCATATTCTTTTACGTTCTTCCCTTAGGCGCATGGTACCGCCTCATTTCTCTCTGTCCTTGGGGGAAAGCTCCACCGCATGGCGCACAATGGAGTACTTCGGAACCGCAGCGGGAAGCTGCATGCGAAATTCCATCTGAGGCGTGCGGGGCTCGTACAGCGGAGATCCCTCTTCATCTTCCATCACAGGAACTACCATGGAAAATGGCTTTACATCCGGTCCTACGACCTCCACCGTGTCGCCGGCAGAGAACTTATTGCGCAGGGATAGAACCGCGCCGCCGGAGGGATCGCAGTCCATCACAATGGCGCAGACCTGCCACTCCCGGATATAGCGGGAATCCGCATAGTACTGGCCCGGCTCACCGTAGAAAAAGCCGGTGGAGTAGTGGCGGTGGCTGACATGCTCCACCTCGTCCCGCCAGACCGGGTCGGGCCTCTCCCCACGGGATGCCGCGTCAAGGCAGTGGCGGTAGGCCCCGGTGACGATGGCCGCATAGTAGGCGGATTTGGCCCGCCCCTCGATCTTCAGGCTGTCGATCGGGACAGACATCAGATCCTCCAAATGATCGATCATGCACATATCCCGGGAATTCATAATATATGTGCCCTTTTCGTCCTCGAACACCGGGAAGTATTCCCCGGGCCGCTTCTCCTCCATCAGCGCATACTGATAGCGGCAGGGCTGGGCGCACATTCCGCGGTTGGAATCCCGCCCCGTCATATAGTTGGACAGTAGGCATCTTCCCGAATAGCTGACACACATAGCTCCGTGGACAAAGGCTTCGATCTCCAGCCGGGCCGGGGTCTTCTCCCGGATGCCCCTGATCTCCTCCAGGCTCAATTCCCTGGCCAGGATGACGCGGCTGGCGCCCAAATCGTACCAGGCCCGGGCGCACTCGTGATTTGCAATGCTTGCCTGGGTGCTGATGTGCCGCTGGCAATGGGGCGCGTAGCGCTCCGCCAGGCGGAATACGCCCAGGTCCGCCAGGATCAGCGCGTCCACTCCCGCCTCTTCCAACCGCTCCAGGTGGGCGGGCAGCTGCTCCACCTCGCCGCTGCGGGGCATGGTGTTCACCGTGCAGTGGACACGCACGCCGTGGTCGTGGGCATAGCGCACTGCCCGGGGCAGCTCCTCCGCCGAAAAATTTCCGGTGAAGGAGCGCATCCCGAAGGCAGTTCCCGCCAGATACACCGCGTCGGCCCCATAGAGCACGGCCATCCGCAGCTTTTCCATATCTCCCGCCGGACAGAGCAGCTCCGGCTTTTTCTTATCCGCCATACTGATCGCTGCTGGTAAAGGCCTGATGCTCTTTCAGCGTGGCAAAGAAGTGGTGCTTCCCATCCTTGCCCAGGGCATAGTAATAGGATTCCGTGCTCTCCGGATTCACCGCCGCCTGCAGGGCCGCAAGGCCCGGGTTGGCGATGGCCGTGGGCGGCAGGCCCTGGTACTTATAGAGGTTGTAGGGAGTATCGGCCTTCAGGTCTTCGTTGGTCAGGGCTCCGGTGTGATCCGGCAGGCCATAGAGCAGCGAGGCGTCGATTTGCAGCATGCGATAGGTTCCGTGGCTTCCGGAGTCCGCAAGGCGGTTGTAGATGACCGAGGCGATCTTACTCTGATCCGTACCGTCCGTCTCCTTTTCAATGAGAGAGGCGATGATGACGATCTGCTGCATGGAGTAGCCGGAATCCTCCGACTGCTTGCGCATTTGCTCGTCAAACTTGGTGTTGAAGTTTTTGATGAGACGGCCCAATGCGTTGGCGGGATTCTCATTGAGGTAGAAGTCATAGGTGTCCGGGAAGAGATACCCCTCCAGCCGACTGACATCGCCTAAATTCTGATTGTCGATGAAATCATAGTCAAACGCATAGTTCTGTGCCGCGTCCGTCAGCGCGTCCACCGTGTTTACACCGTTGTCCGCAAGCAGCTGGATGATCTGCCGGACCGTATAGCCCTCCGGAATGGTAACGCGCACCGTGTCCGTGTTCAAACTGCCGGAGCCGTTCTTCATAGCCACGATCAAAGCCCGGTAATCCATATCGCTGTTGAGCTCATAGGAGCCGATCCCAATGCTGTCCTCGGCGCCGGCCACCTTGGCAAAGAGCCGGAAAAACCATTTGTACTGGATCAGCCCCTCGTCTTTCAGCTTGCCTGCCACAGATCCCAGCGTATCGTCCGCCGTCACTTCAATGGTGGTGGTCACCGGCTCCTTGTTAAAGGAGCACAGGTCGTTGGCCAGAAGCCATCCCACACCGGCCAAAATGGCGGAGGAGAGCACCACGACCAGCAGATACAGCACGACGTTTGCCGCCCGCGTGCCCCGCCGGCGGGGATGCTGCCGCTCCTGACGATAAGAGTCCGACTGGGAACGGACCTGTTTTGCGTCCCAGCCTGTAGTGTCGTTTTGTTTGCCCATATACTCAGCGCCTTTCTCCGCCGCTGGAGCCGCGGCGGCAAAAATCTTTTGTTGGTCAAGTTCCCAACCGTCACCTCACGCATAAGATGGTCTATAGAAAACAAGGTGAGGTGACAAAACAATGTGGTTCAATAACTCCAACAATTGCTCCTGCATCTGGCTGATCGTGATCATCGTCCTGATTTGCTGCTGCTGCGGAAACAGCGGTTCTACCTGCGGAAACAGCTGTGGCTGTGGATGTGGATGCGGGAACGGCTGCGGCAACAACTGCGGAAACGACTGCTGCAATCCCTGCTGCTGATCCCTGTGCAAAAAAGGGCGCGCCGCGTCCTTTTTTGCCGTTTCGCTTTGGGACAGCCCCTACAGAAGCCGCTGGATCTCCCGATAGACCTCGTCCTCGATGTCCTCCGCGCTGCGGACCCTCCCGCCGGAGGCGCACTGGATCACCTTCCAGCCCAGGTCCCTTGCGATCTGGCGGGCGTTTTCCCGGCAGGCGCGCAGGTAGGCCTCGTTATTTTCATGGATATCGGCCTGGGTTCCGGTCTGCCGCTCTCTTTGACGCATCATCTGTCCGCTCAGTTCCGTGGGCAGGTCCAGGTACAGCACCAGCGCGGGCGCGGGCAGTCCAAGCAGCCTGTACTCAAAGTCAAAGAGCCACCTGAGATAGGCCTCCCGCTCCGCTTGCGCAAGCTTGGACGCCTGATGCACGGCATTGGAGGTGGTATAGCGGTTGGCAACGACCAGACCGCCTCCTTCGTAAAAAGGACCCCAGTCCTGCTTATAAGAGGCATAGCGGTCTAT
Source organism: Dysosmobacter acutus (assembly GCF_018919205.1). Taxonomy (NCBI): domain Bacteria; kingdom Bacillati; phylum Bacillota; class Clostridia; order Eubacteriales; family Oscillospiraceae; genus Dysosmobacter; species Dysosmobacter acutus. The sequence continues at coordinate 2,162,590 of NZ_JAHLQN010000001.1, forward strand.
GGCGTAAAAGGTGGAGGCCGCATAGGCGTTCACATCCCCGGGATTCTTTCCCAGCGCGCCGCTGAGATACTCCTCCACCATGGCCGCGGAAGGGGCCCCGTAGCGGGGGAAATCGATCTCCCGAAACGCCATACCCTGCCGCTCCAGCCTCCGGCACAGCAGCCTGGCCTGGGTCGCCTTTCCTGAGCCGTCCGTACCCTCAAATACAATCAGCTTCCCGCTCATCCCTTTTTCTTCCCTTTCTGGCCGTAAACATGCACCAAAAACAGGGGCAGCTTCATCATCCGCCCAATGCGCCGCGGCTCCTTGAGCAGCCGGTAAAGCCACTCCAGCCCCATGCGGCTCCATACGGCGGGCGCGCGCTGCACCACGCCGGCAAACACGTCCAAGCTTCCGCCCAGTCCGCAGAGCAGACGGGCGCCGGTGGCCGGGCCGTACCGCTTCATCCAAAGCTCCTGCTTGGGCGCGCCCAGGCACACAAAGACCACGTCCGCGCCGCTGCCGGCAATCTCCGCCACCACCGGCTCATCCTCCTTGAAGTAGCCGTCGTGAGTGCCGGCAATCACCAGATCGGGATAGGTCTCCTTCAGCTTTTCGGCCGCCTGCTCCGCAATGCCGGGCTTAGCTCCCAAAAGGAAGAGGGACTTCCCCTCGGCGGCCAGCCGCTCCATCAGGTGTGCCGCAAACTCAACGCCAGGCGTTTTCTCCTTCAGGGGCGTCCCTAAAATCCGGGCGCCTTTGACCACACCCACCCCGTCAGGCAGCACCAGATCCGCCCCGTTCACCGCTTCGTTTGCGGCGGGATTTTCCCGGCAGACCTCCACGATCTCAGGGTTTGGCGTCACCACATAGTGGCACCCGCCCTCTGCAATCAGCTTCATCCCCTGTTCCACCGCCTCCGCCATGGTCAGGTTGTCAAATCCAACGCCCAATACATCTATGCGCACGGAAACACCTCTTCAACACAAAGTCCATTTGATTTTACCACAGAAACTTCTCTTTGTCCAACCAAAACAAAAAGCGGGCATGCAGGCGCATACCCGCTTTTTTCCTATGATTCCACCGTCAGGTCCTCTTCCTTCTTTTTCAGGGGGATCGGCGGCAGCTGGGCCAGCACCACCGCCACCATCATCAAAAAGCAGCCTAAGTACTCCCTCCCGCTCATCTGATCCTTCAGAATCAGCGCGCCGGCCACCGCGGCAAACACGGACTCCAAACTCATCAGCAGCGCGGTCACTGTGGGGTTGGACTCTCGCTGGGCCAGAATTTGAAGGGTGTAGGCCACGCCGCTTGGGAAAATACCCATGTAGAGGATGGGCCAGAAGCAAAGGCGCAGACCCTCAATGGTCCCCGCGTCAGGCGTTTCAAATAGCAGCATGCCCAGCAGCGCCCACACAGTGGCCACCGCCAACTGCACAAGAGAGAGCTCTATGGAATTCACCCTGCCGTCATAGTGGTCCACCACCAAAATATGCACCGCGAAAAAAATGGCGCAGAGGATCACAAACGTATCGCTGAGCGAGACGGAGAAAGACTCCGTTATGCAGAGAAAATACAGTCCAAACACGGCGGAACCCATACCCATCCAGACAAGCGGCGTCACTTTTTTATGGAGGAACAGCCCTAAAATCGGGACCACCACAATATAAAGGGCGGTGATGAATCCGGCCTTTCCGGCGCTGGTGCCGCCCAGTCCCGCCTGCTGCAAAATGGTGGAGGCGCCCAACAGCGTTCCGCAGAGCGTTCCTGCAGTCAAAAGCGCCTTCCAGTCCCTGGGCCCGCGCTCCTTGTCCTGCTTCCTCTGCCGGACCTCAATGACGGCCACAATTCCCCCCATCACCAGCGTGGCAATGACGAACCTTGAGGCGGTAAAGGTAAACGGCGAGACATATCTTGCGCAGATGCTCTGGGCTACAAAAGCGGTTCCCCATATGAACGCCGCCAGCACAGCGCACGAGTTCTGGCGGAGGTGGTTTGTCCTCATATTTGCTTGCTCCTCATACAATAAAATGTTACAATACGGAAAATGCTATCACAGAGGTGTGGAAATGGCAATACTTCACCGGAAATTTTATAGCGGAGACACAGTGGAGACGGCCCGGGCGCTTCTTGGAAAATATCTGGTGCGCATCCGGGATGGCGAGCCTCTGGTCTGCCGCATCACCGAGACCGAGACTTACGTGGGGCGCATGGACAAGGCCTGCCACGCCTACGGCTATCGCCGCACCCCCAGGACGGAGACCTTGTTCGGCCCTCCCGGCCACGCCTATATCTACCTCATCTATGGGATGTACCACTGTCTGAACTTTGTCACAGAGCCGGAGGGGGAGCCCGCCGCCGTGCTGATCCGCGGCCTCTCCCCGGTCTGGGGCGAGCAGACGATCCGGCGTCTCCGGTTCGGCGCCATAGAGGACAAGCGGCTCAGCGCGTATCAGCGAAAGAATTTTCTGAACGGCCCGGGCAAGGTCTGTAAAGGCTTATCACTTACCAAACTTGAAAATGGGCTGGATCTCACCGCCCCTCCCCTGTTTGTCTGCGACCGTGCGGAGGATGCCGGCGTCCCGGGCGACGCGCATCTTTCCCACCGGATTCATGTCAGCAAACGGATCGGCATCGACTATGCCGAGGAGGCCGTGGACTTTCCGTGGCGGTTTTATCTGGAGGAAAAGGAGTGAAAACGGATGTTTTTCTTTGATTTGGACGGCACGCTGGTGGATTCCAACGGAATCTGGAAGGACGTGGACCGGGCGTTCCTTGCAAAGCGCGGCCTTCCCTATACCCATGCCTATTATGAGGGTGTGGCCCACACCATCTTCCCTCTGGCCGCCAAATTCACCAAGGAGTACTGCCGCCTGGAGGAGTCCTGTGAGGAGATCATGGCGGAGTGGATGGAGCTGGCCAAGGACGCCTATGCCCACCACGTCCCCATCAAGCCCGGTGTCCGGGCCTACCTGAAAAAATGCCGTGCCGAGGGGCGCAGGATGGCCGTCATCACCTCCAGCGTTCCCCAGCACTGCCGGGCGGTGCTGGCCCAGCACAAGTTAGAGCCCTATTTTGAAGAGATTTTTTTCGCCCACGATTTGGGCCTTGAAAAAAAAGACCCGGAGATTTTTCTGCTGGCCGCCCAAAAATCCGGCGTGGAACCGGAGCGCTGCACCGTGTTCGACGACTCGCTTCAGGCCTGCAAAGGCGCCAGGGCCGCCAGGATGCGGGTGGTTGGCGTCTACGACCCCTTCTTTGCCGCGGATGAGCAAGCCATGCGGGAGTTTTGCGACGTGTACCTCAAAAGCTTTGAGGAGCTTCTCTGAGTATCCTTCCGGCAAAAGAGCATCCCGCTCCGGGTAACCCGGAGCGGGATGCTCTTTCCCTATATTCTGTCGTTATGATCTGATTGAGCTCTTTTAATCCCGTATGTTCCGCCTATGGACCATATTGAGATTGCCATTTACTCGCTGACCTTTTTCCGCATCAGCACCACAAGGCCGCCCAGGGAGCTCAGCATGGCACCGAAAAACAGCAGACTGCCGTCTCCCGTCTTGGGGGCATCGGCCAGAGGAACCTCTTCCTCCGGGATTTCAGCGCTCTCCTCAGGCGCAGCCTCCACCTCAGGCAGATCGCCCATGGGGACGTCCTCGTCCACAATGGTCTCCGGGACAGTGGGCGTTTCGCCGGAAGGTTCGTCGGAGTTGTCTTCATTGCCGCCGGGAGTCGGTTTTTCCTCCGGAACCTCGTCGCCCCGCAGCGCCACATAGAGGTAGGAGCTCTCCGCCAGGCCATCGTTGGCCGCAAAGGCCGCGTCGGCCTTCGCCAGGCTCTCCTGGCCCGCGTAATCAAAGGCCGCGTTGGCATCGTCGTACTGGCTGAAGCGCAGCGTATCGTCGCTGGTCTGGATGCGGAAGATCCCGGTCTGGCCGGTGGTCACAGCCGCGCAGATGTATCCGGCGGGAAGGGTGACGCTCCGGCCAGCCATGTTCACTGTGTTCTCCGCGTTGGAGGCGATCATGGCGCACGCATCGGCATCATTTTTTTCGTAATAGGCGCTCTGGCCCAGCGCCTCCTTGGAGAAGGACAGCACTCCCTGTTCCACCAGGAATCTGGCTTGGATCATGGGCGCCACGCCGGAGACGTCGGAGCTATGTCCCCCGCCAAGGTCAACGGCCCATTTGCCGCCGTTGGAGAGGGCCACCACAGAGCAGGTGCTGTCGATGGAGATTTCACAGGGACCGTAGAAATCGGTGATGCCGCGGCTTTCGGTGGATTCGCCGTAGGAGGAGCCGGGGCACCAGCTGCCATAGGCGCCGCTGCCGATGGCGGACGCGCCGTTCTTGTTGATCTCGCTCTTGCTCTCCAACACACCGCCTAAGGCGTAGACGGAGGAATTTTTCTCAATGCTGATCCGCACGTTGCCGAACCGGTACCCGGCGCCGATGGCCGCCGCGCCCTGGCCGGCAATGGCCTCCACCGTGCTGTTCGCAATGGTGACGGAGGAGTTGGTCTCGGCATTGCGGCCGCCCAGGTCGTCGGTGCTGGTGGTGCCGATGGCGGGACCCAGGGCGCCGCCCTTGGCGCTGACGGTGGAATCGGTGATGATGATCTCCACATCGCCGGTGGCGTTGGTGTTGTAGCGGCCCAGTCCGATTCCGGCGCCGCCGCAGCCTCCGCCCAAAATGCCGGAGAGGCTGGAACGGTCAATGGTGATGGTGCCGCAGTTGGACCAGCAGGAGGAGCCGATGGCCGCGCTCTTGTTTCCGCCCACCGCGCTGAGAATGGTGGTGCCGGTGATGGTGATGTCGCCGCAGAGGCCCGTGCCGTCGGAACCGTCGCTGTTGTATTCGTTGGGGCCTTTTCCGCCGCCGCCGATGGCGGGGCCGCCATCGGGGCTGTTCCTGTTGGAGTCGGTCTGGTTTTCATAGCCCGCCCAGGCGCCCTGAACGCGGACATTGCCGACCTGGGACAGTTCGATGGAGCCGCTGTTGCCATTGGCGCTGCCGATCCCCGCGGCAAAGGAGCCGTACCCCTGTGCAGTGAGAGCGCTCAGGGAGCCCACAGATATCTCACCGCTGGAGCCATTGGCGGCAGTGCCGCCGATACCGGCGCCGGAAGCGTTTTCATCGCTGCCGTTGCTGCCGATGGCGGTGAGGCTGCCGTCCCCGGTGATGACCAGAGCGGAGCCCGCAGGCACCGCGATACCCGCGCCGCCGTTTCCGCCGGTGAGGTACACGTCGCCCACCACGGTGAGTTCCACGCTGCACCCCTCGCCGATCTCAATGGCGGAAAGGCCGCTCTCCAGTTCGCCGATGGTCACATTGTCCAGAGTCAGGGAAACCTCCAGGGCCTCGTCGCTTCCGCTCACGATCTGCACATTGTTCTCACCGATTCCGGTGCCGGAGATGGTGTAATCGCCGGAGGCGTCGATCACCACCGCGGCGGTGTCGTATTCCAACTCGCCGCTCTCGTCCTGAACCAAAAGACGGCCGATCTCCTCTGCCGGTGCGGAAAACAGGGAAATCCCTTCCTCCAAGCCGATTTCGTCCTCATCCTCAGAGGGCTCAGTCTCCTTGCCTTCCTCGTCCTGGATATCCTCCGAACCGTTCTCGACGTCCTCCGCTTCCTTGGAAGGATCACCAGGCTCGGCACCCGCTTCTTCAGAGGGCTCGGTATACTCATCATCTTCTTCGGCGGAATCGGAATCCGCTCCGCCTTCCGGGTTGAGCGTGTTCTCCGTCTTCTCCCCGGCGCCGGCCTGATCCTGGCTCTCCTCGGCGAAAGCGGTCAGGGAGATGGCGGACGCCATCACGGTCAGGGACAAAAGGATTGCAAACAGTTTCCTGCAAGTATGGTTCATCACTTGATTCTCCTTATCAGTCAATGTCGTGTCGTTGGGATTATCTTACATGGCACTGGTTACGGGAGAGGATATATTTTATAAAGTTTCTTTCAATTTGTAATAATAATTAGAAACATAACACCAGAGGGAACTGCGGCAGTCCCCTCTGGCGTTCGTGTATTTACAGCTTTTTCATATGTATGCCGGCGGATTTGAGCATCAGCTTCTTGGTGCCGATGCCGTCAAAGGCCACCTCCACCAAGGCGTCGCCGCCCATGGGCCGGACGGAAACCACCATGCCGGTTCCAAAGGCGCTGTGCTCCACCATGTCGCCCTTGACCAGCTCCAGCAGCGGAGCGGAAGATACCGCCTTCCGGGCGGCGGAAGGCGAAATCGCACGGCGGGGCGCTCCGCTCTCCCGGACGGTACCGGGACTCCCGGCGGCCGCGGCACCCCGCCGGGGACTCCAGCCCTCCTGCTCCCGGAAGAAGGGATCGTCGTCCTCCCAGGCGCCGCGGCGCGGCTCCGACTTGCTGAGCCACTCCATGTTCTCTGCCGGAATCTCCTCAAGGAACCGGGAGGGCATATTGCTGCTGGTGCGGCCGTAGAGCATCCGCTGGCGGGCATTAACCAGCGTCAGCTGCTCCTTGGCCCGGGTCATGGCCACATAACACAGCCGCCGCTCCTCCTCCATTTCCTCCTCTTCTCCGATGGCGCGGTTGCCCGGGAAGATGCCGTCCTCCATGCCAACCACATAAACCGACGGAAATTCCAGCCCCTTGGCGCTGTGAATGGTCATCAGCGTCACTGCGTCGTCCCCCTCGTTCACCGCATCCAGATCGGTGTACAGGGCAATCTCATTGAGGAAGCCGGACAGCGTAGGGTCCTCCGGCTGGTTTTCCAAAAAGCCCACAATGCTGGACTGGAGCTCCTGGACGTTCTCCAACCGGCCCCGGCTCTCCATGTCGTCCTTTTCCATCAACGCGGCGGTATAACCCGTCTGGGCACAGACCTGCTCATAGAACTCCGGGAGCTCCATGGAAGAGGCCTGGGCGCGGAGAGAAGCGATCAGCTGGGCAAACTTTCCAAGCTTTCCCGCCGCGCTCTTAAGTTCCGCATAGGAGGCCGCCCGGGTCAGAATCTCAAACATGGACGTCCCCTGACTCCTGGCCAGGGTCTGCACCTTCTCCACCGTGGCGGCGCCGATGGAGCGGGCGGGCACATTGATGATGCGGGTGAGGCGCAGATCGTCGTCCGGGTTGTTGATCACGCACAGATACGCCAGCATGTCCTTGATCTCAGCGCGGTCAAAGAACTTCATGCCGCCCACCACCTTGTAGGTGACACCGTTGCGCCGCAGCGCCTGCTCCAGCGCGTTGGACTGGGCGTTCATGCGATAGAGCACGGCGCAGTCCCGGAAGCTGCGGCCCCGGCGGCACTCGGAGAGGATGGAGGAAACCACATAGTTTGCCTCATCCATCTCGCTGAAGGTGGTTTTCACCGTCACCAGGCTGCCGCCGCCGTTCTCTGTCCAAAGGGTCTTGCCCTTTCGGCCATGGTTGTTGCGGATCACCGCGTTGGCGGCGTCCAGGATGTTCTGGGTGGAGCGGTAGTTCTGCTCCAGGCGGATCACCCGCGCGTTTTTATACTGCTTTTCAAAGCTGAGGATGTTCTCAATGTTGGCGCCCCGGAAGCGGTAGATGGACTGGTCGTCGTCGCCCACCACGCAGATGTTCTGATACCCGCCCGCCAGCAGGGAGGTCAGCAGATACTGGAGGTGGTTGGTGTCCTGGTACTCGTCCACCAACACATAGCGGAACTTGCGCTGATAGAAGGTCCGGGTCTCCTCGCTGCGCTGTAAAAGCTCCACCGTGTGGTAGATGATATCGTCAAAATCCATGGCGTTGGCCGTACGCAGCCGTTCCTGATAGGCATCGTAAACCCTGGCGATGCGCTTTAAGCGCCAGTCGTTGGTGGCTTCCATGCGCCGGGCAAACTCCCGGGGGCTTTCGTACTTGTCCTTGGAGCTGCTGATGATGGAGAGCACGTCCCGGGGCGGAAAGGATTTTTCCTCCAGTCCCAGCTCCTTCAGCACATCCTTGATGACCCGCTTGCTGTCGTCGGTATCATAGATGGTGAAGTCCTTGCTGAAGCCCACCTTGTCCGCGTCCCGCCGCAGAATCTTCACGCAGGCGGAGTGGAAGGTGGAGGCCCAGATGTCGTTGGCCGCCGAGCCCAGCCGGGCCGCCAGGCGCTCTTTCAGCTCCCCCGCCGCCTTGTTGGTGAAGGTGATGGCCAGCACCGACCAGGGCACCGCGCTCTCCACGGCGCAAAGCCTTCTGGCCCTGCGCTTCTCCTCCTCCGTGGGATGGTCTGGATAGTGCTCCAGAAACTTTAGGTCCTCCTCCGACGCCCACTCCGGAACCTCATCGCAGTCGCTGCCCCGGCCATAGGTCAACAGGTTATACACCCGCTGGATCAGCACGGTGGTCTTTCCGCTCCCCGCGCCTGCCAACAGCAGCAGCGGCCCTTCCGTGGCCATGGCCGCCCGGCGCTGCTCCGGGTTCAGGCGCTGGAAATCCCGCTCAATGACCCGCTTGCGGGCCGCTACATATCGTTCGTTGTTCATAGTTCCACCCATTCTTAAAATCTTTGTCTATTCTACGATAGAACCCTCCTGAGGTCAAGGTGAAATGAGCGGCAAGAAATGAGCGGCAAGAAAAGGTTGACATTCGTCTACCTCTCTGCTATCCTGAAGGTAGACAAGAGTTTACCAATTGGGGAGGATACGCACATGAAGATCAATCTGTCCGACGGGGAGTGGAAAGTGATGAACCGCCTGTGGGAGCAATCGCCCCGCACCATTACGGAGCTGGTGGGCGCGCTGCGGGAGGAAACCGGCTGGTCCAAGCACACAGTCATCACCATGCTGGGGCGGATGGAATCTAAGGGCGCCGTCCACTATGCGGAGGGGGCCCGGGCCAAACAGTACTATCCCTCCATCCGCCGGGAGGACGCGATTTTGACGGAGACGGAGAGCTTTCTCCACAAGGTGGGCGGATTCGGCTCTTTGGTCAATGCCATGGTGTCCGGCAACGCCCTGACGGAACAAGACCTTGCGGAGCTTTCCGAGCTGCTGCGGCAATCGAAGGAGGATTCGTTATGAAAGAAATCCTGATTACCTCTTCCCTGCTGATTCTTGCGCTGCTTACGCTGCGCCGGCTGTTCCGCCATAACATCAGCCGCCGGGTCCAATATGCCCTGTGGCTTGTGGTGGCGCTGCGGCTGCTGGTTCCGGTAAACCTGCCGGACATGGGCTTCAGCGCCCTCAGCGTCACCCAAGACGTCCAGGAGACGGTCTCCGCCCAATTGGACAGCCGGACGGTCTATGTCCTGCCCATGGACCGCGCTCCGGCGGAGGAGTACCCCTTCTCCCGGCAGGTGCAGCCCGGCCAGGTGGTGCCGGACGGCGCCTCCTTCGGCTACCCCGTCCTCTCCCGGGACGGCCAGACCGTCACCCGCTACGCCGACCGCCTGAGCGCCTCGGAGGTGCTCTCTCTGGTTTGGAAGGCCGGAATCCTTGTGACCGGCGGCTGGTTCCTTGTGGGAAATCTGCTTTTTTACCGCCGGCTGCGCAAAACCCGCCGCCCCTTTGAGACAAAGGAGACCACCCTGCCCTGCTACCTGGTGGAAGAGGGGCTTGACTCGCCCTGCCTGTTCGGACTTCTCCGCCCCGCCGTCTATCTGACGCCCTCCTCCTGCTCCTCGCAAGAGCGGCTGCGCCACGTGCTGGCCCATGAAACAGCCCACCACCGCCACGGGGACCACATCTGGTCGCTTCTGCGGTGCCTGTGCCTCTCGGTCTATTGGTTCAACCCCCTGGTCTGGGCCGCCGCCGCGGCCTCCCGCACGGACTGTGAGCTGGCCTGCGACGAGTCCGCCGTACGGCGCCTGGGCGAGGAGCAGCGGATCCCCTATGGCCAGACGCTGCTGTCCCTTATTCCGGTGAAAACCGTTCCCACCGGGCTTTTGCGCACCGCAACCACCATGACCTCAGGCAAGCAGCAGCTCAAAGACCGCATCCAGCGAATCGCTCAAAAGCGCCAGAGCGTGGCGGCGGCGCTGTTCGCCGTGGTGGCCTTGGTGGCCGCCGTCTGCGCTTTTGCCTTCACCGGCGCCGCAGCGGAAAAGCCCTGGGACCCCATCGATGAGGAGGAGCTGCGCTACTTTAATGAAGAATACTTCAATGGGGAGGATTACAACCTCCGCAACCAGTTCCTCTCTTCCCTCTATGACTCACCGGAGGAAATCGACCTCTTTGCGCTCTTTTACTGCGGGATTCCAGGCTCAGAGCTTCACGATCTCTCTGCCCCCGCCCTGCCCGACGATGTCTGGCAGCAGGTCATTGACGCGGCGTATGGCGGCGTGGACCCGGATTGTGCCACCTACCAAATGTCCGCTGAGGAAATGGATGGCCTCTTACAGCGGTATATGGGCATCTCTTTGGAGGAGTCGGCGGGGGTTGGGCTTGACCAGTTCCACTATTTCCCGGAACATGACACCTACTTCTGGGCCCACGGCGACACCAACTATCGGAGCAGCGTCGCCTTTTCCTCCGGCAGCCGCCGTGGAGACCTGATCCGCCTCATCTATGACGACTGGTTTATGGACGATGGATATAAGGTGCTCACGCTGCGAAAGACAGGCGGCGGCTATCACTTCGTCTCCAACCAGCGCTACCTGCCCCCTCCCGCCGGAGAGCTGGACCAGGTGCTCTCCCTTGAAGGCGCGCTCCCCCATCCGCTGGAGGCCGCCCCCACTGAGGAGCATGTCTCCGATCTTTTTGAGATTCTGCAATCCTGTCCCATGGAGCAGGGCAATCTGAAAGGGCGCACCGTTGTCTTCTACCGCGCCGCGGATGAAACCATTTACGCCGCCCTCACCAATGGCGAATCGGGGCTCTGGACGGCGGACTGCTTTTTGACTGTGGAGTACGACGCCACCGACGGACGCCTTTCCATCCATCCCTTCTCCAACCTCCTTGGGTACGACGGCTTCCAGATCACATATCCCATTTTTATGGGCACCTCGGTGACCGCCTATTATACCTGCGACGATGCGGGACAGCTTCAGCTGCTGTTTGAAACCACCGGCGGCTGCTCCACGTATGACATGGACCTGGACGGCCAGCAGGAGCTTCTCTGGGAGCCCCTGGGCGCGGAGCCGGAGGAGCGGGGCCTCTATTTCCTCTTCCGTCGCCAAGGCGCGCTCTACCAGATCCATCTGGATTCGCTGATACAGGACGCCTACCCCAGCTGGAGCTACTGGGAATTTGGGTCCTTTGACAGCGAGACCTTCCTGCTGCCTCTGAGCGGATACGATGAGCAGAACAACTGGGCCACGGTCCAGCGCTTCCTCCGCTTTACCGGCGACTCACTGGAATCCTACCGGGACAACCGCTCCACCAGCGACCATGTGATGGAGGGCGTTGACGTCCCGGAAGACGTGCTGGCCGCGGCCAAAGAGACGGTGGAGGGCTTCTATCGTGAGGAAAAAGACTACGACCGGGAGGATGACCCCCACTACGACGACTGGCGCATTGAGAGCCTGACCTTCACCGGCTCCTATGAGGTTCACGGCGTGCCGGTGGAGCTATACAACCTCAACTATGAGTTCCACTCCTCCTCGCCGGAGTCCGTGACGCTGGCCGGCGGCATGTACCTGAAGGAGGACGGATGGGTCTGCCCCTCCTATCCCTACTGCACCCATCTTCTATTCCATGCAAACGAGGACGGCAGCCGCTCCTATGTGGGCGCTCAGATGATCAACGACTGCGGCCCGGACTCAGATCTCTTTTGGGCAACTTTCCAATCCATGCTCTTTGAAAGCGACGTATTTTTTGACCCGGAGGACGCCTTTCGTGAGGCGGTGATGGAGCATGTCGGCGCTTCCTTGGGAGAAGACGCGCTCTACGCCGCCGAGGCCCACGCGGTGCTCTCCATCGCCGAAACCGGTGAAACTCTTTCCACCTACTATGGCGTGGCCCTCTATCAGGAGTCCGGCTACACCGGCGGCATCGATCTCACCTTGCTGCGCCAGTGCTTTTTCCCCTGCTCTGTGACATTGGAAAAGCAGGGAGAGCTCTTCTACATACGGGACTTCTGGGCCCCGTCAGGCGGCGTCGCCGTTCCGTCCCCTCCCTCCGCTTCCCGTCCCGCCGACACGGACTGGCTTGCGCAGGTGGAGACCCGCTTCCCCGCCGACTCTGCAAAACTGGTCCGAACCGCCATGGGGTCCTATCAGGAGGGACTGTCTCTTGCCTGCGCCCAGGAGACCTCCTCCTATTGGGAGGGCGCCTATTCCTCTTTCCTGAATCACCAGAGCGCCGACGTGGTGGCAAACTTCCTGCTGGAAATCAGCGGTTCCCCCGCAGACGTCACCTTCTATGAGGGCATCCGGGCGGAGAGCGCTCTGAACATCCTCTTTGACCAGTACCTCCGCACGCCCTATGACCTGAGCCTTACCCTCTCCGGCCTTGGGGAAGATGCGCGGGCGGACCTCGTCCACCTGCTGGCCCTGGAGGCCCAGTATAACCAATGGCAGTATGAGGCAAGAAATCTGCCGGGTGAGTTCCCCTCCACATCGGAGGGCCGCCGGGCTGAGGCTTTTTACAACCGGGTGGAAACGGCCATCCGCGATTTGGACGGCTCCAAGACAAAAACGGTCCGGGAGGACACTTACGGCCTGACCCTTGCCTATCCGGTGGGCTGGGACCAATTTGGCACAGTGCGAACCAGCACGGAGGAGGGCGGACGGTCGGTCTTCACCCTCCGGGAGAACGGGGCCTTTCAGAAATACGGAGACGGCTTCGTTTGGAACCTGACAATCTGGCCCCGGTCTGAATTTGAAGATCAGTTCGGCACCGACCTCTCCCAGTTCGTGGGCGCGGCCGGCGGCGTCATCGGCACCGATCAGACCTATGTCTATGTGCTGACGGAGCCAACGGATGTGCAGTATCTGGAGCACAACTTCCTGAGCCGCCGCCACTACGGCTGCCTGAGAGTCTGCTCCCAGACGGTGGTAGAGGACTTTTTGAGCCGCAACGGCATTGAGGCAAACCCCCTTTGTCCTCTGCTCAACTGCTACATGGCCCCCGAAGAATAAACGGATTTGTCAGGAAAGGACGCCCCACGGGGCGTCCTTTCCTATTGGCCTAACAGGGCCATGTTTTTTTCTTCGATGAAGTTGGGCACGCTGTAGGAGATCAAAACCGCGTCTATGCCGTTTTCCCGCGCGTACTCCGCCACGGAGCCTTTATAATAGCGCAGGTCCAGCAGATGCACCTGCTCAAAGTTCTGAGACAGGAACGGAGCCAGGGAGTCGGCGTAGGAGTCCCGGATGATTAGAAGGCGCCCGCCCTCTTTCGCGGACTGACTCTCCACGATGCAAAGGGGTTGGTTGCCGCCTAAGAAGAAGGAGTACTTGTCCTTCCCCTCCAACTTGCTCCAGTCATACAGCGCTCCCGCCTCCGGCTTGCCGGTGCGGTAGGAGGTCACATCCACTCCTTCCTCCTCCACGGCAATCTCCATGGCATCCGGCTTCAGCCAGTGGATGCCCGAGGTGGAGTAGAGCGTACCGGAAAAGCTGTCGCTGACCTGCCGTGGTTCGCCCATGGGCTCGATATCCAGGCCCATGGCCCGGGCCGCGGCGGTATAGCCGTAGTAGGCGCCCAAGGTGGTCCAGTGGTGGTCCGTCCGATAAAAAATGGGCTCCTCCGCGTGATCGGTCAGCACGGAGGAATACTCCACCAGAGGTACGCCTATTGTCCGGGCCTGATCCAAAACCAGCCTCTGGTCATAGGAGGCCGCTCCCTCCGGCAGACGGTCCTTCCACACCTCCGCAGCCGAGGGGATCAGCCCCAGGTACACGGGAAGCTCCGTTTTTTCCGCCAATGCCTTCACATAGCCCAGGTTTTTCTCCACCAGGGCCGCGTCCGGCTCATTCACCCTGGCGATCAGCGTATCGCCGCAGAGGTAGACTCCGCTAAATTCCCGCTTGCCGATGGCCTGCTCACTGCGGGCCTTTACCCCGGTCCACTCATCCCGCATGGGAAACTGGTCGGCAATATAGGTTTCCACGTCCTCCATAAAGCTGCCGTCTAACACCGCCCCCACGGAAAAACGGGGGGCCTGCTGAAGGGTGCGGTTTTCCACCTCCGACTTCTCCCGGTCCGGGAGAATCAGGTGGAGGGCAAAGAATCCGCCGATAAAGAGGCAGAACAAAACGGAGATGAACTGCGCGTATCGTTTTTGCATCTTCACCCTCCTCTCAAAACCGGAAATACAAAAAGGGATTATAGCTGCCGTCCACCAGATAGGCGGTGCAGAGGATCAGCGCCCCCACCATCAGCACCGGGAAGACAAGCTGCCGCAGCCGCGGCGAAAGCGCGCCCCACACCCGCTTTCCAAAAAGCGTGGAGGCCAATATCAGAACGATCAGCGTCAGCGCGTAGCTGCGCAGCGCGTAACCGTCCGCCGCGCTCCACAGCGCGCCGTTTCCAAAGCAGGTGGAGAGATAGGCAAGACAGCGGCCCATGTCCTCGATGGCGAAAATTCCCCAGCCCACCGCCACCACCAACAGGGTGTAAAGATGCTTTACCCAGGCGGGCGTCTTACTGAGGACGCCTTTGAGGAGGAACTTCTCCAAAATGAGCCAGACGGCAAAGTACAGCCCCCACAGAATGAAGTTCCAGCCCGCGCCGTGCCAGAAGCCGGTGAGAAACCACACGATCACAATATTGCGCAGCGTCCTGGCCGTCCCGCCCCGATTGCCCCCAAGGGGAATATAGACGTATTCCCGGAACCAGGAGGTCAATGACATGTGCCACCGGCGCCAGAACTCCGTCACCGACGAGGAGAGATACGGGTGGTCGAAGTTCTGCTCAAAGTGAAAACCGAACATCCTGCCCAGGCCGATGGCCATATCGGAGTATCCGGAAAAGTCAAAATAAATCTGGAACGAGTAGGCCGCAAGGCCCAGCCAGCCGCCCGCCACCGTCAAGGTTCCCGAGAGCTGGGCCGCAAGGGACGTATCCCACAGCGCGCCGATGGAGTTGGCAAGCAGCACCTTTTTGGCAAGGCCGATCACAAAGAGCTGCACGCCAGAGGCAAACCCCTCCGGGCTGTGGGTGCGTTCGTTCAGCTCCCGGGCCACAGTCTTATACTTGACAATGGGGCCGGCGATCAGCTGGGGGAACATGGTGACAAAGGTCCCAAATGTCAAAAGGTTCCGCTGCACCGGCGCGTCAGCGCGGTACACATCGATGGTGTAGCTCATGGTCTGGAAGGTGAAAAAAGAGATGCCGATGGGCAGGCTCAGCCCCAACTGGGGGATCTGAACGCCGGGAATCAGGGACAGATTGGCGGCGAAAAAGTCATAGTACTTGAAAAAGCCCAGAAGCATCAGGTTGAACACCACGGACTGCGCCACAAACCGTCGGGCCTTTTTATCGTTTGCCCTGTATTTCTCCACCAGCAGTCCGTGGGAATAGTCGATGAGGATGGACAGGACCATAATTGCAATGTACACCGGTTCGCCCCAGCCATAGAAGAGCAGGCTGACGATCAGCAACACCACATTGCGCCAATGGAGCGGGACCGCAAAATACAGGAGCAGCACCACAGGCAGATAGTAGAATAAAAATGTCAAACTGCTGAAAACCAAAAGTCTCTCTCCTTACAGTATGGTTGCCGCGGCCCCAAAGCCGCGGCAACCGGTAAACGTCCGTCTACAGCTGATTTCCGTACACTGTCTCCGGCAAACGGCAGCCTGCTCCGTCTGATTCGCGGCCCGCCGCCATTTGCGGAACGATACAAATTGTATCACAATTTTTCCGGGAAACAAGGCTTATTCGTCAAAAAGCGCCTTCCACTGGTCCACCACTTCCTGCCCGTTCTCCGCATAGGCGATCAGCGCCACGTAGGGCCCCTCCGTCAGCACCTGGGCATCGCCCCAGGCCTCCATGGACTCCGGGTACCAGGCGCCGCCCTCCGCCTGTTCATCCGCCCGCTTCTGGAAAATTTCAGCCACCTTCCCGGCGTCCTCCTCCGTCTCGCACTGGACAAAGGCAAACTCCGCCACCACAGAGGACATCATGGGCATCTTCATCACTTTCTGGACCAGCGTATACTCCCCAAGCCCGGGATAATAGGTCTCCTGCAGCTCATCGGTCACATCCACAAGATAGGTGCCCTCCCAGCCGTAGCGCTCCGCCAGGGAGTTGTAAAAGTCTGTGAGATTCACCTCTTTAGGCGTCTCCGAACCCTTGCAGCCGGTCAGCAGGATCAGCACAAGCACGGCGCTCAGCAGCAGTATCACTTGTTTTTTCATATATGGACTCCTTTGTTTGTTGATTTGTTTCTTTCCCGTACTCAGACGGGACAGCGTGGGAAAAAGTTCCCATAGTTTTCCCCTGAAGCTTCCATTTCATACATGCTTGCTTTTTTCCGCGCCGGGCGCTATAATTTGTTCGCCTTCTACATTTTACCAAAGGGGAGTTTTATGTACAGCTTTGCCAATGATTACAGCGAAGGGGCCCACCCCCTTGTTTTGCAGGCTCTGGCCGAGACCAACTCAGAGCAGACCCGCGGCTACGGTCTGGACGATTACTGCGCCGCGGCGGCGGATGCCATCCGCTCCCTCT
This sequence comes from Dysosmobacter acutus, assembly GCF_018919205.1. NCBI lineage: Bacteria > Bacillati > Bacillota > Clostridia > Eubacteriales > Oscillospiraceae > Dysosmobacter > Dysosmobacter acutus. The sequence goes on from NZ_JAHLQN010000001.1 coordinate 2,179,119, forward strand.
GCACCGCCCCGGAGGCGGACATCCATTTTGTGGTGGGCGGAACCCAGGCGAATCTCCTGACCATCCACGCCTTCCTCCGCTCCTATGAGGCGGTGATTGCCGCCCACACGGGCCATATCAACGTCCACGAGACCGGCGCCATCGAGCTCACCGGCCACAAGGTGGCGGCGCTCCCCTCTGCCGACGGAAAGGTGACGCCGGCCATGGTGGAGCAGGCGGTGGCCGCCCACTCCTCAGAGCACATGGTGCATCCCCGCCTGATATACATTTCCAATACCACGGAAGTGGGTACACTTTACAGCAAATCAGAATTGGCCGCCCTGCGCAGATGCTGCGATGAGAATGGGCTTTTCCTCTACCTGGACGGTGCCCGCCTGGGCTCCGCCCTCACTGCGCCCGGAAACGACCTGACCTGGTCGGACCTGCCCCGCTATACCGATGCCTTCACCATTGGCGGGACCAAGAACGGCGCTCTGTTCGGTGAGGCGGTGGTTCTGGTGCGGGAGAGCGTCAAGGATCATTTCCGGTACTATATGAAGCAGCGGGGCGCCATGCTGGCCAAGGGCCGTCTCTTAGGCGTCCAGTTCCAGGCTCTTTTGAAGGACGGCCTCTATCTGCATCTTGCGCGTCACGCCAACGAGCAGGCCGCCCGCCTGAGGGAGGGCATCTCCGCCCTTGGGTACGAGCTGTCCTACCACTCCCCGTCCAATCAGATCTTCCCCGTCTTCCCCAACCACGTGGCCGAACGCCTTGCCTCCTCCTACGACTTCACTGTGGACGCGCCGGTGGGACCCCGCCGGACCCGGGTACGGCTGGTCACCAGCTGGGCCACCGAGGCCCGGGATGTGGACCGCTTTTTGGAGGACCTGGCCCAAATCCATTCTTAGCAGAAGCCGCCCAGAAAAATGGGCGGCTTTTTTGTGGGTTTTTCCCGGCGGCGTTGTATGATAGAGTAGAGACAAGAGAAAGGAGGCTGGATATGGAGGATGCATCCATTGTGGAGCTGCTGCGCACCCATCAAAGCGAGGGCCTGGAGCAGCTGCTGAGCCGCTACAGCGGCTTGATGCACTACGTGATCGGCGGTATCCTCCGCCATCCTCAGGAGGTGGAGGACTGTTACAATGAGGTGTGCCTGTGCCTGTGGCAGAAGATGGACACCTATGACCCGGAAAAAGCGTCCCTTGCAACCTATCTGACCGCTGTGTCAAGAAATATGGCCCTGAACCGCCTCAAATCCATACAGCGGCGCAGCGCCCATGAGACGCAGGAGGAACCCGCCTCCGTCGGTACGCCCGAGGACGCGCTGATGCGCAAGGAGCAGCTGGAGCAGCTTAAGGCCCTTGTCGCCCGCATGGACCATAGGGACCGGCAGCTCTTTTACCGGAAATACTATTACATGCAGCCCATGGCGCAGATTGCCGCCGAAATGGGCCTGTCCCTCCGCGCGGCTGAGGGGCGGCTCTACCGGCTGCGCAAGCGGCTGCAGGAGGAACTGGGAGGTGACGCTCTATGAATGAATGGGAGAAGTTTGACCGTTCCCTGTCCGAATCCCTGGAGGAGTTCCCGCCCCTGGAGGAAGCGGTGCAGGAGATCACCCCCTGGCGCGGCGCCATCGACCGCATTGTGGCAGGACTTTTGCTCACCTCCATCACGCTGAATTTTTTCAATCTCCAATATATTCTGCCGGCTGTCGGCGCCATGCAGCTCTATCTTGGATTCCGCACACTGCGGGGCAACAACAAGTGGTTTCGAATTTCCTCCTGTTTGGCACTTTGTGAAGTTATTTTGATTTACGTTGGTAATGTGCTTTGCGCCACGCCCTATGCCGCCTCCAGTCTGGCTGGCACAGTCCATGGGGCGGCGGGCGCCGCCGTCACCTTCCTGTTGTTCTTCTGCTTCCGCCGGGCCCTACAGGAGGCTTTCCACGCGGTTGGAAGAAAACAGGAGGATGATCCGCTGTTGGGTGCCATGATCTGGTACGCCGTCATACTCATTCTGGCCCTGTGGCTGCCCAACATCGGTCTTTTGGGCGGCGTCATAGTCCTTGTGGCCTATGTGCTCATCCTCCGCTCGCTCAGCCGCGTCTCCGATTCGTTGGATGTCTGCGGCTATTCGGTGCAGGCCTCCCCTGTGCGCCTGAGCAGCGGCCTTTTACAGCGCTGGTACTACCTGAGCCTTCTGGTCCTGGTGGTGGGCTGCACCTTGTATTTCAACCACGTGCCGGTGGAAAAGCAGTCCTTTACAGCTCCAACGGACGTGGAGGAAAATCTCCTTCAGATTGGTTTCCCCTCAGACCTGTTGGAGCGCTTGGACGATGCGGAGCGGCAGCGGCTTGATAGCGCGGACTGGTGTTTTACCGCCCGGGATCAGGAAAACGGCGGTGACCGGGAAAAGACAAAGCTGCGCTTTGATACGGTGATCGTACGGACCGGCGATCTGAGCTATCGCATTTACTCCTTTTTTACCCTGGAGGAGACCACCCTCCGCTCCAACTGGCAGAACATCGCAAATGTAAATCCGGACTATCAGCCGGATATCCACCCCTCCTCCTATCCTTCGGACTTCACCTGCCGGATTCTTTGGACCTCCGATGGGCAGCCATATTACGGAGACGTGGAAGTGGACAGCCGGACCTACTACGATTTCTTCGGCGATTCCCACGCCCTGCCCACGGTTCGCTTCAGCTACCCCTTCTTCTCGGAAGACCGCTGCGGCTATATGGCCTACAACCTGAATGTGCCCGCCGAATGGACCGTCTTCTGGACCGGATTTTGCTACGACATGCCGGTGTATACCAACCTGTTCCCCTACAGCGCCGACCCGGCCAGCCACTGGAACAGCGACTGGTACGGCGGCAGCTACACCTCTTTGCGCCTGGATGAGTCGGGAAACCCGTAAGCGGCCGCAAAAACCCCTCCCTTTTAAAAAGGGAGGGGTTTTTATTTTTTCTGATTTTCTCTTGACACGAACGCTTGTTCGATATATAGTATGTATAGAACAAATATTCGATACGGAGGATTTGACTTATGAGTGGCTGGACCTTTCTTTTCATCCTGATCGGCGCCGCTTTCCTGACGGTGCAGCTGTTTCGCCTGATCGACCTCATTGAGCGGCCTGAGCGCCGCCGTGTACGCCGCCGCGCCGCCTGAGTCATGGATCTGCTGGAGAAGCTGACCATTCTCTCCGATGCGGCCAAATACGACGCCGCCTGCACCTCCAGCGGCAGCAGGCGCGGCTTCCGGCAGGGCTATATCGGCAATACCTCTTCCTCTGTAGCGGGATGCTGCCACAGCTTCTCCGCCGACGGTCGATGCGTTACGTTGCTGAAAGTGCTGATGACCAACTGCTGCGTCTATGACTGCAAGTACTGTGTCAACCGCCGCAGCAACGATGTCCGCCGCACCGCGTTTACGCCGGAGGAGCTGGCGGAGCTGACCATCGGCTTTTACCGCCGGAACTACATCGAGGGGCTTTTTCTCTCCTCCGGCGTACTCCGCTCTCCGGACTACACCACGGAGCTGATGGTCCGGTCATTGACCATCCTGCGCCAGCAGTACCGCTTCAACGGCTATGTCCACGCCAAGGCCATTCCCGGCACCTCACCGGAGCTGGTGAGCCAGCTGGGCCTGCTGGCGGACCGGCTCTCCGTCAACATCGAACTGCCCTCTGAGTCAGGGCTGAAGACTCTGGCTCCGGATAAGACAAAGCAGGCCATCTTCACCCCTATGCGCCAGATTCAGCAAAAGAACCTGGAAAACCGGGAGGAACTGGTCAAATACCGCCACGCGCCGAAGTTTGCTCCCGCCGGGCAGAGCACCCAGCTGATTGTAGGCGCCACCGCTGATTCAGACCTGCACATCCTCTCCCTGACCCAGGGGCTGTATGACAAGTATCAACTCAAACGTGTGTTCTACTCCGCTTATGTGCCTGTTGTGGAAAACGCTCTGCTGCCTTCCAAAGAGACCAAGCCGCCCCTGCTGCGGGAGCACAGACTCTATCAGGCCGACTGGCTGCTGCGGTTTTACGGCTTCCGGGCGGAGGAACTGTTGGACCAGGAGCATCCGGATTTCAACCCCCTGGTGGACCCAAAATGCAGCTGGGCCCTTGCCCATCTGGACTTTTTTCCGGTGGAGGTCAACTCGGCCGACTATGAAGCGCTGCTGCGCATCCCCGGCGTGGGCGTTCGCAGCGCCAAACGCATCCTGGTCTCCCGCCGGGCCGGACCGCTGCATCACGAGGATTTGAAGAAGTTGGGCGTGGTGATGAAGCGGGCCCAGTACTTCCTGACCGCATGCGGAAAGATGGCGGAGGGCCTCCGCTTCTCGCCGGACAGCCTGCTGCAGGGGCTGATCGCGGCGGAGCGGCCCTCCCTGCCTCTTCCCCAGGCGGAGCAGCTGTCCCTCTTTGACGCCGGATGAACTAAAACAAGGATGGATACAATGTCTGAACTGGTCTATCTGTATGACGGCAGTTTTGAAGGGTTTCTCTGCTGCGTCTTTGAAAGCTATACAAGAAGAGAAGTCCTCACCGCTATTTACAGCGATGAGGACTTCGCACCTGTGCTGTTTGCCACAAGGACGGTGGAGACCGACCGGGCCCACGCACTGCGGGTCTACCGCAGTCTGGTCAAGATTTCGCCCCAGGCTGGAAACCTGATCCGCAAGGGGTTTCTGACCTGCCTTCCGGACCGGGAATACCGCCTGTATCTGCTGATCCGAAAGCTCTATCGGGTGGGCGCGCCGCTGCTCCGCCGTTTTTCCGACGAGGTTTGTTACCCTGTCTTTACCGCTGTCCGCCATCTGGAGGGCGAGGCTCATCTCCTGCGGGGATTCGTCCGGTTCTCCGAATTCTCCGGCATCCTGGGTGCTGAAATCGAGCCGAAAAACCGGGTGCTTCCCATCCTGCGTGGCCACTTCTGCGGCCGCTATCAGAATGAGACCTTCTTCATCTACGACCGGACTCACCACGAGGTGCTGCTCTACGCCGACCGCAAATCGGAGATCCGTCCACTGGAGGATTTCGAGATGGCGCCGCCGGACGAGGAGGAGGCATCCTACCGCATCCTCTGGAAACGCTTCTATGACACCATCGCCATTAAGGAGCGCTACAATCCCAAATGCCGCATGACGCAGATGCCCAAGCGCTATTGGAACACCATGACGGAGTTTCAGCCCCCTTCTTATTTTAAGGCGAAAAATTCTCCCGCAGCCGTTGAAGGCCCCGCCGCTCCAGGCGGGATACCTGCACCTGGGAGACTCCAAGCACCCGGGCCGCCTGCTCCTGAGTAAAGCCTTTGAAAAAGCGGAGCAAAATGGTCATCCGCTCTTTTTCCGGCAGGCGGTCTATGGCCTCCCGGAGGGCAATTTTTTCCACCAGTCCCTCCTCCGGCGCCTCTCCGCCCAACACGCCCTCCAGCGTCAGCCCCTCAGCTATCTCCTGCTGCAGCGATTCCGGCGCCTCGGTGGCCAGGTCGATCTGGGCGATCTCCTCCAGGCGCATTCCGGTGGCCTCCGCCAGTTCTGAAAGGACCGGCTCCCGGCCCAACTCCCGCCGCAGCCGCTCCCGTTCCCTGTAAAGCATTTGTCCTTGTTCCCGTATACTGCGGCATACTTTTACCGCTCCGTCGTCCCGCAAAAAACGACGGATTTCACCGGCGATTTTCGGCACGGCGTACGTGGAAAAGCAAGTGCCGTACTGGAAGTCGAATCCGCGGACCGCCTTCAAAAACCCAAGGCAGCCCAATTGGTAGAGGTCGTCCGACTCCACGCCGCGGCCGTAATATCTCCGGACAATGCTCCAGATCAGCCCCGCGTTTTCCTTCAGCATCCGCTCACAGGCGTCCTGGTCCCCCTGTTGGGCGGCTTCCAGAAGCTCCTGAGCACTCATAGATGGGCCCGCACCGCGATCTTTCTGCGCATGACCACGGTGGTTCCCTTCCCCGGCTTGGAGCGAACCGTCAGATGATCCATGAAGCTTTCCATGATGGTGAACCCCATACCGCTGCGCTCTTCCCCGCCGGTGGTGAACATGGGCTGGCGGGCCTGCTCCACATCCGGGATGCCGCGTCCCCAGTCCCGCACCAGGATTTCAAGGATGTTGCCCTCAAATATCCTGGCCCGTACCAGCACCTTCCCAAGTGAATCCGGATAGGCGTGGATGGTGGCGTTGGTCACCGCCTCGCTCACCGCCGTTTTGATATCGCCCAATTCGTCCAACGTGGGGTCCATCTGCGTGGCAAAGCCCGCCACAGCCACACGGGCAAAGCCCTCGTTGCTGCTGCGGCTCAAAAACTCCATGGATATGTAGTTGATTGCTTTCATTGTCTTTCCTCCTGTCGAATGGTCACAATGCGGCTGATCCCTGCCGCGTCCAGCACCCGCATCGCCTGGGACGGCACGTTGCACAGCACCAGGTTCCCGCCGAACAGCTGCATTTTATGGTGTGCCCGCAAAATCAGCGCGATACCCGAGCTGTCCATAAATGTGATGCCGGAAAAATCCAAAACAAGCCGCAGGGGCAGCGCCGCGTCTATTGCCAGATCCAACTCCCGCATGGCCCCCTTGGCGCCGCTGTGGTCCAGTTCTCCCCTGCATTCCAGCAGGAGGTTCCGGTCAACTGTTGTTGCATTGATTTTCATGGAAACGCTCCTTTTTGGTAAATTATTCCCCGATTTCGATGATAGCATGTCCGCCTTCCGGTTTTTTGTCGAAACCTCTATCCATTGGATCGGGAAATCAAAAATTGCCGTATTTTTTGCCGCAAATATATCTGATCCGCAGACCCATGACCTTCAGGCATACACATTTGACTCACCGGGCGGAATGTGATAGAATGCCGCTGCAAAGATAAAAACACGGTCCGGTTGGTAGTCCGGGCGTCCCCTTCTGGGATCAGTAACCTGCCTCCTTGGTTGTCCCTTCTTTGTGTAAAGACAGTAAGGAGGAATTTGCCATGGAAGAAAACGGTTCAAGTCTCACGGTGTTTTTTGATCCCCCGTTTTGGGTGGGCGTCTTTGAGCGTTGGTCGCAGGGCAGATGGGAAGCCTGTAAAGTCGTCTTTGGCGCGGAGCCAAAAGAGGGCGAGCTCTACGGGTTTTTGCTCAGGCACTACGATCATCTCCGCTTCAGCCCGTCTGTGGAGGGCTTTTGCAGTGCCAATAAAGCCTCCAATCCCAAACGGGCCCAGCGGCAGGCGGAAAGGCTGCTCTCCTCTTCCGGCGTGGGCACCAAGGCCCAGCAGGCACTTCAGCTCTATCGGGAGCAGTGCAAAATAGAGCGCTCAGTCCGCGTGCGGGCCAGGCATCAGGCGGAAAAAGACCGTCGATTCGATCTGCGCCAGAAAAAGCGCCGGGAAAAACACAAGGGGCATTGACTTCATATGGCAAAGGACCGGTCCGCAGGAGGAGCACTCCCTCTGCGGACCGGTCCTTTTATGAGATACTTTCTGAGAGAATTAAAAAGAGAGGATGGCAATCCATCCTCTCTTCCACTGATCAATCAAGCTGTATTTGTCAGTTTTTCATCGCGGCCTCGGACTCCTCCAACTTGGCAATCAGCTCCCGGTATTTCACCGCTTTTTCCCGTTCGGCGTTGACCACGGCCTCCGGCGCGTTGGCGACAAACTTCTCGTTTTTCAGCTTGCCCTCCACCGACGCCAGCCCTTTTTGCGCCTTTTCCTTCTCTTTGCCAATCCGCTCCAGTTCCTTTTCAAAATCCACCAGTTCCCGCAGGGGGATATACACATTGGCCTTGTGGGTCACAATGGTCACCAAGCCGTTGAGATTCTCCGGAGCCTCGCCCACAATCTTTACCTCAGAGGCAAAGGCCAGCCGGGTGATGAAGTGGATGCCCTGCCTGTAGATGGCCGGCTCCTCTGTGGACAGGATCAGCTCCGCCTTTTTGGAGGGCGGCACGTTCATCTCCGCCCGGCGGGCGCGGACCGCCTTGATGGTGTCCATCACCGCCTCCATGGCGGCCTCCTCCGCCGGGAAGTCCAGCGCTTGCCGGTATTCAGGCCACTGGGAGGTCATCAGGAACGCGCCCTCCTCTCCCTCCAGACGGGGCAGCGCCTGCCAAATCTCCTCCGTGATAAAGGGCATGAAGGGATGCAGCAGCTTGAGCACCTGGGTGAGCACGTAGCACAGCACCTGCTCCGCCGTCTGCCTGCTCTGGGCATCCTCGCCGTTCATACGGGTTTTGGTCAGCTCAATATACCAGTCGCAGTAGGTGTCCCAGATGAAATCGTAGACCTTGGCGGAGGCCACGCCGATCTCGTAGCTGTCCAGGTTTTCGGTGACTTCCCTCACCAGGGTGTTCAGCTTGCTCAGGACCCACTTGTCCTCCAACTCCAGCCGCTCTGGCAGGCGGCATGTTTCAATGCTCAGGTTCATCATCACAAAGCGGGAGGCATTCCAAATCTTGTTGGCAAAGTTGCGCATGGCCTCACACTTTTCCGTGTAGAACCGGGTGTCGTTGCCCGGGGAATTTCCGGTAATCAGGTTAAAGCGCAGGGCGTCGGCGCCGTACTGCTCCGCCATTTCCAGCGGATCGATGCCATTGCCTAAGGACTTGGACATCTTGCGGCCCTTGTCGTCACGAACCAATCCGTGGATCAGCACAGTGTGGAAGGGAATCTCCTTCATCTGCTCACATCCGGAGAAGATCATCCGGGCCACCCAGAAAAAGATGATGTCGTACCCCGTCACCATGACGGAGGTGGGATAGAAGTACTTGAGGTCCTCCGTCTTCTCCGGCCAGCCCAGGGTGGAGAAGGGCCACAGGGCGGAGGAGAACCAGGTGTCCAGCACATCCGGGTCTCTTGTCAGATGGGTGCAGCCGCACTTTTCGCACTGCACCGGGTCTTCGCGGCTGACATTGATGTGGCCGCACTCGTCGCAGTACCAGGCGGGAATCTGGTGGCCCCACCAGAGCTGGCGGGAAATGCACCAGTCGTGGACATTTTCCATCCAGTTGGTGTAGGTCTTGGAGAAGCGCTCCGGGACAAACTTCACCTCGCCGCTGCGCACCACCCGCAGCGCCTCCTGGGCCAGGGGCTCCATCTTCACAAACCACTGGGCCGAAATCAGCGGCTCCACGTCGTTGTGGCAGCGGTAGCAGGTGCCCACGTTGTGGCTGTAAGGCTCGCTCTTCACCAGATAGCCCTGCTCCTCCAGGTCCTTTATGATCTGCCTGCGGCACTCGTAGCGGTCCATTCCGTTGTAGGGGCCGCCGTCTTCATTGATGAAGCCGTCGTCATTGATGACGCGGATGACCTCCAGGTTGTGGCGCAGCCCCACCTCAAAGTCGTTGGGGTCATGGGCCGGGGTCATCTTCACGGCGCCGGTGCCAAAGCCCAGTTCCACATAGTCGTCGGCCACAATGGGAATCTCCCGGTTCATAATGGGCAGGATGCAGGTCTTGCCCACAAGATCCTTGAACCGCTCATCCTCCGGGTTTACGGCCACGCCGGTATCGCCCATCATGGTTTCGGGTCGGGTGGTGGCCACCACCAAATCGCCGGAGCCGTCGCTCAGCGGATAGCGGATATACCAGAGGTGGCCCGGCTTGTCCACATACTCCACCTCCGCGTCGGAAAGGGCGGTGGTGCAGTGGGGACACCAGTTGATGATCCGGCTGCCCTTGTAGATATACCCCTTTTCATAGAGGTCGCAAAAGGTCTCCCGGACCGCCTTGGAGCAGCCCTCGTCCATGGTGAAACGGGAGCGGCTCCAGTCGCAGGAGACGCCAAGCTTCTGCTGCTGGCGCACAATGCGGCCGCCGTACTTCTCCTTCCACTGCCAGACGCGCTCTAAGAATTTTTCACGGCCCAGGTCATAGCGGGTCTTTCCCTCGCTCTTGCGCAGTTCCTCCTCCACCTTGATCTGTGTGGCGATGCCGGCGTGGTCGGTGCCCGGCAGCCACAGGGCGGAGTAGCCCTGCATCCGCTTAAAACGGGTCAGGATGTCCTGGAGGGTGGAATCAAGGGCATGACCCATGTGCAGCTGTCCGGTGACATTGGGCGGCGGCATCACAATGGAGAACGGCTTTTTCTTTGGGTCCGGCTCCGCCCGGAAGCATCCCCCGTCCATCCACATCTGGTAGATGCGGGACTCCACCTGCTGGGGCTCATACACTTTTGGCAGCTCTTTTTTCATACGTCTGATCTCCTATATCTGTAGTGATTAAAATCCAAAGTCCACTCTCCCGCAGGAGAGTTTTTTCTGTAGAAATACCCGCAGGGCCTCCGGGTCGGAGATATCCCGCTTAGGCAGCAGGATTCCATGCTTGTCGCTGAAGAAAAGGGCCACCAGCTCCCGGCTCTCGCCCCAGGTCTTGATGACCCGATAGGGCAGCTGAGAGGTCTCCAGCTCGTCCCGAATGGTGATCTCCTCCTCGCCAAAGAGAAAGGTGTTGGTCCGAACCTCCTTGGGCATCATCCGTTTGGAGCTCCAGGCGGTGAGGCGGAAATAAAAGATTCCCGCGAAAAGAAACAGTGTTCCTATGACCAGCTCCACCGCCACCAGTACGGAAAGTTTTCCCTCCGCATAGATCAAAAGACAGCCGCTGAGCAGACCCAGCAGGCCGAACAGGCAGTAGAATCCACGCATCAGCAGCGTCTTGCGCCGGCCTGTTGTTTTTGCGTAAATCCGCTGGAAGGCAATCAAATCACGAGGCGTATACTGTGTGACAACTTCCATCTCTATCCTCCTTTAAAAAAAGAACGCCCTGAGCCAAGTTTGGCTCAGGGCGGATCAATCATCCGTGGTACCACCTGAATTCGGGAAATTCCCGCACTTTTCCGGCTAATCTGCCGCTTCCCGATAACGGGGGAATCCGTTGGCGCCTACTCTTTCCTCTTCAGCCCAAAGCTCCGGGACGACTTCCCTGCCGCGTCACGGGGACTCGCACCGTCCGTCCCCTCTCTTTGCTTCCGCCCCGCAGGTACTGCTTCCCTTCATCGCAGTTTATATCGTGAATCAGTATAATATAGCGCCGGAATTTTGTCAAGTATGACGAATTGTATCTGGACTATTTTCAGCTCATTCGAAGAATCTCTTTTTTCAGCCGCTGGATGATCCGCTTTTCCAGTCGTGAGATGTAGGACTGGGATATTCCCAAGCGGCTTGCCACCTCTTTTTGGGTCTGCTCCTGGTGGCCCTCCAGCCCAAAGCGGAGCACAATGATCTCCTTTTCCCGCTGGGGCAGCGTGCTGATCGCGCTGTGGAGCAGCTTGCGGTCCACCACCTCTTCGATGGGGCGCATCACCGTGTCCTCCTCCGTGCCCAACACATCGGAGAGCAGCAGCTCGTTCCCGTCCCAGTCTGTGTTCAGCGGCTCGTCAAAGGAGATTTCCGACCGCCGTGACGCATTTTTGCGCAGATACATGAGAATTTCATTCTCAATGCACCGGGAGGCGTAGGTGGCCAGCTTGATGTTCTTCCCCGGCTGATAGGTGGACACCGCCTTGATGAGCCCGATGGTCCCAATGGAGATCAGGTCCTCAATGCCGATGCCGGTATTTTCAAACCGGCGGGCAATATAGACCACCAGGCGCAAATTGTGCTCAATCAGCGTCTGGCGCGCGTCCTCCTCGGCGATCCGCTCCAGCAGCTTTGCTTCCGCCTCCCGGGAAAGAGGCGGCGGCAGCGTATCGCTGCCCCCGATGTACATGATTTTCCCCGGTCGCAGCAGCCCCAACCGGGTCAGAAGATGGCTGAGCCCCTGCCTCCATTTTTCCAGCACGTTTTTTCGCTCCCTTCTTTACCTCTCCGCCCCAGAGGGCATGATACCCGCCGCCGTCGCTGACCTCCGAAGGAGACAGCGCCACCAGCAGGTCTGGATACCGCACTCCGTTTACGCTGACATAGTCGCATCGCACCGCCAGCAGCAGCCCGCTGCTGACCCCTACGCTGCGGTAGGGAATCAGCCGAAAACGCTTGTCGTTCAACTGTTCCATGGCCTGCACCGGCTCTGCCAGACTTTCCGGCGTCAACGCCGCTCTCCATTCAGGAGGCCACAAGTCCTTCAGCCGGTCCGCCCAGACAACCAGCACCTGCCGTCCGGAGATGGGATCACGCAGCGTATTCCCCGAGTCGCACAGAGCGGTCAGGGAAACCCGCCTTCCCGCCAGCTCCACGCTGACGCCCACCAGGTCCCCTCCGTGCTTTGCGCCGGAGCGGAAGATCACCGACAGCACGGCGTAAGCGGCCGCAGAGGCAATGAGCAGAATCTTCCCGTCCACCTGGGTGTAAAACACCCCGCTGACCATGGGCGTGCGCCCGGCTATCAGCCCCAGCGCCAGCACACAACCGGCAAAGGCACAGGAGGCGCCGAAAAAAAGCAGCGTCAGCCGCAGCAGCAGACGCTCTCCGCCGTAAGCGATCAAGGCTACCAGCACTCCGGCCGCCGCCTTGACAGGAAGCGCCGTCAAAAAGGCACATCCGGGCAAAAACACCGCCACCGCGTATGCCCCTCCCGCCGCCGCGGCCAGGAGAAAGCGCCCCCTGCGCAGCCGGATGCCGGCCAGATGGGCCGCGCACAGCAGCATCAGATAGTCTGTCAGCATGTTGAATAAAAACACGCTGTCTATGTACACGACCGTCATGGCAAACCTCCCCGCACAGGATGGTCCCATTATAGAACGAGCTGTGCGTAAAAGAGGTCGCAAAAAAGGAGAGCGTCCCTCAGGACGCTCTCCTTTTTTATATGATGTAGGGCACAATCATGGAGGCAATCAGAGAAAGCGCCATGATCACAGCCATAATCAGCGCAAAGACTCTTGCTTTTTTGTTCATTTTTCACCCTCCTCCGTCAGGATTTTCCGGATGCTCTTTTCCACCTTGCTGCGGGGCAGCATCAGCTCATGCCCGCAGCCAAGACAGCGCAGCTTGATATCCATCCCCACCCGGAGCACCTCCCAGGTTTTGCTGCCGCAGGGATGTTCCTTTTTCAGTTCCACCTTATCGTGCAGGTGCAGTTCCAAAATACCGCCTCTTTCTTGATCAATCCCTCCCGCCGCAGTGCATATATTGGATAAATACAGCCGCGCTGGGCGGCGGATGGGATGGTTGATTATGCCAGAAAACAGATTGTTTTTACCAGAGGGCTTCCGCTCAAGCGGACCCTATTCGTTGGATGATTTAAAAGCGGCACAGGAGTCCGGTGCCATTTTGGAGGGCGTCGTCCTGCGCTGTGACACTCAGCATAACCTGCATGTCTCCCTGGGCGGATACACAGGCATCATTTCCCGGGACCAGGCCGTACTGCCCTCCATCAACGGCTCCGACCGGGAGATCGCCGTGCTGTCCCGGGTGGGAAAACCGGTCTGCTTCACGGTTTCCTCCATCCGCTCCGATGAAAAGGGCGCCCCGGTGGTTCGTCTTTCACGCCGGCAGGCCCAGGAGCGGGCAATGGCGTATCTGCTTGAGGCTCTGAAGCCCGGCATGGTGATCGATGCCGCGATCACACACATGGAGAACTTCGGCGCTTTCGTGGATATTGGCTGCGGGATCGTCTCGCTGCTGCCCATTGAGAACATCTCCATCTCCCGCATCACCCACCCCGCTGAGCGCTTCCGTTCAGGGCAGCGGATCCGGGCGGTGATCTCCTCCGTGGATCGGGAGAACAAACGCTTTCAGCTGACCCACAAGGAGCTTCTTGGCACCTGGATGGAAAACGCCAGCCGCTACCATTCCGGCGAAACCGTCCGGGGCATTGTCCGAGGCGTCAAAAGCTACGGCATCTTTGTGGAGCTCCAGCCCAACCTCTCCGGTCTTGCGGACCTGAAAGAGGGCTTTTCTCCGGGCGAGTGCGTGTCCGTGTTCATCAAAAGCCTGCAGCCGGAGCGGATGAAGATCAAGCTCCAGATCATCGAAAAACTTCCGCCCTTCCTGCCCCAGCTCTCCTATCAGATCACTGACGGCCAGATTGCCCTGTGGCGCTATTCACCACCGGGCTTTCAGCGGGACCTCATTGAGACGGACTTCACCGCTTCCCTTTGATCTCCTCCCAATAGCGCCGGGCGGCCTGCTCCGTCTTGTTGTCTGCGTACTCATAGTACCGGGCGCCGCGGATAGCGTCAGGCAGATACTGCTGCTCCACCCAGTGGCTGGGATAGTTGTGGGGGTATTTGTAGTTTTGCCGGTTGTCAAATCCGGTGGTGTCCGCGTGGACATTTTGCAGCTGGCGGGGAATCTCACCGGTCTTGCCGTGGGCCACATCCTCCATGGCGGCGATGATGGCGTTGTGGGCGGAGTTGGATTTGGGCGCCGTGGCCAGAAGCACCGCAGCCTCCGCCAGAGGAAGCCTCGCCTCCGGAAGCCCCAACTGCACCGCCGCATCCACGCAGGCCTTTGTGATGACGATGGCCTGGGGATAGGCAAGGCCGATGTCCTCCGCCGCGATGACCAAAAGCCTCCGGCAGGGCGAGAGCAGATCTCCCGCCTCAAGGAGCCTGGCCAGATAGTGGACCGCCGCGTCCGGGTCCGATCCGCGGATGGACTTTTGCAGCGCGGAGAGGATGTCATAGTGAGCGTCCCCATCCTTATCATAGCGCATAGCGCTGCGCTGCGCGACCTGCAAAGCATCTTCACTTGTCAGTTTCAGCTTTCCCTTCTCCGGGGTCGCAGACTGGCACAGCAGCTCCACCGCGTTGATGGCTTTGCGCACATCGCCTCCGCAGGCGGTGGCGATCTGAATGGGAACCGCTTCTTCCCAGCTGATCTCCAAGCCCAATCGCCGCCCTTCGATCTCCAGCCCTCTCAGGACGGCCCGCTCCACCTCCGCCGGCGGAACCTGCTTGAATTCAAACACGGTGCTGCGGGACAAAAGCGCGCTATACACATAAAAATAGGGGTTTTCCGTGGTGGAGGCGATCAGGGTAATCTTCCCGTTCTCCATAAATTCCAGCAGACTCTGCTGCTGCTTTTTGTTAAAGTACTGAATCTCATCCAGATAGAGCAGCACTCCGCCGGGGGCCATCAGCGTACCCACATCGGCGATGATCTCCTTGATGTCCTGCAAAGACGCGGTAGTGGCGTTGAGCCGGTACAGCGTACGGTTGGTCCGCTGGGCGATCAGGTTTGCCACCGTGGTTTTTCCCGTGCCGGATGGGCCGTAGAACACCATGTTGGCATTGGTCCCGCTCTCAATGATCCGGCGCAGCACGGCTCCGGGAGCGAGAAGATGGGCTTGCCCCACCACTTCATCCAGTGTCTGGGGGCGGATTTCATCCGCAAGGGGCCGTTCCATGGCCTTCCCTCCTCTGCGATTCCATATCCGTTTTATTGTAGCACAATCCTCCCGATTTTGCATCCCCTTTTTCACTCGCCAACTGTCGGATTCTGTGGTAGAATGGCCGTAAAGCAGCCGCCGCATCACGCGGGCGGACAAATTATTCAAATGAGAGGCGCGCCGGCGGAAGGGGAGATTGCTGCTCCAATGACGAGCGCATCCGGTCCCGCCGGCATCCTGAGGAGATTGATTTATGATACGCTGCGTCCCGGACTACTACGATGACTTCCGCTGTCTGGCGGAAAGATGCCCCCACAGCTGCTGCATCGGCTGGGAGGTGATGATAGACAACGACACCGCCGCTTTCTACCAGAGCGTGCCGGGCGAGCTGGGCCGGCGGCTGCGCCAGGCGCTGCAGCGGGATGAGGATAATGCATACTGCTTTCCCCTCCGGGGCGGGCGCTGCCCGTTTTTGGAGCGCGGCGGCCTCTGTGAAATTTACCGCCGATTGGGTGAATCGCACACAAGCTTCATCTGCCGAACCCATCCCCGGTTCTTTGACGATTACGGCTCCCGCCGTGAGGAAAGTCTCTGCGCCTCCTGCCCCGAGGTGACTCGGCTGGTTCTCTCCCGGGATGCCCTGTTTGCAGAGTCGGAGTGGGCGGGCCCCTCCGGCCCGGCCCCTTCCCTGCTGAACCCTCTTCTGCGCTGCCGTGGCACGGCCTTTGCGATTCTCCGCCGGGAAGGCCCTCCGCTCCGGGAAAAGTTAGGGGAGCTGCTCCTCTTTGCCAATGAGGTCCAGTCGCGCATCGACGAGGGTGAAGAAGCCTCTCTCCCGCAATTCGCTGAGGAATGGACGGCCCCGGGCCTCCCTGTCCCTGATGAAGCACAACGCGCCGAAGTCTGGCGCCGTGTGTTGGAACTGCTGCGGAAGCTGGACTGTTTGGGCGATGACTGGCGCAGCCTACTCCAAACGTGGCCCAACAGCTGGGTCAGGGGCCTCCCCGTCTATCACGCCCCGGAACCGCTGGGCCAGCGGACCGCCGTCTACTTTCTATTCCGGTACTGGCTGCACAGCGTCTGGGACGGCGACGTCCTCTCCAGGGCGGAACTCTGCGTGCTGGCCACCGCCGTGGCCGGTTCCCTCAACGCCCCCTATCCCGACTGCCTGCGGATGTTCTGCCGGGAGGTGGAACACTGCGCCGAAAACCTGGATTCACTGCAGGACGCCTTTTGCCATCGCTTCAGTTTGATGGACCTGCTGAGCCTGATATAATGTATAAAAAGAGCTGAAGGTTCACTCAGCTCTTTTTCTTTTTACGTAAGGCAAGGTCTATATCCCGCCTCCGGGCCGTGTCCTGAAACAGGAATGCCGCGTGAGCCGCTTTCTCCTTCAAGGACGTCCCCTCCGGCCAGGCGTGTCCCTGAAGTTTCTCCGCAACCGCCCGCACATCCTCCAACTCCAGCAGGTTGACTGCGGTGCAAAACAGCGTCTTCCGCCTGCCGTCGTTGTAGTGCGTCAAAAGTTCCTGCAAAACCGCCGTTTTTTCCCTCTGCCGGGCGCAATATGCCTCCATACCCGCCTCCGACGCCCGCTCTATGTCCCGTCTGCGGTTTTTATGGGTGATGAACGAGTCGAACTGATCGATGTCCTCATACCTTTCGCAGGGAAACGCGCCGCACTCATAGCAGTATTCCAGGCCTCCGTGGGCCAGGCTGCACCTTGCAATGGCGCAGGACTGGTTCCCCTCCCCGCCGCCGCAGCCGGGACAGTAGCCTCCCAGCCGCATGGGACAGAGTCCGCAGTTGAGTCCGCACAAAGAAAAGAGCAGGTTGTCTCTCCAGAATCCTTTCATGGCGCCTCTCCCCTTTCAAGAAATCTCAGCGCGTCCCGCTGAAGACCGATCGGCCAGGGCAAAACCCACAGGGTCTGCCGCTAATATCATACCAGACAGTGGCGCGGACCGCAACGCGGAAAGCCGCGCCCGCCGTCATAGCCCTCACATCAAATCAAGCAAGCGCATGTTCCGTTAAAATTCATAAAGTCTTTTCCATTACAATTGACTGTCTTTTCCAAGTTTGCTATACTGAATTATTCAGTCCGGATGGTCCGCATCCGTGCAGAGGGAGCGTGTAGTTATGAGCCAAATCAGTGAGGCAAAGAGAATCGTCATTAAAATCGGTACCAGCACCCTGGCCTATGCCACGGGACGGATCAATATCCGCCGCTTTGAGCTGTTGTGTAAGGTGCTCTCCGACCTGAAAAACTCCGGTCGGGAGATCGTTCTGGTCTCTTCCGGCGCCGTGGGCGTCGGCGTGGCCAAGTTGGGCCTCCCGGAGCGGCCGCGGGACATACCGGGAAAACAGGCCGCTGCCGCTGTGGGACAGTGCGAGCTGATGTATCTTTACGACAAGCTGTTCCTTGAGAAAAACCACAAGGTGGCCCAAGTCCTTCTGACCCGGGACGGGTTCGAGCAGCCACAGCGCCGTCAGAACATGAAAAACACCTTTGACCGCCTGCTCAGCCTGGGCGCCATTCCCATTGTCAATGAAAATGACACGGTGGCCACAGAGGAACTGGAATTTGGCGACAACGACACCCTCTCCTCCATGGTGGCCGCCCTGACCGAAGCCGACGCCCTGATCATTCTCTCGGATATCGACGGGCTTTATGACTCTGATCCCCACAAAAATCCCGCCGCCAAGTTGATCCCCGTGGTGGATCGAATCGATTCCCACATAGAGGGAATCGCCGGGGGCTCTGTCTCCGGACTTGGCACCGGCGGCATGAGCACCAAAATTCAGGCCGCAAAAATCGCCGGGAAAGCCGGTGTCACTATGGCCATCATCAACGGCTCGGACCCCAACCTTCTGTATGATCTATTGGATGGAAAATCCGTGGGCACTGTGTTTATAACCGGAAAGTGAGGGAATGCGAATGGATCATCTGCATGAACTGGCAGGCCGTGTAAAAGCGGCTGCAAAAGAACTGGCCCTCTACAGCGCGGAAACGAAAAACCGGGGCCTTTCCGCCATTGCCGACGCGCTGGAATCCCGCAGAGAGGAAATTCTTGCCGCCAACGTCCGGGATGTGGCGGAGGCAGAGCAAAACGGCGTCCGCCCCACCATGGTGGACCGGCTGACGCTGACGGACGAACGCATCGAATCCATGGCAAAGGGCGTTCGGGACGTGATGGCGCTGCCGGACCCTGTGGGCGAGGTGATGGAAACAGTACACCGTCCCAACGGCCTGAATATCCAAAAGGTTCGGGTTCCCTTGGGCGTAATCGGCATCATCTATGAGGCCCGGCCCAATGTCACCGTGGATTCCGCCGCGCTCTGCCTCAAATCCGGCAACGCCGCGTTTCTCCGGGGCGGCAAGGAGGCCTTCCGCTCCAATATGACGCTGATGTCCATTCTGCGTGACGCCCTGACCCAGGCGGGTCTGAACCCGGACTGCATGCTGCTGTTAGACGACACCTCCCACGAGGTGGCCCGGGAGATGATGCGGCTGCGGGGCTACATCGACGTCTTAATCCCCAGAGGCGGCGCGGGACTGATCCGCAGCGTGCTGGACAACGCCTCGTTGCCGGTCATCGAAACCGGCACGGGAAACTGCCACCTCTATGTGGACCAAAGCGCCGACCTTGCCATGGCGGTGGAGCTGCTGTTCAACGGCAAGTGCTCCCGGCCGTCGGTCTGCAACGCCCTTGAGACCGTCCTTGTGCACAGAGATGTGGCTCAGGCCTTCCTGCCTGCCGCAAAGGCCAGGCTGGACGAGGCCAGTGTGGAGTGGCGGGGCTGCCCGCGCGCCTGCGCCATACTGCCCGGCATCCAGCCCGCCACAGAGCAGGATTACGCCGACGAATTCAATGACTACATCCTGGCGGCCCGGGTGGTGGAGAGCCTGGACCAGGCGCTATATCACATTGCCAGATACTCCACCCACCACAGCGAATGCATCGTCACAGAGGATCCCGAGTCCGCCGGGCGCTTCAGCGCCGAAGTGGACGCGGCGGCTGTCTACGTCAACGCATCCACCCGCTTCACCGACGGCAGCGAGTTCGGCCTGGGTGCGGAAATCGGTATCTCCACCCAAAAGATGCATGCCCGGGGGCCCATGGGGCTGCGGGAGCTGACCTCCTATAAATATTTGATTCACGGAACCGGTCAGATTCGATAAATATCCTTTGACATGCTGCAAAATTCGGAATAATATGTTACTTGAAGGAAGGTGCAGCAGTGAAAAAAGGATTTACCTTGATGGAGATGCTGATTGTCGTGGCAATCATCGCCGTTCTGGCGGCGATCGCGGTTCCGACGTTCGCCCATCGCATGGACACCACCCGTGAAGTGGCCTGTTCAGCCAACCGCAGGACGCTGCGCCAGGAGGTCACTCTGGCGCGGTTTCAAAACAGCGCTGTATCCCTAAAGGAGCTCAATGAGATGGTCACGGACCGCGGTGTCACCTGCCCTGGCGGCGGCACTTATTCCGTAGAGCAGGCGGGTGATGCCTGCCTGGTGGTCTGCTCCAAGCACACCAAACAGGTGGACGGCAGTTTACTGGTAGACCAGTTTGCCAAGGGCTTGCAGGCTGTGTTGGACGCCAACAGCGAGATGAGCAGCAAATGGACGGACAGTACTGCCAACACCCGTGTGGATTCCGGTGGAAAGAACTGGGCTCCCACGGTAACCGGAGCCATGGACCGCTATCCCGACCTTGCCATACAGTCCTGGGTGATCTTGAACAACAAGACAGGCTCCTCTCCCGCCGGAGTGGAATATGTCTGGTCCACCTATGACGTCAGCGCCGGAGCATATAAGCAGGTCCCGGCGATCTCCTACTCAGTTGATACGGGCAAATACTCCGTGGCGATGAGCAATGTGGCGCTCTACAGCAGTACAGACGCCTCCGATGGCAGTCTGTATTCCTATTATGTTTTTGCGAATAACGCGCAAAACAGTGGGTTCAACCATACCGGGGAAAAGAATTTAACTTACGAAGAGGCCCTTTCGCTCTATAATCAGCTGAGTCCGGTAAAAAAATAGGCCACGAAAAAAATACCCTTGCAAAGCGCTTCCGGGTGTGGTAATATCATTTTTGCATCCGGGTGTGGCGAAGTTTGGTATCGCGCTTGAATGGGGTTCAAGAGGCCGCTGGTTCGAATCCAGTCACTCGGACCAAACAATGATAATCCGAACTATATGATTCAGGTGGGTCATATAGTTCGGGTTTATCATTTCTATTGAGAATGTACTATGATAAGCAAGGGCGGGAACATATTCCTGCCCTTGCTCACTTGATATGCTTTATGCTATTATGTAATTATTGAAGATCCTCTTAATATAAAAGAGTTTGAAAGGAGGTTCCGAATGAAAAAGAAAACTAAATATACGATTATTGTTTCCCTTGTTGCCCTTGTCTATTTCATCCAGCTTTATCGTGGCCTTTTTCCTGCTCCCATACCAGGCATGATTCAAACTGGTGCCAAAAGTGAACCTTTAGGTGCATACATAGCCGCCTTTCTTTCTGCGATTTTAACATGGGGTTTGCTTGAAGGATTATATGGGCTATTTGAAAAATTCAAGAAGAAATAATTTAGTTTTCAATGTCAAATATATCACAGGAACACTTTATGGGTGTCTATATTTTTAACTTCATAATGTGTGTATAGAGTAAGGCGGGAGCATCGGTTAAGATGTTCCCGCATTGTCGCTTATTCGTTCTTCATAATTGTTGGCGGTCAGCTCAATGTCAAAGTTTCCATCCGCTCCCAAACGCCTTTCAGGTGAAAAAGAACAAGCCCGAAAGATGGATCGACCACTCTTCCGGGCTTATCATTCATTTCTATCACAGATTTCCAAACGGGAACCCGCATTTCCCAAAAACAAGAATCACCAGCCCGTCGATCAACGCCATGGACAGGGCCACCGGGAGCACCTTTCGGATGATCTTTCCCTCCTGGCCGGAAAGGCCCGTGGTGGAGGTTCCAAGGATGACATTTCCCGGGGCAAACGCAGTGCCGATCACACCGCCAGCCGTCTGCGCCCCCATGAGCAGGGACGCATTCAGGCCAAGGAACTCAGCCATCTGCGTCTGAAAGCTGCCAAAGAGGATATTGGAAGACATATTGCTGCTTGTCACAAAACTTCCCACCATTCCAACCAGAGACGCCACAAAGAGATAGCTGGAGCCCAAGATCTGCGCGATTCCCCGGGAGAGCACATAAATCTGCCCACTGGAGCTCATGATCCTCGAGAGGACCAGCAGTGAGAGAATCGCGACAGAGGACGAGGCAGCCTTTTGAACGGTGCGCTTCCAGATCGAGCGCAGGCTCTTTCGCGTGATCACGCCGATTTTTCCATAGTAGAGACACCCGATTACCACCGAGAGCATAAGGAATGTACCCGCGAAGGTCAGCGGCGTCAGAGGGGAGAAGCAGGCCTCTGCCGGCGTTTCATACCCATATCCCGTAACGCTTGCCGGAAATGGGAAACCCACTCTCCACTGCTTCAGCAGCTGGTTGAGGGGAGAAATGAGCAGGCAGGTAATGGCCAGCACCGTCAAAATGATATAGGGAAACAGAGCCTGAACAAAGGAGATGGGTTTCCCCTCTGTGCTCTGTTCGGGAACGGACGTCATGATGCCGCTCTCTATCTCCCACTTGCGGTGATATTTCGGCGTTCTGCAGGCTGCTATTGCCACAAGCATCGAGATGCAGGCGGGAAGGAAGCAGGAGATGGTGGAATTGATCTGGGAAAAGAGAAGCTGGCCTCCGCCCTGTACCACGCTGATCAAAAGGATCACCGGGAAGCCCTCCTTAACGGCGGCCCATTTCCCATAAAACCAGGCCAGCAGCAGCCCGGCAACAAAATTGTACAGCCAGATCAAAATGCATGCAATAAAAGCGGCCATAGCCGCAGTGTCCTCCGAAACATTTACCTGGGTCAGCAGCGCCTGCCAAGCGATCGCCAGCGTTCCAAACGTTCCGCCCCAGGAATGGCACAGCAGGACGATGACAACGGACCACAGCGGGGCAACTCCAATGCTGACCAGCAGCGGGGCTCCGACCGCCACCGCAACGCCAAATCCTGTGATTCCCTGCAGAAAGCTTGGAAATATCCAGCCCAGCAGGATAATCTGCATCAGTTTATGGGCTGTAAAGTGGTCCAGGCTCCTGCGTAACACCTGAAACGCGTGGACCTGGTTGGACATCTCATACAGCAGCAGCGCGGGCCACACCACCAAAAGAATGCTGACGGCGCTCCATATACCTTTGCCGCTTTCGACCACAACAGCCGAAAGGTTCATCCGGAAAAAAACTATTGCCGATACGATCGTAATGCACAGGGTAATTGGAGCAGCCTTTGATGCGGGCCAATTGCGTGCCACCATGACGCCAATCAGGAAGACAATTGGGAAGGCCGATAGAATCCACAATGGAATTGATAAAGATATTGTCATTGTACGCTGCTCCTGTGTCAGATTTTGTGCGTAAACTTAAAAAATGTGGGGCTGATTAAAAAGATATCTACTTCTTAATCAGCCCCATGCGTTGCTCAGATTCCCAGGATCGCTGAATTCCGGACCATGCGGAATGTGGAACAGTTGATCACGGCTTATTATACTGTGCCAGCACCAACTTGAGCAGTCCCATTTTCTCCAGCGTCTCTTCCTCTAACATCATAGTGAGATAGACCAGTCCGCTGGTCCTTCCAATTCCGATTTCGCCGCCAACTGTAGCCCGGTTCATCAGTTCTCCTCTGGGGAGTCCCGTGAGTTTTTGGGCCCGGTCAAGGGCATTGTCCATTCCTTCATTCATATTTGTCCCGGAACCGACAAACTGAATGGGGTAACTGCGGACCGACAAACTCTTCCCATAGGGGGCAAGCAGCTTGTTCGCCCGCTCATACTCCTCTTTGGAGAACGGGACAAACCGGCTGTCTATCTCGGAAACGGAGGGAATCAGAACAGGTCCCTCCATATTCAAATTTTTGATCAGCGCCACGCGAACGCTCACCCGGGCGGAGATGTCAAGCGTATGGCCGGCAATCTCGCCGTCCCCCTGCGTAAAATGCACATCTCCAACGTATACGCCCGCTCCCGGCACAAGGACCGGGCTGATGACGACGCACCCCTCCCCCACAGACTTGATGTCCATGTGGGCGTCGGTGATCTGCTCCTTGCCCACAGGCTCAAAAAGATCAGTATTTCCAACGGAGAGATAGCAGTCCCCCGCGTTCTTGGAGGCGGGAATCCGGCCCGACGGGGAGCAGCCGATATTTCCCACCATCGGACGGGAACGGACTACCAAACCGGAAAAATCAGCCCTGCCAAGGATGGTGGCCAGATGCTGCTTTGCGCCTTTGGGCAGATAGAGCTTTCCCTCCAGGGTGTCCTGCGCGATCTGCTGGGCCGTTTCTCCATCCACCACGACCGCCAGACCGCTCTCATCATCGCAGACGACGGTGTACCCGTTCTCAAAGGTCTGGGGCAGGATGGGTTTGCCGCATTTTTTACAGCGGACGGCCTCTTCTCCCGTGCCGCTCAGCTCCGTCTCCGGATTGCTGATGTGACAGAAGGGGCAAATTGCCTTGACAGACGGGTCCTTGTCGAAAAAGCCCGGGTTTACGCGTCCGGTACCGGAGGAGGTCGCAGAGGAAAGCACCTCCACCTTTTCAATGGTGAGGGCCACCGCGTCTCCGGGTTCGGCGCCATTGACCCATACCGGGCCTGTAATCTCATGGCCTCCCGAAACGCTGGGCGTGATCATCGGCCCCCAGCAGCCCGGAGCCGTTTCAAGAACAAGGAGGTCTCCGTCGGAGACACAGACCTCTTTCCCTATGCCCTCTCCGATGATGCTTGTGATCTGGTCCGCGGTACAAATATGATTTGCCATAGAGTCCCCCTATCTGACGGTTGACTTTTTATCTGAAAATTGCTTCCACCAATTCAGGATTGGTTACCTTTGTTGCCTTGCTGACCACAACGATGACGATTGCGGACACCAGCATGCCCCAGATCAGGGGGTTAAAGCCCAGCAGGTTGGTGGTGATCGGCAGCGCATAGAGGCCGATCAGGGTGAGGAAGCCGGAGATCATACCCGCAGTGGCCGCGGCGGAGGTTGTCTTTTTCCAGAAGAAGCCGAAGATAATCGGCATGGTGAAGGATGCCGCGTAGCCATTGACGGCAAACATGACGATATCCTGCAAAAAGGCGGGCGGATTAAGAGACAGGAACATGACGACCATGGCGATGACCAGCGTCACGATATAGGTAGTGGCCTTCAGGCTCTTGTCGGTCAGGGGTTTTGTGGAGCTGCGCTGATAGATGTCCTTGATGATGGCGCTGGACACGGTGAGGATCAGACCGGAAACCGTGGACATCACCGCGGCAAAGGGCGCGCACATCAAAATGCCGGCCAAATACTTTCCGCAGTAAGTGAGGACGATCGTCGGGAAAATCTGATCCGGCACTTCCAGGGAGGGGATCAGGGCGCGGGCGGCCTGAGCGCTGAGGAACAGGGAGAAGAACCACACCATGCAGATCATGCTGATCAGAGCGCCGGCGCGCTTCAGGGACTTGGTATCCTTCACGGTGAAGATTCTGGTCACAACGTGGGGCTGCGCCATCACGGCAACGCCAAGGGTGAAGAAGGTGGAGAAGCCGGTGGCCAGGGGCAGGTAGTTGTTGGGTCCCGGAGGCGTCAGCAGGGCCGGATCAATGGCCATCTGAGCGGAGGTGATCGCCGAAATGCCGCCGGCCTTGCTGATCATAATACCGCAGATCAGGACCGAGCCGCCCAGCATAATAATGCCCTGTACCAATGCGTTGTACGCAACACCGCGGATGCCTCCGACGACGGTGTAGATCGCGGTTACCACCGCAAAGAGGAGAATTGCCATGGTGTAGTCAAACCCAAAGAAGGTTTCGATGATCCGGGCCGCGGCGGTATACTGGGAAACCATGTACGCAACGCCGAACACAATGATGGAGCAGGCGGCGATGATGCCCATCCAGCGGCTGCCGAACCGCTCCGCAAAGAGGTCGGGCAGTGTCACGCAGCCGTTGTCAGAGGCAAAGCGGGCAATGCGTCTGCCGATCATCAGCATGCCGCAGATGCCAAGGATTGCCGCGCCGGCCTGCCAGAGGATGGTGCACCAGCCATAGGAATAGTACACAGACGGTGTGCCGATAAACGTACCGCCGCTGGTCCAGGATGTGGCCCAGAGGAATGCAACCACCCAGGGACCAAAGGAGCGGCCGGCCACATAGTACTCATTCTGGAAGTTTTTGCTGTTTTTCCGCTTGTAATACGCATATACGGAGATGAAAATCAAAACTGCAAAATAGGCAAAGAACAATACTTTTGTAATCGGAGCAACTTCGATCTGCATTATTCCACATCTCCTTTCATGACCTTAAAGCCATAAATGGCGGTAAGGATGACCATCAGGATCCACGGAATGAACACGCCAAAGACCGCCCATGCGGGGAAGCCGGCGATAAATGCCACCTCTCCCCCCTGGCTGTAGCCAAGGATCCAGCAAATGAGACAGCTCAACAGGATGTAGACGCTTGCGGCAATTGCACAGAACTTGAACTCCTTGAAGCACACTGCATAAAATCCGGGTTTCTGGTTGTTCTTGTTTTCCTTTTCCATAATATCACTCTCCCTTTCTATTTGCCATCTCTCTATCTCAACACAGGAAGCGCTGCGGCGTTTCAAGAACGTTGAACCGGCAGGCGTCCACCCGTGCATCGACCCAAACGTACCGTCAATTATCCAAGACGCCTGTGGGCAACACCGACCCAGATCTTAGCGCCGCTGAGAAGCGCATCATGATTAAAGAAAGAATGGTTGGCGTGTAAAAACGGAGTAAAGGAGGCGCCAAGACTGATATAAGCGGCTTTCACCCCCATATGATTGCTGTAATTGTGGAAGTCCTCAGAGGTGGTGGCCGGGCAGGCGTCAGTCACATTCTCAGCGCCAAGCACATCGCAGAGGACCGACTTTACCTCGTCGCAGAGCGCCGGGTCATAGCTGGCGGAGTAGCAGATCACCTCATCGCTGATCTCCGCTGTTGCGCCCACCGAGACGGCGGCGTGCTCGGCGGCAACTTTCAGCTTTTCAATGATCTGCGCCATGGTGTCGTTCGTATCCGCGCGGATGTCGAATACCAGCAGGGCCTTATCCGGGATGGTGTTGTGGCTGCTGCCATCCGCCTTGAAAATTGTGACTTTACACGAATAGGGTGAACGGGAATCACAGCGGATGCAGTTGACCGCGTTGACAATCTGAACGCCGGCCTCCGTGGCGTTGATTCCAAGATAGGGCAAGGAGGCGTGGGCATTGCGCCCATGAACGGTAACTTCCACCCGGCCGTAGGACTTGTGCAGCAGCCTGGGCGCGGCGTGCCCGTACTGCTCCTCCTGATCCGGCTGGAGGTGCATGCCGACGATCTCCTCCATGTCGCTGATGTACCCGCTGTCGATGACGGACAGAGAACCCTTCAGCGTCTCTTCCGCGGGCTGAAAAATAAAATATACCTTTCCTCTTTTGATTCCCTCTTCTTTAAGCTGCTTGGCCGCGGCTATCAGCATCGTGATGTTGCCGTCATGCCCGCAGGCGTGGTACTTCTCCACTTCTCCATCAACCGTAAACGCGAGGCAGTCGATGTCCGCGCGCAGGCCAAGCACAGGGCCGGGGCTGCCGGAATCCAGTACAGCGATGGCCCCCGTGCCCGAGGGGAACACCTTTGGCGCATAGCCGAAGCTCTCCAGCAGTTCGACAATGTGCTTTGTGGTTTCAAATTCCTCAAAGCCAAGTTCAGGATGCTCATGAAAATACGTCCAGGTGGTTTCAACAAACTCTTTCATAAATGACCTCCTACACAAAACTACACGCAACTTACACGCAGAGACTGTGGAAGGGAACCCAAGTGGTTTGAACCGCGGATCACTTTCAGAACGTCTGACTGTTTATTCGATTGAAAACCAAAATTGGAATTATTGATTACATAAATTATGCTATAACTTTCTAAAACAAATTGCAAGTATTTTGCCGATAAATATTCCTTTTTATATGATAATTTACGTATTGCACAAACCGGCAAGATGAAATATAATAAAACCCACAGAGCTGCAAGGAGAAATGCGTATGTTTAAAGGGTTTAAGGACCTTGATGAAATTGACGAAAAAATTCTGGATATGCTGGCCGAAAATGCGCGGATGTCCTATGTCGATGTGGGCAATGCCGTGGGCCTTTCACGTGTGGCCGCAAAGGCAAGGGTACAGGCGTTGGAATCCGCCGGTATCATCGACAAGTACGTCACGGTGATCAACCTTGCCAAATTGGATAACACCGTGTCCCTCTACCTGGATTTGGAACTGGAGCCCCGGCATGTGGAGGAGGCCATTGCGCGATTGCAGCAGACTCCAAACATCACCCAGATCTATCTGATGACGGGCGCTTCCAAGCTGCACGCCCACGCGGTGGTCAGCAGTGACGGAGAATTGGAACGCTTGATTACCGATGTGGTCTACACGCTGCCCGGGTTGATACATGCAACCTGCGAGACGATTTTGCGCCGCATCAAAGATGTGAAGGGTATCCGCTTATAAAAAAGGGGCACCGCCCAGCCGGTTTGGCTGGGCGGTGCCTGATTATTCGGACTTTCTCCTGAGATCAGCCGCTTCTCCCCTGCCGTCTGCGAAAAAGCGCATCCGTTCCGGACCGGGGAGTTTTTGCAACCCCCGGACGGACCAGCCCTCTTTCCTATGCCTTCCCGTTCAGGCGGAATTCCATATAAACCGGATTGTGGTCCGACCAGGCAAAGCCGGTATCCGCCACGCCGCTCTTTTCCACGGACACGTTGTCCGAGACCAAAAAACCGTCAACCGTCAGCGTGTACGCGGTGTCCGCGTCATAGGGCCGGTCCGCGTTGCGGCAGGAGGCCACCGGGCGCTCTTCATCCAGCGGCGCCACCAGTCCGAGTCCCTCCGGCACCGAGTCCGCCGGGAAGGGCTGGGCCCAGCTGTACTCCTCTCCGGAGGCGCCGAACACGGCGGAGGAATCCCCAAGCAAGTCCTTGTTGAAATCACCGCCGCAGATCACATAGTTCCCCTTTCGGTACTCCTCTGCCATCTCTGCCGCAAGCTGATGAAGCTGGGCGTCCGCAATGCTTCCATCCTTTGTATAGGCCGAAAGATGGGCATTGATCAGCACCAGTTCCCTCTCGTTGTCCACCGGCAGGCGGCTCACACTGTAGCAGCGGTCCAAATCCAGGAACTTCCACACTCCCTCCTCCACGGGGAGGCTGCGGCGCAGGCTCTCTCCGATTTGATACGCAGAAAGCGTCATCATGCCGGACCGGGACTTTCCATGGGGCTCGTTCAGCGGCCAAAGGAGGTAGGGGGAATCGTAATTCTGGGCGAATACTACGCCATACCCGGCCATCCGCTCCTGAATCATCGACCGCTCATCCACCTGATAGCTCCGGGTGGAGCCTATATCCACCTCCTGGAATAAGACGAATTGAGGGCCCAGGGACTCCACGGCGTCCAGGGCGCCGCCGATGTTCTCCTCCACCGCCTCTTTGGACCTGGCCCGGGACTCCCGGCCTCCATCCATAAAAAAGCTGTAGTCGGCGCTGTAGGCGCCAAACCCCACATTGTAAGATACTATTTTATATAATGTATCCGCCTCCACCAAGGATTCCTGATTGCACTCGACATCTATCCTCAGTTCATCTTCCACCCGGTAATAGGCGGCACAGGCGTAAATCACATATCCTGCCGCGGCCAGAATCAGTACCAGGAGGATGCAAATTCCCCATTTGAATACTCGCTTCACCGATTTCCCTCCTTTTCAGCACATTCTACCCAACTTGACGGAAAAAAGCAACCTTTCAGGCGGTTCTTGACTTTTTTTGCTCTGTGGCATACAATGCAGTTATTGAATTGTTGTCTGATATTCCATGCAGAATCTTCATGGGAGTGTTGTTTATGGATATTACCAAATACGAAGTGCTCTTGCGGGCCGTGGACTGCGGCAGCCTCACCCGCGCCGCGGAGGAGATGGGCTATACCCAGTCGGGCATCAGCCACATGATGAAAAGCCTTGAGACCGAGTTTGGGTTCCCCCTTCTGGTGCGCGGCCGCTCCGGCGTTACGCTGACCAAGGGCGGCGAATCCATCCTGCCCTATATCCGGACCATCGTCAACGCCAACCGCCATCTGAACCAGAACGTCTCGGAACTCAACGGGCTGGACACCGGCGAGATCAACATCGGCGAATTCGCCAGCATATCCATCTCCTGGATGCCCAATATCATCGACGAGTTCCATAGGGACTATCCCAACATCATGCTGCACCTCATTGAGGGCTCCACCCAGGAGCTGGAGAAACTGCTGGAGGAAAACCGTCTGGACTTTGCCTTCTGCAGC
The DNA here is from genome assembly GCF_018919205.1 of Dysosmobacter acutus. NCBI lineage: Bacteria > Bacillati > Bacillota > Clostridia > Eubacteriales > Oscillospiraceae > Dysosmobacter > Dysosmobacter acutus. Next base: position 2,208,799 of record NZ_JAHLQN010000001.1, read on the forward strand.
TTTCAGCCCCACATGCACTATGACTGGTTTCCGCTGAAGCGTGACCCGATCCTTGCCATCTTGCCGCTGAACCACCCCTGCGCCAATTTTGACAGCTATCCCATCTCCGCCTTTCAGAACGAACCCTTTGTCATCCCCTCCATGGGTGTGGATTACGACATCATGCGGGTGCTGAAGGAGGCCAAGGTACAGCCCGCGTGCCCCTTCTCCACCATGGATGACTACGCAGCCATCGCAATGGTGGAAAAGGGACTGTGCGTCAGCCTGAGCTATGAAATGCTGCTCAAGGGCAATCCAAGCAAGGTGGCGATTGTGGAGCTGGATCCGCCACAGTACCGTACCATCGGCATCATCGCCCCCTCCTTTGAAGCGCTGTCCCCGGCGGCCCGGAAGTTTGTCTCTTACGCCAAGCGCATCGTCCCCACCCTCCCCTGAGCCGCATGTATATATGAAGGAATCAAAAAGAAACCCGCCGCCTTTTGGGCAGCGGGTTTCTTTTGCAAAATAAAGAGAGGGGAGGGAGGTATATAGAAAACAGGATATACTATCCCGTTTTGGCAAATGGGAAACGTGAATCGCGACTGGCCGCACGCATCGCAGCATTTTCACATTTTTTCTCTCTGTAAGTATTCTATTTTATTTTTTCCCATTCGTAAAGCGTCATAAGTGCATATCTAACATGAGGGTTTCTACTGTCAAAGTGTACAAAAAATCGATTGTATTGTATGGTATTTATTCTTCATTTCTTTTATTTTTACATTTTTTTCAAATTTTATTCTCCTTTTTCCCGCTAATATCTGACTCTGCGCGCCAGGCTCCCATTTGGAACATTTTATAATCTGTTATGAATTTTTTTCATGCTTTCGCTCCTTCTTCCAGAAAATTTCCATTTATTCTGTAATCATTTGTTACCATTTTGCATATATTTGGAGTGTTCTTGTCGCATTTGATCCCGAATTTTTCAACCCATGTGGGGGATCATCTACAGTTTTAATATAAAAAACTTGACAAAAGTGGTGGGATGTATTATACTAACGCAAGTTTTCCGACCGGTAACAAAAGTTACAAGTCGTTTTCACTCTGTTATTTTTTTGAATAGCAAATGCAAAAAGAGGAAATGATTGGATTGGGAAATTTTTCAGGAGGTCTCTTATGTTTAGCAATTTGAAAGCCCATGCCGCGTTTTTCTGGCGCACGTTTTTCTGCTGCCTGACAACCGCTCTGGTTTTGTGCACATTCCTGGGGTCTGAGAAAGCTGATGCTCTGTATATCCTCACCGGCACCGACGATACCGCCCTGGTATTGGACGACTCCGCGGACACTGCCGGCTTCTCCTCCAGGCTGATTACCATCGGCGGCAGCTCCGCCAACCCTGAGGTGATCCTCAACGACGGCACCATGGTCTCCATCTCCTACAACGGCGCGTCCGTTTCCGCTGCATCCCGCCAGGAGACGGTCACCTCCCTTTTGAACCGCATGCACATCGAGCCCGGTCCTCTGGATATGATCGCAGTGGACCTGAGCGCCCCTGTGATGAGGATTACGGTGGCCTCCGACCTCACCTTCTATGAGAAGATTGAGGCGGAAAAGCCCTTTGAAACCGTGCGGGTGGCCAACCCCGCCATGGCGAAGGGCACGGAAACCGTGACTCAGGAGGGCCGCAGCGGCACCGTTACCGCCACTTACGAGGTGATCTATGCCAACGGTCAGGAAATCTCCCGCCAGCTGGTGGAGGAGAGCGGCGACACCTCTGTGGACCAGGTGGTGGAGTACGGCACTGCGGTCACCTCTGTGGACCGGTCCGACCGGATCGCCAGGGTAAACGCCGGCAGCGACGGCAGCGGCTATCTGACCTTCGCCTCCGGCGCCACCATGCCCTATGAAAAGGTCATCACCTGCTCCGCCACCGCCTATACCAGCGGCCACGACGGCGTGGGCACCCGCACCTCGACCGGTACCACCGTGCGCCACGGCACCGTGGCCGTGGACCCCAACACCATCCCCTACGGCACCAAGATGTATATCGTCAGCAGCGACGGCAGCGTCGTCTATGGCACTGCCGTGGCAGAGGATACCGGCGGAGCCATACGCGGCAACCGGCTGGACCTTTACTACGAAACCTACAATGAATGCATTCAGTTCGGACGGCGCAACTGCACTGTCTACGTGCTTGGCTGAGCAAACGCTCCCGGTTTGACGACCGGGAGCGTTTTTTCTCTTTCTTCCTCCTGAAAATCTGATATAATAACTAAGGCAATTGCGGCGGGAGTTCGGCCGATCCCGCCGCATACTCACCGCGCGGGCCGGATACCCTCCTATGAATGCAAACTTCCGAAAGGCGGACGACATATGAACCTCTGTGACTTAAATACCATACGGGCCCTTTTGGGGCGCCATGGGTTCCGGTTTTCCAAATCCATGGGACAGAACTTCCTCATCGAGCCCTCCGTCCCCCGGGACATCGCCGAAGCCTCCGGCGCGGACAGCAGCTGCGGCGTACTGGAGATCGGACCGGGCATTGGCCCGCTGACCGTACAGCTTGCCCGCCGGGCAGGCAAGGTGGCGGCTGTGGAGCTGGACCGCACCCTCCTTCCCGTGCTTGGGGAGACGCTTGCGGAGTACGACAACGTGGAGGTCATCTCCGGAGATGTGATGAAAACAGACCTCAGGCAGCTGGCATCGGAGCATCTGACGGGCCTGCGGCCCATGGTGTGCGCGAACCTCCCCTACAACATCACCACGCCTGTGCTGACCCGGATCGTAGAGGCGGGCTGCTTCACCAGCCTCACCGTCATGATTCAGCGGGAGGTGGCCCGCCGGATCTGTGCCGCTCCCGGCAGCCCGGACTACGGCGCCTTTTCCCTCTTCATGCAGTACCACACGGAGCCGGAACTGCTGTTTGACGTGCCTCCCGCCTGCTTTTATCCGGCCCCCAAAGTCACCTCCTCCGTCCTTCGCTGCCGGATGCGCCAGACGCCCGCCGTCTCCCCCATGGACGAGGCGTTTTTCTTCCGGGTAGCCCGGGGTGCCTTTGCTCTCCGGCGCAAAACCCTGCTCAACAGCCTCAGCTCCGCCCTTGGGAGCACCTACAGCAAGGAGGCCCTCCGGGACGCCATCGCCGCCTGCGACCTGCCGCCGGATATCCGGGGCGAACGGCTGTCGCTGCAGGAGATGGCGGCTCTGTCCGACCGCCTCTATCAGCTTGGAAAGCAGTAAATACTCCTTGCTATTTTTTACCGTGTATTCTATACTGTAGGTAAGTACGGATGATTGGTTTTTCCTGAGGTACTCGTTTGTCAGTTGGAAATCCGCACAAAAAACGAATCCAACAAGGAGGAAGAGTTATGTCTACTAAATCCCATTACGCTCGGGCCGAAATTGGTCCTGAAAAGGTCGGGTTTGCCAAAACCCGATCTATTATTGAGGCTCCATTTTATGGAAACAATGTCGTTGAGGTCAACTCCCTGAAGGAGGCCTACAAACTGGCGAAGAGCTCCCCCGGCACCGTTGTCACCGACATGCCGGTTTACCGCGGCGAGGAGTTTGGTTTGGATGCCGACGCCAAGGTGCTGCTGTTCAACGACGGATCCATTACCGGCCGCTATGCCCCCGCCCGGCGCATCACCGGCAAACCCGGTGTCAACACCGACAAACTGGATAAAATCCTGATGGACGCGGTCTATGACACCCGCTGGAAGACCATGTACCACGCCGAGGTTTTCATCGGCCTGGACCCTGAATTCATGGTGAAGGCCCATCTGCTGATCCCCAAGGGAGAGGAAAACCTCCTCTACTCCTGGATGCTGAATTTCCAGTACATGTCCGACGAATACGTCAAGATGTACAAGGAATCCAAGAGCGTGGGCGACGGCAGAGAGCCCGACATCTATATCTTCTCCGATCCCCAGTGGACCGGTGCTCCCGGTCAGGAGGATGTCTGCGACCCCAAGTGCCTGTGCTATTTCAACACCGACACCAACTGCGCCGCGATTTTGGGCATGCGCTATTTCGGCGAGCACAAGAAGGGCACATTGACCCTTGCCTGGGCCATTGCCAACCGCAACGGCTACGCCTCCTGCCACGGCGGACAGAAGGAGTATACCCTGGACGACGGCTCCAAGTACGTGGCCGCGGTGTTCGGCCTGTCCGGCTCCGGCAAATCCACTCTGACCCATGCCAAGCACGGCGGAAAGTATCCCTCCATCAAGGTGCTGCACGACGACGCGTTTATCATCAACTCCGACACCTGCTCCTCCATCGCTCTGGAACCTACATACTTTGACAAGACCGCCGACTATCCGGTCAACTCCGAGGACAATAAGTACCTGCTGACGGTGCAGAACTGCTCCGCCACGCTTGATGAGGACGGCAAGGTGGTCCTGGTCACCGAGGATGTGCGCAACGGCAATGGCCGGGCCATCAAGTCCAAGCTTTGGTCCCCCAACCGGGTGGATAAGATCGAATCCCCTGTCAACGCCATCTTTTGGATCATGAAGGACCCCACCATTCCCCCAATTGTCAGGCTCAAGGGTGCGTCTCTGGCCTCCGTCATGGGCGCCACTCTGGCCACAAAGCGTTCCTCTGCCGAGCGGCTGAAGGCCGGCGTGGACCCCAACGCCCTGGTGGTGGAGCCCTATGCCAATCCCTTCCGCACCTATCCCCTGGTGAATGACTATGAGAAGTTCAAGAAGCTTGTGGCCGAAAAGAATGTGGCCTGCTACATCATCAACACCGGCGAGTTCATGGGCAAGAAGGTGAAGAAGGAGGACACTCTTGGCGTGCTGGAGGCCGTTGTGGAGGGAAAGGCTCAGTTTAAGCCCTGGGGCCCCTTCTCCGACATTGATATCTATGAGTGGGACGGCTTTGTGCCCGATCTGTCCGACAAGGAGTATGTGTCGCAGCTTAAGGCCCGCATGCAGGACCGTCTGGACTACGTGTTGAATCTTGATACCACGGAGGGCGGCTTCAACAAGCTGCCTGCCGATGCGGCCGATGCCATCCGTCAGGTGGTGGATGAGGCCAACTCCCTGTAAGTCCTCCCTGTGCAAAAAAGAGCGCGGACGGTTCCGCGCTCTTTTTTATATATGCACTTCAACAAATAAGCAGGCAGGAACCGCAAGGCGGTCCCTGCCTGCTCCATTCTCGCCGGGCTATTTGACGGGAAATCGCTTTTCCGCCTGCTCCAGATCGGCGATCCAATCCTTCAGGTCCGCCCCGGAGGCCGTCAGCTCTATCTCCACCGTGTCCCAGTCCTCCGGCGCGTTCAGCATGGTGAATGCCACTGCGGTCTGATAGACATCCTCCTCCACCTGTTCCACCGTCAGTTCAAAGTAAGGCTCGGTGAACTCGCTCTCATACAGCCCCTTGATCCCGGCCAGGAGCACCTTCAGTCCGGCAGTCAGCTCCTGAAGCTCAGAGGTGGTCAGGCAGCTGTTGCGGTCAATGGTGACATTTCCCTCCGAATCGGTATAGGTGCCCTTGAGCACCAGCCAGTTGGCATCCTCATCCACGCCATCGGGGAATTCATAGGCCGCCACTTCCACCTTCAGCGACTCCTCATCATTTTTAAATACCATGTGACACTCCTCCTGTTCCCCTGTAGTGTAACACACTTTTTGCTCCTTTAAAAGAGGGAATCCCGGGCTGCCGTCAAAGAAAAGCAGCCTCCGAAGGGGCAATGTCATTAAGCTAAGGCAGAAAAAGACTCCCCGCCTGATTGCGTGAAACAGGCGGGGAGATTTTTCCCTCGCACAAATCCCAGTATAACCGCCGCAAAAGGCCGGTATTTGTGCCTGAATTGCTTAACTTAACGGCCCTTTTTCAATCGCCCGTTAAGTTAAGGGCGCGTTTCTCCCCTTGACAATTCCCCCTGTCCGTCGTATCATGAAATCACAGCAAAAAGCACACACAGGAAGTTGAAGCCCGGCAAAGTCACCGCTAAAATTTCAAGCAAATTTTAGGACAAGCCATAATCTCCAAAGGCAAGGAAGTTGAAAGAAGAGAGTGCAGCAGACGCCGCAGGCGTCGCTGTACTCCTTTGTTTTTTTATGCTGAATATCAAAGCATTGGAGAAAACGGCTATGGCCTATCCTGAAATCGTATCGTCTGATCTGGACGAAGTCATCAACCATGTGCTGAAAAACAGCACCTTTGCCGCGCTGGACAAGCCTGCACGCAGCCGCAAGGTTTCCCGGGCGGACATCATAAAGGCCCTGCTTTTCATGCAGGGCGGCAGCCTGCAAAAGGAACTGCACGAGCTGGGACTGAATATCAGCGCGTCCGCCTTTGTCCAGCGCCGCCGTCAAATCCCCTCCGAGCTGCTGGGGGATATTCTCACAGAACTGCACGCACGCTATGACACACCCAAGACCTATCTGGGTTATCGGGTGCTGGCTGTGGACGGAACAGCCGTCAACATAGCCCGTAACCCGGAATCCCGCTGTTTCGTCTGCAACCCAAGCGCACCACAGGGCTATTGCCAGCTGCACGCCACCCCCATGTATGATATTCTTAACAAAAGCTATCGGGCTTGCGTGATACAGCCCCAGCCGCAGCAGGACGAAATCGGCGCTCTGGACGCCCTTCTCGCGTGGCATGACTTCGAGGAAAAGACGCTTCTTGTGGCTGACAGGGCCTTTTCCAGCTACAATCTGTTCGCTGCGATACAGCAAAAGCCCAACGCGGACTTTCTCATCCGCGTCAAACAGGGGCGGGGAGCCATGCGCGAAGTGGCAACGCTGCCCATGCGGGAACTGGATACGGAAATCAGCTTCACTATCACAACAACGCAGACAAAGGAAGATAAAGAAAAGGGATATATTTTCCTGCAAACGAGAAAGAGGAAAGACCGCGTATATAGCCAAAACACGCGGGCGGGGCGGTGGGATTTCCCGTCGCCCTATCCCATGAAGCTGCGGATCGTGCGCGTCCTGCTGGATACGGGCGAGTATGAAACGCTGGCGACCTCTTTGCCGCCCAGCGTTACGGCACAGCAAATCAAAGCGCTCTACGCGGCCAGATGGGGAATAGAAACTGCCTACAGAGAGCTCAAGTATCATTATGGCCTTGTCAATCTTCATGGGCGGAGCGAGGAGTTTGCCCGGCAGGAAATTTACGCTTCCATGATTATCGCGTCGCTCTGCTCGCGTATCATCAGCCAAGCGGTTGTCAAACAGCACACAGGGGCGGCATATCTCTACAATGTCAACCAGAAAATGGCGGCCTATCTCTGCAAGAAGTTTTTCCGAACGCCGGGCGCGGACGGGGAACAGCTTCTGCGGGACATAGCACGATACACCGAGCCGGTCAGACCGGGGCGGCAGGACGAGCGAAAACTGCGCCCGAAATCCTTTGTGGGATTCCTTTACCGGGTGGCGGCGTAAATACGAAAATCCGGGTTTAGGGGTTACACGATTTTTTACACAGGAACGGGCCGCCCTTTGCCCGTCTCACCCAAACGCATGTTTTTGGTGCGTATCACTTTTCAGAAATGGCGGCAAAAGCCCCGGAAACAGCGGCTTTCAGGGCGTCGTCAAGAAAATACAGCACCAAATACACGATAAATCGCTTAACGATTTTTTACATTGTCTACGACAAATCGCCAAATGAAAAACAGGGAGTTTTATTCCTTAAACAATGATTTTCACTTTTGGCCCAGCTTCTATATCGTTTCAGGGACATGTTGAGTATTGCCCTTTTTGGGCTTTTTCGGCTTGCTCACATATTTTTAAGGCATGGCGGGGACAAGTTAAAAAAAGTACCCCCGCCATTTCAAATGGCGGGGGTACTCGTTTCACATCAGTTTTTTATTTCGCGGGCAGGACGATGACCTGTCCCGCATAGATAGTATTGGCGTTCTTCAAGCGGTCGCTGTTGCGCTCAAAGATGGCCTTGTACTTCATCACATCGCCATAAGTGGCCTTTGCGATAGCGCCCAGTGTGTCCCCGGCCTTGACGGTATAGAGGGTTTCACCTGTGCCAGCCACGGGAGCGGAAATGCGGGCGGTGTTACCCAGTTTCGCGGGCAGGGTCAGCACTCTACACCGGGAACCAGCTTTACGCTCTTGTTGGCGCTGTAAAGCTCGCGCCATACGCCATAAGTGCCGTAGGTGTTCAGCGCGATTGTGCCGTAGGTGTCGCCCTTTTTCACGGCGTAAGTGTCCGGGGACGCGGAGGGGGCGGGCTGTTCGGGCTGGGCGGGTTTATCCGCCGGGACTGTCGGTTCCGCAGGCGTAACGGGCGCGGTGGGAGTGGCAGGTTCCGTAGCGGCACTATTCCCATCACCCAGTTTTAAATAAATCTTATCCGAACCGCTCAACTCAATAATCAAATCGGGGTTCCCTACAAAAGCGTTGTCAGCCGTACCAGTGGCAAGTTCATATGCGGCCATTGTCATACCATACACGCCGCTTTCTTCCAAGACATAACCGTACAGCGAAACAAAACCATATCCTGCATTGTCTTTGACTGTCACCGTGGAACCGGGTTTGATCGTGACCATTGTGACCTCGCTGGATACAGGGTCGCCCTCCATCCCGACAAGTTTAATTGTCGTCTTTGAAATCGATACGGCTTCAAACGCTATTGTTGCGTCGTCTGCCGTGAACGTGTGGGCTTCATAGCCTGCCGCGAATGCTGGCACAGCCAGCCCCATGCACAGGACAAGGGACAAGAAAAGTGTAGCTAATTTTTTCATCCTATGGACTTCCTCTCTCATGTTTTATTGTGCCGGTTTACGCGCGCTTTCTCCTTTCTCTCCGGGCCTACATCCCACGGCACAACGAACAATTATCAAGGTCAGCCCGTATATTTCCGACGGACGGTCCCGGCGGGCGGGAGCCAACGCCCCCGCCCGGGGTGTCCGCCGGAAACATAAAAAGCGGTGTTGAGCGTATAACTCAACACCGCCTGACTGTATCAATCAAAGCGTAACACATAGGTTCCCATTTCCTGTTGTTTGCACTTGAAAAGGAAACGCCGAAACAGTATAATGGGAGATGTGGTGCAGTCGTAAGACTGTTGTGTTGAGTGGGTAAGACACTCTTCATAGGAGCATAGCAGGCTGCAACCTGCTATGCTCTGCCGCTATTTATGTTTCCAATCCAATTTTAACCGATAATGCACAGAAAATCAAGTGTCTTTCGACAACATATTGCAAAAGCTACCCCCGGCCATTCACTCAAATGGACGGGGGTAGCTTTTTTTGCCCTGAACAGAGCTTAACTTAATGACATTGCCGAAGGGGAGGCTGCTTTTCTTTACTGATTTTCCAGCAGCAGTGTGTATTGCTCCTCCGGTCCCACCTGATAGACCCGCTCCACATCCACATCCATGGTGGCAAGGTTCGGCTCCTCCGCCTCGTATCGGATGCAGGTGCCGCAGGAAGAGCTCAGCTTTCGGGGAACCGGCATCATCCGTGCACGGACCCCCTTCCCGGTCAGCGTCCGGCTGGTCATCAGGGCGGACAGATGGGTGTGGAAGGTGGCAATATACAGATTCATTTGCTCAGGCTCAGCCGGAAATCCCGGCCCTCCGGTGCAACAGTGACCTGATAACCGCAGCTTGTCCCAAAGCGGGTGACATTCTCCACAGAGCACTGGTTGTCCACCAGAACCTCCAGGGAGGCGGGAGCGGACTTCTTTACTTCCTTCTGCACCATCACCACGGGCATGGGGCAGGAATACCCTCTTGCATCAACAACCATCGTATGTTCTCCTTTCTCAAACCGTTTCCACGGAGGCGCTGACCGATTCCTTCCTGGGCAGGTTCCACACCGATACGCCCAGCATCACGATCAGTCCGATGATGACCGCGGCCTTACCGGCGGTGGAGATTCCGCCCACCACGATCTCCTTGGCCTCATTGAGGGCGTCGGCGTTGCCGGCCAGGCCAAAGTTGTGCGCAAAGGCCGCGCCCACGACCATGCCAAGCACCGTGACGGCGGAATCGCCGTTGCCCTCTCCGGCCAGGATCAACTGGCGCAGGGGGCATCCGCCCAACAGCACGCTGCCCCAGCCCACAATGGTCATGCCCAGCAGATTCCACAGGTGGCTGCTGTGGGCGATGGGCTGCAGCTCAAAGCCGAACTTGAAGCTGCCGGCGGCCAGGTTGCCTGCCAAAACCACCAGGAAGATGGCCACAAAGCCATAGAGCAGCTTGAAATCCCGGAACAAAATGGCATCGCGGATACCGCCCACCATGCAAAGACGCGCCCTCTGCGCAAGAGCCCCCGCCACAAGGGCGATCACAAGAGCCGCCAGCACCGGCGCATGCTTGGAGCCAGGCCCCTCCTCGCTGAAGCGGAAGAGGGCGGGAACCGCCAAAAAGAGGATCAGCAGACCCGCCATCAGCGCGCTCAGCACGCTGCCCTCGCTCTTGCCCACCTCGTAGGCGCGCTTGAGGGAAAATCCGGCCTTCAGGAACTGCACGCCAATGACAATGCCGATGATGAATCCCAGAAGACCAACCAGGGCGTTGGCGTCTCCGCCGCCCAGGCGGATCACCATGCGCAGCGGGCAGCCCAGGAAGGCCAGCGCGCCGATCATGACAAAGGCGCCCAACACGAAGCGGGTGGCGGGAGAGGATCCCGCTTTGGCGCGAAACTCCCTGGTCGCCACGGACATGATCAAGGCGCCCAACACCAGGCCGATGATCTCCGGGCGGACATACTGCACCTTTGCCGCGCTGTGCATACCCACCGCGCCTGCGATGTCCCGCAGGAAGCAGGCGATGCAAAAGCCCATGTTTGCGGGATTGCCCAGGGCTGTCAGCACCACGGCCGCCGCGCCTACCACCGCGCCGGCAAGCACTACAATCCAGTTGATCTTTTTCATCTCTATGCTCCTATTCACACAAGTTTCCCGCGGAGCCCCGCGGTTTCAACAAGATTCATTATAGGAGCTGATGGCGCAAATATCCAATTCCCGTTTTCGATAACAAAAAGATACGATCGTTTTTACCGATCGTATCTTTTTCTGATCTCTCCACGGATATAGCTGATGAACTCCTGCTCGATCCTGCTGAGCGTCTCCTCCTTGCGCCAGGTGAGGTAGATTTTACGGTATACACCCCCGTCATCCAGGTCAAAGGCTATCAGCTTTCCCGAGTCCACTTCCTCCCGCACGGCAAGTTCCGAGATCACGGAGACGCCCATCCCCTGGGCCACTGTGTTTTTGATGGTCTCGGGGCTGTCCATCCGCGCCACAATATGCAGCTCCTCCGGTGTCAGGCCGCACTTTTTCAGATACTGGTTCAGCACCTGCTTGGTCCCGGAGCTCTCCTCCCGGGAGATCATGGGCTCTTGCAGCAAAAGGGCGCGCCCGCCGGACCCCTGGGCACGGCACTCCCGGTAGTGGGAGGTGTTGGGGCTGATGAGCACAAGCTTGTCCTCCATCAGGGTGTGGTATGTATAGCGCTTGCGGTCCAGGGCGGCGCCTACAAAGCCCAGCCGGACCTCGCCCTGCTCCAACAGCTTGTGGACCTGGGCGCTGTCGCCCCGGCGCAGCAGGTAGCGGCTGTCTCCATACTTGTGCAGAAAACCGGGCAGCAGCTCCGGCAGCACATGCTGGGCCGGCACGGTCGAAGCCCCGATGGTCAGCTCACCGCCCCGGGAACGCTCCGTCATCTCCTGGAGGGCCTGGCAGCGGCCCAGCACATCCCTGGCCGCGCCGTACACCCGCTTGCCCTCCTCCGTCAGCGACACCTTTCTCCGGGCGCCCCGCAGGATCAGCTGAGCGCCCAAGGCCTGCTCCAGGGCGCGGATATGGGCGCTGACGGTGGACTGCGTCAAATACAGCTCCTCAGCAGCACGGGTAAAGCTACTGTATTCAGCCGTGGTCACAAAGGCCTCCAGCTGTCTCAGGTTGATTTCCAGCATCCGCTTCCCCTTCTTATCGTTTCTTTCCATATGACTTTCTCCGCTTGATGTGGTATGCTCTCTTACAGGAGGGATATTTCATGAATACCATCTATCTGGACAACGCGGCCACATCATTTCCAAAACCCGCTGGTGTCAGCGACAGTATGAAGCGCTATATGGACCGCATAGGCGCCACCATCAACCGCTCCGTCTACGCAAGCGCGCAGGACGCCGGGCTTGTGACGCTGCAGCTGCGCCAGCGGCTGGGCAGGCTCTTCTCCTTTTCCGGGCCGCCCACCCACGTCATCCTGACGCCCGGCGCCACCGCCGGATTGAACATGATCCTCAGCGGCTTCCTGCGCCCCGGCGACCACTGCATCGTCAGCTCCATGGAGCATAACGCCGTCATGCGCCCCCTGCTTCGGATGGAGGGCGTGGAGGTGGACCGCATCCCCTGCGACGACAAGGGGCTGGTACAGGTGGACGCCCTGCCCGGCCTCATCCGGAAGAATACCCGTCTGGTGATCCTGGCCCATGGCTCCAATGTCTGCGGCACCGTACAGGACGCCCAGGCCATCGGCGATATCTGCGCCCGGCACGGGATTCCCTTTGCCCTGGACGCCGCCCAAACCGCGGGCCACTACCCCATTGACTTTCAGCGTTTTGGGCTCTCAGCCATGGCGGTCCCGGGCCACAAAGGGCTGCTTGGTCCCTCCGGCATTGGCGCGCTGGTACTGGGAGAGGAGTTCGCCGGACAGCTGACGCCTCTGATTGCCGGCGGTACCGGCAGCGCCTCGGACAGCGAATACCTGCCGCCCTATCTGCCGGACCGCTTTGAGTCCGGGACGCCCAACATGCCGGGCATCTACGGCTTTGAGGCTGCTGTGGGGTTTGTGGAGGAGCAGGGCGTGGACGCGCTCCGCGCCCACGAGATGGAGCTTTGCGGCCGCTTTTTGGACGGCCTCTCTGACCTTCCCGGCCTGCGCCTGTGCGGCACCCGGGACCTCAGATGCCGGGTGGGCGTGCTCTCCGTGGACTTTCTCAACCAGGATAACGCTGAAGCCGCCTTCCGCCTGGAGACGGAGTACGGGATTTTGACCCGCTGCGGCCTCCACTGCGCTCCATCGGCCCATAAGACCTTAGGAACCTTCCCCCAGGGCACGGTCCGTTTCTCCCTGGGCTTTGCCAACAGCAAAGAAGACGTGGACGCGGCGCTCGCCGCCCTGCGGGAACTCAGCGGAGCTTGATGCGCTCTCCGCCCTGATACTCCCCTACGGTCCCGATGCGCTGGGCGCTGGGCACCGCGCCCTTGAGCTCCTCAAACAGGGCGTCGGCATCCTGGGGCGCCACCGCGATCAGCAGCCCGCCGGCGGTCTGGGGATCGTAGAGCAAATCCTGCTTGGCAAGCTCCACCTCTCCTGCGTCCACGCCGGGGGCGGCAAAGGTGCGGTTGCGGTACATGCCCGCCGGCAGCACGCCCATCCGGGCAAACTCCAGCGCCTCGGGAATCAGGTCGATGTCGTCCACGTGGAGGATGATCTCCACATCGCTGCCCTGGGCCATCTCATAGCTGTGGCCCAGCAGGCCGAAGCCGGTGACATCGGTGCAGGAGTGAACCTCGTACTTCACCATAGCGTCCCGGGCCGCCTTGTTCAGCGTGGTCATCATGCGGTTGGCCAGCTCCTGGCCCTCCCTGGACAGGAGTTCCGCCTTGGCCGCGCTGGTCAGCACGCCAATGCCGATGGGCTTGGTCAGCAGCAGCACGTCGCCGGGCTTGGCGTTGGAGTTGCTGAGCATCTTGTCGGGATGTACGAATCCGGTGACGCACAGGCCGTACTTGGGCTCGTCGTCCAAGATGCTGTGGCCGCCGGTGATCAGCGCGCCGGCCTCGTAGACCTTGTCATAGCCGCCCCGGAGCAGCTGATGCACCGCGTCCCTTGGCATGTCCTCGGGGATGGCCATGATGTTCAGGCACAGCTTGGGCTCGCCTCCCATGGCGTACACGTCCGAAAGGGCATTGGTGGCCGCGATCTGGCCGAAGAGATAGGGGTCGTCGGCGATGGGCGGGAAAAAGTCCACCGTCTGGACCAGAGCCAGATCGTCGCTGATCTTGTAGACCGAAGCGTCGTCGCTCTTGTCAAAACCCACCAGCAGGTTGGGGTCGTGATGTACCTTGATCCCCTCTAACAGCTGGGCCAGCACGCCCGCGCCCACCTTGGCGCCGCAGCCGGCGCACTTGGCCAGCTTGGTCAATTTGATGTTCTGTTCTTCCATAGCTTTTTCTCCTTTTATTGTTCCACCAGCGCGCCGGTCAGGGCCAGGCATGCTTCCAGCACGCCGCCGCCCACGGCCAGGGCCTTATCTGATACAAAGTAACAATGCTCTTTCTGACACCGGGGGTCCACGTCTCCGCTTTTCATCCCCATATGGACCCTTGTCCCCTTGGGCAGGATGCCCCGCAGAATTCCATCGATGGCGCTCACCATGGGATAATCCGCCACATAGCCCACAATCTCCCCCGCCTTGACCCGGTCGCCGATCTGCGCAGTCGGGCGGAAGATGCCCTGGGCCGGCGCCCGAAGCACCCGCTCCTCCCCGTAGCCGCCGATCTCGCCGGGGACGCCGGTATTGGGCAGCGCGGAGCCTTGCCGGATGACCCGTCCCATGGCATGGCCCCGCATGGTTTCCACCACGGCATGGCAGTCCTCTCCGGCGGTGAAGCCGGGGCCCACGCCGATCACCGCCGGGGCGTCTGTGATTCTGGTCCCCAGGTTCCGCTTGGCCAGGATGGCGTCCACCAGCACATCGGGCCTCAGCGCCTCCCGGCAGCGGCACTTCGGGTCCGCAAGGACCGGAATGGCCCCCTGTTCCAGGACCTGCCGCGCCTGGGCCGCGTCCTCCGCCCGGACCGCACGCACGCCTTCCACCGCTGTCTCTCCTTCGGTGATGGCTGTTGAAAAGCAAACCGTTCTCCGGATGGCGGTGGGCCAGGGCAGATCGGTCATCACCACCAGCATCCCGCTGCGCCACAGGCGCAGTGCAATGCCGGTGGCAATGTCACCCGCGCCACGGATCAAAACAAGCATGAAGTCCATCCTTTCCGCAGCGAGCCCAGCGCTGCCGGTACCTGCAAAAGCGAGGCCATCTCCTCCGCCTGTTGGGAGGGCTCGTCCACCTGATTGATTAGAACCCGCCCGCAAAGGCCCTCTTGGTTGATAACCGCAGCGGCCATGCGCGGCGTCACCGCGTCCTCCAGCTCCGCTCCGGCCAGCTGGGCATAGCGCTCCGGCCGGTGGGCCGCCTCCCGGATGGTTTGCCCCATGCCGGAAAACCCCACCACCTGGATGATCTGCCCGCTCTGCGCCGGAATGACCGGCTCATGGGGCGCATGGGCCTTCAGCGGCAGACCGGCCGCCCCGTCCCCCTCCACGATCACATAGTCGGCTATCTCCATCAGCAGTGGGATGGACTGCCGGGGAGGACCTATCTTCCCATTGGGGAGCTCTGTGCCAATGCACACCGTGCCCCAGCGCTTCAGCGCCTGACGCACTTCCTCCGCTCCGGGAGTGCACAGCGTCCGGCCAATGGGATAAATCCTGGTGGTGGTGCATAGAATCACCGTCCCCGGAAGTTCCCGGCCCAAGGTGGAGAGCAGCAAGGACTTCCCTCCGCTGCCGATGACCGTTGTGACGCCCGGCTGGATATCCAGGACCCGGTAAAAGCAAATCATGTTCTCACAAGCCTTCCGTCTGCATTCCCACTTAGAGTAACACGCCCTCCAAGTCCTGTCAACACAGGAATCAGCGAACTTTTGCCTTAAACGTTGACGAACGATTTTATCAATGATAAAATATGGATATGAAACAGAATTTGACCGTAAAACTGACTGTGCGCCTCTTCGCGGAGGAGAAGTGTTTCGGCCCCGGGGTCGCCCAGCTGCTGGCCTTGGTGGACGAGGTGCATTCTCTGCGCGCCGCGGCAATGCGCATGGATATGGCTTACTCCAAGGCCTGGAAAATTATCCGTGCCGCCGAGGCGGGCTTCGGCTGCAAGCTGCTCTTCTCCACCACCGGCGGGCGGGGCGGCGGAGGTGCCGTCCTGACAGAGGAGGCGCGGCAGATTCTGACCTCCTACCGGCGCTACTGCACCCAGATAGAGTCCTATGGGGAGCAGCTCTTCCGGGAGGTCTTCCCCTTTTGCGCAAAAGACCAATCCTCAAAATAGCTGCTGTTTATACGCGCAGGCAGACTAAAAGAGAGCGGGCAATAATGCCCGCTCTCTTTTGATCCAATGAAAGGTATCATTCCTCGGGATCCACTTCCGTGGTGCTGGGATGGGGATGCTCAATCTCCTGAAGGATGGCGCGGATCAGCTCAACAGTCCCGCCGGTGCCCAGGTAGCTGCTGTCCAGGCAGAAGTCGTAACTGCCCACATCGCCCCATTTGCGGGAGGAGTAATACTCATAGTAAGACGCCCGACGCTTGTCGGTCTTGATAATCGCCGTCTTGGCCTTCTCCGGCGTGGTATTCAGCCGTCTGGCCACCCGCTCGATCCGCTTGGCCATGGGCGCGTGGATGAACAGGCTCAGGTGATTGGGATACTCCTGAAGCGCGTAGTCCGCGCACCGCCCGATGATGACGCAGGGACCCTGGTCCGCCAGATGGCGGATGGTGTCAAAGGTGGCAAGGTACACCCTCTGCTCCAGAGAGTCCCCCTCCATGCCCCCGGCAAAGGAGAACGCATAGGGGTCCATGGCAATGGAATACAGCAGGCTCCTTGGCTTTTCGTCAAAGCTTTCAAAGACCTTTTCGCACAGGCCGCTCTGCTGCGCCGCGCGCTTGAGCAGCTCCTTGTCATAGAACGGGATTCCCAGTTCTTTGGACAGCCGGATACCGATTTCCTTACCGCCGCTGCCGTACTGTCTGCCGATTGTGATGATGGTTTTTGTTGACATAGTGATCCCTCCTTTGCTTATCCTTATTATAAATCCAAATCGCCGCAACGTCAATTACGGGAAGTTACAAAAAAGCGCGCGGAATTTTCTCCACGCGCCGTTTTGTATATTTATGACATGCGGGTTTCGGCTTTCTTGCCCAAGCGGCGGTACATGGTCTTTTTTACCGCCCGCAGGATGTTCTCATACCCCGTGCAGCGGCAGAGGTGGCCGGAGAGCAGCTTTCGCAGCTCCTCATCGCTGTATTCCTTCCCGGAATTGAGAATCTCCGTCGCCGTCAGGATAAAGCCCGGGGTGCAGAAGCCGCACTGGATGGCCGCCTCCTCCACAAAGGCCTGCTGGATGTCGCTGAGCTCCCCATTGGGTCCAAGGAGTCCCTCCAGCGTCTGGATGTGCTTGCCGTCGGCCCACACCGCCAAGTAGATGCAGGAGTTAAACGCCTCGCCGTCGATGAGGACGGTACAGGCGCCGCACTCCCCCACCTCGCAGCCCTTTTTTACAGAGGTCAGCCGGTAGTCACCCCGGAGCATGTCGGTGAGAGAGGCGCGCACATCCACCATCTGCTCCACCTCTTTGCCGTTGATGGTGCATCGCACCAGCTTAAACTGCTTCTCCATTACAGCTCACCTCCCGCAAGACGGATGGATTCCCGCATGCAGCGCCTTGCCGATTCCACGGCAATGTGCTCCCGGAAGGCCTTGGAGGCCCGCCAGCTGTCGCGGGGGTGGATGTCCTCCAGCACCGCGCGGCTGAACGCCTCCACCATCTCCTCCGAAACCGCCCTGCCGTTGGCCGCGGCCTCGGCGCCGGGGCAGCGCATGGGCACCGGCCCGGCCACGCCGTAGGCGATGCGGGCGCGGAGCACGGTCCTTTTATCCCTGCTCAGGCGGACGTTGACGCTGCACCCAAGGGTTGCGATGTCCATTGCATTGCGCATGGCATATTTGATGTAGTGGCCAACGGTATCCTGATAGCTGTCCTTTGGAATGAGGAGGGCCGTCTGAATCTCACCGGGGCGGATGTCCACCACGCCGGCCTTGATGTAGAACTTTTCAATGGGGACGCGCCGCACCCCTTCTGGGCCGATGAGCTCCACAATGGCCTCATAGGCGTGGAGCGTGGAGGCGGAATCGGCGGAGGTCACGCCGTTGCAGGTGTTGCCGCCAATGGTGCCGATGTTCCGGATCTGGGGGCCGCCCACCTGATCCACCGCCTGGCCCAGCACGTTGATGTACTTTTGGATAAGAGGGTGGCGGGTGATGTGGGAAAAGCTGGTCAGGCTTCCGATGCGCAGCGTGCCATCCTCCTCCAGGGTAACGCCCCGCAGTTCGTCGATGCCATAGATGGAGATCAGCTCCGCGCCGGCGCGTTTCCCCTCCCGCATCTGTACCAGCACGTCGGAGCCGCCGGCGATGATCTGGGCTTGGGGATGCTCCTGGCGCAGCCGCACCGCGTCGGCCACACTCCGGGCCTCATACAGCGCTTTCATATCATACATGGCTCATCCCTCCTTCAATCGGTAATCAGCCCGGCCTCTTTGAACGCTTCAAACAGGACGTGGGGCGTGATGGGACACCTGTCCACCGCCACGCCGGTGGCCTGCAGGACGGCATTGCGAATGGCCGGGGCACCGGAGCAGGCCGGCGGTTCGCCTAAGGACTTGGTGCCGTAAGGCGAGGTGGGCTCCAGGTTCTCCACAAACCGGGCCTCCAGGTCCGGATGGTCCATGCAGGTGGACAGCTTATAGTCCAAGAGGTTGTTGTTCAGCGGCTTGCCCGTCTTGGGGTCAAACTTCAACTCCTCGCTGAGTCCGTAGCCAATCGCCATGGACATGCCGCCGTGGACCTGGGCCTCGGCCAGGGCCGGATTGATGAGCCGGCCGCAATCGTGGACATTGACCATGTTCAGCAGTTTCACTTTACACATCGGAATGTCCACCTCCACCTCCGCTATGGAGCAGCCAAAGGAGTAGGCGTTGGATTTGATCTGAGCGGTTGACTCCGCCGTGAGATGCTGGCTGTTGGTGGTGGAGTACAGCGCCTCCGTGGCCAGCTCGCCCAAGGTCATCAACACCCGGCCGTCCCCCTTGCGGATGATCCTGCCGTCCGAAAGGTCCAGCGTGGCAACCGGCATCCTGGTCAGCTCATGGGCGTAGTTCAAAATCCGCTGGCGCAGCAGCAGGCCGGTCTGCATGATGGAGAAGCCGCCGATGTAGGTCTGGCGGGAGGCATAGGCACCGGTGCCGAAGGGCGTCACATCCGTATCCTGGGAGGAGATCACGTGGACATCCTCAAAGGGTACGCCCACCGCGTCGGCCACCATCTGGGTGTAGGCGGTGTCGCAGCCCTGCCCAATCTCCGTCTCGCCGGTCTGGAACTGGAGCGAGCCGTCCTGGTTGAGCACCATGCGGCAGGAGGAGGACTCCAGAGAAATGGGCCAGACGGCGGTGTTGTACCAGAACACGGCCATGCCCACGCCCCGGCGGACAGGCCCGGTCTGGTTCTGATAGGCCTTCCATTTGCGCTGGTAATCGATGACCTCCATGCCCCGTTCAAGGCACTGGTTGAAGGTATCGTCATAGAGTTCATTTTTGGAAAAACCGTCCACATAGCCCACCGGCATCAGATTTCTCCGGCGGAACTCCAGCGGGTCCATGCCGAGGCTCAAGCAGATGTCGTCGATATGGCACTCTCCTGCAAACATAGCCTGAGGGATGCCGTAGCCCCGCATGGCCCCCGCGGCGGGCCGGTTGGTGAACACGGACCAGCAGTCGCACTCCACATTATCGCAGGGGTAGAGCTGGGGGAAGGCTCCCATGCCCTTGGCCACCACGCCGTGGCCGTGGGAGGCGTAGGCGCCCTGGTTTGAAAACGCCTCAAACTTCCGGGCCGCAAGGGTGCCGTCCGACCGCACCCAGGAGATGATATGGGTGCGGATGGCGTGGCGCACACGGTTGGAGACAAAGGTTTCCTCCCGGGTGCATTCCAACTTCACCAGCCGTCCTCCCACCTGAGTGGTGAGGTAGGCGCACAGCGGCTCATAGAGCGCGTCCTGCTTATTGCCGAATCCGCCGCCTATGTAGGGCTTCACAATACGCACCTTGCCCCAGGGAATGCCCAGGGCCTGGCCCACCACCCGGCGGATGATATGGGGAATCTGGGTGGAGGACACCACGGTGATCCGCCCGGCCTCCATACTGGCAAAGCAGACGTGGTTTTCAATGTGGCAGTGCTGGACCGTGGGCGTGTCGTACCAGCCCTCCACCTTGATCAGGCCCGGCTCCTGAAGAGCCTTCTCCAGATCGCCCTTGCGAATGCTGGTGTGGGCCAGGATGTTTCCGGGAAAGTCCTCCTGCACCTGGGGCGCTCCGTCGGCCATGGCCTCCTGTGCGTCCAGCACAAAGGGATATTCCTCATACTCCACCTTCAGCGCCCGCACGCCCTGCATGGCGGCCACCTCATCCTCAGCCACCACCACGGCCACATCGTCGCCGTAGTAGCGCACATGCCGGTTCAGCAGCAGCCGGTCCGCCACATCCTGGTGGGCCGGATCCGTGGACCAGGGGTGTCCCGCGGTGGGGAACTTATAGTCCGGCACGTCCAGGCAGGTAATCACCTTCACCACGCCGGGGATCTGCTCCGCCGCAGAGGTGTCCACAGACTTCACCAAGCCGTGGGCGATGGTGGAATGGAGGATCTTTGCGATCAGAGCGCTTTTGTCGCACAGGTCGTCGGTGTATTTGGCCCGGCCGGCCGCCTTGTCGTAGGCGTCCACGCGGACCTTGCTCTGCCCTACACTTGTACTCATTTTATGGCCTCCTTTACCTGCTGCGCAAGTCCATGATTACACAGGCTTATTTCTGCTATTTCCATAGATTATATCACAGGGTCAATTCCGCATCATTATATTCTCAAAAGAACAGCGCTATTTTCCGCCTTGACCGGGCATGCTATCAACGGTATACTTTTATCAGAAAGGAGCGGAGTCAATGGACTGGAAAATCGGATGCGTCCTCATGGCTGCGGGAAACGCCCGCCGCTTCGGCGACAACAAGCTCTGCGCCCAAGTGCAGGGCAAAACTCTGCTGCGCCGGGCCATGGAGAGTATACCGGGCCAGCTCTTTTCCTCCGTTGCCGTGGTGACCCAATATCCGGAGGGAGCGGAAATGGCCGAAGAGTTCGGTTTTCTCTGTGTCCACAACGCCCACCCCGACTGGGGCATCAGCCACACCATCCGTCTGGGGCTGGAGGCCCTGTCCGGCTGTGACGCGGTCCTCTTTCAGGTGTCCGACCAGCCGCTTCTGCGGCGGAGCAGCATTGAAGCGCTGATCGACCTGTGGATGCAGCGCCCGGACCGCATTGCGGCCCTGGGCCGCAACGGCGTCCGGGGCAATCCCTGCCTCTTCCCCGCCCGGTTCTTTCCGGAGCTGCTCTCCCTCACGGAGGACCACGGCGGCTCTGCGGTGATCCGCGCCCATGAGGAGAGCCTCATCCTGTTGGATGTTGCGGAGGAAGAGCTGACGGACGTGGACACGGTCCAGGCGCTGGCGGCACTGCAGGGCAGGCATTCAGAATAAGGGATTGGGGGAGCGGAAAGGCTCCCCTTTTTCATCGCCTCCCACGTCCCAAAGGAAGACTCACTTCCGGCTGTAGGGCGTGTCCTCAAGGGGCAGGGAGCTGCGCCGCTTTCCGTCATGGCGGTAATAGGCGTCAGCGATGGCCGGCGCGGTGGGGATGGAGGTGATCTCTCCAACGCCGATGGCCCCGCCGCCCACCTTCAGTCCGGCCTTCTCCACCACAATGGCCTTGATCTGCGGGATCTGATGAGCCCGGAAGAGGCCCAGGGTGCCGAATTTGGCGGTGGGCCTGCAGTCCGTCAGCGGGTACTGCTCTGTCAGGGCAAACCCCATGGACATGACCACCCCGCCCTCGATCTGGCCCTCCACCGAAATGGGGTTCACCGCTTTGCCCACATCGTGGGCCGCCACGATCCGCCGGATGGTGCCGTCTTCGTTGAGCTCGCACATCTGGGTGGCGTAGCCGTAGGCGATGTGGCTCACCGGGTTGGGCACATCCGCTCCCAGCGGGTCGGTTTTTCCAAGGTATGTCCCCCGAAACTCCCTCCCCTCCAAGTCTGTTAAGGAGTTTTCCTTCAATGCGTCCAGCAGGCTCTCACAGGCCCGCCGGCAGGCCTCTCCGGTAAAAAGAGTCTGACGGGAGCCGGAGGTGGTGCCGGAATCCGGCGATTCATAGGTGTTTGCGCGCTCGTAGACCACCTGCTCCGGCGCTATGGACAGCAATTCGCAGACGATCTGGGTCAGCACCGTGCCCAGCCCCTGGCCGATGCAGGAGGCGCCGGCGTAAATGTGCACCTTCCCCGCCTGGACCGCCAGACGGACCCGGCCGGTGTCCGGGATGCCCACGCCCACGCCGGCGTTTTTCATGGCGCAGGCCAGCCCCGCGTACCTGGCGCTGTCGTAATAGGGCTTGACGGCCTCCAGAGTCTCCACCAGTCCGGTGGATTCGTCCACGATCTGGCCGTTGGGCAGCTCCTGACCGGGGCGGATGGCGTTGCGGTAGCGGATCTCCCAAGGGGAGATGCCCACAACATCCGCCATCTCATTGAGCAGGCTCTCAATGGCAAAGCAGGACTGGGTCACGCCGAAGCCTCGGAAGGCTCCGGCCGGGGGATTGTTGGTGTAGTAGGCGTAGCCGTCGATCTCAAAGTTCTGATAGTTGTAGGGCCCGGCGGCATGGGTGCAGGCCCGCTCCAGCACCGGCCCGCCCAAAGATGCGTAGGCTCCGGTGTCGGCGATGATCTGAGCCGCCACGCCCTGGATAATGCCGTTTTCGTCGCAGCCCAGCGCAAACTCCATGTCCATGGGGTGGCGTTTTGGGTGGATCAGAATGCTCTCCGCCCGGGTGAGCTTTACCTTCACCGGCCGCTTGGTGAGATAGGCCACCAGGGCGGCGTGGTGCTGGACCGTCACGTCCTCTTTCCCACCGAATCCGCCGCCCACCAGCATGTTGCGGACCTTCACCTGGTCCGGCCCAAGCCCCAACATGCGCATGGTCTCCTGTTGGGTGTCATAGGTGCCCTGGTCGCTTGAGAGGACCATGACCCCGTCTCCGTCGGGATAGGCCACGGCGCATTCCGGCTCCAAAAAGGCGTGCTCCGTATACGGGGTGTGGAACCGCCGGGTCAGCACGTGTTTGGATTTGGCAATGGCGAAGGCCGCGTTTCCCCGGTGGATGTGCCGGTGGGCCAGCAGGTTCCCGGTCCTGTGGACCAAGGGGGCGTTTTCAGCCCGGGCCTCCTCGGCGCTGCGCACGCTTTCCAGCACCTCATACTCCACCTGTACCAGTGCTTTCGCCTTCTCCAGCGTCTCACGATCCTCCGCCGCCACAAGGGCGATGGCGTCTCCAAGGTAGTGGGTCGTGTCCCCCACCGCGATCATGGTGTCCCAATCCTTCACCAAATGGCCCACCTTGTTGATGCCCGGCACGTCGGCGGCGGTGAAGACGCCCACCACCCCGGGCAGTGCCCGGGCCTCATCCGTGTGGATGGCCCTCACGATGGCCCGGGGATAAGCGGAACGGACCGCGCTGGCATAGATCATCCCATCCAAATAGACGTCGTCCGGATACTGGCCGGTGCCGGTGACCTTTTCCCGCACGTCGATGCGGGGCACCCGGGCGCCCACCTTCCACTCCTCATTTTCCCGGGGCACCTCGCCGATCCGAAACACCTCCGCCGCCAGCAAAATGGCCTGGATGATCTTCACATAACCGGTACACCGGCAGATGTTGTTGCGGATGGCGTAGGCCGCTTCTTCCTCCGTAGGGTCAGGGTTCACGTCAAGCAGCGCCTTGGCGGAGATCACCATGCCCGGGATGCAGAAGCCGCACTGGACCGCGCCGGCCTTGCCGAAGGCATAGGTGTAGACCTCTTTTTCAAAATCCGACAGGCCCTCCACCGTCACGATGGCCTTGCCCTCCAATTTGTCGGTCTGGGGGATGCAGGCCTTGGTGGCCTTCCCGTCGATCAGCACATGGCAGGTGCCGCAGGCACCCTCGCTGCACCCGTCCTTGACAGAAGTCAGGTGCAGTTCATCCCTCAGATAGCGCAGCAGCTTCTGATTCTTTTCCACGCTGACCATGCGGCCGTTCACGGTAAATGTTGCCATGGTCCATCTCCTTACCCAGCGGAGCGCTGTTCGTTATTTTTGCCAGACGCGGAGGCTCCCCTCCGCGCTCTTTTATCCAATTATACTATTCCTCACCGGGGACTGCAAGAGAAAATGCTTCCATTTTGTTTGGAATCATAAAAAACTTTTAGCCTTCTCCAACTCCCACCCTACGATCAGACTGCCCCGGGCCACGGTGATCTTCGCCTCTTCCGCCACGATGTGGTTGCTGACCCCAAGCGGGAACTCCGGCGTCAGCACCGCGTCCTTCAGCGGATACTGGACGCCCTCTTCCTCCACGCCGGTGGCCGGAGCGCCGAAGCAGAAGACCGATAAAAGCCCCCATTCCGGCCCTCTTGGGATGGTCAGGGAACCGCTGCACAGCGCCGTGTAGACAAACGCGTCGTCATAGAGGTAGCCCCTTGCCCCCCTGCTGTCCAAAAAGAGCAGCATCTGCAGATTGGACAGGGTGTGATCCAGTCGTTTTCCGCCGGTTCCTCCGTAAATGTGAAATACCTTACACCCCTTATCCAATCCGATCTTTGCGGCCATCATAGTGTCCGTATCGTCCTTTTCCACCGGGAGACGCATCCGGTTTGGAAAATCCACCGGCTCCGCCATGGAGTCAAAGTCCCCGATCAGCAGATCCGGACGGATCCCCTCCTTTTGGCAGGTCAGATATCCCGCGTCGGCGGCGATCACATAGTCGCCGTCTGCGGGGCGGCGATAGAGGCCGTAATTCGTCCCAGCCCCAAAAATAAAGCAGGCGTTCATTCCATCCCTCCCGACAATTTTGTACAGTTTACCACAAGTCTCCCGCCTTGACAAATCCATTCGCCTTTGATATAGTAAGTGCGACAATTCCAAGGGGCGCTGGCGCAAGCTGGCTGAGATCGGGCGTACTGCCGCCCAGTCCCTCGAACCTGATCCGGGTAATGCCGGCGTAGGAATGCGATGATATTGTTTTGCTGACCGCATTGCGACGCCCCATGGCTCGCCATGCGGGATTTTTTTATGGAATTGGACTCTATTCACGAAAGGATTGTCTTCCCATGCAACATGCAAAAGTCAAATGCCTCTGCGAGGCCGCCATCATGCTGGCCCTGGCCCAGGTGCTCAGCTACATCAAGATTGAGCCCCTGCCCAGCGGCGGCTCCATCGACCTCGCCATGGTGCCCATCATCTTCTTCTGCTTCCGCTACGGCCTGGCCTGGGGCACTGGCGTTGGGTTCGTCTATGGGCTGATGCAGTATTTCCTTGGAAATGGAATTGCCATCTCCTGGACCACCATGATCGCCGACTACCTGGTGGCCTACACGCTCTTAGGAGTAGGCGCGGGATTCTTCCGCGGAAAAAAGGGCGGCATCTATCTGGGTACTGTTGTCGGCACCTTCCTTCGCTTCCTTTCCAGCTTTGTGGTGGGCGCCACGGTCTGGGCCGAATATATGCCGGATGAATTCTTAGGCATGGCCATGACCAACGAGTGGGTCTACTCCTTCCTGTACAACATGACCTGGGCCCTGCCCGACGCCATTTTGTGCGTCGTGGTATTTGCGCTGCTGCAAAAGCCGCTGCGCAAATACTTTACCTGCGCGGACCTCCAGCAGGCGTAATCCAGCCCCGCTCCGGGAGAAAATTCCCGGAGCGGTTTTTTTCGCGGCAGAGCGCATCCGGAACAAGTCAGACCTGAATTTACTCTTCCATAAATGCATTGTGACGCTTTATGTTAAATTTTGCACATTTCTATTGACTTATCCCGCCCATTTCCTGTATAATAAGAGCCAACATAAGGAGTATGCTGAGTGACCAAATCCATTTTGGGCTGGCAAAGCTATTCCCGTACATTGTGTTGTAATCGCCTTTGCCAGCGGCAGAGGCGGTTTTCTTTTGCCAAGCGTAAATGAGCCGTAAATTCCTCCGCCTCTTGTCTTCCGGCATCCCGCATCCATACTATTTGGCAAACCTGTTGAAAGACAGGGACGCAATGCTATAGGGGCTAATCGATCTTCGTATGCCAGCCAGCTGCCCGCTCTCGAACGGAAATCGGGGCCTGCCAAATAGGAATGCGGCAGGCTCTTTTTTGATTCGAGGTGATTTTATCGATCCACGCCAGCATCTTTTCCCGCGGAAGAGATTCAAGGAAATGAAGAAAGGTGGAAAGATTCTTATGAGGAAAAAGCTACTCAGTGTTCTCCTTGTTCTGTGCATGGCGCTTTCCCTCCTGCCCACTGCCGCATTGGCGGATGAGCCGGAAGTGCCGACCACGCCTGAGGAGGTTACAACGGAGCCGCTGGAGAATACCCAGGAGCCTGAACAGGCGGCCGAGCTTCCGGAGGAGGCGGTCACCTATGACGCGCCGCAAAGCACCGATCAGGCCGAAGTGAACGGTACAGCATATCCCACGCTGGCTGCCGCTCTTGATGCGGCCGGTGACGGCGATACCGTCACATTGCTCAGCGATGTAACTGCCACAACATATGATGGCAGTGTGACAATCAGCAAAAAGGTCACGCTTGATCTGAATCAGTATTCTCTGATTGCAAAAGAATCCGGCTGGTTTTCTTTGAAGGCGGAGATCACTTTGAAAAACGGCACTGTCTCCTATGAGAAAAGTGACGGATTGTCAATCAATGCTCCCGTAGTGATGGTGGACTGCACGCTGAAGAGCTCCACAGGGTCTGCAGTAAAGTTGTCCTCCGGCAGCACCCTAACTGCTACCAACTGCACCTTTGAAATGACTGGCAAGGGCAGCGCCGCAATTAAAGGTACGGCGGACCAGGTGCTCCTGAATGGCTGCACCGTAAACGGCGGCACCAGCACGTATGCCATTGACCTCACCTCCAATGATGTCCTGCTGACAGACTGCACGGTAAGCGGAGGAAGCTCCGAATCCATCTATGCAGTAGTTTCTAACGCAGGCGGCACCTTCACGGTAGATGGAGGATCCATCACCGCCACTGCCGACAAGCCCGCCGCTTCTATCACCTGGAGTTCCCAGGGCACTCTTGTGATAAAGGGCGAATCAGAGGTTTCAGGTACTGTGAAAATGTACGGCACCGCAGATAACGCAGGCGGCCATATTCGGATAGAGGGCGGCTGTTACAGCGCCGAAAGCACAATTGCCAGCAATAAGCCTGCCAATGTAGAGATCGTCGGCGGCTACTATACCGAAAACAGCAATGTCGGCGACTTTGTAAAAGCCCCCTATATGGTCGTGGCCAATACGGATGACGCCAACAAAGAGGCATATCCCAAGGCCATTGCCGCTCCGGAGACCGGCTCCGTGGCCTACGTCGCCGATGTCAACGGCGGCACCTCTTATAAAACCATCGACGAGGCAATCGCGGGAGCAAACGGAAAGCCCATTCTGCTGCTTGCAGACGTGGAGCTGAGTTCCCTGCCCGCAGACACATCTATCAATGCCCAGAATAAGTCGGTGAGCTACGGAGGCTCCCTGGCCAAGTTGGTGTCCACGGGTGCTGAGCTGATCAATGTGGGGACCCTGACCGTCACCGATGGAGCCGTCGGCAGCTTCACCATGGCCGCCAAAGAAATTACGGCCGGTTTTGTACCGGAGGCACTGCGGGCCACGGTCCTTAAGTACATCCCCGATGATTACAGCATCGGTGATCAGAACGGTTTAAACGGCAAGGTGGCCGCTACCAGCAGTTTTGGCGCCACAATCGGCAGGACAGGCTATGAAGCTCTGGTCAACGCACTGTCTGTTGCCTGCCAGAACGACACATCCTCCAGCCAGATCAACGACGTGGTGGTCATGCAACAGGATTCGTCTTCCCACACCGAAGCCCTGGCCTATGCCACCTATACTCTGGATCTAAATGGCCATACATTGGGTGGTTCTTCTAATGAATACGGCTTTGGTATTGTTCCGGTGAGCGTCCTGTCCCCAAGCCATGCCAACATCACCCTGACTGACAGTGCCAAAAGCGGCGAAATCGTCGGCAGCAACTTCGGCGTGGTTCTGAACGGTGAAGTTCCCGGAGTCAAGCTGGTCTTAGACGGCGTCAAGGTGACCTCCACCACCGGCGAGGGCGTCTATTTCCCCGGTAAGGAGCACAGCGCCCTGACCATCAAGAGCGGCACAGAGATCACCGGCTCTACCGGCCTCGGCATCAAGGGCGGCAACGTTATCATTGAGAATGGCGCTAAAATCAGCGGTACCCGGGCAACATCTGAAATTCCGGAGGCATCTACTCCCAGCGGCATTTCGGACCTGACCGGCGATGCCGTCTACGTGGAATGCGGCTACAATTTCCCCCTGTCTTTGACCATTCAGGGCGGCTGTTTCTCCAGCGTGTCCGGCGAAATGGTTCGCATGCTCTTCTCTGATACCACCGAAGTGGAAGAGACCATCTCCATTTCCGGCGGCTATTTCTCCGCCAAGCTGGACAGCAAGTATCTTGCAGCAGGTTATTATGTCCAGCCCAGCGACAAGGACGGCTACAGCTACATGGTCAGCGACAGCGCGGTTGCTCAGATCGGCACCGACAAGTACGGCACCCTGGCCGAAGCCGTAGCTGCGGCTGGCGAGGGACAGACAATCCGCATGCTAAAGAACACCACTTTGGACAGCGTTCTTTCCTTCAGCGGCGACAAGGCGGTTACACTGGACCTGAACGGAAAGACCATTACCTCCGATTACGCGATCAACATCGATACCGGAGCTAAAGTAACCATTCAGGGCAGCACCGGAACCATCGCACTGAACAACGGTGCGCGCCTGATTATCACCGGCAACACCGCGTATGAAAACAGCGGCGTGCATATTCCGGAAAAGGCCGTCCTCTCTACGCTGAATCTGAAGAGCGGCACCATCACCAGCAGCAAGGGCGCTACCGTCTATGTAAGGGGCAGCGGCGCCACGCTGAATATGACAGGCGGCACAGTCCGCAACACCTATAAAAATGGGACAACGGACGGCAACTTTGCCATCAGCGGAGATGGGACCCGCGACAGCAAAACCGATAACGGCGGCATTACCATCAATATCTCCGGCGGTACAGTGGAAAGCGTCCAGGACTGCGCCCTCTATCTCCCCGGTGCCAACACCACCTCCATTTCCGGCAACGCGGTCATCAAGGGTTGGTGTGGTATTGAGATCGATTCCGGTAAGCTGACCGTCTCCGGCGGAACCATCCAGTCCACATACAGCGGAGACGGAACCCGTAAGTATAAGCCAAGCGGCAGCGGTAACTACAACTTCGGCACCGCTCTTGCCATTGTCTCCAAGGGCAATCAGAGCGCAACGAGTTACTATGGCCACATGGACATCACCATCACCGGCGGCACATTCATCAGCCCCACCTACTATGCCATTGATGAGTACAACCTGGCGCATGTCCAGAATGAAGCGAATCCAAGCGCAGCTTATATCGAAGAGAACGGTTTCTCCATCACCGGCGGCTATTTCTCCGGTAAGGTCGGCGCCATTCTCTCCGACAATATGAAGTCCTTCATTACCGGCGGACGGTTTACCTCTGACCCCACCGCCTACCTTGCCACTGATTATTTGGCTGTGACCGAGGACTACACCACCGGCGGCGTCACCTATAAGTACGCTGTTCAGGAGAAGAAGACCGAAGTTGAAGTGGTCGTGTCTCCTCCCAACGTGGCTCCTCTCCCCGAAAATGCCAAGGATGAGGTAAAGGAAGCTGCCGCGGCACTGGAAACCGCCCC
Source organism: Dysosmobacter acutus (assembly GCF_018919205.1). NCBI lineage: Bacteria > Bacillati > Bacillota > Clostridia > Eubacteriales > Oscillospiraceae > Dysosmobacter > Dysosmobacter acutus. The sequence goes on from NZ_JAHLQN010000001.1 coordinate 2,238,493, forward strand.
TGCTCCCGAAGGCCTGGAGACTGTTGCCAACAAGGTGGCCCAGAACACCACGCTGACCAGCGATAGTCCCAGTGTCAAGAAGGCCTTGGAAGAGGCGGAAATCGATATCGCTGACGAGTCCGTTACCATCGTGGTGGAGCCCTATCTGAACATCGAGGTGAAGGACTGCGTCAAGGATGAGGGCAGCGACGCTCTGGTCACTTTGGAGCTGAACATCACTCCCATGTACAACACCGTGGCCACCACTGCCAATGTCAGCGAGGGCGACGAACTGGTCAAGGAGATTCCGGAAGGCAATGACAATCCTGATTTGAAAGTCAACGCCGCGGTGGTCGGTTCCCCCAAGCCCATGACCGTCACCACTCCCGTGACCATCACCATTCCCCTGCCCGATGGGTTCTCCGTGGAGAACCTGAAGGTTCAGCACACCAAATCCAACGGCAGCGTCTACTATTACGACGCCACGATTGAGGGAGACTCTTCCAAGACCGCCACCTTCACCGTGACCCACGGCTTCAGCAAGTTCGTTCTGAAAGCCGACGCCCGCACCGCCACCGTCACCTTCAAGAACGGTAATGACATTGTGGCTGAAAGCCAGTCCTTTAACGCCCTGAACGTGGGCGACAAACTGCCCACCGCCTCCAAGAGCGGCTACAGCTTCAGCGGCTGGACCTTTGAGGGCATCGACGGAACCTACACCACCCTGACCGACAAGCTCCTGGATGCTTTGAATGGCAAGGATGTTACCGCAACCGCCAAGTTCTCCGCCAACTCCAGCGGCGGTGGTGGCGGCGGCGGCTCCGTCGTCACTCCGCCCACCGGCTGGAAGAACCCCTTCACCGACGTGAATGAGAACGACTGGTGCTATGACGCAGTGAAGTACGCAGTGGAAAACGGCCTGTTTAACGGCACCACCGACACCACCTTCAGCCCCAACGCCACCATGACCCGCGGCATGCTGGTCACCGTGCTCTACCGCCTGGAGGGTTCTCCCGCCGTGACCGCCGCGCCCTCCTTCTCTGATGTGGCCGCGGACAGCTACTGTGCCAAGGCCGTGGTTTGGGCCAATGCCAACGGCATCGTCAAGGGCTTCTCCGAGGATGTTTTCGCACCGGGCAGCAACATCACCCGGGAGCAGATGGCCGCGATCCTGTACCGCTATGCGCAGTACAAGGGCATGGAGGCCGTGACCCTGGAAGAAAACCTGACCTCCTTCCCCGATGCCGATGAGATTTCCGAGTATGCCGTCTCCGCCATGAACTGGGCGGTTGGCAAGCAGCTCATCACCGGCAAGACCGACGGCACCCTGTCTCCCAAGGGCAACGCGACCCGCGCCCAGGTGGCTACCATCCTGATGCGCTACTGCGAAACCGTGGCGAAATAACAAGTGCGAAAGAGACCGGAGCTGATGCTCCGGTCTCTTTTTATTGCAAAGCGGCAAAAAAGCCGTGGGGCGCGGTGTGCCCCACGGCCTGAAACCCCTTATTCTCCTCCGGCTCCGTCGGAGAAGCGCGCAAAAGCAGCGTTTTACGCTGTTTTGTCAGTTGGCGTTAATAATCTTCCACCACTTTGGTGCGGATTACCTGGGAAATGTTCCAGTTGCCCAGGATATAGATGGTATCCATGGCTCCGGCTCTGGCATTTACGTAGAAGGACACCAGAGGATCCACGGAACCGTAGCCCGGCAGATAGTAGCCTGCCATGGCCAGAGGCAGGTCCTCCACAGTCTGGATATCGTCATACATCCGATTGAGTGAGTACGGGGTCTGGGCAATGTAGAAATCATACTCCTTGGGCCGCGCCTGACGCCAGATCGTTACTTCTTTATAGCGCACATCCGTAAAGACCACCCGGCCGTCCGCCAGCACCACATCGAGGGCCGGGCTGTTGTAGACCAGATTCACCGCGCGGATGCAGGCCCGGTTGGCCGGGCGGTTGTTGCAGGGTTTATCCGACACCCGCACCAGATCCAGCACTCCGCCGGAGCGCACGATGGCCAGGGTGATCACTTCCCCGGCGCTCATGGGTACGCTGCTCTGGTAGAGCACAGTCCGGGGAGAACGGACGCTGTAGATGGTGACTGTACGGAATCCGTCAATCACATTGAAATAATTGCCAAGGTTTCCAAACGCCAGATTGTTGGCCACGGTTCTGGATCCTACCGCCACCCGGACGGGCTCTCCGTCCGCTACAGCGTTGAGAAAACGAACCGTCGCGTATCCGGGGTACTCCGGGCGGACGCCGGGCATGGGGATGCCCACAATGGGCGGCAGAGGGATCACCGGGGTCTGGTCCGGATTCGCCGCGGGAGGCTGACCCACGATGGGCGGCAGAGGAATTACCGGCGTCTGGTCCGGATTCGCTGCGGGAGGCTGGTCCACAATGGGCGGCAGGGGAATTACCGGCGTCTGGTCCGGATTTGCCGCGGGAGGCTGATCCACGATGGGCGGCAGGGGAACCACCGGGGTGTCTCCCTCATCCGGTACGATGGGTGGCAAGGGAACAACAGGGGTGTTTTCCGGCAGCGGCGTTGCCGGTACATCCCGGAGATTTTTTTCTGTTGGCATGGAGTGAAGCTCCTTTCAGATGATTGCGCGCTGATTCACCACGCGCCTGTTTCATTGTATGCCCCGCGGACCCGGTTTGCCTGTCACCGGCAGGCCTTTCCTTCTATCCAAAAAAAGTCGATTTTTGCGGTATAACCTGTCCCCATCTGCCTATACTATCTCTGTGCGTTTTCCGAATCTCAAACGCTTGACAGCATAAGGAGGGATTTATTCTGGGGCAGGCAACTTTGTATACGCTCAACTGTACCAACTGCATTTTTTTAGAAAAGCTACTGGATAAAAGCGGCATTTCCTACGAAAAATGTACAGACGCAAAAGCCATGCGTAAGCTTGGGTTCACCACTGTGCCGGTTCTGGAGGCCGACGGCCGCCGGATGTTTTATCCGGAAGCGGTAGAGTGGGTCAATCAGCAGATCAAGGAAGGGTCCTGATCCCGTCTGGGTTCAGGACCCTTCCTGCTCAATTCCTATTTTTCCTTCTGTCCCTCTGATGCTTCCTCATGAAAAAGGGAGATCAGCATCCGCACTGTGATCCGTTCCGCCTCCTCTAAGGCCTTTTGCATCCGCCCGGCCTCCTGGAGCCTGAGTCTATCCCATGCAGGCTTTGCAGCCGCCGCATCAATCCCTGCCCTGCACTGCGCTATGTAATCAATGCAGAGTGCCAGCTGCAAAAGGTCCGGTTCGTCCATTGTTCCCTTGTTCCTCCCCAAAGGCCAGGCGGCAGGGCAGCCGTGCCGCTCCAAGGTTCCCTGTACCAGGCGCAGGGTCTGCCGCACATAGGCCATGTCGGCCGCTTCTCCGCTCTCCTGCCTTTTTAACCGCTCTGCTTTCATTTCCGCTTTTGCCTCTCCCCTCTCCCATTGCATCTGTTGGCGTGCAGAACGGCCAGTCTGTACGCCGCCCGACAGAATCATATTCCCTTTAGTACATTTATTCATTTTAAATGAACTTTATGGCAGCAAAATATTGTCGATAGGGACACCGTATAAATGGCACAGCCGCACCAGAGTCGTGGCCTTCAGCGGAACCTTTCCCCGTTCCCAGTTTGCAACTGACTCTGTTGAGACACCAAGTTCCGCAGCAACCTCAGCTTGGTTCAGATTGGCGTTGATCCGTGCTGCCCTGAGCGTAATCTTGTACTCCATCTCGCGCACCTCCGTTCGTTTTAATTGAACTTATCATACGACAACAGGCTATCTCTGTCAAGCGGATGTTCAAATTAAAATGAACTTTTTGGAATTTCTATTGCAATTTGTTCAGTTTTCATGTAAAATGCTTTTGAAACGGGGTGATACAATTGACAGAGCGGGAAATGTGTGTGGTATTTGCAAAAAATCTCAACCGGGTGATGTTGGAAAAATCCATCAAACAAATTGACATTGTGAATCAGCTCCATGTTGCAAAGGGTACAGTGTCCGCCTGGTGCGCGGGACAGAATATTCCCCGGACGGACAGGCTCAGCGAGCTGCTTCAGCTCCTGCATGTGGAGCTCTCCGACCTGCTTTTGGAAAAACCCCGGAGGGATGATCTCCGGGCGGATCTTTTGCTGTCTTTTGACGCCCTCTCCCCGGAGGCGCAAAAGGAAGTTCTGGCTTTCATCGCCTTCAAAAAGACTCAGGAACCCAAACCCGCCCGCCGCTCACGCTCTGCCGGGAAGCGAATCCCCTTTCCCCAGAAGGGCGATATTCCCATTGTCGCCCGGGGTGGTCCGGTGGGTCAGATTTCACAGGACGCCGCCCGCATCCTGGAGTTGAAGGCCCAAGAAACAGATGAAGAGCCTTGAGTTCTGCAAAGCACTTCAGAGGAGTTGCTTTACATGAGTTCCTATGGAAAGTATACCGGCGCCAGAGACGCCAGCTGGCAGTGCCTGCTTGACTGCCAGATCTCCTCTCTGCCGGTACAGGTCAATGAATTGGGAGGCCGTCTGGGGATTCGTCTCTATAAATACACAGTCAATCGGGAGCCGATCATTGAAGCGGGCCTTGGGGCATATCTGGCTGCCGACGGTTTTTCACTTCAAGCCCCTTCCGGACAACTGATGGTCTTTTTCAACGACCGCTACAGCCATCATCGGATCCGTTTTACTGTGGCCCATGAGTACGGCCACATTCTGTTGGGGCACATGGGACATATAGTCTGTCCCCACGGCGCGCTGCTGTCCTCTCCGGACCCCAAAAAGGAGCGGGACGCCAATGTGTTCGCCTCCCGCCTTTTGGCGCCGGCCTGTGTTCTGTGGGGCTGCGGCGCACAGACGGCAGAGGAGATCGCCCAGCTGTGCGATATCTCCAAGGATGCTGCTCAGGTCCGCGCGCAGCGCATGCAGCTTCTGCGCCGCCGAAACGCCTGGCTGCGCTCCCCTTTGGAGCGCAGTGTCTTCACCCAGTTCCAGCCCTATATCGAGGCCAACAAGCTCTGAGGTGTCCTGTTTTTAATCTGTAAATCAATTGAGGAGCGGCTTCAGGGTCTTCTGAAGCCGCTCCTCAATTGACAAAAACAAAAAAGCCGAATTTCTATGCACAATGTTATAAAACCTTTTTTTCACATATATAGCGAGTCAAACCTTGACTATGCTTGCCATATTCAATTGCCTCTTTCGGGCAATGGCAGATACACGCCATGCAGTGTGTGCAGGCATTTCCCCAGACAGGTTTTCCATTTTCGATACAAATATTGTTCAGTGGGCACACATTGGCGCATTTACCGCAGGCAATGCAGTCACTGGTGGCAAAAAAATTTTTGGCATGTACGAACATTGGATAGAAAAGGTCATTTACGATTCCGCTATTCATGTTATCTTTAAAAGAAACATCCATTTGCGGAAACTTTTTGTCATTCTTAATATAATTGATCGCCTGGTCTATGACCGGCTCAGCCTTGTCAATAATCTGCAGTGCTTTTTCCTGCGTTGGCGTTGAGAACAGCGCAATATAATTTTCCGGCATTGTAATTCCCATACAGCCCAGATAATTCATTTTCTTTTTGAGACACAGTTTTTCCAGATATTTGCCCGCGTTTCCGATGTTCCCCCCGCAGGTCATAACGAAATACATATCATGGTTTCCTGTAAACGTTGTGTTCTCTATCCATTTTCTCACGATATGCGGGATTCTCCAGGCATAAGTCGGAACCACGATTACCCACGGACGTTCGGCGCACAGTTCTGAAAAATCATTCTCTCTGATTTTATCAAAAAGATCCACGACTGTATCGCCTATCCCCTTCCCAATTCTGTTCGCCACATACGCACTGTTTCCGGTTGCCGAAAAATATAAAATCATAGATTGCTCCTCCACTCTGATTGGGTGATGTGTTTAACGCTTTCATAAATGCGATTGATCAAATCCGAAATTTCTTTCCATTGTGTTCCATCCGTGCTCAAATAATAATAATTTTTGGTTCCCACGCGGCGCATGGCAACAATATCAGCTTCTTTTAATATTTGAAGATGATGAGAAACAGAGGGTCTTGTCAGATGCGTTTTCCCGGCAATTTCGCCTACTCGAATACCGGATAGATCGCTTTCTAACAACACAAGCAATATGAGCTGTCTTGTCTCATCTCCAATGGCAGTAAACGCGTTTCTACATTCTTGGAAGCCATTAATGATTTGCCTTAAGTTTTCCTCACATTCTCTTTGCACTTCAAACCTCCTACATATATCTGACTTCCAATTCTTTATGGGGTGTAGAGCGTAAAAATTTTACATTGGGATAACCGAGCACCAGTGTCATGGCAACCTTTTTTCCTTTCGGTACGCCAATCTCTTTTTTAATTTTTCGTGACATATTGGCCGCCATTGTAAAAAATCCGCTGTATAAAACGCCTAACCCGTTTGCTTCCGCAACAAACTCCATGTTTTGTGCAGCAAGAACGCCATTTGTCTTATCCTTTGCTAAAATAACGATGACAGCAGGGGCGCTGAAAAAGAAAAATTGATCGCTGATTTGATTGTTTCTTGTCATTGGGCTAAACAGATTCGCAACAGGCTTAATTGCCCTGAATAGGGTAACTGCCATCTTTTCAACGCGGTCTTTTCCGGCGGTAAGCACAACATAAGACACATCCTGCATATTTTTTGCAGTATGAGTAAGCCTTCCTGCCTCTAAAATCTGTTCGATCACCCTTTGGGGAATTTCTGTTTCTTGAAAACTGCGTACGCTCCTGCGGAAACGGATCGTGTTCAAAATATCATCAGGAGCAAGCCGTGCATCTCCTGCTTTTTCCATCTGCCCGCTTCCGCACCCAACCAATGAAATTGCCCTTTTGGGGCAGACTGCCGAGCATTGTCCGCACATAACACACTCATCCAGCACAATTTTTGCCTTCTTATCATGTATGACAAGATTGTGGGCAACACATACATTCCTGCACAGACCGCACCCGATACATTTATCTGTATCAACTATTACCTGCCGTTGTTTCATATCCCCAAATCCTTTCGTTAATGTTTTTTAACCATTATATCAAAACACATCCTCCCAAAACAACATTGGTAAAGAAAGACGTTACAAAAAACACTGGCCGCCTGCTTATGGAGCGAACAGACAGGGCAGCTGGCTCTATGGCTACTGCCGTTATAACAAGAACAGACAGGGATCACTTTAATATCACTTCTTCCTCTGAATAAGCCTGGTACCCGCCTGTAAATCGGAGAGGATAAGAAGATCGGCCTCATTTGGGTAGACGCACATGCCGATAATCGCATCGTTGAAACATCATCGACGCCGGTCCGCATGGTGGGCGTGCGGCTATCGATGATGGCAGGACAAACGCTTCCCAATTTCCGCAAAGAAATCTGCGGGCTGCATCTCCCCATCAAGGGCGAACATATCATTGCCAGTGATTTCCGTATCATGGATGAGCCCACTGCCGAGGCTTTATGCAATGCAAATATTTTGCGTTTGGAGGCAAGTGTTTTTGAAGATGCTGCCGCATGGGAAAGGGCCGTGAAAAAGCTTGCCTCAGAAGTTGATGTGATATATTTGTCTGTTGACGCTGATATACTGAAGGCAAAGTATATCCCAGCCTATGAAAAAGCAGTTCCCTACGGCCATGATCTTGATGTGGTAATGCGTAATATTCGCATTGTTATGGAGACAGGAAAAATCGTCGCTTACTCTGTTTTCTGTATCGATTTTGATCATTATGACAGAGGCGGCAACTATACATATCTGAATGGAATGCAGCTGGTGACAGCAGGATTAAGCAATTGGGAGAAGATTCCCTTATAATCGTTTTCCGGTTAAGCCTGATTGCCTGAGAGGTTCTGATTCTCGCCATGATGTACAGTCTTATATCAAGGGCCTGTGGACAGCCCTATCAGGCCCCGGCCTTTTAGAAAATCCCCCTTATGGATTGGTATCCATTTTATGGAGAACATTCTTTTGAGAAAAATTGTCCGGCTTTCATTCTTGCAAAAACAGCGATGAGCAGTCCGATCGGATTGCTCATCGCTGTTTTGTCCGGTTCTTTATCCTTACGATCCAACTCTTTCCCCTTATGCGGTCAAAATTTACTGTAAAAAACTGCCCCGCGCCTCAAGACGCGGAGCAGTATAGCACTAAAGCAATGCAGCAGATGTCACCAAAAGACAGTGTCCCTCCCGCTCTATTTCGCAACCATATTCATGGAGCCAGGCTGCAAGCTCCCTTTTTTACCATCTGGGCCATTGCGTTGCCGAATCTGGCAGGCATGAGTAGGCCCATAAGGCCCTCATCTTCCTAAATGACTTACCCTTTTGTGCTAATGTGGGACTGCGCAGTCCTCAACCAGAACAGTTGAAATCAATACGAAATTAGAAAATCTGTGTCATTATATAGAAAAGCCCTGGAACCTCAACGATTCCAGAGCAATTCTATTGGCAGCGGGTGAAGGATTCGAATCGCCTGTGCGCGATTTTGAACCGTGTCATCTGATGTCGCCGAATGCCGCAAAGTGCTGCGGCACAAAGGGTTTGAGATTTCATTGTTTTAAGTGCTGTTAGAGCGTGTTGGCCGGTTTTACCGTGGTAAGGGTCAGAATAAGGGTCAAAATAAGGGTCTGCTTGTACTTTGCGCCGTGCATGTCAGCTCCTTTGCAAGGCCGCTTTTCCCTTTGGTCGTGCATGAGCGGAGGGCGGCAGGCGCTTGCCTGCCGCCCTCCGTTTTACAGTTGGGGCAGCTTCGGATTATTCGCCCAGGAAGCGATACAGGAACGTCACGATCTGGGCCCGGGTGCAGTCATTGTTGGGGGAGAAGGTGGTGGCGGTGGTTCCGACCGTGATCCCCTTCTCCAAGGCCCACAGGACGGCCTTGTAATAATACGCATCGCTCTTTACATCTGTGAAAGGATTACGGGTCGATGCGGGCTCGGGAGAGCCGGCAGCACGCCACAGGAATGTGACGGCCTGGGCGCGGGTGCAGCTTGCATTGGGAGAGAATGTGGTCTCGGTGGTGCCCTTTGTGACACCATTGCGTACCGTCCAAGTCACCGCGTCCGCATAGTAGGCATTGGCGGGAACATCGGTAAAGGTTACGATGTCACTCAGCGGCAAAAGTTCGGCCTCGATGGTGACTGCGGTGCCAGGCATCGTGAAGCTGTATTTGTTGTTGCCAAGAGGCGTCACAGGGATGTTATTACCCTTTTTGTCCGTCACTGTGACGGTCTGCACACCATAACCATCATCCAGGGTGACAGTGACCGTAACGGTCTGGCCTTCAGATGCGTTGGAGGGGCTAACAGAAATGCTGCCGTTCTTCGGCTGCTCCGGTACAGTTACCGGATTGGAGGTGCTGCCACCGGAAGAACTGACACGTACCTCCTATTACAATATGTTTTGGAAGGAAGCCCAGCATCCAGCTGGGCTTCCTTCCATCTCGTGCCTCAGCTACAATTAGGGGAGCAACTGGCTGACCAGTGCCTCCTTGGGCTCCCATGTCCGCAGAAAAGACTGTCAGCCATATTGTACCATTTTTGGGGTTATATTGCACACCTTTGTTCTGTGCGGTATTGCCCTAAAAAAGATTCACCGTCAGAAAAGAGGGATATCCTCCGTTTCATTCGTATCGGGGTTTCCACCGGAACTGCCGCCGGAACCGCCGCCGGAACTGCCGCTGGAACTGCCGCCGGAACTGCCGCTGGAACTGCCGCCGGAACTGCCGCCGGAACCGCCGCCGGAACCGCCGCTGCCGGAATTATCATCGTTCCCCGGGAGAGGTTTTTCCGCTTCCTGCGCCCCCGCAAGACCAACCTCGGCCACACGTTGAGCAAACTCGTACTCATCCGCGGTAAACACCCCGGCTTTGATCAACTTATCCGCCAGCGTTTCTGTTCCACCCTTTACCTTTACGCCCAATGTCAGCCAGGACAGTTCCGCGGCATCGCCTCTGGTAAAATGGTCACCGCTGTCCCAGCCAGAGGGCAAAAGCCCTATCTGTTCCGCAAAGGCCTTCGCCTCATCCCAGGCGAAATCTTCTCCTCTCTGGTAGCCGAGGACCCGCAGCATGAAAACAATATATTGTGCCTGGGTCGTCAGCTGTCCGGTGCCGAACGTTGTTACGTTGATGCCGCTGGTGATCCAATTTGCATAGGCATAGCCCACATAGGGAGCGACCCAGTTTGGCACGTCAGCGAAAGGATACTGATAGTTTTTTTCTAACGCTTCTTTTTCCGTCCCCAGAAAACGGACCACAAGTGTGATTGCCTGCTCCCGGGGAAGGTCCTTCTCTAACTCGTATCCCGCGTTGGTCCCCTGAAACAGTCCCAATTCATGGAGGGCATCAGCATAGTTATCCTGGGTATTCTCTGCCGCCAGTGCGGTGGTACCCATCCCCAATAAGCCGACAGCCAGAACAGCACAAAGGATTTTTTTCCAGAAGCTCATAGATCATTCTCCTTTTCTTTGTTAATGCAGGCTATTGAAATAGGCGGCAGCCGCATCTCCATACCGCATCAGCGCTTCTGAAAGCGGCTTCAGCGCGCTGCTGCCCTGCTGACGAGCTGCGTAGGCAAAATCTGATATGGCAAATTTCAGAACGGAACTGTACGCATAGGTAACGGTATTGTTCTCCGTATTCCTGTATCCCACCCTAACCTGCGCATAGTAGGGTTTTCGCAGTTCCTTTGCCACAACATCCTGAATAGAGCCGGAATATATGGCGCCGTCCAGAGTCATGGCAGCGGTCTTGAGTTCATTTGCTTCCCGACGGGTCTCCCAGTCTGTCACGCCAGAAAACTCGTCGTCATACAGCAGCACCACGCTGTCAATGACCGCCCCATCCCGCTGTGCCACAGACACTTTGTAATTGAGCCATACCGCACTCTCCAGCGTCAGGCTGACCGATGAGAATTTCACTTCTTCAGAATCCGTGCCGTATTTCGTCTTTCCATCGGTAAGGGAGACATTCTTGCTCGTCCCCAACGCCTTCTGCGCACTGGTTAGAGAACCGTTGGCCAAGTTATCCGTTCGGTACCCAAAATAGCTCTGCGCGGCAGCACCGTAATTGAGCATATCCACCGCAAGTGTTTTAAATTCGGCGGAATAGCCGGCAGCGTTCAGGACTGCCATGGCACACTTTGCAACGCTGTACTCCAGCGGATCGCTGTAAAAATACCGACCGTCTATGAGAACATAGACAACAGAGTAGATGGTATCGTTCATCTGCTTGGCTGGTATGTCGTCGTAGGTAAAGACATGGTAACCGGTATTGTCCTCATAGCGGTAGAGGTCAGAATTCACGCCATCCTTTTCGATCTGCAGCTGCGGATCATCCTCCACTGTATAGCTCTGGGGTTCGGTGGTCCAGAACAGAGAACCCACAGTATAGGGGATGACGACATCCTCCGGCACCACAACGGTGGCTTTGTAGTTGAGGGCAATATTGTCGGTCAGGGTCATACTGGCGGCACGATAGGCAGCCGTGCAGCTGATCTCGCTGCGTGCCACCGTCAGTTTTCCGACGACCGGCGCGCTCTTGTCAAAGGAAATCGTTACGGTGTACTCGCCGTCCGCCAAGGCTGACACCCCATCCTGCGTCAGAATCAGCGCGGCAGAACCGTCGATTGAGACGCTCCCTGTGCGGTATTGTTCGGGCGACAGCGCAATTTCGCCAACCTTGACTGCCGTTACGGAATTGTCGTACATGGTCAGCATAAATTCCGCCGTTTCCTGGGTGTATGGATCAAAGGTCTCCGTTTTCGTTATCAGCACCGCGTTGCTGGTGGGCAGCGGGGCAACTGTAATCGCTACCGTGACAGCATCCGGCGTTGACACATTCCCTGTGCTGCCGCGCACCGTCAGCGTCACGATCTTTCCCGCGTCCTCCGCGGCCGGGGTGTAGGTCAGTTGGTTCCCTTCCAGATTCAGGGTCCCTGTCCCGTCGGTCATCTCCGCCAGGGCGGCAAATTCTTCGGGCAGCCCGCCTTCCCCGTACTGGAACCAGGCAGAAACATCCTGCACCTCATAGCTCACTGCGGACCTTGTTCCGTCCAGCGATGCGGGCGCAGCAGTTCCTTTTTGCCCGGCGGCATCCGCTTTTACGTGCAGCGGGAAAGTCGAGAGCCGGATCGTATAGGTTTTCTCGACCACCGGGGCCGCGCTGCGAATGGTAAATTGCCAAATGGTGCTGTCAGCCTCAGACCGCTGCGGATAGCCCGCCGTACTGGTGGAGGTCATCGGCGTCACGACAATATTATCCGCTATGACGGCGCTGAGATCCGCACCATAGGGGAAATAGGCGAGGAAGGTTCCGTCTTCCTGCAGGCTGGCGGCATAACCGTCCACATAGACCGAGGCCACTGCGGTGGACAGGTCCGTCTGCCAACCGGCGTAGAGGGTCAAATCACCGACGGAGCCTGCCGGGATCTCCGTTACGGGATCGCCTGTGCAGTCCTCGTCCACGTACCAACCGGCGAACTGGTAATCCGCCTTTTCCGGCGCAGGCAGCGTGACCGTGTCAGACTTTACGTTATAAGTCGATACGGCCCCTTCCGGAAGCGTGCCGTCATCAAGTTGATAGCTGATCGTGTAGTCCCTGGTCAATTCTTCCACGAACATCGCCACATCCACAACACCGTAGCCGTAGCTGGTGTCGTAACCCTCTGCGCCCTTGTCCACGGCGCTGGCCTGCAGCAGGGTGAAAACGCCATCCGCTGTGATGTCCTTGTCATAGCCCAGAGCCAGAGCGGCCATTCCGGTGATGACCGGCGCGGCGAAGGAGGTTCCCCGGTTGGATGAAGCGGTAATGTCCAGTTTATAGCCGCTGTTATCGGTATTACTGAGGCTTGCCACGCCGTCGCCCGGCGCTGTAAAGTCAACAGATGTATTCCGCTGGGAAAAGCTGGAGACTTCCAGGCCTATATCCACTGATCCGACGCCAATGACGCCGGGATAGGCGGCGGGATACTGCGTCACGGCGTTGCCGCCGTTGCCGACGGCCGCCACAACGACCGCGCCGGAAGCGACCGCTTCCGCAACCGCGTCCCGCAGCGCTGTCGAGGAATTCGAGGTTCCCAGACTCAGGTTGATAACCTGGCAGCCGTCCTGAACCGCCTGCTCAATGGCGGCTACGACTGCGTCTGTCGTTGTGGTCTTGCTTGAAAAGATGCGGTACGCATGAAGCTCGACATCCGGCGCAATGCCGGCGATACCGCGGCTGTTGTTTGTCTGCGCCGCCACGATACCTGCGGCAAAGGTGCCGTGTCCGTAGGTATCCTGATAATATGCAAGCTCGTCTTGGTTAAAATTCGCTCCGCTGATATTGTTGTCGTTTACGTCTTCGTGTTCAATATTGATGCCGGAGTCCACGAAGCCTACCTTTACACCACTGCCGGTCAAATTCTGTCGATATGCTTCATATGCGTTGATCGTCTGCAGGTTCCACTGATAGTCGGCGTAATAGGGATCGTTGGGCACAACAGAATTGTCGGAGAGAGAGTCCCCATCTGCGGGCTCATCCTCAGCCTCATTTTCAGCGAAGAGCTCCACCAGATAGTTTGGCTCGATATACTCCACCAGTTCTTCCGGGATATCACGAGCTTCTTCCAAACTGTCCACTACGATGAGGCCGCTTTCAGAGCTGCTGTCCCCGCCGCCAAGTACATACAAACTCTGCTGCGGTATCTCGTCTTTCAGTTTGACGATATATCCATCATATTCCAGATCGGTCGACTCGTCCCCGGACAGCGCGTATGCGTTTGGGATCACCATGCATAGGCTCAGGACAAGAGCCATCCCCGCACGGATCTTCTTATGTATCATGACGCGGCTCTCCTTTCCGGTTTTTTATTTTGATACGGCAATCACAGGTGGGATAAAATCCCACCTGTGATTGCACGCGTTTCCTCTGCGGCACAGGAATCAGTTGTTGCTTCCGGCCTTGTAAATGCGCTGGATGATGTGTTCGACAAAGCGCTTCAGCAAAGCGGAAACTTCGCCTCTTGTGGCCAAACCGGAAGGATCGAAAGACCCGTCCTCTCTGCCCTGGAGCAGGCCGCAGTCGGTCGCCCAAGAGCAGGGATCAATCGCCCATTCGGAGATTTGCGTTTGGTCGGTGTAACGGGAGAGATTGCCGCTGCTTGTCGTTTCCTCACCCATGAGTCGGGCGAAATGATAGAGGATCTTCGCCATTTGTTCCCGCGTGACCGGGTTGTTGGGTCTGAAGCTGCCGTCGCCGTAACCGGAGACAATGCCGTTATCCGCCGCCCACTCCACATAGGCGCTGCACCAGGAATTTTTCTGCACATCGCGGAATCTGGAGCCGTCATAATTCGCCGTATCCACATTTGCCATCCGTCCCAGGACCGTTACAAACATGGCTCTCGTCATCGTCAGATTGGGAGAGAACACATTTTCGCCAGTTCCTTTGAACAGTTCGCGGGCGGTGACAAAGTCGATATACGTCTTTGCCCAGTGGCTGTCAATGTCGCTGAAGTGCTTGGCGTTGTTGACCAGAGCATAGTCGCCGGGTTCCAGAGCCAGATAGAGGACTTTTTCATTCTCTACCATACACCAGGGGACAATATAGGTGCTGCCGTCTGCTGTGGTGCAGCTGACCACGATACCATCGTCTGCAATGCTCAAATCGCTCGGCACGCTCAGAAGCAGGCTATTGACCGAATCACCGCTCTCCAGCGTTCTCTGGGGGATGATGACGATGTACTTCTCGTTTTCGATCACCACGTCATCCGCCTGGTTCTTTTTGATGATCTCGGCCTCTTCCTTCTCGGTGAAGGTTTCACCGCTGATGATGCTTCCGAGGCTGCTGCCGCCGCCTCCTCCGGAGGACGAAACCGCTGTGACCAGCGCGGCTTTATAACGGGTAGGATCGGCCGCGTCACGGACGACCACTTGGTACTGCTGCCCGTTGGTAAGTCCTGAGAAGTAGTTTGTGCTCTTCCAGTTGATCAGTTCGTTCTGGTCAATGAAGCTGCTGATGTCGGAGTTCTCGATCGCCGCAAGCTGCTTCTCCGCCGCCTTGTATTCCTCGGATGTGGTATCGGCGATGGAAGCAAGGTCCTTTTCGGCCTGTGCGACCGCCGCTTCCTTCGCCGCCTGGGCGTTGGCCTCTGCTGCGGTCCTGGACTGTTCGATGAGTTCATCGATCTCACTGTAGGCCGTCATCTCAGTGCTGTCCACGGGGAATACAATGTACTCATACCGCTCCGCGCCGGTAGCCTTCACCGTAATGCTGCTGGAGGTCGTGGTCGTGGTGAAGTTCACGCTGTGGTCATTGACGGTCAGCTTGCGGATCAGATAATCCTCCTCTGTGCTTACGGCCGGATCGGGAGTATCCTCCGCGTCTCTGACATAGAGGACGTAAACGCCGGGGGTGAGATCCTCAAAGCTGACGCCGCCCAATTCCGTGCTCTTCCAGTTCAGTCCATCGGCAAAGGCTCCGAATCCGTCGACCGTTCCATTATAGTTCTCTGCAGACGGGATCAGTGCAATCTGATAGACATTGTGGACGCCGTCGGCGTCAATGCTGTCATAGCTTCCACCCATCAGCTTGGAGGCATCAATGGAAATGCTGCCGTTGTCCTTGGCATTGTTTGTGGCTGCGTTGACAGTGATGGCATCATTCTGCGCCATCAGGGAAATGTCTTCGATCTCCTTTGTGGCATCCTGCTCGTTCCCCGCGCCATCCACAGCGGTCAGCTTGTAGGAGCCGTTGTACAGCACCTGGATGGAGCCCTTCATGACGTCAGCGTTGTCGGCTGTAGCGATCACATAGTCGTCCAACTTAATTTGGGCCAGTCCGGCGCTGCTGCTCTCGCCCTTGGTGGCGGAATAGGTAATGCTGGGCGCCGAAAGGACGCTCTCCGCCTCCACATAACCCAGTCTGATGCTGGGCAGGTCACTGTTGAGCCGGTTCATCAGGAAGATCTCATTGGCGTACTTTCCATCCAATTCCGCAGTCAGCTTATAGACGCCATTCTGTACAACGGGATACAGCGTCGTCTTGGGTTCCGCATCCCCGATTTGCACAGGCTCGACCTTCTCCCACACGCCGCGGGTCTCAACGGAAACGCTGCTCGCCGGAACGACCGTGGTCGCGTCCGCCGGAGTGTCCGTAATCTCCGGGTCACCGACGAGATTACCCTTTCCATCAACGGTGGTGACCGTCTTTCGCAGGACCCAGGTGGTCGGCACAGGGGCTTCCTCAGTGTCTTCCCCGGTTTCACCCGTGATCTCCTTCTCCACCAGTTCATAGCTGGTAGTGACCGTGGTTACCGTGATCTGATAGTACTCGAGTGTGGTATCCGCATTCTCAGGCACGTTGCCAATCTTCGTCAAGACATCCAGATAGGCGAACTGGTCCTTTTTGAGCATGGCGTCATCCGCAACCGCAATGGATTCATTGCCACTGTTCAGATAGACCCAGTTCCTTTCCATGACCAGAGGCTCATCCGTAGCCGACACAGTGCTGTTGAACCAGTCTACCATGATCGTGCGGCTGGAGGTATTGCCCGTAGTGTCCGTGGCACTGACTGCGAAGGTACCGTTTCTCTTCACCACCACGTCAAACTGACGGAAATTGTCGTTTGGCGCGCTGTAATTGGCCGTAGCCGCATTGCTGCTGCCGGGGTCGAGCGTGGCCTGGGCCAGGCCGTTCTCGTCCACGATATAAACGGTGACGGAGAAGCCATCGGGATATTTCGCAGGATCCAGGCTCGCCGTCTCAGGCATGATACGGCTGAAATAGATCTGCGGAGCTTCGCCGCCGACGTCAGGCATAATCGGCAGATTGCCGGCAAAATGCTCCACCATGTAGTCAAAGACGGCGCTGTCGCTGTTCACCCTGACCGTGACCCTGCGGGTCTTGTTGGCGGGGTTGCTGCCCAGGTTGATGGTGGCATAGCTGCCCTCGCCCTTGCCGCCTGTGGCGGTGAGGTTCTGCGTCTCCACGTCTTCGTCATTGCAGCTCACCTGGATGCTTCCGTCGAAATAGAGGTCGATGGTCTCAGCCAGGGTGTCGAAGGTGAAGGACGTGTTGCGCATTTTTGCATTGGATGTATCACCCAGGTAGGGGACGGTGGTTTCTTCGCCGCTGCCCCACTGGGCCACAGCGCTCGGGAATACCCAGGCTCCGGATTCGTCCGTCTCGGGATCGATCTGCTGACCCCTGGCGTTATACCAGGTGAAGCGGCCGTTGTCCTTGAAAATATTGACGCCGCTGCCGGCCTCAGTGACCGTGTAGGAGATGTCCACCCAGGCATTGGTGTTCTTGTCCGCTACGCGGATGATACCGCTGCCCTCGTCGGAGGGGCTGAGAACCAGGTAGCCGTCCGCGCCGGTGCCGCTGGAGCCCATGTTGTAATACAGAATGCCCATGTGGCTCTCATTGGTCGCCTGTGCCTGACAGTTAAGCTCGTTGACCTCGATCACGGGCACGGTCTGCTCCGTGGTAGTGACGGGCAGCGCCAGACGCATGGTGGTGCCCAGCGGGATGGTCAGCTTCTGAGGAGCGGAGAAGAAGCTGGTGGGCTCCAGAGAATCGTAGACGGCATTGTTGTCCGGCACATACTCATTGTCGAAAGCGGAGACAAGCAGGCCGTCGGCAGACAGGGAGCTGATGGAGGTATTGTCGTCGAACACGGATACCACCAGATTCAGGCTGCCAGTGGCAGTTGCCAGGCAATAGGCGTCCTTGGGTACCAGAATGGTACCGGAGACAGTACGTTCGTAGCCTGCCTTCAAATCTTCGCCATCTTTACCGACCAGACGGAGGATGCCGTTTTGCTTGTCATCGTCAGCGGATGCGGCTTCGATAGGAGTTTGATTGCTGATCTCAAAGCTGCTGTTGGTGATGTCCAGAGGCGAGTAGACCGCCTTCTGATAGTCGGTGTCGCCTTCCTTGACCTCCTCCATGGTCCGTCCGCTCTGATAGGCGAACTGGATGTACGGAGCCACGGCGTTTGCCGCACCGCGGTTGGTGACCTTCATATCCACCCCGATCTTGACCATCTGCTCACTGCCGACGGTCTCGACACCCAGGGTGCTGAACTTCAGGTCTTCCACAGCCAGCTCAGGCTTGTTCTCGATTTTCCGGGTAACACCGCCGTCCAGAGAGCTGTATTCGAGGGGAGAATCGACATATTCAGTGTCTTCGCTCACGGTGAAGTAGATCTCGCGTCCCACGAGATTTTCCGGCAGCGCTTTGGTATAATCGCCGGTGCTCAACTGGGTGGTTACCGTCTGACCCACCGCGATGTTTTCGGTGATCTCCCACGTAAAGAGCTCTTCGCCAAAACCTTTGCCGCTTTGATCAGAGATGCACAGCTTCACAGTGATGGGATTTGCCTCGGAACCAAGCAGCGAGACGTCGCCGGTGTTTTTGAAGGAC
This sequence comes from Dysosmobacter acutus, assembly GCF_018919205.1. Lineage (NCBI taxonomy): Bacteria > Bacillati > Bacillota > Clostridia > Eubacteriales > Oscillospiraceae > Dysosmobacter > Dysosmobacter acutus. The sequence goes on from NZ_JAHLQN010000001.1 coordinate 2,256,880, forward strand.
ACCACGGGACGCAGCCGCGCGCCGGTCACAAAGTTGGGAGACTCGAAGGTAATGCTGGCCTCGCCCACACTCTTTTCACCTACGCCGAAGGACAGGACGTAGATGCCGGTGGTGGTGTCCATAGTACCGTCATCCTTGTACTTGCTGGTGACGATCTTTGTGCCCTTTTCGCCGTAGAACTCAGTTTCCTCCAGCTCGGTCTTGGTGCCCCGGGCCAGAATAACCAGCGTGGACTGATCCACTGTGCCGGCTGCGCTCTCCGAGTCTTCCGAAGTTTCGGGCGTCTTCGTCAGGCCCAGCGCCACTGCCAGATCACTGAAGGTGAAGGAGGTCATCAGGCCCCGTTCGTCCGTCTCATAGCCCTCCAGCTTGCCGTAGTAGGCCTGCTCGGTCTCCTCGGCGTTCCAGCAGTTGGCGATGGAGTCCTCATAGACCTGCATCTGGTTCATGGCCAGCATGCGGCCCTCGCCAAATTTCTGGGTGTTTGCGTCATACTTGGATACATAGATGGCGTTGTTGGTGGTATAGGGAACGGTGCTGGTGTACACGGCAGAGATATTACCGTCGCCGTCCACGCCAATATCCATGCTGCCCCGTCCGCTGTTCTCCTCTGTGGGGGCAAAGAAGGGAATGATACAGCCGCTCCCCTGATCGGGATCCGTGATGGATGCCAGACTCGTTTCGGGGACCACATAGGCCATGCCGTTCATCTCGAACATCAGGAACAGGCTTTCCTCGGTATCCAGAGCCGTAAAGCTCAGACTCTCGCCGAAGTTCTCCTCCTCCCCGGTCAGATTGCCCAGTTTGCCCTGCAGGAACTTCACGGTGCCGAAGTAGGGATCATTGTGTTCCTCCACCAGTTGGAGACCGTTGCCGTCAGTATTGCGGTAAACGCCGTCCTTGGAAACGCCGGTCGTACCGGTCAGGCTGTTGATCATCGCATCTCCACCGCCGGATTCGTTCAGATCCACCAGCGTGCGCAGCATTTTGGCCGTCTCCAGTGTGACCGCGCCGGTAGCTGTGTCCACGCTTCCCTTCTGCAGATACAGCTTATGCACGTTGGCGTCGCTGTAACTGTCACCGCTCACGCTGGTCACGGTCTGGGTGGCGGTATAGGCCAAATAGAAAGTCGTGTCATCCAGCATCACTATGTCCACGCTGGACAGGCGCATGCCAGCCTGCTCCCAGCCCTTCGGCGTCCAGCCGGTGGTAACGACCTTACCATCGTCGGTCTGATAGCTGAAGAAGAACTGCGTGTTCTTGCCATAGACGTCATCCGTCGAGGTGGTATAGGCGTAGCGGAACGCCGCGCTGGGATCGCCCGAACCGGTGGAAAGGCCGTTTGCGTCGGTGCTCACATCACCCTTGCTGGCCTCGTAGTAGTCTTTCGCCTTGTCGGTGGCAGCTGTCTTCTCGTCGGAAGTATAATTGTTGCTTCGGGCGAAGAAGGTCAGCTTGCCGTCGGGACTGACAGAGGGCAGGAACTTATAGGCCCCGTCGTTCGCCTCCGCTACCACCTCCGGCTCTGTAAAGCCGTTGTCTGTGCCGCCAACGGTGAAGCTTGCCGTCTTGATCACCGTGTTACGGGCGGAATTCGCCAACAGCTCCTGGGTGCTTGCGGAGGCCGTGGCGTTGCCGGCATAGTAACCATACCAGGCATCGTAGGCAGCCTTCAGACTCGAATATGTCTGGTATGCTGCCTTGTATTCTTCCTCCGCTGCATCATAGGCAGCCTTGTCCGTTGCGTACTGCGCAAGCGCCGCATTATACGCGCCTTCGGCAGCCGTGTACGTTTCGTAGGTACTTGTATTGTAATAATTGCCGCTATCTGCATCCTGCGTATAAGCCGACTGCTGCTCTTCGCCCAGTGCATCGAATTCATCAGCGGTCAGATAGTAATCCGTTTGCTTGGGCGCAGTGGGTTCTGTAACACCCAGCGTCGGCTCCACCGGTTTGAACGCCGCCTCTTCATAATTGACGTTGTTCATATACACCGTCGCGTCATTGCTGTCGGTGTAGCTGGGGCGATATACATCTGCGTCCGGCATCGTGGGCTTGGTGCTGCCGTCCGCGGCAGTTTGCGAGGCATAGCTCACCCAGGAGACATAGATCGTATTGCCGTTCACCTGACCGGAGAAGTCCAGATCGCCGGTGTTATCGTTGTCCACGACAATATAGGCGGGCTCGGTCCCCCCATCCACGGGGTTCACCAGACCGATATTCTCCTCCGCACCGGTATTCTGAATCTTAGACAGCACCAGCATGTTGGAGTCCACGGCATTTCTGATACTACTGGGATCCCGGCTGATGGTATAGAGCAGGTAGTTTGTATTGCCCACGGTCAGCAGCTGATAGTCCGCGCCGGAGCCGAGGCCCTCAGCCAGACGGAAGGCGTCGCCGGACGAGGAATAGCCGGAGATCTGGAAGGCATTGTCCGCGAGATTTTCGGGATCGAAGGCCAGAGCCTCGATCTCATCCATGACCTGGTCCGCGTACTCAGGCCCGAAAATCTGCTGTGCGGTGAAGGTGTTGGCAGGAATGGTGATCTTGATGCCGGGGAAACCTTCATCCTCATCGTCCAGTCCGTAAGTAGCTACGTCCGTAGTCTCGTTGAAGGCATACCACGCAAATTTCCAGCCGCTTGACTTGAAGCCATCTTCTGAGCCATCATCGCCGCCACGGTTCATATCATATTCCTTAGAATAGTCGATGCCGAACTGGATCATGTCCATTTCAAAATTGAAGAACAGGAGTACCACGCGCACGCCGAATCCGGCCCGGAATTTGAAGTTGTCAAAACTGAATTTCTCAACTTCGCCACCAAAGGCGGACACCATATCATCACTGCTGACCAGGCTGGCCGCAGCGCCCATCACAGAGACGGAAGAAGAGGAGGGGTCACGCAGATTGGAGCCCTTCGTGGCGGCGTTATTCTGCCGGGTGAAGAAGGACATGGTGATGGAGATACTGGCCTTAAAATAGATCTCAGCCTTCAAACACTCCACGCCGATACCGGCGCCCACTTCCATGTAAGCGCAGGGGGTCAGGGACAAGCCGGAGAAGTAGGTATCGTTGCGGATTTTCTCAATGGCCACGATCGTGTCCACTTCCGCGCGGGCGTCGAGAACCGTGAGCCGAACAGGGATATCAGAGCTTTCGGTTCCGTTCACCTTTTCATCCAGCATGACCAGCACAGGCTCGCTGCCGTCAGACCGGATGTAACCGAGACACTCCCAATCGTCATCGCTGGAGCCGGTCTGCTTCTCGATTTTCAGCGTGCCGCTAAAATACGCGTTGAAGGCGTCGCTGTTACAGATAAACTCGATGCTGCAGCCCGGAGCGCCATTGGCCACCTTCTTGCCGGACGCGCCGTCCTGGTCATCAATCCGCCATTCGTCCAGCTCATTTATCGATGATAGCGTATATTGCGAACTCGTGCCGCTGTTGATATCGATATACCCGGAGGTACCTTGGCCGACTTCCACCACCTCGCGCTCATTGATGACGCCGCCGGCAGCCTCCAGGCTGACGCCCACCACGACATAAGCATAGATAATGGGGCAGACGCCCAGGCGGACCTCTTTGCGGTACTCGAACCCGAACTGGAGGAAGATCATCGCGCTGGTAAAGTGATAGGTATTGTCAACGGGACTGTATTTGAACATGACAGTGACGTTGAAGGCCAGGCTGAACTCCTTGCTGGAGCTGTGGAGCAGCTTGTCGTTGTACTGGGGCTTGCCAGTCTTCGGGTCTTTCACGATATGGCCATTGCTGTCCTTCTTCATCATCCGATGGGACTGTGCCGACTTGATAGACTGCCACTGTTCGCCCTTGGGGTTCAGATTATCCAGGATACCCTGGGCCTGATCAATGTTCTCACTGACAGGATTACCCGTCTCCCATTCGGCCTTGGTGTTCTGGATAAAGGAGTGCGTACTTAATTTTTCGTTCGTCTGGCTTTTCGTGTAGTAGTCTTGCTCCTTTTTGCAGGAAGCCAGAGGCACACCGATGGAGAAGCCTATCTCATCGCCGTCTATGATGAGAGTAACATAATCCGTAACCGCGAAACTCATGGAAGGCAGCTCAATACCCATGTCCATGTTGAACTCCGAGAAGGCGCTGCTGCTTGCACTGGAGTCGAAGCTCTGATTGCTGCCCGCGTCCGGGCTGGTCATGACGCGCAGGTTGCTTCCGTCCGGGACGGTCTTGAATCCGGCGGGGTTAACGGAGTCCACGCTGATTCTGTATTCTCCGGATTCAATGGTCTCGTCAAGGGCGGAGACATCCGCAGAGCCCGAATACAGGTCGTGGCTGGCGTGGATCTCATCCGTTGTCTCAGACTGAGGACGGATACACAGTGCCACCGTGTCGTTGGGATTGAAGCTGCCCAGATAGAGGTTGGTCTGCGCTGCGTCATAGCCGCTTGAGTAGTTCCCACTTTTATCCTCAGCGGCCACAGGCAGCATGTCGCCGTAGAGGGGGTCGCTGATAAAGACCGCCGCGGGATCATGGAACTCATAGAGCAGATTGCCGCGGTAAGCGGTGGACCAGTCCTCCCGCAGGAACTTGGCGTCGGCCAGGTACCAGTCGGATCTATTGGGGTCCTTTGCTACTACGGAGGGCTTATCCTTAGTTTCGTGTTCCTCCCCATCTCCATCCATATAGATATAAGTGGGGGTGGGTGTTCCGCAGTCGCCGCCCAGAGGAACGTCCACGGTCTCCAGGGAGTTGGCGACCGCGCCGAACATGAGCTTGCCGTCGCCGGAATAGGACCCCGCCGCATGGGTGATGACCGGCTTCTTGCTGTTGTTATAGACAACGGTCTCGGAAGTGTACTTGCCGCTGTCAATGAAGCGGAAGCCCTGCATCTCCTTGCTGAGGGCAGAAAACGCCGCCGAATCCGTGATAGAGGTGACAAAAGAGGGCAGGATCTGCGCAGGATCATCAGATTTATACCCTGCCGGGACAGAGAGGCATCGCGGGGTCATATTGTAGTAGAATTTCAGGAAGTGCTGCACAGGCTGTCCGTCAGCACCAAAGACGGGGAGGAACTCAGTAATGTTGTACTGATCCTCGTCCAGGACCTCCACCAGCACGTCATAGACTTCGACTCCGTCCTTGACCACAGGCGTAAGAATGAACTGGTTTGCATCCGTCAACTCGCCATCGATCTGGCCGTTGCCGTTGTAGTCGATGTAGTGCTCAATACGGCCGATGGACAGGGTCATGTCGCTCTCCACGGAGACATAGTCGGAGGCGTAATAGGTAAAGGTAAGCTCATTCATGCCGAACATGCCCATGCTGATGGGGATAAGGGCATCGCCTGCGTACGCTTCACCGTTAAAGAGGATCTGATCCGTGTGAGGCAGGTGGAAATTGATGTATTGGAGGTTCTCGACAGTCCCGTTGGAGGTCACCATGGTAGACGTATTACTAAACTGGTCCGCCGTCAGGTACTTCGTTTCGGTCTTGAAAGGAACCGTGTAATTTCCGCCCTCCATTTTGGGGGTCTGGCTCACCTTATAGGAAAGTTCAATGCTCGCGTTTTGAAAGAATTTGTCCACGGTGTTCTGGATCTGCTCAGTGTCCAGATTGCCGTCCTCGGTCCGGGGAACGGAAGGGGCCACATTCACATTGATCTTCTGCACGCGGTTGAGGACCACGTTGACCGTGTAGTCGTCACTGGTACTCAAATCACCGCCACTGGCAAAAGTCAGTCCATTGGAACCCACAAGCTTCAGAGTGGCGCTCTTGTCATCCCCCACCGTACCGGTGTTGACTATGTCGCCCGCGCTGTTGGTGAGGTATAGGGGAGTTTTGCCGCTCTCGGTGGGGATGTACTGATAGCTGGAATAAATGGGACCCGACAGCGTCAACGTGGTGCCGACGTACACATTTCCAGATTGATCCACGCCGCCAGCGCCGGACGCCACGGAGATTGAGGGCGCAATCGCCTTGTACAGACTCGTGCGCTCCGCCGCGGTGATGGTATCGTCATCCGCCGTGTGGACCAGGTATTTGATATCTCCCGTCAACACCCGGCGCGCTGCCTCGGCCTTCAAATAGACGGAGCCGCCGGCGTCTCTGGTGTCAGCCCAGCCAACATCCTCGGAACCCAGGGCAATGAACAGGCCCGCAGACCCCTTGACGACCGGAATTGTTTTGCTCACATTCGAGTAGTTTCCGGCCGATCCTCTTTTGACAAAGTCAACGGTGCTGTCTATCTGGTTCAGAGAGTTTCCCGATGCGCTATTGGTCAGGCCCACCGAACTGGTCGTGTGATACTGATTTGCCCAATTGTTCTCCGTTTTGCCGCGGAATATGGCATACACATTGGTAAACAGCTGGTCGAAGTTTTCAACGGTCTGCTTGTTCCACTTGAGGTATCGATTGTTCGATTTGCCAACCGCGCCGGAATACCGGCCCATATAGCCGTCAGACTGTTTCGATACCTGACCATAATCATCCCAGCCGTTGTAGGACAGGCCCTGGGTATCGTTGACGATGGCACTGGAGCTGAAAGAACCATCCAGCGCCGCACGGTCGGTCCAATGGGTGCTGATAGGCATGGTGGTACGGTTGAAGTTCAGGGTCGCGCTGAGATCATAGGTCAGCGCGCTGACGTCGCCGCTTCTCCCAAAGGAGAAACCCACATCCGCGCTTTCCTGCGTCACAGGCTGGGCAATCACCGTATCGCTGCCGGAGGGCGCAATGGCCCCTGTGGTCTGGGTATTGCCGGACACGTCGTCCGCCTCAGGGGTATAGAGCATGGTGGCCAGATTCGGCGTTTCGCTCTCGCCGCTGTTGTAAAGCTTCACCCGGGCTGTACCCTTGCCCTCGACCACAGCGCTGTTGCCGCCGCCGATGGGGTTGTCCAACACCACGGTAAAGCTGAGGTCGCTGTCCTCCTCAGCGATGACCTCGCCGTTGTTGATCAGAGGGATCTCGATGGTCATCTCATCCATATCCGTGGAGAAGTAGAGCTGCCCCTCGGTGTAGGAATAGTCCTCGCCGGCGACGGCGGTGCCGTCTTCGGTGTGGTAGTCCACCGAAGTCACATATTGCAGCGCGCCGGTGCGGCACACGGTCAGTTTTGCCGTCCCCGCGGCCTTGTCCACGGTGATATCGGTGGTCTCAAAGGCGAAGAAGCTGGGCTCCTGCTCCTCGTTGTCCTCGATGGAAATTGCCAGAGTGTTGGCGGTATCATACAGTTCGCCGCCCTTGCAGGCACTGATACGCAGAGCCAGCAGCTCCACGTTTTCCGCCTCGTCGTCATCCACGGGCAAAATCCTGATTTCCTTGACCGACTCGCCCTCGGCGAAGGTCATGGTGAATTCATAGGTGCCGTAGGGGGCGATTTCGTACTTCTCGGGATCCAGAACGCTGAAGCTCTTCTCCGGGTTGCGCTCCAGATCCTCCGGAATGGCGGGCAGGTCGTCATCGTCAGGCACATACACCTCGCCTTTGTAAGAGGTAGAGCAATAGCGCTGGCCGCCCACGGTGTAGATGCAGCGGATGTCGCCGAGTTCCAGAACATCGTTGTCCACATCCAGCGTCTTTTCAGTGCCCACGTCGCTCCACATACCGTCGGCATTCTTGGCCTGCCAGAGGTACTTGCTCGCCGTGACGCTCAGGGACAGGACCGTGTGACCGTAGACCGGATTGCCCTCCTCGTCCACGGTGTCAGGCTCCACTACCTCGGCGGAGATCGTTGCCGGATCCTTCGCGGCCAGAGGCTGGACATCCTGGCCGTAGGCCTGATATGCCGCGATGGGCAGCGTGTCCTCCACCATCATCACATAGTCATAGCAGCAGGCCGCCGTAGAAGCGGAGTAGCTCCCGTCATCCATCTGGGAGAGAACGGGAGCCACTGTCACGGTAATGTCTGCCTTGCCGACCGTGCCTCCAAGACGATAGATTTTGATGCTTTTCTCGCCGGCGTCCTCAGCGGTGGCCAGCTGGCTGTTTTCGAAGACGAAGGTTCCGTAAGGGAATTCAGCCTCCCAATCCTCCTCGATGACGTTCCCGTTTTCATCTGTCAATATCAACGAGCCGTCATCATTCTGGATGACAGCAGCCAGTGCCGGTGTCACCAGCTGCGTGCTGAACACCAGAACCAAAAGCAATGACACAAATCTTTTGAACACACGCGATTTCATGTTTTTTCCTCCTACTCCTGGATTATTTATTATAAGATTCTTAGCTCTCCGAAAACGATACCATCTCTATCAGGCCCATTCTCCCAACAGCATCTCCACGACCTCGTTCCACGCCAACTCAACAACCATAAAGCCGCTTTGATACCAGTGAATGAATCCGCCGTTGGTGTCGGCAGTTTCCCAGATTTCTTGATTAGATAAGGCACGAAAACGTACGCTCTGCAGATGCGGTTTCAGATCCACCACGGCGCAGTTTCCCGTATGAAACGTCACCTGCAGCAAATGCCCGTCCAACGTCATTACGCTTTTGATTGGCATTGTTCTGCTCATCGTACAGCCTCCCTCTGGTGCATAAAGAAATCCCCAGTACAAAAATAATTGTACTGGGGATAAAATCTTTTGTAATGAGACGAAATGTCCCTATTTTTCGTTTGAGAGCATTTTTGTAAGCTGCTCCCGCTTCTCCGTCGGCTTTCCGGAGATATGAAGCTTATCATAAATATGCGTCAGTTTATTTTTTACGGTGTGTTCCGCGAGATACAGTGTATCCGCAATCTCTTTCCGCGTCTTTCTCTGGACGATCAGCCGGGCAATTGCCAGCTCGCTCTCCGTCAGGCCCAGATCGGCGGAATTGTTTCCGGAAAGGCCCCGCTTTACGTTCTCCATCTCATCCGCGCAGGCAAGGATGGCGCTGATCTGCTGCGGGTATTTTCTCTGCGTGGCCGTCAGCAGTTCCCGCAGGTATACACCGTTTTCCACGAAGGGCAGGAGGATGCCGTCCGGCACAGCGATCTCCAAGGCGGTGCGAAGTTCCTCCTCAGCGTCCTTTTGCCTGTTCAGGGCATAGTAGGCCGCCGCGAGCTGGATATGGATATGCAGTTCGCACAGCAAATACGGGATCGCCTGACAGGACTTCAGCAGCCCCTCGCTGCGGCCGATCACCACCGCATATTGTTTTTGGGCCAAAAGCACCTGATTGTAGATAATCTCAAACATGGGGCGGGCAGGATTCAGCAGATTGGCCTCCGCCAGCTTTCCATCACGGAGCCAGATGGGGAGACGATCTACCCGGCCCAGCAGCGCGTGGACATAGGCAAGGCAACCGTCCAGCACCGTGAAGAGCATCGGGTCACGGGATGCCTTAAACTGTTCCAGCTTCCTTTCGTACCACTCCTCCTGATACGGCAGCTGGCCGCAGAGCGCCAGCCGCGGAGACAGGAAATCGCAGCACAGCAGGATGTAATTCTGCTGCTCTCCGGCAGCCGACGCCCGTGCTTTTTCCAGCATGATATGCGCATCGACAAACTGCCCCCGGTTGAAAAACGCCTCCGCCTCCATGATCTGTTCCGCGCCCATGCCCTGACCGTCCGTCACTTGATAATAGTACGGCATGGAGTGATTCATCTCGTTGATCTCACTGTCCAGCTTCCCGGCTTCCCGGTGGAACATCATCAGGACAGAGGGGGATCCGAACGTGAAAGAACCATTTTTGGGGATGCTGATGGATGGCCGGGACATCAGACGGCACGCGCTTTGGTGCAGTTGGCTCATAGCAGTGATATCGTTGTAATACAGGAAACTCATGATGAGGTCGCAATTGCCCAGCAGGTTGTTTCGCTCATCCTCTGCCAGCTCAGACTGGCTCACCGCTTTCAGCAGAACATCCTTGATCTTCAGCATTCTGGGGATCTGCTGCCAGGAGAACAGGCGGCGCATCAAAACCAGAAGTCCCTGGAGCTCCGCCATCAGTTCCTCCTCCGTACAGTTGTCCAGCAAGGAGAGAATCCGTTCCGGCGCGATAGCCGCAAGCTGCGTTCCACCGTCCAGACCGATGACGCGCAGCGCGGAGCGTCTGTCGCCTGCCTGATCGTAAAAATTGATTGCCTGGGTATACTGCCTTTGGGATTCATGCCACTTACCATAGCGTGTGCGGCAGGCCGCCTGCTCTTCGGAAGGAAGCCGGGAAAACTGCTTCTGCATGCACTCCTGCAGCATATGGTGGAACCGATAGGTCTGGGTATCGGGAAGATACCGCACGAAGGCGTTGCTGGCACTGAGGTTTCGGACACGATCCGCCACGTCCGTCTGTTCCGTAATATATTCCGCCTGCTGGAGGGAAAATTCGTCGGCGAGGCACATCTTTTGCAACAGCTCCACATAACCGGCGTTCAGTCCTTCCACCAGCGTGTGATCCATCATACCGAGAACATCGTCTCTTCCATCCAGAAGACCTTTCCCCATGGAGATGGATTTCAGATTCAAATAGACGGCCGAGAACCAGCCCTCGCTCTGTTCGCTGAGTTCCGCAAGTTGCTTTTTGCTCATGGACACACCGCAGCGGCGGCAGTAGATGGAAAGCTCTGTGGGATTCAGCCGCAGGTCACCTGTCGCGATGGCGTGCCGCCGTTGTCCAAGATGCATATCCTCGCTCTGTGACAAAATGGCATTGCGGGAGGCAACGATAATATGCAGGTTGCTGACAGGGATGTCGGTCAGTTTGATCAGCATGGACAGCACACGCCCGTCATTCATCAGGTGGTAGTCGTCGATAAACAGAAAAAACTGATCCTCCCGATGACAGAGGTAATCCAGGACGGTCTCCGCAAGCAGGCCGACAGCGGTTTCGCCCATCGGGAAGTCAAACTGACTGATTTGCTTTCCAAGCTCCGTATTGTGAAACGCTCCACAGAAGCTCTTCCAGAACAGGTTGATGTTGTTGGAGTAGATATTGACACGAAATACCTGATCTCCCATCTGTCTGCGTTTTTCCAGATACCATGACACAGCCGTGGTCTTGCCGTAGCCCATTGGCGCGATGATCGTTGTAAACGCACTCTCTTCGATCTGCCGCAGACACTCCTGCATGCGTTCAGATATATATATCGTGTTCAAATTCTCTCTGTATCGTGACATAAAGGCTCCCCTCTCTCCGGAACATACGAGCATATGTATTCTCTGCGCGATGCGCGCATAGGGTCCTCCGGAAACTCTGACTGCAATTTTTAGGGCAACACCGCATAGTTCGGCAAGAGTATTCGGTGAGAGATTTTGAGTTCGGAAAAAGGTACTTTTCGCGGGAATACTTGGTGTATTGCAAGAAAAAGTACCGCATTTCCGGCTCAAAAGATCCGCCGAAGACCGCAGACGCAATTGTGCGGTGTTGCCTTAATCTGTCGTGATGAACCCCGTTTCCCGAATGTCGATTCCCATACGCCGCACCAATTCCGCACCAATTTGCCATGAAAATATATGTAGATACATGGATTTATGTAACAGAAAAGTACACAAATATGGGTTTTATTGAGCTTTATAAAGGTATATTGAGATATGAAACAGGCGTTTAACCTATGATTACCCCAATTTGCCGGATTCCATTATGAGTTTTTTAAGAGCTTGGCCAGCGCCTGACGCTTGTTTCTCCCTTCGCCGCCCAGGCCCAGCTTCTCGTAGACGGCGTTCAGGCGGTTGTTGACAGACTTCACGGAAATACTCAGAATTTCGGCGATCTCCCGGCTGCTCTTGCGCTGAGCCGCCAGACCGGCAATCTCCAGCTCCCGCTCCGTCAGACCGTACTGCGCCAAAAGGCCCCCTTCCCGCCGGATGGCCTCCCGTCCGGCGCGGAACCTGGCAGCGAGGGTATGCAGATGCTCATGGACTTCCCCCTCTGCCAGCTCGTCCAGAAGCCGGTCCAGACAGGGATCGCTCTCGGCGAAAGGCAGCAGGATGCCGTCCGGCTACGCCAGGGACCAGGCCTCCTGAAGCGCTTGCAGTGTGGCCGTTTCCTTTCCGAGATGCATCAGCGCCACGGCGTTTTGCAGATGGGCATACATGCCGCACAGGGCGAACCGGGCATCGGCGCTGGCTCGGAGCAGCCGGGGCGTCCGGGCCGCTGCCTGGGCCCACTGGCTCTGCGCCAGCAGCACGCGGCCCACGATCACCTGAAAGACCGGCTCGATCAGCGGGAACACCTGTGCCATGCTGGCGCCTTCCGCCGTCAGCCACGCGGGAAGCTGCTCCGTCTGCCCCAGCAGGGCGCTGAGCCATCCCCGGCCCAGTTCCACGGTGGTCAGCAAACGGTACTGATGGGCGCGGCGCAGGGTGTCCGCCGCCCGGTCCAGGCTCGGAAAGCCGCCCCGGAGCGGCTGGTCATACAGCGCCAGCCGGGCGGAGAGAACGGCGGCGGCCGTATAAATGCTGTATTCTCCCGCCTCCAGCGCCTGTTCCTCCGCCTGGCGGCAGAGAATATCGGCGTCGGTCAGGTTCCCCCGCATAAATTCCGTTTCGGCCTGCATGATGGTCGCCGCGCCGCTGCCATGTCCGCTGGCAACGCGGCTGTAAATAGGCATGCATTCCCGCATCTCGGCATTCTCCCGGTCAAGGCCGCCGCTCTTGCTGTGATAGAGCATCAAAACGGAAGGTGAGCCCTGCGTCCATGGGTTGCGGTCCGCAGGGATCAGGGCGCGGATCTGCCGGTGATAGGCGCTCATGGCGGAAATGTCGTTGAAGCACAGGAAAGACAGGCGCAGCAGGGCCTCTCCCTCCAGCTGATCCCGCTCCCGCCGGGAAAGGTCGGTGCAAAGGGCCATGCTGCGCTGAAACAGTGCGTGATACCGCCGCATTTCCGGGATGTCCCGGCCGTAAAAGAGCAGCAGCATGAATACCAGAAGCGCCCGCGGATGGCGCAGCTGACATTCCTCCGGGCAATTGGCCATCCAGCGGCGCATCAGCGGTAGCCGCTCGGGGCCGAAGCTCAGACCCCGGTCCTGTCCCACTGTCCGCAGGAGATCATCCCACCTGCCGGCCTTTTCATAACACTCTGCGGCAAGACAGCACTCTCCCGTCCGCTCATACCACGCTCCCAGGCGGGCAAGCGTGGCGTTTTGCTCCGCCTCCGGCAGCAGTGCGTACTTCTTCCGGGCGCAGGAGCGCAGCATATTGTGATAGCGATACACACCGTCGGTACAGGTGATAAAGGCATTTTGTTCTGTCAGCTGGCTCAGCAGCGCCGCAGTGTCATCTTCCGGCCACAGGAACTCTGCCTCTTCCATCGTGAAATCATCCGGCACACCCAGCCGAACCAGAAATTCCCGTTGACGGGCCGTCAGGGGACGAAACAGCACCTCGTCTATGAGCGGATAGATATTTGTGGTGTTTTCCGGCCATTTTCCGGTCTGCGTATAGGCCCGCAGCTTCAGATAGACCATGGAGAACCAGCCCTCGGTACTGCTGGCCAGCATATTCACATCCCGGATGTTCAGAAGCTGGCCGCTCCGGCGTGCATATTCCCGGACGTCCGTTTCTCCGAGCCGCAAATCGTCCACATTCAGTTCCCACAGGCGGGGCCCCAGCTTCATCTGTGCCGCCCGGTCAAAGATCACGTTGCGGGAAAGCAGAATAATGTGGGTCCGCTCCGGCAGGTGATCGTTTAAAAACAGGATTAGAGATGTAAACGCGGGATTCGGCAGAAAGTGCAGGTCATCAATGATGTAAAAAATATCGTGGGACTTCCCGGCCAGAGCATCGGTCAGCAATTCCATCATCAGCTGCCGCGCCTGTGGATCTGCGGGAAATCCAAGAGCAGACATATCCTTTTCCAGTTCCGGCCATTCCCGGAGGTTCCGGCAAAAGCCTCGCCAGAAATCCGCCAGGGAGTCCGTGACGATGGTCTGCCGCAGGATCAGAGCATCCGATTTCTTCTTTTGGCAATGATCTGCCCACCAGCGGATGGCTCTGCTTTTCCCGTATCCAATCGGGGCCACGATGGAAGTGACCGGATATTCGGAAATGTGGGACAGCTTATCGGCCAGCGCACTGGAGATATACGTTGTATTCAGCTTGACAGGCATTGCGAGGCACCTCGCTCATTACATACTTGTCATTATACTGGGAAATGCCTTGAATTGCAAGAGATTGAAAACCATACACAAGAAAGCGGCAAACCTGCAAAGCGGGACCCACTTTGCGAAAACCGCAGAAAGGCCCTGGCTGTAAGGTTTGCGGTAACCAGATAGAGGAAATTGATAATGAAGTACATCGAACGCTAAAGATGGCTCTACCGAAGTTCTGGATTCGTGAGGACGTATATTTCACAGTAACCCGGCGGAATGTGTAATATTGCCAGGGGTAGAGAAAAAAGATATTCATCCGCTTACTGATGGACAGGTGAAAGATTCTCTGAAAGCAGCTAGCTCGGAAGACCATAAAATTGACAACCCGCTAACGCTTACTATACTCTGGCAGTCTATTTCCCTATAGAAGATCAAGGCAACTCACTTTCAAAAAATGATGTAAAAATACCCCGGACCCCATTGCGCTGCAATGGATTCCGGGATTGTTTCTTTCTGATTCTCTGTGGGACGCGAAAAACGCAAAATATTTTCCATATTTGGGGTGTTTTACTTGCGCCGTTGGGTTTCTGCAACTATCGCAATTTACAAGCTTATACCGGACAGTGATAAGGGGGAGTCTGACTGTTGCCAGATTCACAGGAGTGGATGGTCAACGTATAACGTAGACGATCGAGAACGCAGGAACCGGAACTATTACATTACGACTACGCATAACGTAAACAAAAAGATATGTTGACGATCGACTACGTTATGCGTAACGAATGGGGCTTCCGCACAAACGCCACATAGATTTTGGTATGATAGCCAATCCGTTTGTCTCATGGTAAACTGATGGCGTATTGATTCAATGAGCTTCCCCGGAACGGGCCTTGTTATGCAGTGAGCTGAGGATGCGGAGCATCCCCGCAGGTTGAACGGCTTTTGTCAGGAATGCGCTTGCGTTCTCGAACGAAAACGTTATGCGTATCTCTCTTTATAAAATGCCAAAAATAATTTCAAATTAGGCACAGATTAACACGAAACAACACCAGATAAACTCTCAGAAATTTGACATATGCGACATCTTGTGCTAATATAATCTTGTTTTTATTAGATGTGCCCACTCCCGGCAAGTGGAGATTGCTAAGTTGTGAAGTGACCCTGAATGTGGTCGCTATGGCTCTGCACGATTGTGCAGCTTTGATTGCCCCTCAGGGGTATTGGGATCTGTTTTCGCCTGTCTGATGGTTTTTGTGGCTTTGCACCCATGGAACTTCGGTGCCTGCTCGCATGCTCGTGCGCAGGAATGTTGCGGGAATATGATCGGTTTGGGATTTACCTGCTTTTGCAGGGTTTGTAGGTATTGGGGAAAGCACTGTTTTGGATAATTGTGCAGTCCCGGTTTTAGGATGAATATTGCTTACTAGAGGTCTGAAAAGGGCGAAAGCCGTTTTCAGGCCTTTTTGTATCCATTTTTAGATGAAGAAAGCCCGGTTCCGGTTCAGGACTTGTCTCCCTAGACCGCTGCGGGCGAGGAGGTTTTTGTATGTTGAAGCTTTTTATTACCAGAGGAAATGATTTCAGACCGGTCTGGACTGCCGGTCACTCCCGCTTCTGGCAAAGTGTGAGGTCCTTTTGGTTCGCCATCCAGCAGTGCCAGCTGCTGGGCTTTGTATCCGGACAGTCAGAGTGTCCGGCCGGTTATGCAAAGCTCTCTCAGCAAATCAGACCTGCACCGAAAGGTCGAAGAACACCAGCGGCATGTATGCTGCAGCCGTTCCCAACGGTCGTGTTCGCCGCAGTCTCACCAGGCAGGGAACTTCCATCCCTACGCGGCATTGATACTAAACAGCCAATTTCATAAACAGAGACAGAGAACGGAACAGAGTTCCTAAGTGCTGATACAGCAAGGTTTCTTCGAGTGATCGCTTTCTGTTTCTGCGGAGATCATCCAGAAACGGGGTGTTTGTGCCAACGGGTGTACTGCGTCCATTGGGCACTTCAGAACACAGGAGGAACCTTTTCATATGAGGATCAAAATTCAACAAGTCGGCATTTATGAGACACTAGTTGCACAGTTGGATCGTATTTTCCGCCACAATCGCCAAGGCAGCTTTCATACGAAGCGGCGTTATTATGAGGCCATGAAGCGATTCTGTGCCTACTTGGCCGATGTGTATCATCTGCAGAAGCTGTCCAACATCAGCGGCAAGCATCTGGTCAGTTATGTGATCTATCTGCAGGATACCGGTAAATCGGCCAGTACCATCAAAACGGATCTGGCAGCCATTCGGTTTTTCCATGACAAAATGGATCACAAGTACACTCTGCCTTCCAACGACGAGTTGGGCATCACACTGGAACGCCGCAGGTTCGGACAGGATGACCGCACCTGGAGCATGACGGAGTTCAACAAGATGCTGGGCAAGGCATTGGCGATTGACCGCTATGACTTCATCCTTGCACTTTACCTGGCCCGGTATGCTGGCCTGCGTATCCACGAGTGCTTCCGCATCGACACCGCCACGGCAGAGCGGGCGCTTCGGGAGAACGCCATCACCATCAAGGGCAAGGGCGGCAAAGTGCGGACTGTCCCCATCAATGAGCAGATTGCCATTGCCATGCGGAAGCAGTTGGAGCGCACGCCACGGGGACATAAGCTGCTGGTGCCCGATGACATGCCCACGGATCGGGCTATCAACCATCTGCAATTCTTCATCATGCGGCACCGGGATGAAGTGCGGGATGTGGATTCCGACCGTCCTATGACCTTCCACGGACTTCGCCATACCTATGCGGCGGAGAAGTACCAGGAGCTGGTCGACAGCGGCAAGGGCCCTCTGGACGCCCATTTTGAAGTCTCCCGCCTGCTGGGCCATGAGCGGCCGGATGTGACTAATATCTATCTGGCCTCCGTGAGAAAGAGTGACAAGCATGAGCAGTAATTACCACTCTTTCGAGGAACTCCCTCTGACCCTCCGGGTAGAGGACCTGATGCCCATTCTCGGCATTGGGCGGAATACGGCTTATGAGTTGGTGCGTTCCGGAAAGATCCGCAGCATTCGCATCGGGCGTCAGCTGCGTATCCCCAAAGATGCTATACAGGACTACTTAGCTCAGCGTTAAGCGAGAGAAAAATTGACCAGTCCCAGTGTTTGGAGTACAATAGAAGCACCCTAAACACGGTGGACTGGCCCACGCTCGGAAAGGAGTATTATGAAGCGCAATAAGAAAAATGCGCAGGGAGCAGGGACCATCCGCAAGCGTTCTGATGGTCGGTGGGAAGCACGATTTACAATCGGCTTCGATCCCGTCAACGGAAAGCAGAAGCAAAAATCAATTTATGGAAAGACGCAGAAAGAGGTCCGGGAAAAGCTCGCGCAGGTCACGGTTGAGATCGATGAAGGGACCTATATAGAACCCTGTCAGATGACGCTGGAAGAATGGATGACCATTTGGCTGGCGGAATATATGGGCGATAAAAAATGGTCCACCATCAAGCACTACAAGGCTCAGGTAAAATCCCACATTCTCCCGGCTCTGGGGCATTATCCACTATCTCAGCTGAATCCACACATCATCCAGGCGTTTGATAACGCATTGCTGCGGGGAACCGGGAAAGAGAAGCCCCTGACGCCCAAAAGCGTACGCAACGTACACGGTGTCCTGCGCAAGTGTCTGGCCGTGGCTGTGCAGCTGGAGTATATCCGCCGCAATCCCGCAGAGCCGGTGATCCTGCCACGGGTAGAGAAGAAGATCATCAAGCCGCTGACAGATGAAGAAGTACAGAAGATGATCTGCGCCGCAGGTGACGATGGCTTCGGGACACTGTTCAAAGTTGTGGTATTTACAGGGCTCCGGCTCGGTGAGGCGTTAGGCCTGACCTGGGACTGTGTGGATTTCACCAAGCGGCGGCTGACCATTGACAAACAGCTGCAAAAGCGCCCGATTGCTGATGGCGGATTCGTTTTTGCCTCCTTGAAAAACGATAAGGTGCGTGTTGTCGCGCCGGCTCCCTATGTGCTGGATCTGCTGAAAGAGTGGGAACAGCGTCAGAAAGAGTGGCGCCTGAAATGCGGCCCGGAATGGCAGGGGTGGAAAAATGAAAAAGAGCGGCGGACCGCTCTTGTATTCACCAATGAGTTCGGCGGACATCTGCATCCCCAGACCGTATACAATCACTTCAAGAAGCTGGCGATATCTGTCGGCGCTCCCAACGCCAGGGTGCATGATCTTCGTCATACCTACGCCGTCCTGTCGCTCCAAAACGGAGATGATGTCAAAACGGTGCAGGGAAATCTGGGACATGCGACAGCGGCCTTCACGCTGGATGTCTATGGTCATGTTTCGGAACGTATGAAAGAGGATAGTGCCAACCGGATGCAGCGGTATATTGAGGGACTTCGTTAGCTTTTGCGCTGGCTCCAAAAGATTGTAAAATCTCGTAAGGGTCAAAGTAAGGGTCAAAACGCAGAAAAAAGCCCTGAAACCCTTGGGATTTCAGGACTTTTTATGGCAGCGGGTGAAGGATTCGAACCCTCACAAACGGAGTCAGAGTCCGGTGTGCTACCATTACACAAACCCGCTGTGTTCAAGCCGTGAACAGGTTATATTATACTCCTTATCTCAAATTTGTCAATAGAAAATTGCCCGCAGTTCCCAAATTTTTTCCACGGTTCCATGGATCTCCCGGCATAACCGACAGGATGCGGCAAAGGCTAATTTCGGGGTGATTGCAAATGAAAAACCACCGTCCAAAGGACCTGCCCGCTCTGCGCCTTGACCCGGAAGAACGGCTGTGCCCGGCCTTTGACAGCGTCAGCATTGCCCTGTATCCTGTGGCGGACCGCGGAGAGATGGGCTTTCGCGTTCTGGACAACTTCTGTGAAGAGCACATCATGTAAGAAAGAAGGGACGGCCTTATTGAGGCTGTCCCTTCTTTTCATACTCGTCCAGGAAGGAATGGAGCACCCCGCCGGTCTTATATCCCACCATGGTGTCAAGCTGCACACCGTGGATGGCCTGAAAAATGCTCTTTTCCACGTTGGGGTTGATTTTACGCAGACGGTAAATCATCTCCTTCATCTCCTGGCGCTTGGAATTGCTGGCGCCGTCCTCCCCCACGGTCCGATTCTCGGTCAGTCGGCAGGCGCACTGGATGAACGTTAGATGGTTGTAGTTTTTCCAGGCAATGATGTCCTCCTCATGGACGCAGTACAGCGGCCGGATCAGCTCCATTCCCGGAAAGTTCCTGCTGTGGAGTTTTGGCAGCATGGCCTGAATCTGGGAGCCATACAGCAGCCCCATCAGCGTGGTTTCGATCACGTCGTTGAAGTGATGGCCCAGGGCGATCTTGTTGCAGCCCAACTCTCTGGCCCGGCTGTAGAGCGTCCCGCGGCGCATCCTGGCACAGAGATAGCATGGATTTTTCTCCACCGCGGCGGTCACGTCAAAAATATCGCTTTCAAAAATGGTGACAGGGATATCCAGCAGCTTGGCGTTGGATTCGATCTGCTCCCGGTTCTCTCTCCGATAGCCCGGGTCCATCACCAGAAAAACCAGCTCAAAAGGCGCAACCGTATGGTTTTGCAGCTCCTGCATCAGCTTTGCCAGCAGCATGGAGTCCTTGCCGCCGGAGATGCACACGGCGATCCGGTCGCCCGGAGAAATGAGCTCGTAGCGCTTGACCGCCGCGATAAAGGGGTTCCACAGCACCCGTCTGTATTTCTTGATGATGCTCCGCTGGGCGGTCTCCGCCGCCGTCAGTTCCCGGGCCATGGCCTTCCTCCTCTTTTACATCCAGATGGCAAACAGTTTCAGCACCGTCTCCATCGCCTTGCGGTACCAGGGGCGCTTGTTCCAGTCGTCCTGGGTATACCGGGCGCTGACCTGAACGATGTTGTCCATATCCTCAAAAATCTCCTCCACCGCCGGTACGTCATAGAGCAGAACGCCGCACTCATAGTGGAGCTGGAAGCTGCGGTAATCCATGTTGATGGACCCCACCAGTGCCACCTCCCGGTCCACCATCACGGTCTTAGAGTGGAGAAAGCCAGGTGAGTATTTGTATATCTTCACCCCGTGGGCCATCAGCTGGCCATAATAGGTCTCCGCCACCAGATAGGTGAACTTGTGATCCGGAATGGCCGGAACCATCAGCCGCACATCCACTCCTCCGTCTCCGGCAATGCACAGGGCCTTGACCATGGACTCCTCGATGGCCAGATAGGGCGTGGTCATATAGAGAAAGCGGCGGGCGTTGGAGATCAGCTGAAGATAGGTCTCCTCGGCGGGGTTGTCCGGGTTATTCATGGGTCCGTCACAGAGGCACTGACAAAACCCGCCGCCCTGTCCGGAGGATTCCGGACGGTAGTAGTCGTGCTCATTGTCCAGTGTGCCGCCTAACATCTCCCACATATGGACAAACTGGGAAGTAAGGCCCCACGCGCCCTCTCCCCTCAGGCAGACCCCGGTGTCCTTCCAATGGCCCAGGCGGTTGATGATGTTGGCGTATTCGTCGGCAATGTTCAGTCCGCCGGTATAGGCGCTCCAGCCGTCGATGACAGCGATCTTCCGGTGGTCCCGGTAGTTGAAATACAGGCGGTTCACATATTTGTGAACCGGGTTGAAAATCTGGACCTGAATGCCCGCGTCCTGGATCTGCTGGAGCATGGCGTCGGACAAGCGGGTGATATTCCCAAAATCGTCGAAGATGATCTTGATCTCCACACCTGCCGCAGAGCGCTGGCGGAGCACTTCAAATATCCGGTCCCAAAGCTTCCCCTCCGCCAGGATATAGTATTCAAGAAAGATATAATTTTGGGCCTTCTCCATGGTTGTGATCAAATCCGCAAAGAAATCAGCGCCCTCCCGAAAGTAGCGCACCTCCGTATTGCGGTAGAGGAGAAACCCTCTCTTTTCCAGATAGGTGGCCAGCCGCTCCCAGGTGGGAAGAGCTCTTGAAAGGCGGGCTATGTTGTTGCTGCTCTCCATGCGGGCGCTCTGGCGCTCCACCGGCAGGGGCACATATTTGAGGCTCAGCTGCTTTGCCTGGTGGGTACCGCCCCAGAGAATATAGAGGATCATACCTGCCACCGGCACAGCAAGGATCAGTAAAATCCAGCTGATTTTATAGGACGGACTCCCTCCCCGGTTCAGCACCCCCACCGCGCAGACCAGGGCAATCAGCTCCATGATCAGGTAGATCACGGTGGAGTACCGCCTGGTGGCAAAAGCCAGTCCCAGGACCACGGCGATTTGCAGCAGCAGCGTGAGGCAGACCATCAAAATCCGCAGCGCCGCGGAGATGTGCCGCTCCACCCGCTGCCTCTTGCTCCCTTTTTTTACGACTCCATCTGCTTTTTTCACGCTGGATCCGCCCCCTTCTTCCCAAGTTCGCCGCTGTGCTGGAACAGGAAATACCACCAGTTTGTTTTATTATATAATAGGATGCCGCCGAGGCGCAACCTTCATTCCGACAAATGTGTCCCGGTTCAGTCTGTCCGCCTTGGCAAATTTTTACCCACTCTCCCCGCACAAGCCACGAAGCAGACAGCCCTGCCTCCGCCTTTGACAGGCACAGCCGCCCGCCTGGAATCCAGACGGGCGGCTGATTGATTATCCATTTTGCTGCAGCAGATTCTGCTTGATGCCGAACAGGCGCGCAGACAGGTCCACATAGAAGGTGTGCGGGTTGTCGAACCGGCGCACTTCCTCCCAAAGCGTGTCCACCTGCTGGGCGCAGTAAGCGCGGACATCTTCCAGCTTAGGCAGGTCGTAGATCAGCTCCCCGTTCCGGAACACCTGTACCTGAAGCGGGCGGGCCTCATAGTTCACCACGGTCTTCTTCTTCCAGGTGGCGTTGGGGTCAAAGAGCAGCAGCGGCTTCGAGTCGTCCACCACTTCGTCGTGGACGCAGAGATAGTCGGCGATGGCCTTTCCGGTACAGCGGTTGAACAACCGGTAAGTCTTTTTGAAATGGGGGTTGGTGATCTTCCCCACGTTCTCGCTGACCTTGATCTTCGGGATGATGTTCCCCTGCTCATCCTCAATGGCGGCAAGCTTGTAAACGCCG
The DNA here is from genome assembly GCF_018919205.1 of Dysosmobacter acutus. Lineage (NCBI taxonomy): Bacteria > Bacillati > Bacillota > Clostridia > Eubacteriales > Oscillospiraceae > Dysosmobacter > Dysosmobacter acutus. The sequence continues at coordinate 2,278,941 of NZ_JAHLQN010000001.1, forward strand.
CCGAACACCGGCTCGCTGCGGGCGGTGATCATCCGCTCGCCCACGCCGAACTGGTCGATCTTGGCGTCCTGAAGCAGCAGGTCCTGAATCAGATACTCGTCAAGAGAGTTGGAGACGGTAATGGTGCACTCCGTCCATCCGGCCTCATCCAGCATCTGGCGGGCCCTCCGGGTCAGATAGGCCATATCTCCGGAGTCCAAGCGAATGCCGCACTTGGTGATCCCCATGGGCTTGAGCACATCGTTGAAGGCCCGGATGGCGTCAGGGATACCCGACTTGAGGGTGTTATAGGTATCCACAAGCAGCACCACATTGTGGGGATATATCTCGCAGTAGGTCTTGAAAGCCTCATACTGGCTGTCAAACATCTGCACCCAGGCATGGGCCATGGTGCCGCCGGCGGGGACGCCGAACAGCTCGTCGGAAATGGTACAGGCTGTTCCGCCGCAGCCGCCGATGTAGGCGGCCCTGGCGCCAGTGACAGCGCCGTCCGCGCCCTGGGCTCTGCGGGAGCCGAACTCCAGCACTGTGCGGCCCCGGGCGGCCCGGACAATGCGGTTGGCCTTGGTGGCAATCAGGCTCTGGTGGTTGATGGTCAGCAGGGTAAACGTCTCAATGAGCTGAGCCTCAATGGCCGGCGCCCGTACGGTGACAATGGGCTCCTGGGGAAAGATCGGCGTTCCCTCCGGCACGGCGTAGATGTCTCCTGTAAACTTAAAGCTGCGCAGATACTCCAAAAACTCTTCGGAAAAGAGATTCTTTCCCCTGAGGTACTGGATGTCCTCCTCGGAGAAATGAAGGTCCTGGATGTACTCCACCAACTGCTCCAGCCCGGCGGCAATGGCAAAGCCGCCGCCATCGGGCACATTGCGGAAAAATACGTCAAAATAGGTGATGCGGTCCTTTAAGCCGTTTTGAAAATACCCGTTGCCCATGGTCAGCTCGTAAAAATCGCAGAGCATAGTCATATTCAGCTTTTCATCGGTTCTCATTTCAGTCCCTCAGATTCCTCATGTATTGCCCTTTTGCAGGGCTTCATTCAGAGTATAGTCCATTTTCTGCACAAAATCAATCATTCTTTGCCAATAATTTGTCAAATGTAAAAGCATTGACTTTGCTGGTAAAGTCGCCTATTCTTAGGGAGGACAATTCTTCCATGGGGCAGACCCCGGAAAGGAATCGGAATGAGTGTGATTTTGGGAATCGACATCGGAGGCTCCACCACCAAGATCGTGGGACTCCGGCAGGATGGAACTGTACTGTCCATGCTCCGTGTGCGGGCGGAGGATCAGCTGACCTCCCTCTATGGCGCGTTGGGCAATTACTTAAAGAGCAACCGGCTGAACCTTCAGGACGTGTCCCACATTGCCCTCACCGGCGTGGGCGCCTCCTATGTGGACGGCAATATCTACGGCATCCCCACCGAGGTGGTCAGTGAGTTTACGGCCTGCGGACTGGGCGCCCTGGCCCTGTCCGGCCAGGAATCCGCCCTTGTGGTGTCCATGGGCACCGGCACCGCCTTCATCTGTGCCAACCGAACGGGAGAAATCCGCCACATCGGCGGCAGCGGTATCGGCGGCGGCACCTTAGGCGGACTGTGCCACAAGTTAGTTGGCATGGAGCGCTTTGGACAGATCAAAAAGCTTGCCCAGGACGGCGATTTGGGCAAAGTGGACCTGACTATTCAGGATATCTCCCGGGATGCCGAGTCCTCCCTTCACCCGGATATGACGGCGGCCAACTTCGGAAACCTGGCGGAGGACGCCACGCCGGCGGATTTGGCGGCAGGCGCGGTGAATCTGGTGCTTCAGGCCATCGGCACCATGTCCATGTTGGCCTGCACCGGCTGCGGCACCCGCACGGTGGTTCTGACCGGCTCCATGACCACCCTTCCACAGGTGGAACCCACCTTCCAGATTTTTCACCGCCTCTACGACATCCGCTATATCATCCCTGAGAACGCCACATTCGCCACGGCCATCGGCGCCGGGCTTTGCAGTATGGACGCCACCGCGGCAGTGAAAGGGACTTCATGAAAGAAAACAAGTACGACGACCCTCTCTTTTTTGAAAAATACAGTCAGATGTCCCGCTCCACTCAGGGACTCAGCGGCGCCGGCGAATGGCCCGCGCTGCAAAAGCTGCTGCCGGACTTCTCCGGTAAGCGGGTCCTTGACCTGGGCTGCGGCTATGGCTGGCACTGCATCTATGCCGCGGATCAGGGTGCCGTCTCTGTGTTGGGCATTGATCTCTCAGAGAAGATGCTGGAGGTGGCCCGAAAAAAATCCGTCTCTCCCGTGATTTCCTACCGCCGGGCGGCCATGGAGGACCTGGACTTCCCCGCGGAGAGCTTCGACGCGGTGATCAGCTCGCTGGCCTTTCACTATGTGGCGGATTTTCCGGATCTGGTGCAGCGCATCCATCGCTGGCTCATCCCGGGTGGCGCCTTTCTCTTTTCAACAGAGCACCCTGTTTTCACCGCCTGCGGCTCTCAGGACTGGTACTACGGACCTGATGGGGAAATCCTCCACTTTCCGGTGGATCGCTACTTTGAAGAAGGGGCGCGTAAAGCGGTCTTTCTTGGGGAAAAGGTCACCAAATACCACCGGACGCTGACTTCCTGTCTGGAGTCCCTTTTGTCCTGCGGCTTCCTGCTCCGTCATGTGGTGGAGCCTCAGCCGCCGGAGGAGATGCTGGAGCTCCCCGGGATGCGGAATGAACTGCGCCGGCCCATGATGCTTCTTGTCTCAGCGCAAAAACAGTAAAAAGACCGCTCCCGATTTTCGGGAGCGGTCTTTTACTCCAACCAAAAAAAGGCCCTGACCACTTGGGTCAGGGCCTTTTCAGGATTCAGTCTTCCTCTTTCTCCTCGTTGGCCAGATCGCTCAAATCAAACTCTAACTTTTCGCCGCAGTTGGGGCAGATGACCTCGCCCTCTTCCAGGATGGAGTCGTCAAAATAGATGGCCTCTTCGCAGTTGGGGCAGACGGTCTCGTAGCACTCCTCGTCTTCGTCGTCGTCCTCTTCCTCATAGACCAGGCTCTCCAGATCAGCCAGATCGTCGCTGACGGCGTCCAGGCCATCCTCCAGGTCGCACTGCTCCTCCTGCATGTCGTCGATCTCCAGGGCAATGTCGTCCAGGATATCGATGATGACGGAAATCAGCTTGCCCTCTTTGGACTCCGCGTCCAGCGCCAGGCCCTCGGCCAGACCCTTCAGGTAGGAAACCTTTTCAGAAATATTCATGTTGCAGCTCCTTTCAAAGCCGTGGCGCAGAGGATTCCGCGCCGGATAGCTATCTTTCCGGCAAGCGCGCCGGAGCGAACAAAATTAGTCCTTGCAACGGGACATATACTCGCCGGTGCGGGTATCGATGGTGATCTTGTCGCCCACGTTGATGAACAGGGGCACCTTGATCTCCGCGCCGGTCTCCAACGTGGCGGGCTTGGTCACGTTGGTGGCGGTGTCGCCCTTAAAGCCGGGCTCTGTCTCCGTCACTTCAAGGTCCATAAAGTTGGGCACTTCCACGCCGAAGACGCTGCCCTTATAAGACTGCAGCTTGCAGACGGTGTTCTCCTTGACAAAGCGGAAGGCATCGCCCAGGACGTCCCGGTTCAAGGGAACCATATCAAAGGTCTCGGGGTCCATGAAGTAGTACAGGTCGCCGTCGTTGTAGCTGTACTCCGCGTCCTTGCGCTCCACAAAGGCCTGCTCAAACTTTGCGGTGGGGTTGAAGGAAGTCTCAGTGACCGCGCCGGTCACCACATTCTTCATCTTGGTACGGACAAAGGCCGCGCCCTTGCCGGGCTTCACATGCTGGAACTCCACCACGGTCATGATCTTGCCGTCCATCTCAAAGGTGACGCCATTTCTAAAATCGCCGGCAGTAATTGTTGCCATATTTTTTCCTCCTCAAACGAATATGAGAAAACAACCTGCTGCGATTATTTTCTCTATTACAAAAAAGTGCAAGCAAAAATAGCCTATGATATTTTATCCCAATTCTACGCCTATTGCAAGTATTTCCGTGGGAAAAGCCGAAAAATCTTTCCAATTTTAATGTTCCGGGACCTCCGCGCCGGTTTTCAGCCCAATCCGGATGGCCTATCCGCCTCTGCGCAGATCGGTCTGACAGCGGCGCTTAAAGGGCTCCTGCATGGCATGGATTACCCTCTGCCACATCGTCACCGGCCCGCCCACGGGCTCCACCATCAGCGCGGGAACACCGGCCCGCTTGGCGGCCAGCACATCCGTCAACAGCTTGTCCCCCAACATGGCGGTACATGCGCGGGAGGCTCCCGCCCGTTCCATGGCGGCGTTGAGTCCCTGAGGCGACGGCTTTCTGGCATGGCCCTGATAGGGCACGCCCAACTCGGCACAGAATTCATCGACCCGTCGGCTGGAACGGTTGTTGGAGACGATCATCAACTGGATCCCCGCCTCATGAAGGGCGTCGATCCACTGTCTGACCTCCTCCCCCGGCCGCCGGGTGGATTTGGCCGCCAGTGTGTAGTCCAGGTCAGAAAGCAGCAGCGTGATCCCGCGCCGCTTCAGCTCATCCGGCGCGATCTGGGAAAAATGATTGAATACCGCATCCGGCACCAAGGAAAAACTCATGTTCCGCTCCTCTTTCGCATATCTTGTTATCAGTATATCAGCTTCCAAACGCTTCCACAAGGGGGAGATCCTTTGCAGCTCTATCTTTCTGTCACACCGGAGCAAATCCGTCCGGCCTCAGCCTACTATCGAAACTTTGCCCATGTGGCCTACCGCATCGGGTCGGAGTCCACGCTGCTCTACAGCAATCTGCTGATCCAGACCAGAGGCGGCCTTTTGTCCCTCAGCGACCTGGACGCACCCACCATCACCGCCCCGCAGCGGCTGGCCGGCGCGGTTATCCGGGAGTGCTGCCGGCGGGGCTACAGCGGCGTTGTGGCTGACTTTGAGGCAAAACCCACTCAGGACCGGCTGCAGTTTCTGGCCCGTCTTCAGGAGATGCTGCAGCAAAACCAGCGTGTGCTCTATGTGCCGGAGACCTACCGCATGCCGGGCGCCGTCACCCTGATCACCACCGCCATCTCCGGCGGGGACTTTCAAACCTATCTGGAGGATAAGGTGCGGCAGGGAAGCATCGCCCTGGACTTACAGCGCCTGCGGATGGATTTCCCGCTCCCCGCCCCTACCGGAGAGGGCTCACCGCTGACCGCAGAGTCTTTCGCAGTGCTCTCCAAAGACCGGTCCGTCTTCTACTCCCCTTCCCTGGCGGCCCGGTACTTCACCTGCGTCCAGGGGGGAGAAACCCACTTTGTCCTCTATGATGACGCGGACACGCTGCGCCGGAAACTCCAGATCGGCAAAAAGCTGGGGGTCAGCACCGCGTTTCTCATGTATCCTGAGGTGGCGGACCTTCTGCCCGCTCTTTTCGGCCAGCCCCCCTCCAGAACGGGGAAATAGCCGGTCATCAGTCCATCGCGGCAAGCCCATTACCGGAAAGAAAAAAAGAGGTCTGCGTTTCCGCAGACCTCTTTTTTCTATTAATAAAACTTCTTATTCCGGTTTTTACGGGCTGCCTCAGATTTCTTGCGGCGCTTCACGCTGGGGCTCTCATAGTGCTCTCTCTTGCGGACTTCCGCCAGAACGCCGGCCTTTGCGCAACTGCGCTTAAACCGCTTCAACGCGCTGTCAATCGATTCATTTTCCTTCACATGGACTTCAGACATTTATATTTCCCTCCCTCCAGAATGCCGGGTACCCGACACTTTAAGGGCCATAATCTATGGCTTTAACGAATGCATTATACCTGTTTACAGCACACTTGTCAAGAGGAACTTCGAATTGTCCCCTTTTTAGATAAGTATTGATGGGAAAAGCTCTGTCGGTTTCATCGAGCAGCCTTGAAAGGAACAAGTCGATATGATAGTATTTCAGTATCGGTAGAAATGTTTATTATCCAAATCGGATAAGGCGTACTCCTCAAGCTGAAATTGGACGGTAACTCATATGCAAATATATTGGTGGTTTTTAATCCCCGCAATCTTTCTTGCAATCTTTTCAGATAAGATAGATATGGCTGTAAAAGCGGATAAAAAGCTCAGAAAAGCGATATTCGTTTTTTGCGGCGGAGTGACTTTGGTATGTATCATTGCAATTATTGCATCGCACTTTGCTTGATATGCAGTTTCATCTGATTGATATACTGTGATTTGAACGGGAGAACCCCTACACCAAAAGTGCAGGGGTTCTTTTTATTTATTTCGGCGAAGGCCACTTTATCAGGCATAGTATCGGCGCTTATGTGAAAATGATATCTCAAATTCCCGCCATTGTGTGTCCGGGCCCTTTTCAGTATACCCCTCCGGAAAAGTACCCGGCCGGAGGCTCAAAACCTCCGGCCGGATATTATCTTATCTCTTGACGATCAGGTTGATCAGCTTGTTTTTCACCAAAATGGTCTTCACAATCGTTCCGTTTTCCACGGCCTTGGCCACCCGCTCCACCGCAAGGGCGGCGTTCACCACATCCTGCTCGGCGCTGTCGGTGGGCACGATCACAGTGCCCCTGAGCTTGCCGTTAACCTGCACCGCCATCTCCACCGAGGCGGCCACGGTCTTCGCGGCGTCGTAGGCGGGCCAGGGCATCTCACAGGCCATCTTACCCTCGGCGGCGGCAAAGCCCAGGTTCTCCCACATCTCTTCCACCATATGGGGGGCGAAGGGAGAGAGGAGCAGCAGCAGCGTCTTTATGTCGCCTCTGGTGCAGCCGTCTGCATAGAAGTCGTTGACCAGCGCCATCATCGCCGCGATGGCGGTGTTGAACTTCATAGCCTCAATGTCGTCGGAGACCTTCTTAATGGCCTTGTGGAGCGCGGCTTCGTGCTTGGGGGTGTGCTCCAGGGAATCGGTACACGCCTCGGCCAGGTTCCACACCCGGTCCAAAAAACGCTTGCAGCCCTTCACCGCCTGGGTGGACCAGGCCGCGGCCTTTTCAAAGTCGCCGATGAACATGATATAGGTGCGCATGGTGTCGGCACCGAACTGATCCACAATGTCATTGGGATTCACCACATTGCCCCTGGACTTGGACATCTTTTCGCCGCCCTCGCCTAAGATCATACCGTGGCTGGTACGCTTGGCATAGGGCTCGCATGTGGGCGCCACGCCGATGTCGTAGAGGAACTTGTGCCAGAAGCGGCTGTAGAGCAGATGCAGCGTGGTGTGCTCCATGCCGCCGTTGTACCAGTCCACGGGGGACCAGTAGTCCAGCGCCTCCTTGGAGGCCAGGGCCTTATCGTTGTGGGGGTCCATATAGCGCAGGAAATACCAGCTGGACCCGGCCCACTGGGGCATGGTGTCCGTCTCCCGCTTGGCCGGAGCGCCGCAGCAGGGGCAGGTGGTATTGACCCAATCGGTCATCTTGGCCAGGGGGCTTTCGCCAGTGTCGGTGACCTCATAGGAGTCCACCTCCGGCAGCAGCAGCGGCAGCTCCGACTCCGGCAGGGGCACCCAGCCGCACTTGGGGCAGTTGACCAGGGGAATGGGCTCGCCCCAGTAGCGCTGACGGGAGAAGACCCAGTCGCGGAGCTTGTAGTTGGTCTTGGGATGACCGATGCCCTGCTTGGTGACCCATTCCTTCATGGCGGGGATGGCCTGCTTCACCGTCAGACCGTTCAAAAAGCCGGAGTTGACCATGATGCCGGTATCGTCCTTCAGCGCAAAGGCCTCCTTGGTGATGTCGCCGCCTTTCACCACCTCCACGATGGGAATGCCGAACTTGGTGGCAAACTCCCAGTCGCGCTGGTCGTGACCGGGCACGCCCATCACGGCGCCGGTGCCGTAGCTCATCAGCACGTAATCGGAGACGTAGATGGGGATTTCGGTGTTGTTCACCGGATTGACAGCGGCCACGCCTTGAAGGCGCACGCCGGTCTTTTCCTTGTTCAGCTCACTGCGCTCAAAGTCTGACTTGCGGGCGGCCTCCTCCCGGTAAGCCTCCACTTCCCTCCAGTTTTTCAGCTGATCCTTCCACTTTTCAAGGAAAGGATGCTCCGGGGAGAGCACCATGTAGGTGACGCCGAAAAGGGTGTCGCAGCGGGTGGTGTAGACCGTCATGGTGTCGCCCGAGGTGGTGGTGAAGTCCACCTCGGTGCCCTCGCTGCGGCCAATCCAGTTCTTCTGCTGGGTCTTGACCCGCTCGATGAAGTCCAGGCCGTCCAAATCGTCGATCAGGCGGTCGGCATACTTGGTGATGGCAAGCATCCATTGGCTCTTCTCCTTGCGGATGACCTCGCCTCCGCAGCGCTCGCACACACCCTCCACCACCTCTTCGTTGGCCAGGACGATTTTGCAGGAGGTGCACCAGTTCACGGGCATGGAGGCCTTGTAGGCCAGGCCCTTCTGATAGAGCTGGAGAAAAATCCACTGGGTCCACTTGTAGTAGTCCGGATCGGTGGTGTTGACCTCCCGATCCCAGTCAAAGGAATAGCCCAGCATCTGGAGCTGCTTGCGGAAGTTCGCCACATTGTCATGGGTCACTTTGGCGGGATGGATGTGGTTTTTGACCGCGTAGTTCTCCGTGGGCAGGCCAAAGGCGTCGTAGCCGATGGGAAAGAGGACGTTATAACCGTCCATCCGCTTTTTCCGGGCCACCACGTCCATGGCGGTATAGGGCCGGGCATGTCCCACGTGGAGACCCTGTCCGGAGGGATAGGGGAATTCCACCAGGCCGTAGAACTTGGGCCGGGAAGCATCGCCGTTGACCGCGGCGAAGGTCTTTTCCTTCAGCCACTTCTCCTGCCACTTTTTTTCAATCGCTGTGAAATCGTATTTCATTGCGCTTCTCCCTCATATTCATGAAAGTTTTCTCTTAAATAAAACGCCCCTGACCATTTGGTCAGGGGCGTTGATACGCGATACCACCCTGATTCAGCCGCCGGTTGCCCGGACGGCCCTCAGTGATCCAAAGGATCTCAGCCGGTAACGGGGCCAAACCGTTCCATCTTAGGCCAGAGGCATCGGACGGAAAACTCCGGGATCAGTTATACACGGAACTCCCCACCGGCTCGCAGCGGCCGCCGGCTCTCTGAAGGCGTCGTATCCGTCTTTCTTCCCTTCAACGTCTTTAACAGGAATATTCTACGGAGGTTTGCAGCTTTTGTCAAGAGCACTCTTTGAATTCGCTTACTCTTTTGTCAGCACGCCGGTCAAATCCACCTCTTTGCCGTCGCTCCAGAGCCGCTCCAGGGAGTAGAATTCCCTGGCCTCCTCGGAGAACACGTGGATTGCCACGCTGCCGTAGTCCAGCAGCACCCAGGTTCCGTCCCGGTAGCCCTCCCTGTGCAAAGGCTCCTCCCCCTGGGTTGTCAGCTTTTCCTCCACGGCGCCGCACAAGGCGGAGATTTGGGTGTTGGAGGTGCCGGTGGCAATGACAAAATAATCCACCAGTGTGGTCAGGTCTGTGATCTCAAGGACTTTGATGTCTCCGCCCTTTTTGCTGTCCAATGCGGCGGCGGCAGCCAATGCAATTTCTTTTGGGGTCATTCCATTTCTTCCTTTCTATGCGGCCATGGAATCCGCCGGAGTTCCCGCGGACTGGGCCGGCTGTGTGGGTTCGCCGGGTACCGGCCAATTGTCGATCCCGCCGGTGGAGGGAGGCAGCATGACCTCCCCGCCTGTATCAGGAGGTGTGGTTTCCCCGCCGGTGGAGGGAGGCGTCGTCTCGCCGCCCGTCTCCGGAGGCGTGGTTTCCCCGCCGGTGGAAGGAGGCGTCGTCTCGCCGCCCGTCTCTGGGGGCGTGGTTCCCCCGCCCGTTTCCGGCGGCATTGTCTCTCCCCCTGTCTCTGGCGGCACCGTTTCCCCGCCCGTCTCCGGAGGCGTGGTTTCACCACCGGTCTCGGGTGAGGTCGTCTCGCCGCCTGTCTCCGGAGGCGTGGTCCCTTCTCCGGAGGAGGTGACAGGCGGGACCGCCGCCTTGGCGTCCTCCACCCGTCCGGTGGTGGAGCCGATGCTGCCGTCGGAGTTGACGAACATGATGTCCAGCTCAGACATCCTGGAGGGCTCCACATAGGGACTGAGGGAGTTGTTGACCAGTTCCAGCAGCTCGTCGGCCACCGGCACCACATAGGAGAGGGTCTGCTTATAGCTGCGGCTCCAGGCATATACTCCCTTATAGGGCATGGTGACAAAGTTCACGTTGTCCATGGAGAGACCGCCCACAATGGCGGACTTACCGAACCAGAAGAGGTTCTGCCAGGTCAGGTCCGTCTCCACACACTCGGTAAAGATTTTTGCAAACTTCTCAATTTTTGTCAGGTTCTTCACCTGAAGCAGCTGGGAAATCACGGCCTTGAGAAAATTCTGCTGAGTCTCAATGCGGCCGATGTCGCCGTTATTATACCCGTTTTTCCCGTCCCGGAACCGGACCACGCCCATGGCCTGTTCGCCAGTGAGCTTCTGATATCCCTTTTTGATGTGAATGGACAAGTCCTGATAGGGGTCCTCATAATCCATATCCCGGGGCACCTCGAAATAGACCCCGTCCATGGCGTCCACTAACTTGCCCACGGCTTCCCACTCCACGATCACCCGGTAATCGGGCACAAAGCCCACCAGCTGGGAAATCTCCTTGTAGAGCGCGTCGATGCCCTTTTCCCCGCCGCCGTAGAAGTTGTAGACGGAGTTGATCTTTTTCACGTCCCAGGAGACGTTCACCATGGTGTCGCGGGGGATGTTCATCACTGTCATCTTCTGATTGGTCACATCATAGGACGCCAGCATCATGGTGTCACAGTTGCCGCCGCCCCCGGTATCCCGTCCTAACACCAGAATAGTATAGTAGTCCTTGGACTTGCGCTCTCCGGTGGCCTTGGGCTGCACGCCCTCCTCGGAACTCACCGGGTCCTCCTGCTCCTTTTCCTGCTTGCCCGCTCCAGGGACCTCCGGCCTTACAAAGAGAAGCATATAGGCAATCAGCAGCACCAGCGCCACGGCCAACACCGCCGCGCCCGCCACCATCCACTTTTGCTTCTTGGTCAGTTTTTTCTTTGGCCCCCTGGGGCTTTTCTGACCCACCCGCTTACCTTGGTATTTATCCACGCCCGTTCTTTCCTTTCAGCTCGCTGAGCGCTTCCAGCGTATTTTTATGGATGGGGTTGCCACGCTGGTTCATCTCGTCCGCCGTCATCTGCAATCCCATCTCCAGTCCCTCGTCCAGACTGCGGTAGCATGCCTCACGAAGCTCCTCCACTCCGGGGAAATCCCGGTTGGGTTCAATGTAATCCGCCAGATACAACACCTTTTCCAGCACGCTCATCTCCGCTTTTCCGGTGGTGTGCCAGCGGATGGCCTCCACCACCTCCTCCGGCTCGCCGAACACGTACTTGGCAATGGCCGCCCCGGTCTTGGCATGCATCAGCTTCAGCGCGTTGCGCTCCAGTTCGTCCAGCTCCACGCCATAACGGCTGCAAAGCTCCAGCTGCTCCTGGATATCCAGTTTCTTGGTGCAGTCGTGGAGCAGAGCGGCCTCCCGGGCCATCTTCACATCCGCCCCGTAACGCTCCGCCAGCCGGACCGCCTCCTGCTCCGTGCCTAAGACGTGGGGTATGCGCTTGTGCTTGAGGTAGCTCAGCGCCACCGGCCGCAGCTGCTCCGGCGTCAGATGCTTCAAGTCCGCGCCGGTGCCGTAAAGGCCCTCTCTCAGAATGTAGCCGTATACCGCGGGAGGCAGATACTGCTGTCCGCCGCCCCGGCCCAACTCCTCCCGGAGCTCGGTGGAGGAGACATCCACCACATGGGGCAGCGTTAATGTGAAAATCCTTGCGTCCGGATAGGTGCGGTGCAGGTAGTCCTGCTGCACAAGGAAGAGCTCTTTGGTATCGGCCTGGGTGCGGCCAAACGCGGCGATCCCGGCAAGGCTCAGTATCCTGGCCGGATCCCTCCAGGCCTGGAAGGTCAAAAACATATCCGTGCCCATCAAAAGCCAGAACTCAGCGCCCGGGTACTGCGCATGGAGCTGCTCCAGGGTGTCACTTGTGTAGCTTTTTCCCTCCCGGCGCAGTTCAATATCCAGTACCTGGGCATTGCTGCCCAGGCCCATCTGATCGGCGGCCAGCCGCGTCAGCTCCAGCCGCTGATCCGCCGTGGGGCTGCCGGGAGGCAGCACCTTGTGCGGCGGCTCCCTGGCCGGGATCAGCAGAAGACGGTCTATTTTCAAAAGCTCAAAAACCGCCTTTGCCGCGGTGATATGGCCCAGATGGGGCGGATTGAATGTCCCGCCATAGACACCGATACGCATACATCGCTCCCCTTTTCCTCTATTTTCTTTAGGACGCTGCTTCGTGTCAAATGGTTTCCGCTGGATTGTAAACTAATTTTGAACAATTGTCAAAGGGACTTCGGCGCCGCCTTGACCAGCTGGATTTTCCGTCTGCTCTTGTCCCGGTTCTGCCGATAGAGCACAAATTTGCTGCCAATGACCTGCACCTGTTCGCTGTGCGTCAGCCGGGCCAGCTCCTCACATGCCTCTCGGGCCGTGTACACGGAGTTTTCCAGCACCCGGCACTTGATGAGCTCCCGGGCCTCCAGGGCTCCGTCCGCCTGCTTGATGAGGTTCTCCGTGATGCCGTCCTTGCCGATGTGGACGATCACGTCCTCTCCGTTGGCCAGGCCCCGCAGCTGGGCCCTCTGCTTACTTGTCAGTTCCATCTATTTCTCCTGTCTCTTTAAATATTGTCCCAACTCCGCCGCAAAGGCCCTCAGCGCCTTTCCCCTGTGGGAAATGGCCGCCTTCTCCTCCAGGCTCATCTGGGCAAAGGTCTTGCGCAGCTCCGGCACAAAAAACACCGGGTCATAGCCAAAGCCCTGGTCCCCCATGGGCGCAAAAGCGATGGTTCCTTGGCACTCCCCCTCCGCCTCCAAAAGGTCCCCGTCGGGAAAGGCACAGGCGATGGCGGTGCGGAAGCAGGCGGAGCGGTTGGTCTGACCCCGGAGGGAATTTAAAAGCAGCAGATAACGGCCCCGGTCATCCAGGTCCTCCCCGCCGTAACGGGCGGTATACACCCCGGGCGCGCCGTCCAGCACATCCACGCACAGTCCGGAGTCATCGGCGATGGCCGGAAGCCCCGAGGCGCTGCACACGGCCTGTGCCTTCAATCTGGCATTTTCCCCAAAAGTGGTGCCGGTCTCCTCCACCTCCACATCCAATCCGAGGTCGGACTGGAGGACGATCTCCACCCCAAGCTCCTTCAGCGTCAGCGCCAGTTCCGTCAGTTTTCCCGGATTCCGGGAAGCCAGTACAAATTTCATCTTACAGCCCTCCTACCACGCGCTTTTGCAGTGCGACCAGCTCCCGGTTTCCCTTGGCGCACAGGCGCACCAGCTCCTGCTGCTCCGCCTGGGTGAAGGCCCGGCCCTCGCCGGTGCCCTGAAGCTCGATCAGCTCTCCAAGCTCATTCATCACGCAGTTCAGGTCCACCTGGGCCCGGGAATCCTCGCTGTAGCACAGGTCCAGCATGGGCGTTTCATCCACAATGCCGGCGCTGACGCCGCAGACAAAGCGGCGGATGGGCGTCGCGCCCAACACGCCGTCGGCCACTAACTTCCGGCAGGCCAGGGCCAGGGCGATGAAGCCGCCGGTGACGGAGGCCGTCCGGGTTCCCCCGTCGCCCTGGATCACATCGCAGTCGATGGTGATGGTACGCTCTCCCAATCGCTTTAGGTCCACGGCAGCGCGCAGGCTTCTGCCCACCAGGCGCTGAATCTCCGCGCTGCGGGGGCTCAGCTTCAGCTTGGACACATCCCGCTTGCTGCGCTCCCGGTTGGCCCGGGGCAGCATGGAGTACTCCGCCGTCACCCAGCCGCTCCCCTCAGCCACGTGGGGCGGGACCCGCTCCTCCACGCTGGCGCAGCAGAGCACCTTGGTATCGCCGCACGCGATGAGGCAGCTGCCTTCGGCAAATTTGACAAAATCGGTGGTGATTTGAATGGGGCGAAGTTCATCTATCGCCCGGCCGTCTATTCTGGTCATGACTTACTCCTATTTCTTAATAGACTCCACTCAGGCCCTGCCCCGTATCAGGGCCGCCGCCCGCTGGTAGTCCTCCTTTGCCACATAGAGGATATATTCCCGCCGCTGCGGCGTACGCGTCTCCAAACCGCCCACTTGGGCATGGTTCAGGGCGTCGGCGGCCAGGCCGGGCGCTTTCACTGCGCTCTCAATCCCGGCCTCGGACAGGGCGGCGCGCAGCGCGTTCAGCTTCTCCATGCCCCACACCACGGTGAGCTCCCTGCGGTTGAACATCGTAATCATAGCCGCTCCTTTCCTTGTCTTCTTTAAATGATGGCCTCCACGTACTCCCTTGCGTCAAAGGGCCGCAGGTCCTCCAGCCCCTCGCCCACGCCCGCGTACTTGACGGGCACGCCTAACTCCTGGGCGATGGCGATGACGATCCCTCCCTTGGCGGTGCCGTCCAACTTGGTGAGCACGATGCCGGTGAGTCCGGCGGTCTCCTTGAACTGCTTTGCCTGAATCAGGCCGTTCTGGCCCGTGGTGGCGTCCAGCACCAACAGCGTCTCCCTTGCGGCGCCGGGGCATTCCCGGTCGATGATCTTGGAGAGCTTCGAAAGCTCATTCATCAGGTTCTGCTTGTTGTGCAGCCGCCCCGCGGTGTCGCAGAGCACCACGTCCGCGCCCCGGGCCCGGGCTGCCTGCAAGGCGTCAAAGAGCACCGCGCCGGGGTCGGCGCCCTCATGCTGGCGCACCAGTTCGCAGCCGGAACGCTCCGCCCAAATCTGGAGCTGATCGGCGGCGGCGGCCCGGAAGGTGTCCGCAGCGCACAGCAGCACCCGCTTTCCCTCCTGGCGCAGCCGGTAGCCTAACTTGCCGATGGAGGTGGTTTTACCCACGCCGTTGACGCCGATCACCAGCACCACGCTGGGCCTGGTGGAAAGGTCCAGGGCCTCGTCCCCCACATCCAGCATCTGGGCCAGAATCTCCCGCAGCGCCTCCTTGACGGCGCTCTCTCCGGAGATGCCCTCCCGCTTCATACGGGAGCGCAGCTGCTCCACCGCCTTGGTGGAGGTTTCCATCCCCACGTCCGCTAAGATCAGCATTTCCTCCAAGTCGTCAAAAAACGCCTCGTCGTCCGGGGAAATGGAATAGCCGATGATGTCCTCCTGCCAGATTTTTTTCAGTTTGCTAAAAAAGCCCATACGTCCGCTCCTCAGTTTCAATGGATTCTGCTTCAATAAAAGGATCACTCTTAAGTATTCCCGGCCAAGCTCCGGGAGAACCGCAGAATTCTTCTTACCGGATCTTCAGTTCCTTGGCCAGATCGTTTAAATTGATGGTCAAAATCTTGCTGACGCCCCGCTCCTGCATGGTCACGCCGTAGAGCACATCCGCCTCTTCCATGGTGCCCCGGCGGTGGGTGATGACGATGAACTGGGTGCGTCCGGCGATGCGCCGCATGTATTTTGCAAAGCGGGTGACGTTGGCGTCGTCCAGTGCCGCCTCGATCTCATCCATTACGCAAAATGGCGTGGGATGTACCTTCAATATGGAGAAATACAGCGCAATGGCCACAAAGGCCTTCTCTCCGCCGGAGAGCAACGTGATGGTCTTCAGGCTCTTCCCCGGCGGCTGGACCTTGATGTCGATGCCGCAGTTCAGGATATCCTCCTCGTCCTCCAGCTCCAGCCGTGCCTGGCCGCCGCCGAAGAGCTCCAGAAACGTCTCCTGAAAGCTCTCGTTGAGCAGCTTGAACTGCTCGGCGAAAATCCCGGTCATCTCCCGGGTGATCTCGTCGATGATCCCGGCCAGCTCCTCCTTGGCCCGCTCCACGTCGTCCCGCTGGCCGGAGAGGTAGGTATAGCGGGTGTTGACCCGTCCAAACTCCTCGATGGCGCCGATGTTGGGCGTGCCCAGGGAGCCGATCTCCCTCTTGAGCTCGCCGATGCGGCGGTTGGCCCTATGCAGGCTCTCCAATTCGATGCGCTGGGCCTGGGCGTCGGAGTGGCTGAGCTCGTAGTGCTCCCACAGCCGGTCCAGAATCTGCTTCTCCTCCAGAGCGGAGGTGGCGATCTTCTGCTCCAGGCGGGAGGCGGAGCGCTCCAGATTCAGCAGCGTCTCATTCATCTCCTGCCCCGCCCTGTTCCTTGCGGTGCGCTCGGCCTCCAGGGCGATCTTCTCCTCATTGATGGCGCCCAGCCGCTGCTGGAGGGACTGGCTCTGCCCGCGCAGCGCCCCGACCGCGCCGTCGTGCAGGGCGATCTCCCCCTCGGCCTCGGCGATGGTCTTTTCATACCGGGCCTTCAGCTGCTCCTTCTCTCCCTGGTCGCCGGACATCTGAGACTGGAGACGCCGCAGATCCTCAAGGGACCGCTCCGTAACCTCCCGCTCGGCGTTGAGGGCCGCGAGGCCGGATTTTCGCTGGCTGATGGACTCCGCCAAGGTGCCGCTGCGCTCCA
Organism: Dysosmobacter acutus; assembly: GCF_018919205.1. Taxonomy (NCBI): domain Bacteria; kingdom Bacillati; phylum Bacillota; class Clostridia; order Eubacteriales; family Oscillospiraceae; genus Dysosmobacter; species Dysosmobacter acutus. The sequence continues at coordinate 2,295,400 of NZ_JAHLQN010000001.1, forward strand.
AAAGCTCCGACTGGCCGGAGAGCTGCTCCTCCGCCTGGGAGCGGTATTGGGCGGCCAGGCCGTCCTGGCGGGCCGTCTCCTGTTCAATCGCCTCGGCCCGGGCCCGGTTGTCCTCCAGCCTGCCCCGCACGGAGGCCAATTCTCCCTCAAAGGTTTCGCAGCTGCTTTTCAGACTGTCGATCAAAATTGCATAGTGGTTCCCGCTGCCCTCCAGTCGCAGCACTTCGTCCTCCGCCTGGCGCTTTTGCCCCTCGGCAACCTCCACCTCGTACTGGGCGGCGGAGAGCTCCCGGCCGGCGCTTTCCTCATCGGCCCGGGCCTGCTCCAATTTCTGGTGCAGCGCCCCGGCCTGGGACTTAAGCCGCTTGAGCTCTCCCGCCCGGCTGAGCACGCCGGCATTGCGGCTGACGCTGCCGCCGGTCATGGAGCCGCCCCGGTTGATGACCTGTCCGTCTAACGTCACGATGCGGAACCGGTTCTGATACTTCCTTGCCATGGCGATGCCGCAGTCCAGGTCCTCCACCACCACGGTGCGGCCCAGCAGATTCAGGAAAATCCCACTGTATTGGGGATCAAAGCGCACCAGATTGGAGGCTATGCCCACAAAGCCGTATTCGCTCTCCACCCGCGGCTCCCGTAGCTCCTCTCCCCGGATGGCGGAGAGGGGCAGGAAGGTGGCGCGGCCACCGTCGCGCTGCTTCAGGTAGCCGATGGCGGACTTGGCGTCCTCCTCCCGGTCCACCACGATATTCTGCAGGCCCGCTCCCAGGGCGATCTCAATGGCCACGGAGTAAGCTTCCTCCGTGTTCATCAGGCTTGCCACCGGGCCGTGGATGCCCCGCAGGGACCCCTGCATCACCATGCGCACCGCCTTGGAAAAGCCCTCGTACTCCTTTTCCATCTCTTCAAGGAGGCGGATGCGGTTGTCCATTGCCCCCGCGTCCATGGTCAGCTTCATCCGCCTGTCCGTGGCTTCCTTGTGACGGCGCTTGCGCTCGGCCATCTTCATGGCGTGTCCGGCGATGATGTTGGAGACGGCGGTGGCCTCCTCCTTCGCCTCCTCCAGGGCGCGCCGGTTTTCCCGGGCCTCCTGCTCACTCTGGCGCAGCCGCTCTTGGGCGGAGGCAAGCTCCCCTTCTATCGCGGCGGCACGCTCGCCAAGCTCCCGGCTCTCCGCCGCAAGGGCGGAGGACTCCGCCCGGCACTCTGAGGCCGCGGCCACGGCAATGGCCTCCCGGGCCCGCAGTGCCTCCGCCCGAGACTGCCTGCCGCCCGCCAGGCGGGAGGCCTCCTCCGCCTGGCTCAACAGCTCCTCCAATTCCTGCCGGAGAAGGGCGGCCTGGGCGTCGATGGCCGCGATACGGCTGGTCTGCTCGTCGATCTGGGACTGCATCCCGCCGGATCGCTCCTCCTGCTCGGCAAGCTCCCGGTCGATGCGCTCAATGGTCTCCTCAGCGTGGCGGATGTTGGAGCGGAGGACGGCGACGCCGGCCTCCTCATCATGGATCTTCGTCTCCAGCTCCGAAATTTGACCACGGACCTGCTCCGCCTCGATGTCCTTTTGCTGCATATCCGCGCCACAGCGCTCCGACTGGGCGTAGAGCGCGTTCAGCTCCTCCCGGGCCCGGTCCCGCTGGGCCTGCGCCTCGTGGAAATCCGATTCCAGCTGCCGCGCGCCCGCCTTCAGCGTCTCCAGGTTCTCCAGCCAGACGGAGATCTCCAAAACGCGCATCTCATCCCGGAGCACCAGGTAGCGCTTGGCCTTTTCCGCCTGGTCCCGCAGCGGCTCCACCTGGAGCTCCAGCTCGGCGATCTTGTCGTTGATGCGCACCAGGTTCTCCTCCGTGCGCTCCAACTTGCGCTCCGACTCCTCCTTGCGGTGGCGGTATTTGGAGATGCCCGCTGCCTCCTCAAAGACCTCCCGGCGCTCACCGCTCTTGACGGACAAAATCTCGTCGATTTTGCCCTGCCCGATGATGGAGTAGCCCTCCCGGCCCATGCCGGTATCTAAAAAAAGCTCGTATACGTCCCTGAGCCGGACGCTTTGACGGTTGATGTAGTATTCGGATTCGCCGCTGCGGTAATAGCGCCGGGTGACGGCCACTTCCGCCTCGTCCATGGTGGGGAAGATATGCTCGGTATTGTCGATGACCAGCGTGACCTGGGCAAAGCCCACCTGGCCCCGCTTTTCCGTACCCCCGAAGATCACATCCTCCATCTTGGCGCCCCGCAGGCTCTTGGTGCTCTGCTCCCCCATCACCCAGCGGATGGCGTCGGAGATGTTGGACTTACCGCTGCCGTTGGGTCCCACAATGGCGGTGATGTCCTCTCCAAAATTCAGGACGGTCTTGTCCGGAAACGATTTGAAGCCTTGTATCTCCAGCGCCTTGAGTAAATGCATGCTTTCACCTCTGTCTGTCAGCTTCAATGGAAAAGCAGGCCCTGTTCCAGCCCGCCTTTGATCCATGCGCCTGATTTCATACCCGGTTTTCCTGAAAGTAAAGTCTTTTACGCAGTTTTCCCAGGCAAACGGATCATCTTGGTCATTATAGCGGAGGTCCGCACCCCGGTCAAGCCGCTTTGCCGCCGGGCGTTTTCCGCTTTTATTGCAGGATAATATTGTATTTTACCACACCGGCCCTGTGATTTCCACAAAAATGCACTCTATTTTCCAACTATTTGCGCTTTCCGCTTCTGCCCAAACCGCCCGCCGACGGATTTTTTTCATTGAGGGCTTGACAAAGTTTATATCTTGCATATAATGAACATATGAACAATCATTCATTTGTTAGGAGGCGATCCCATGGAAGACCAGTATAATGTGGAGTGCTGTGACTTTATCCACGCCCACGAGGACATCGTGGAGCGGGTCCGCAAGGAGCTGCCCAGTGAGGATGCGCTCTACGACCTGACGGAGCTGTTTCGCATTTTCGGCGATTCCACCCGCGTCCGCATCCTATATGTGCTCTTTGAGGCGGAGATGTGCGTGTGCGACATCGCCCAGCTTCTGGGGCTCACCCAGTCCGCCATTTCCCATCAGCTCCGGGCGCTGAAAAACGCCAGGCTGGTCAAATCCCGCCGGGAGGGCAAGACGGTGTTTTACTCTTTAGCGGATGACCACGTGAAAACCATCATCGACCAGGGAATTGAGCACGTTTCCGAGTAAATTCAAATTTTTATTGATAAATGAGGAGGAACCCACATGAAAAAGCGCTACAACCTGACCGATCTGGACTGTGCCAACTGCGCGGCGAAAATGGAGAATGCCATCAGGAAAATCGACGGCGTACACGACGCCGCCGTCAGCTTTATGACCCAGAAGCTGACCATCGAGGCCGATGACGCCCGCTTTGACGAAATACTCAAGGAGGTCGTGGCCATCTGCAAAAAGGTGGAGCCGGACTGTGTGATCCATGTGTGATGCGCTCCGCGGCTGATCTCCAGCCGAAAGCGGCCGGCCCCGCGCTCCGGCTGGCTCCATGGCGCCGGCAAGCTCCGGCACCGTCTGTCTGCCTGGCGGGCCAACGCCGAACATCCGCTTCCGTTATTCGGAGGCGAAATCCACTTTCGGAGGAACCTGTATGAGCAAAAAGCAAAAGAAGATGCTGACCCGCATCCTTACATCGGCGGTACTGCTGATCCTTGTCAAGCTGCTGCCTGTCATCTCCCTCCCGGCTTCCGTCCCTCTCCTCTCCCTCAGTCACACAGCCCCGGACGGCACGGCGGCCTTTACTCTGAGCCGCTGGCCTTTGTACCTGATTCCCTATCTCATCATCGGATGGGATGTGCTTTGGCGGGCCGTACGCAACATTGCTCACGGCCAGGTTTTTGACGAAAACTTTCTGATGGCGCTGGCCACGGTGGGCGCTTTCGCCACCGCGGAATACGCCGAGGCCGTGTTCGTCATGCTGTTCTACCAGGTGGGCGAGCTGTTCCAGGACTATGCGGTGGGCAAATCCCGCCAGTCCATTGCCTCCCTGATGGACATCCGCCCGGACTACGCCAACCTGGAGGAGGACGGCCAGCTGAGTCAGGTGGACCCTGAGGAGGTGTCTGTGGGCGCCATTGTCGTGGTAAAGCCCGGCGAACGGGTGCCCTTGGACGGCACCGTGGTGTCGGGCAGCTCCGCCCTGGACACCGCCGCTCTGACCGGGGAATCCGTGCCCCGGGACGTGATGCCCGGCGACGCGGTGATCAGCGGCTGCGTCAACCAGACCGGCGTGCTTCGGATTCAGGTCACCCGGGAGAGCAGCGAGTCCACTGTGTCCAAAATCCTGGATCTGGTGGAGAATGCCAGTGAGAAAAAGTCCGCCAGTGAAAATTTCATCACCCGCTTTGCCCGGTACTACACGCCCTGTGTGGTTGCGGCGGCGGCGCTGCTCTTTCTCCTTCCCTCCGCCGTTCTTGCCCTGGCGCCGGACAGCGCGCTGCCCGCGTTCCTATCAGGCACCGTGTGGTCCGACTGGCTCCACCGGGCGCTGATCTTCCTTGTGATCTCCTGCCCCTGCGCTCTGGTGATCTCCGTGCCTCTCAGCTTTTTCGGCGGCATCGGCGGCGCTTCCAAATGCGGCATCCTGGTCAAGGGCAGCAACTACTTAGAGGCGCTGGCCAACACGGAGACCGTTATCTTTGACAAAACCGGCACGCTGACCCGCGGCACCTTCTCCGTCACCGCCATCCATCCGGAGTCCGGCCTGAAAGCGGAGCAGCTCCTGGAGTACGCCGCTCTTGCGGAGTACTATTCCGACCACCCCATCTCCCTCTCTCTGAAGGCCGCCTGCAAGGCGGAGCCGGACCCGGCCCGGGTATCCGACGTGGAGGAGATCGCCGGCCACGGCGTATGCGCCTGCGTCGACGGCAAACGGGTCTGCGCGGGCAACAGCCGCCTGATGAACCGCCAGCACATTGCCTTTCAGCCCTGCGAACTGCCTGGCACCATCGTCCATGTGACGGTGGACGGCGTTTACGCCGGCCACATCCTCATCGCCGACCAGCCCAAGGAAGACGCGAAAGACGCCATCGCCGACCTGAAGGCCGGCGGCGTCCGCAAGACCGTGATGCTCACCGGCGACTCCAGGGCCACAGCGGAGGCCATCGCCTCGGAACTGGGGATCGATGAATACCATGCCGAGCTGCTGCCCGCCGACAAGGTGGAGTGGATGGAACGGCTGCTGGCCGATAAAAGCCCCGGCGGCAAGGTTGCCTTTGTGGGCGACGGCATCAACGACGCCCCTGTCCTGACCCGCTCCGACATCGGCATTGCCATGGGCGCCCTGGGGTCCGACGCGGCCATCGAGGCCGCCGACATCGTGCTGATGGACGACAAGCCCTCCAAGATTGCAACAGCCATGCGGATTTCCCGCAAGACGCTGCGCATCGTCAAGCAGAACATCTGGTTCGCCCTGGGCGTTAAGGCCGCCGTGCTTGCGTTGGGCGCCTTCGGCGCGGCCACCATGTGGGAGGCTGTATTCGCCGACGTGGGCGTTGCCTTCCTTGCCATTTTAAACGCCACCCGGGCCCTCCGCGTGGAGGAGTTCCGATAGGCGCGTTGTGAAAAGAAGAAGCATCCGGCGTTTACTCCGCCGGATGCTTTTTCTCATCAATTTGTCCATAAAGGCACTCCAGCGCCTCGGAAAGCCCGCCCACATGGTCGATCAGCCCCAGGCTCACCGCCTCCTCGCCGTAGAGCACGCTGCCCACATCCGCCGCCATCTCACCGGTTTTGAGCATCAGCTCCAGAAATTTTTTCTCGCTGATGTGGGAGTTTTTGCAGACGAACTTCACAATCCGCTCCTGCAGCCGGTCAAAATAATTGTAGGTCTGGGGCGCGGCGATCATGGTCCCGTTCATGCGCACCGGATGAATGGTCATGGAGGCCGAGGGCACGGCAAAGCTCACCTTGGCCGATACCGCCAGCGGCACGCCGATGGAGTGGCTGCCGCCCAACACCAGGGAAACTGTGGGCTTTTGCATGCCGGAGATCAGCTCCGCGATGCCAAGGCCCGCCTCCACATCCCCGCCCACTGTGTTGAGCAGGAGCAGCAGCCCGTCGATGTCCTCTGACTCCTCCAAGGAGGCCAGCAGCGGCATCACATGTTCATACTTTGTGGTCTTTGTATTTTGATTGAGAACCATGTGGCCCTCCACCTGTCCCACGATGGTCAGGCAGTGGATGGCGCCATGGCTGTTTCGCGTGGTGGCGCTGCCCATGTCCACGATCTGCTGCTGCCAGCGCTCCGGCGCCTCTTTCTTCTCCCCGTCGCCGCTCTCCGGGGTCACTTCCTTCGTCTTGTCTGCCAAAACAATCCCTCCTTAATGATCCTCCTTAGGATGAACCGTTTGTCAGAAAATAAACCAAACTTGCAAACGCTTTTCAATCTGCTATACTGAATTCCGGGAATTTTAAGAATAAAGCGGGCGCGCCCGCTGAAACTGGAGGAGTTTTCTATGGCAATTTTAGGCTTCATCGGCACCGGCAACATGGGGACCGCCCTGGCCACGGCGGCCTGCAAGACCGTTTCCGCAGATCAGGTTCTCCTGGCCAACCGCACCCGGTCCAAGGCGGAATCGCTGGCCGTCAAGTTGGGGTGCCGGGTATCCGACAACGAGACCATCGCAAGACAGGCGGAGTACATCTTCTTAGGCGTCAAGCCCCAGATGACCGAGGACCTGCTCTCCGGCATCGCCCCCATTCTGAAGGAGCGAGGCGACGGCTTTATTCTGGTGTCCATGGCTCCGGGACTGACCACCGCGGATATCCGGCGTCTGGCCGGGGGAAGCTATCCGGTGCTTCGCATCATGCCCAACACGCCCTCCTCCATCGGCGAGGGGATGATCCTGTACGCTCCCGGCGAGGGTGTGGACGGTGAACGGACGGAGGAGTTCCTCTCCCTCATGGCCGGAGCCGGCCTTTTCTGCCGGCTGCCGGAGCGTCTCATCGACGCGGGCAGCGCCGTGTCCGGCTGCGGCCCCGCTTTTGTAAACCTCTTTGTGGAGGCCATGGCCGACGGAGGCGTGGCCTGCGGCCTGCCCCGGGCTCAGGCGCTGGAGATGGCCGCGCAGATGACCGCCGGCACCGCCCGGCTGATCCTTGCGACAGGCGATCACCCAGGCGTCCTCAAGGACGCGGTCTGCTCCCCCGGAGGCAGCACCATTCAAGGGGTGCGTACCCTGGAACAGGGCGCCTTCCGGGCCACGGTGATGGACGCGGTCATCGCCGCGTACGAAAAAAACCAGTCCTTGGGTAAGTAAGATGAACGCCCGCCGGAAATTATTCCGGCGGGCGTTTTTCCCTTTTGCGCACAGGTTTCTCCTTGACATGCCTCGAGTTTCAAGGTATGCTATACATAGAGAATCGATGTATGAAAGGAGCTTGCCTATGGGCCGGAAGCAAACCATGGACCACACCGCGCTGCTGGTGCTCTCTTTGCTGAGCCAGGGGGACATGTACGGCTATCAGATGATCGCGGAGTTAGAGCGCCAGTCGGACCACACCTTTGAGATGAAGGAGGGAACCCTCTACCCCATTCTCCACGGCCTGGAGCGCTCCGGCGCAGTGGAGTCCTACCGGACCCAGGCCCCCTCCGGCAGGGAGCGGAAATACTACCGCCTGACGGAAAAGGGCGCCGCTGCTTTGAAGGCGGAGGCGGAGCAGTGGCGCCGCTACAGCCACAGCGTCAACGCGGTGCTGGAGCAGGCCATGGGGCTTGCGTGAGGAGCGGCGGATGGAGCTTTTTGAAACCTTTTGCCAACAGGTGTGCCGGGAGGTGCGCCACGCCACGCCGGAGGAGCGGGACAGCATCCGCCGGGAGCTCCGGGACCATCTGGAGGACCGGGCGGAGGCGCTGCAATCTTCCGGAAGCGATGAGGAGGCGGCCGCGCAGGCCGCCGTGGAGGCCATGGGCGATCCTGCTGAGATCGGCCGGGCCATGAACCGTCAGTATCCGCTGGGGTGGCTGATTCTCTCCCGCCTCTCGGGGGCGCTGCTCCTGCTGCTCTGCCTCTACATCCTCTTTACCCTCCCCCTCTTCGGCAGCGCCTATAACAATCTGCGCTGCCGCATCTCCCCCTCCTATGGGGGCCGCTTCATGAGCGGTGCCGCGCCGGAGAGCGTCTGCCTCACGGACTACCGCTGGACGGTGGGCGGCAGCGTGCTGCGGGTTTACGGCCTGGAACCGAACCACATGGACGCCAACGGCGACTCCCGCGTCCGGGTCTATCTCTGTGCCTACAACCGCAATCCCTTCCGCTGCGCCTCGGAGTCTTTGGTGCGGGACGTGGTTTTTCTGGATGAATCAGGCAATGAGCTGGAGCGCCTCTACGGCGGCAGCGGCAACACAGGCGCCTGGTACACAACCATCAGCTTTCCGCTTCCGGAGGGGGAGAATGGGTTTACGCTGTACTACGATTCCCACGGCTACCAATTGGAGGAATACATCCCCCTGCCGGGAGAGGAGGCTGCGCCATGAGCGATCACAAATCAGTAAAAAAGACGGAGCTTTCCCGGCGGAAAAAGGCCCTGCGCCGGACGGCGGCGGCGCTGGCCCTTGTTTTTTTCATGGTCCTCACCAACCTCTACGGTTTTCTACCCATCCAGGCGCTGCGGAATCAGGAGGACCGCTCCGGCGTCCGCCGGACGGAGACTCTGCGCCGGGACTATCTGCCCCAGGTGCACCCCTTTACTCTCTTCTACCTCTCCTGCAACGAGGATGTGGTGATGCTGACCTCCATGCGCTGGAACCTTTTGGGCGGCTGGTATCCGGTCTACGCGCCGGTTCTGGACTGCGATGGGTCGGAGCCGGTGGTCATCGGCGAGTACAGCGTCACCTATTCGGATTTGGACCGCTACATCGTCTATGTGTTCGGCTGTGTCAGCGACCCGGACATCGCCTCGCTGCAGCTGAGCGTCACGGACCTTGCCCGTGATCCAAATGGAATCTCCGACACCTGCCAGGTCACGGAATTTCTGGAGGCGGAGGGCCACCGTGTATTCGCCCACCCCTTCCTTTTGTCCTTTGAGGACGCTCGGGAGCGCCGCATCAAGGTCCATGCCGACACCTATCGGCAGGATGGCGGATGGATCCGGGGGTTCGAGGTGCCCTGGAGCGGCAGCACCTCCATGGGATGACATCCCCACGCCGGCATTCATTGAAGAAAAGGGACCGGCACGGCTAAAAGCCGTGCCGGTCCCTTTTCACACCACCTGAGAGAGGCATGTGCTTTCGCTCTGTATTTCCCGGCAGGTCCATCGCTTTTCCATATGGTGGTTTTTGCTTCCAATAATTTTATAAGATTCTTAATTATTCAAAGATTTTTGAAATAACTTGTGAAATCTTGTTTTCTTTTTTCATCAAATTTGATATTTTTACAATGAAATCAGTGGACAAAAAATACTCTCCGTGCTACTCTTGAAGGAGGAAAATTGGATGGTCTTTTTGTGTGAGTCAATCGGGATGCGGTCCTCCCGGACCGCGTCAATCCCAACGGGCGGCCGGCGCAGACGGCAATGGAGGTGAATTCAGCCATGCGGTTTGACTACAGCCTGCGGCTGTTGACGGACAAGAGCTGGCAAAAGCCGCAGTTCCATTTTCACGACAACTATGAAATTCTTTTTTCACTGACCACCGCGGGCTCGATCTTCATTGACAACGAGCTCTTCCCGCTGGAAAACGGCACCCTTTGCCTCATTCAGGCCGGGTGTCTGCACCGGACGAGATCCGAGGTGGATGAATTCAAACGATACGTGCTGCAGTTCCCCGAAACCATTCTCCGGGACTTAAGCGACGGGACGGACCCGGTCGCTTCGGTTCTGAACCGGACCTATCTCTGCACACTGCTCTCCCCCCAGGACTACATCCAGCTCAACTACCTTTTCGACCGGCTGTATACGCTGAGCGGAGCGGAGCGCGGGAACACGTTCCAGTGCAACATCGCCCTGCTGGAGATCCTGTACTATATCGGGAATATCCTGGGGGAGCCCTTTGAAGAGGGCCAGCCCGTCACCTCTCCGGACTATAAGCGGATCCGGCCGGTCCTGGACTATATCCAGGAGCACCTGGACGAGCCGCTGCCTCTGGATACCCTTTCCGGTGAGTTCTACCTGAGCAAACACTATTTCTGCCATCTCTTCAAAAAAGTCACCGGCTTCAGCGCCACGGAGTATATCATCCGGAACCGGCTGGCCCAGGCCCGGTCGCTGCTGCGCAGCGGCGTTTCCGTGCAGGAGGCGGGCGAGCGGTCCGGGTTCGGGAGCAACGCCCACTTCATCAAGACCTTTACCAACGTGGTCGGGACCTCTCCCGGCCGCTATGCCCGGGAATACCGGTCCAGCCACAAAATATAGCGGACAAAAGAGCACAGGGGCGATGCGCCCCTGTGCTCTTTTTAAAGCGCCGAAAGAATGTTGTTCACGCCGACCACGCCGATCATCACATAGGTCCACCGACGGAGCGCGTCCCAGTTCAATCTGCCCTGAAGGGGCTTTGCCGCAAGCATACCCGCGGCGGTGCCGGTCATGCCCACGGCGATCCAGGGGAGCACGGCCGGTGTGATGACGCCGGCGGCAATCCGGACCACGCTGTTGGAGAGATTGGTGATGGTGAAATAGAACTGGATCATCCCAAGGTAGTCTTCCTTGTCGTCCGAGGCGCTCATGGCATAGAGCACAACCGGCGGGCCGCCCATGGTAAAAAGTCCGCTTAAAATGCCGCTGAGCATCCCCACTGCCAGCGCCACGGGAAGGGTCCGGGGCAGCCGCAGTGTCTTTCCTGAGCACATCAGATAGTAGGCGCTCATCAGCACCAGGGCCAGCCCAAGGTACAGCTTCATACGGCCCGGGGGCAGGGCGAGGGCGATCCTGTTGGAGATGGGCAGCAGAACCAGATATGCCGCGAACACAGGCAGGATCCTCCGCAGGTGCACGGGCCGCCGGTACTTAAGCGTCAGAGCCAGTGAGCAGAGAAAGCAGATGACGCTGGTCATGCCCGACACCAGGGGAATGGGCGATATCAGGTATGGAAGGAGCGCCATCATGATGATGGCACAGCCAAAGCCGATCAGGGACTGGAGCGCGCCCCCGATGAAGCAGACCAGCAGAGTGAAAAACGCCGCTGTCATGAAATCACCCTCTCTTGCCCGCTCAGGCATATTCTCTCAGATGGTCAGTTCAGCCTTGTTTTGACCGGCTTTCCCGTCAGGGCGTCCGCCACAATCTGAGCGGCCTTCCTCTGCAGCTCGTCGTTGCTTTCATTGGAGTACCAGGCCGTATGGGCCGTGACGATCACATTGTCCATGGTGAGCAGCGGGTTATCCGGTTCGATCGGCTCCCGGCAGGTGACATCCAGCCCCGCGCCGCCGATGTGGCCGGATTGCAGGGCTTCGATCAGGTCGGGTTCACAGATAAGGGCGCCTCGGCTCACGTTGACGATGGCCGCGCCGGGCTTCATCCGGTTCAGAACCGACCGGTCGATCATGCCGGCCGTCTCCTCCGAAAGCGGCATATGCAGCGTGACGATGTCGGCGGTGGAGAGCAGCTCCTCCCGGCTCACCAGGCGGATGCCCGCCTGGCGGGCCGCCGCCTCCGGCAAATAGGGGTCGAAGCCGACGACCTTGAACCCGACGGCCGACGCCTTGCGGGCGATGTCGCGACCGATCCGTCCGCAGCCCAAGATGCCTAACACGGTGTCGGAGATGCGGTGGATGGGCTTTAATCCGGCCACGCCCCACATTCCCTGACGGACCTGGCGGGCGGAGAGCACGGTCTTGCGCGCCAGACATAAAATCAGCGCCAGAGCCGTGTCCGCCACCTCCGAGACGCAGTGGTCCACCACATTGGCCACAAGGATGCCCTTCTCCGTGGCCGCCGGAATGTCTATCGTGTCCGTGCCGATGCCGTACCGGACAATGATTTTGCAGTGGTCCATGCTGCTGATGATCTCCCGGGTGATCTGGGCCTGAGAAACCAGCAGCGCGTCCGCGTCCGCCACGGCGCGTTTGAGCGCTTCGTCGTCCCTTGTGCCGAAGGGAATGCCGGAGAACACCAGCTCCGCGTCCACCCCGGCCAGGATTTCCCGCTCATAGTCGTAATGGGGCATGCGGCCGTCTGTAAGAACAACTTTAAAACGCATAGGAAAGCCTCCATTTTTATGCCGGACCGGCAGGTTTGTCTGGGTGCGGACCGCCCTCCGCCGGCCCGTACCCAGACTGCGCTCAATGGCTCATCAGTCGAAGAAGCGCTCCTCGAAGGGATAGGTGCTGAGTACCTCGCAGCCGTCCTCGGTGATGATGACATTGTCCTCCAGGCGGATGCCGCCGATGCCCGGTGTGCCGGAGTAGGGCTCAATGGAAAAGACCATGCCAGGCTGGAGCGTCACAGCGTTTTCAGGCTCGATCACGCCCTTGTAGGTGCCAAGCAGCGGCTGTTCGTTGGCGGAGATGCCAAGGCCGTGGCCCAGGCTGCTGCCCAGGATGAAGTTGTCCCCGCAGGCCAGTGCCACATCACGGGTGGTGTTGCCCGGCTTGCAGGCAGCCTCGGCATTTTTCAGGGCGGTGTAGCACTTCATGTGCTCCGCCTTCAGCTCCTTGGAGGGCTTTGCGCCCCTGCCGCAGATCCAGGTGCGGGTGAAGTCGCCCCAATAGCCGTTGAACCGGCCGCCGATGTCGATGATGACCGGGTCGCCGTAGCCGATGATGCGGTCCGAGGTGAAACGGCGGTAGGGCGCCGTATAGGGACCGGAGCAGACGATGTTGGAACACTGGCTCCATTCGCTTCCATAGTAGTACATGGCCTTGAATGCCTCGGCCAGGACCTCGCACTCCTTGCGGCCCGGACGCAGGAACTCCGTGCAGGCGGCCATGCCGGCCATGGTGATCTCATAGGCCATGCGCAGGCAGCTGATCTCATCCTGGGTCTTGATCATCCGGGCCTTCATCATGATGCTCTGACCGTCCACAAATGTCACGCCGGGGAACACCTTGGGCAGCGCCTCATAGAGGGCGGGACTCCATGCGTCCACCGCGATGACCTTGGGCTCGATCCCCTGGTCGTAGAGACGCTTTTTCGCGGACAGGGCCCAGTCCATGGCTCCGCCGGGCACATCCAGTCCCCGGCAGGTGACGTCGGTCAGGTGATCGCCCAGCCAGGGCATGCGCGCCTTGGCATGGACATAATCCAGCGTGTAGAATGTGTAGTCCCCGCCCCGGGGCATGATGACGGCCGCCATGCCCCAGTGGGCCATGGGCCAGTCGTGGGAGCGGAAGCTGGTCACGTAGCGTGTTGCCTCGAGGCGGAAGACGAACAGCGCGTCAATGCCGGACTCGTTTACGGCGTTGGTCAGCCGCTCAAGGCGCTCTCTGCGCATGCGGTCGTAGTCGATTCGAACCTCCCAGTCCACTCCCTGGGCGCCCAGAGCCGTTCCAAGCTGGTTTTGAGACATAATGTAACCTCCCTGAAAATTTTCTTATATGATGGGCCACCGCCCAATTCATATCTGCGCTCAGCGGACAGAGTTCAGTAAAGTGCGGAATTCCTCGTCGCTCAGATAGCGGCGTTCCCGGATGGACAGCTCCTTCACCCGGGTCAGCAGGAGCTCCACCTTCTCCTCCGGCAGCGTCTCGTGGAACTCGTCCAACTTCATATGGATGGAGTCCTTACCGCTCTTTTTTCCCAAGACCAGCGTGCGCTTGCCGCCCACGAACCGGTCGCTGATGGGGAAGGTGACCAGGGGGTGCTCCGTGGCCACCTTGATGCCGACGCCGCTTTCCTTCATATAGGCCGCGGGTCCGGCAATGGGCTTGTTGAACGGCACCCTGACGCCGGAGAGGTGCTCCAGGAGCAGGCAGGTCTCCCTGAGTCTGGAGCAGTCGATACCTGTCCGGATGCCGTATAGCGCCTCGGCCGCAACCACCATCTCCTCCATAGCCGCGTTGCCGCAGCGCTCGCCCAAGCCGTTGATGCAGCCGTGGACGACTTCCGCCCCGGCCTCCACCGCCGCCAGGGCGTTGGCAACGCCCATACCAAGGTCGTTGTGGGTGTGGATTTCCACGGGGCGGCCTCCCACGTATTCCCGGACGCGCCCCACCAGTACGCGCAGCGCGCTGGGCAGAATCGTGCCCGTCGTGTCCACCACGGCCACGGCATCCGGATCGGACCGCTCACAGACCTCCTTCAGGAGTTCTTTGAGAAAATCAGGGTCCGCCCGGGTGGTGTCGTATGGGAAATAGACCGTATAGAGGCCGTGCTGCTTGGCAAAGCGGATGGTCTCCACGCTCTGGCGGACCACATCCTCAAACCCCCACTTGGGATGGGCGTATTTCAGCCTGGATTCTCCGCAGGTGATCTCAATGACCGCGCCGCTGACCCCGGAGGCCACCACCTTCTCAATATCCCCGGGCATGGCCCTGGAAAATGCGAACAGCCTGGCCTTAAGTCCCAGCTGGGAGATTCGGCGAATCGCCTCAAAGTCCTGCGCCGAGACCGCGGGCATACCGGCCTCAATCCGATGCATGCCGATCCGGTCCAGCTGTTTTGCTATGGCAATTTTATCCTCCACGCTGAATACGACGCCGGGGCTCTGCTCCCCGTCCCGCAGCGTGGCGTCATGGAACTGGATGTGCGGGGCCAGCTGAAACTTCTCCCGCACCTCGTCCCAGTAGTTGCACTGGCTGACATTCCAGTTCTCGGTTTCCCACGGCTTTCCGTTCAAGTGAATTCCCCCTTCTGTTTGTTTCAAATCCGCCCGCCGCTCCCGGATTCGCTTTTCTTTTGCTGAAGCGCCCTGTATACCTTTTCCGGCGTGATCGGCAGATCCAGGATCCAGACGCCCACCGCGTCGAAAATGGCGTTGGCAATGGCCGGGGCCGTGGGCAGAATGGCGGGTTCCCCCACGCCCTTGGCCCCATAGGGGCCGGTGGGCTCCGGACGCTCTATAAAGTCGCTGAGGATCGGCGGCACGTCGCCGGCCGTCGGGACGATATAATCCGTAAACTGGTTGTTGCGCACCTTCCCTTCCTGAAGCACCATCTCCTCGTACCGGGCAAAGCCCACGCCCATTCCGGTTCCGCCGTGGATCTGGCCATGGACCAGCATGGGGTTGACGGCCTGTCCGCAGTCGTGGACGGCGTAAATTTTTTTGACCGCAAAGGCTCCGGTCTCATCGTCCACGTCCACAACGGCGATCTGGGCGGCGTACACGTGGGTGGCGTACTGCTTGCCGTGGCCGGTCTCTTTGCGGATGGGCCGGATGTGTGGGCTGAACGTCCCCTTCCCCAATATAGCGGTTCCCATGGTGCGAAAGGCATAGTCCGCGGCCTGGGCGACGGAGACGCTCTCCTCTTCAAAGCCCTCTATGCAGACACGGTTGTTTTCCACCCGCAGGCCGCCGGGGTCCATGTCCAGCAAGCGGGACGCTGCCCGGAGCAGCGTCTCCCTGGCCTCCGCGCAGGCTATCAGAACCGCGTTCCCGGTGGCGTAGGTGGTCCTGCTGCCCACCGGCCCCCGGTCGTAGGGGGCCAGCTTGGAATCCCCGGACACCACCGCGATCCGGTCGATGGAAATACCCAGCGCCTCGGAGGCGATCTGGGACAGCACGGTGACAGAACCCTGCCCGATGTCCGTGGTGCCCAAGTAGAGCACCGCCGTGCCGTCCGCGTTGACCTTTACAAAACAGGCGGAAACGCCGGTGGGGGCGATGGGATAAAACATGGCGGCCAGGCCGCGCCCGCGGTGAATCATTCCCAGTCGCCTCCTTCCCGTGCCAGCTGGACCGCCCGGTCGATTGCCTGCCCCACGGTGACCTGGTTCAGCGACATGCCGGTGGGCAGCTTGTCGCCGTCCCGGATGGCGTTGATCCTTCTGAACTCCAGCGGTGAAATGCCCATCCGGCGGGCGATGTAGTCGGTGTGCACCTCGTAGGCAAAGCCAAGCTGGGGCACGCCGAATCCGCGCATGGCGCTTCCAAAGCTGTTGTTTGTGTAGACCAGTTTCCCGCAGACCCGGGTGTTTGGAATCCGGTAGGGGCCGCAGCCGTGGATGCAGCCCTTCTCCAGCGTCATCTTCCCAAGCCCCACATAGGGGCCGCAGTCGGAGACAATCCAGACCTCCCGGGCCAGTATTCTCCCATCCTCCAAGACGCCGGAGCGCATTTTGATCCAGTAGGGGTGGCGCACGGTGGAGCAGTCGAACTCCTCCTCACGGGTATAGGCCATTTTCACCGGGCGGCGGGTCTTGATGGCCAGCACAGCCAGGATGTGCTCAAACGTGATCTCGTTTTTCCCGCCGAACCCGCCGCCCACGGAGCCGGTGATGACCCGGACTTTGCTCTGGGGCCAGCCGATGGCCAGTGCCAGGTCCTCCGCGATCAGGGCCGGGCGCTGTACCGAGGTCCGGACCACAATATCTCCCGCGATCTCGTCCAGGTAGGCCACGGCGGCATGGGGCTCGATGAATGCGTGCTCATTGACCGGTGTATACATCTGCTGCTCAAAAATATGCGGGCACCGGGGGAAGGCCCGGTCCACATCCCCGTTGACGATTTTTACCTCCGCCGCGATGTTGCCGCCTCCGTGGATAGAGCAGCTTCCCTCTTTCATGGCCTCAAAGGGGTCGAACACACCGGGCAGGTCCTCATACTCCACGCGGATAAGCGCGGCGGCCTTTTGCGCGATCTCCTCCGACTCCGCGGCCACGGCGGCCACGCTGTCGTAGTAGCCCCGCACGCGGTCATCCGACAGGAAGGGCTCGTCCCGGATGCTGACGCCGTGGCGGTTGCAGGCAAAATCCCCGGCCGTGCACACGGCGGCCACACCGCTCAGAGCCTGGGCCTCGGAGAGGTCGATGGAGCGGATTTTGGCGTGGGCGCGCTCACTGTGCTTGACCTTGCACCAAAGGGCGTTTGGCAGGTCGATGTCCGCGCCGTAGCGCGCTCTTCCGGTGACAAGGAGTTCCGCGTCCAGGCGCGGCATGGAGGTTCCCACCGTGTTCATGCTCCGCTCCCTCCATTCTCCGCCGCGTATTCCATCACGGACTTGACGATATTGACATAGCCGGTGCACCGGCAGAGATTGCCGCCGATCCCCGCGCGGATTTCCGCCTCGCTGGGACAGGGATTCTCCTCCACCAGAACCTTGGCCGCAAGGAGCATGCCCGGCCCGCAGAATCCGCACTGGAGCGCGGAATTTTTGATAAAGACCTCCTGGAGGGGATGGAGCTTTCCGTCCTGCTCCAGTCCTTCAATAGTGGTGAAGCGGTGTCCCTGGGCCCGGCAGGCCAGGATGAGGCAGGAGTTGACGATGTCTCCGTCCATAATGATGCTGCACGCGCCGCACTCCCCGCTGCCGCAGCCTATCTTTGTGCCGTACAGATGCAGCCGGTTTCGTATGACGTCCACCAGGACCTCATGGTCCTCCACCTGCACCGGGTACTCCCGCTCGTTGATGGTCAGCACAATGTCTCTCATTCACGTCCTCCTATCACAAGGTCCTCCGGATCGGACCGCCCGGTGAGAACGCGCAGGCTCTTGCAGACCAGGGCGCCGGCCAGGGAGGAGCGGTATTCGGCGCTGGCCCGGAAGTCGTCGATGGGTCGGATTTCGCGCGCCACCAGTTCCCGCACCGCCTGTTCCTCTATCTCCGACGCGCTCCGTCCCTCAAGGTAATCCTCCAGGCCGTGGATCCGCACCGGAGTAGGCGCGCAGGCCCCCACCGCGACGCGGACCTGATGCAGGCAGTCCTGCCGGACCACCGCTCCCACCGCCTCGTTGACAATGGACAGCGTCAGCGTATTACGGCGGCCAAACTTGATAAAATGGGCCTTGCGGCGCTCTTCCCGGTCCGGCAGAAGTATCCTGGTCAGAATCTCCCCCGGTCTCAGGCAGGTCTTCCTTGGGCCCACGAAAAAGTCCTCCGCGCCGACCCGGCGGCAGCCCGAGGCGGAAGCAATCTCCAGGACCGCGTCATAAACCAGCAGCGCCGGCGCCGTATCCATGCTGGGCAGGCCGGAACAGAGGTTTCCGCCCACCGTCGCAAGCCCTCTGGTCTGGGTGCAGCCAACGGAGCCTGCCGCCAGATAGAGAGCGTGCCACAGGGACTGGATGAGATTGTTGGAACAGAGTTTTTTCATGGTGCAGGCAGCGCCGATCTCCGTTCCCTCCGCCGTGAGACGGATGCCGCCTATCCCGACGGACTGGAGATCGATCAAAAACGCGGGATGCAAAGCGCCTTTACGCATAGAGGGAACCAGGTCGGTCCCGCCGCTGATGTACATGCAGCCCGCCTCCCGGTGCGCCTGGTAAAGCTCTATCGCCTCCGGAATAGACGCGGGACTGAAAAGCTGAAACCGCTCCAATGACCTTACGCCCCCTTCCCGCCGTCATCCGGCGCTGTTTGGAGAGCGGGCACATTGATGGTCAGGTACTCCGCGTCGGACACGCCGTCGCCGCAGACCTGGTGCTGCTCCCCCGGCTCAAACCGGAACGCGCAGCCGGCCGGAACCACCGTGGTCTTACCGCCGCAGGTCACATGGAGGCTGCCCCGGAGGACAAAAAAGATATGTTCAAAGTCATGCCGATGGGCTTGGGCTCCGCCGCCGGCCAAAATCAGGTTGTGCCGGACGGAAACGCCTCCGCCCTCAAAAACGGTGCGGCCGAATACGCTCCAATGCCCCGGCGCGGTTTTTGCCTCAGACGCCATCACGTTGTGAATCAACAGAGGAATCCCTCCCTTTGGCAGATTTAATTGCTATATTTTTTCAGCTTCCTTTTTCTTCCGGCTCACTATCAAGTGGACAAGCATGGTCGCGGCCAGAACGCCAAAGCCCACCACATCCGTGGTAAGAGAGGGGTCGATCATCAAGAGGCCGCCTGCCAAAAAGGCCACCCGGAAAACGGGATTGACCGTGTGCCTGTACCAGCCGATGGTTGCAAAGGAGATGCCCGCGCATCCGATAAGCGCCGTAATACAGGTTCGCAGAGCCGGTCCCGCCCCATTGATGATGACCAGCATGTCCGGGTTGATGGCAAAGAAAAAGGGGAGCATAAAGGCCACCAGTCCAATCCGCACGGCGGTAAAGCCCACTTTCATGGGGGAGTCCCCGGAGATACCGGCGGCCGCATAGGCCGAGAGGCACACCGGCGGAGTCAGGGCGGAGAGACTGGCAAAGTGCAGGATGAAGAGATGGGCCGCGGCCATGGGGATGCCCAACTTCAG
The DNA here is from genome assembly GCF_018919205.1 of Dysosmobacter acutus. Taxonomy (NCBI): domain Bacteria; kingdom Bacillati; phylum Bacillota; class Clostridia; order Eubacteriales; family Oscillospiraceae; genus Dysosmobacter; species Dysosmobacter acutus. The sequence continues at coordinate 2,314,600 of NZ_JAHLQN010000001.1, forward strand.
CAGGGAACTGACACAGACGCTGGCCGCTATGACATAGGAGGCGGCCACCGGCAGCCCCATGCCCAGCACAATGACAATGGCGGCTGTCAGAAGCAGGGACAGCAGGACGCTGCCCTGCCCCACCTGCAAAATGGCGGAGGAGAACTTGACTGCAATTCCCGTCATATTCAATACGGCCACCACAATGCTGGCGCACAGGAACGCGGCGCCGATGCCGGCCATGGCGGAGGCGCACTTGTACATCGCATCGACGATGCCTATCAGTCCCTCCTTCAGGGACTTGCGTGTCTTGGGATTGATGAAGTAGATCACACAGCCGCAGATCATGGCGTAAAAGGTGCCCTTGAGCGGGCTTTGCTGCAGCACCGTCAGCACGATAATGATAATGGCCAGGGGCAGCAGCAGATAGGCGCGTTTCAAAAGTGCGCCCCAGGAGACGATGTCCTCAGCGTCCATGGCCTTGAGGCTGAGCCGCCCCGCCTCAAGGTCAATGGAAAAATAGAGGCTCACATAGTAGATCAGGGCGGGGATGACCGCGGCGATGGCCAGCTGGCCGTAGGGGATGCCGCTGAGGTCCGCGGCCAAAAACGCGGCGGAGGCCATGATGGGCGGCATGATCTGCCCTCCGGTGGAGGCCACTGCCTCCACCGCCGCGGCAAAATGGCTGGGATAGCCGATGCGCTTCATGAGCGGAATGGTGAAGGTTCCGGTGGCCACCACATTGGCGGTGCCGGCTCCGGACACGGTCCCAAAGAGCGCGCTGGAGACAATGGCTACTTTGGCGGGGCCGCCTCTTGATCTGCCGGTCAACTTGGCGGCCAGCTCCGTGAAATAATCGCCGGTACCGCAGATCTCCATGAGCTTTCCCACAAAGACAAAAGGCAGCACATAGGAGAGGCACACGCCGATCAGCGAGCTGAAAAATCCGTCCTGCATGAAATACATGGTGGTCATCATCTTCCGGGGCGTGATCTGCAGGATGCGGAAGGAGCCGGAGAGATTGTGGCCGAACAGGCAGTAGGCCATGGCCACACCGGCCAGAAGGACCATGGGCCAGCCCACCAGCCGCTGAGCCATCACAAGAATCGCAATGGCGGTGATGGTGGAGAAGAGGAAATCCAGGTCCGTGGACGAGATGGCATAGCGCATCATCCAGGATTGCTGGTCTATAAAAATATAGACCGTGGAGGCAATTACGCCGCAGACCAGCACCGTGTCCACAATCCACCAAAAGAGGATCGTTCCCTTCTTTTTTCCTGGCTTTGGCGCCACCAGGTAGGCCATGATGACCAGAAAGCAGACGTGAACCGGGCGGATATATCCTGGTGAGGTTGCGCGGATCATCAGCGAATAAATGTGGTACAGGATGCCGGCAACTGCAACGCATTTTGCCAACAGCAGCAGCTTGGGGTTGTCAACTCCTGTCTTCGGTATCGTTGCGTTCTTCATAAAGCCTCCCACGCTGTAAATTCACCTGTCGGACTGAATTCCGGTCCGCGCGGCTCCTTGCGCGCGGACCGGAAGCGTCCTGGCGACACAAATAGACCTTTACCGCATGAGTCTAAAAGTTGCCTGGGTCAAACGCGGAGACGTCGATGCCCTGCTCCTCGTAATAGCGCATCGCGCCTGGGTGCATGGGGCCGTACATGTACTGGACGTTTTCCAGCGCAATATCCTTTGCGGACGCCACGTTGGTCACAATGGTATCGTAGTTGTCAAACGCGGCCTTCGTCATGGCATAGACCACGTCGTCGGGGAAGTCCTCCGTGCAGATGGCGATGGAGTAGAAGCCCAGCATCTGCAGGTCCTCATCCAGGGATTTATAGAGGTCGGAGGAGATGGGGAAGATGCTGTAATAGGGCGCCGCCTCATGGATCTTTTCCATGTCCTCCATCGGCACGGTCAAAAGGGACACCTTGTCCATGGTGGTCTCAAGCTCGGTCACAGAGGCGTTGGGATGGCCGCCGGCGTCCACAACGCAGTCCACGGTGCCGTCCTTCAGGGCGGTCAGCGCATCCGCGTATGCCATGTAGACCACCTCTCTTGGATGGATGCCGAACGTCTCAAATTCCAGAAGGGTCATATTCACCACACCGCCTCCGGAGGGCCCCAGACAGACGATCTTGTTCTCCAGGTCATAAATGGTTTTGAGGTTGGGGTCCACGGCATAGAACAGCTGGATGCTGGGATACAGCGGGAACATGGTGCGGACATTGTCAAACGTCCGGTCATAGCCGATGCCGTTCATTCCGCAGTACATGGCCGCGTTGTTGGTAAACCCGAATGTGTGGTCGTCCACGCCCACCGCGTTCATATTGGCGGTGCCGCCTCCGCCGGGCTCGCACTGGAGGGAGATGCCGGTGTCGTTTTTCAGCACTTCGCTGTAGCACACCATCAGGGTGTACCAGAGGCCGCCGCTGGAGCCGCTGGCCGTATTGAGCAGCGTGTAGCTGTCGGGAATGACCAGCTCATCGCCGGACCCGCCGGCGGAAGAACTTTGGGAGGAGCCTGAAGAGGAAGACCCGCCCTTGGCGGGAGCGCCTGTATTTCCACAGCCTGCAAGCAAGGTGAAAATCAGCATTCCGGACAGCAGGATTGACAACATCTTTTTCATCTTTTGTACCTCCTAATCTTTTAACCCTTTGAAATAACCATAAGACATGGTGTGGGAACGCATTGAGAGTCAAGCCTGATTTTCAACGATGATCCGGATGGCCTCCGGATCGTGGAACGCCGCAAATGCCTCCGCTGTCTTCTCCAGGGGGAAGCGGTGGGTGATAAGCGGATCGATCCGGACCGCCCCCCGGCGCAAAAGCTCCTCCGCCTCCCGGTAGCAGTCCGCCGCTCCCTTTACCCCCGTGACCGTGATCCCCTTGTTGTAGAACTCCCGTACCGGGAACTGGTCCGCGTCGCCGCGGTAGATGCTGAAGGCCAGCACCTGCCCGCTCTTGCGCACGATGTGGATGCACTGCTTCAGCGCGGTCACGGAACCGGAGGCCTCGACGGCGATATCCGGGCCGTCCGGAATCAGGGAGTCAATGGTCTCTTCCAAGCGGGGGTCGTCGTAGGCCACTGTCTTGTCCGCACCAAGCTCCATGGCAAGCCTTGCGCGGTTCTCCCGATGGCCAACCACCACAACGATCCGGCCAAACCCGGCGTGGCGCAGCAGCTGCAAAATAATCAGCCCATTGTGTCCCGGGCCGAAGATCACTGCGGTCTTTCCCGCCGGCTCCGCAATGCGGTGCACCAGATTGAGCCCGCAGCTGATGCCGATCAGGGACTGTGCGTCGGAGAAGGGAATCTTTTCCGAGAGGTGAAAAAGCTGTGCGGTCGGGATGACGGCGTACTCCGCCATGGTGCCGTCGATGTCCACACCCAGCATCCTCCGCTCCCTGCACAGCTGCGCGGCGCCGGACAGGCAGTACTCGCACCGGCCGCAACCCCAGCTTCCCCGGAAAAAAACCGCGTCGTTCACGCGGAAGCCAAAGGACTCCCCGCGGATTTCTTCGATGGTTCCGGCCGCCTCATGCCCATTCGTAATCGGCAGTTTGCGCGGGGGCAAACCGCCTTCGTACACCATGACATCCGTGCCGCACAGACCGGTCGCCCGGATACGGACCAGCGCCTGCCCATCCCGGAGCGCAGGCAATTCCCTCTCCACCACCGCAAGCTGCTTTGGAGCTGTCAAAATTGTTGCCTTCACAAGAGCACCTCTTTCAATCCTGTAAAAATAAACAGTTTTATATGTCTCTTCTTTCGTTCATTGTGCAACTTGTCTATGCTCAGTATATGGGCCGTACCGGAAAATTTCTTTCGTTTTGTTGCGCAAAATATCGCACATTTTAGTTTTTTCCCTCACAATCAATTGTTTAAATTTGCGTTGTCGCCCTCCGGCCTTTTCCGGTATGCAGCCCCGCAGCCGAAGGCCCGCGCTCAGGCTGTCCGGGACGGTATGCCCCTTCAAAAGGGCAAAAAAAGACGGGTGAGCTGTGCTCACCCGTCTGCTGTTTCTTATTCCGCCTGGTAGATCGCCTGGATGCCCCGATAGGTCATATAGCAGTCCAGCTTGGATACGGTTTCAAAGGGCGCGTGCATGGAAAGCACCGGAACGCCGGCGTCTAATGTGGCGATATTCCGGTTGGCCATATACATGGCCACGGTGCCGCCTCCGCCGTAATCCACCTTGCCTAACTCCGCGATCTGCCAGACCACGTCCGCTCGGTCCAGGACGCCGCGGACATAGGCCACTGTCTCGGCGCTGGCGTCGGAGGCGCCGGACTTGCCCCGGGCGCCGGTGTACTTGCAAAGGCCTATACCATAGTTGACCTGGGCGGAGTTGCGCTTTTCATAGGCTTCAGAGAAATTGGGATCAAAGGCCGCCGTCACGTCCGCGCTTAAGCAGAACGCATTTTCATAGCAGGCCCGGCAGGGTACGCCCTGGGCGTCGCAGAGATCCTCCATAAAGGTGTCAAAGGCGGCGGACTTCATGCCCGTGACACCGTCGGAGCCGACCTCCTCCTTGTCGGCCAGAACACACACCGCCGTCTTGCCCGGAGCGTTTTTCAGGTCCAGCAGCGCCTTCAGCGCGGCGTAGGCGCAGACCCGGTCGTCGTGGCCGTAGGCGCCGATGAGGCTGCGGTCCAGGCCGATGTCGGTCGCCCGGAACGTGGGGACGGCCTCCAGTTCAGCGGAGTTGAAATCATCCTCCGTGATGCCGTACTTCTCGTTGAGAAGCTCCATCACCTGGAGCTTGACCCGGTCGCCGCCCTCTCCGCCGCTCACCGGGCGGCTGCCAAGCAGCAGGTTCAGCGTTTCACCGGGGATGGCCTCCCCCAGAGGCTTTTTGTTCTGCTCCGCGCCCAGATGGGGCAGAAGGTCGGTGATGACCAGCTTGGGTTCCCCCTCGTCCGCGCCGATGGTGACCGTCACGGTGGAGCCATCCTTCATGGCCACCACACCGTGGAGCTCCAGGGGAATGGTGACCCACTGGTACTTCCGGATGCCGCCGTAGTAATGGGTCTTGAAATAGGCCATCTCCCCGTCCTCATAGAGCGGCGTGGGCTTGAGGTCCAGCCGTGGGGAATCGATATGGGCGGCGGTGATCTGCACCCCTTCGCTCAGCGGACGGGAGCCGATGTGAGCCAGCAGGACCGACTTGTCCCGGTTGCAGCGGTAGACCTTGTCCCCGGTCTTCAGCGCCGCGCCCCGGACCAGGGGCTTGTAGCCCGCCCTTTCCGCCAGAGCCACGGCAAAGGCCGCGCATTCCCGCTCGGTCTTGCCCGCGTCCAAAAACGCCTTGTAGTCCGCGCAGTAGCGCTCCATAGCCTCCCGCTGGGCTGGCTCCATCCGGTCATAGCCGTTTTTCTTCTGGGTAAACAGTGCTTCTTTCCGCTCTTTATGCTGATCAGACATCCGATTTTTCCTCCTTGATCGATTCAATGAGCTTTGTCAAAAATTGCAGCGCCGAATCCTCAAATTCCTGTGACGAGGGGGCCGTGTTCTCAAGGACGCAGCTACAGTTGTCCCGGTAAAAGCTGTCCGGTTTCTGGGCCGTCACCCGCAGCCGGGCATACTCCTCGGGAATGCTGTCCCGCTCCATGATCCGGCGCACCCGGATTTCAGCGGGCGCGGTGACGGCCACGGTCCGGTCACAGACCTTTCCCAAACCGCTTTCGATGAGGTTGATGGCGTCCAGTCCGTAGAGTGCCTCCGGCTCCTCCTCCATCCGCACCTGAATTTCAGGCAGCAGGAAGCGGAAGACAATTTGATTCAGCCGGTCCATTTTGACGCTGTCGCCAAAGACCAATGTACCCAATTTCTGCCGATCCAATGCACCAGTGCTGTCAAATATGTTGCCGAACTCCTGAAAAAGCGCCTTGCGCAGCGGAGGGCAGCTTTTGAGCATCTCATGGTACACCATGTCGCAGTCCACCACCCGGCCGCCCAGAGCCTCCAGGGCCCGCAGGGCGCTGCTCTTCCCCGAACCGGTGCCGCCGGTGATGCCGATGACGATTCTGCGCGCATCCGCGTCAATGATGTGGAAGCCCGCCGCCTTTTTCAGACGGTTCCCCACCGCCAATCCCAGTCCGCGGCTGTCGGGACACTGGGCGTAAATCTCCGTGACGGAGGTGGCGTCAAAGGCGCGCAGGGCGTCAAAGACCCGCTGGGCCTGGGCGCTTTTATCCGTGTAGGACCCCAGCGTCTGCAGCTCATGGCCCGCGAACAGGCCGGCATACTCGTCAAAGCAGATGATGCCTGAGGCCGGGCCCATGTGCTTTTCGATCACCTGGGCGGATTTTTCCGGGCTGCCCACCACCACGGTCACCGGCGCCTTGGGCGCGTAGTGACGGTACTTCATGCCGGGGGCCTTGGGCTTTTCCCCCTCCGCCAGGGCGCCGGTGACGGCTTTGTCCACCACAATCTCGCCCACCACGGCCTCCAGTTCCTCCAGGGGCAGTCCGCCGGGCCGCAGCAGCCGGGGCGGCACGCACGTCAGGTCCAAAATGGTGGACTCCACGCCCACCTGGCAGGGACCGCCGTCCACAATGCCGTCGATCTTGCCGTCCATATCCTCCAGCACGTCCGCCGCACAGGTACAGCTTGGCCGGCCGGAGAGGTTGGCGCTGGGCGCGGCCACCGGCACGCCGGCCGCCTTGATGATGGCCTGGGTCACCATGTGGTTGGGACAGCGCACACCAACCGTGTCCAGTCCGGCGGTGGTCTCGTCCGGCACCACGCTCTTGCGGCGCAGGATCATGGTCAGCGGCCCCGGCCAGAACCGGGCGGCCAGCACATAGGCCAGCGGCGGCACATCCTCACAAAACCGGGGCAGCCACTGGGAGGAGGGGACGTGCAGAATCAGGGGGTTGTCCTGGGGCCGTCCCTTTGCCTCAAAGATGCGGCGCACGGCGGCGCCGTCCAGCCCGTTGGCGCCCAGCCCATACACCGTTTCCGTGGGAATGGCCAGAAGCCCGCCCTCGGTGAGAATCCGGGCCGCCGCGTCGATCTTCTCCTCAATCTCCCGCTGGGGGCGGTGAATATCCGTCAAATCAAATTTTCTGGTTTCCATGCTCTTCTCCTCATTCCTCGCTCCGCTGAAGCTTTTCCGCCTGATCCGCTGTCACCAGCGCGTCAATCAGCTCATCTATCGCGCCGTTCATAATGGATTCGATCTTATAGAGCGTCAAGCCGATGCGGTGATCCGTGACGCGGCCCTGTGGAAAGTTATAGGTGCGGATCCGCTCGGAGCGGTCGCCGCTGCCCACCTGGCTGCGGCGCTCCGCCGCCACGGCGGCCTCCTGCTTTTGCCGCTCCGCCTCATAAAGGCGTGAGCGCAGCACCTTCATGGCCTTGTCCTTGTTCTTGTACTGGCTCCGCTCATCCTGGCACTCCACCACCACGCCGGTGGGCAGATGGGTGATGCGGATGGCCGACTCCGTCTTGTTGACGTGCTGGCCTCCGGCGCCGGAGGCCCGGTAGGTGTCGATCTGCAGATCGGCGGGGTTGATCTCAAACTCCACCTCCTCCGCCTCCGGCAGCACCGCCACCGTGGCGGCGCTGGTGTGAATGCGGCCGCCGGACTCCGTCTCCGGCACCCTCTGCACCCGGTGCACGCCGGATTCAAACTTCAGCCGGGAGTAGGCGCCCTCGCCCTCCACCATCAGGCTGCACTCCTTGACACCGCCTAACTCCGTGTCGTTCATATTGATGATGTCCACCGTCCAGCCCTTGGACTCGGCGTACATGGTGTACATCCGGAGAAGGGACGCGGCAAACAGCGCCCCCTCTTCCCCGCCGACGCCGCCGCGGATCTCCATGATGACGTTTTTGCTGTCATTGGGGTCCCTGGGCAGCAGCAGGCAGCGCAGCTGCTCTGTAAGCCGTTCCATCTCAGCCCTGGACCGGCTCAGCTCCTCCTGGGCCATCTCCTTCATCTCCGCATCCCCCAACAGCTCCTTTGCCTCCTCACAGTCGGCCGCGGCGGCGCAGTAGGCCCGGTAGGCCTCCACCACCGCTGAGAGCTCCTTGAGTTCCCGGTTGACCTTTTTCAGCATCGCGGCGTCCGAGTAGACCTCCGGGTCTGTCAGCTGGCGCTCCAGGTCCTCATAACGCGCCTCGATCCCCTTCAGTTTTTCCAGCACGGCAGTTCCTCCTCAATCTCCATTACTTCCCCAAATACTTGCGCACGTCCTTGATGAACTGCTCCTGCCAGAAGTGGTGCCCCACGGAATTGCACCGCAGGGATACGGCCAGCAGGTGGGGCGCAGCGGTATAGCTGTCCATCTGGCGGTAGACCTCCTGAAACTTGGTCTCGCTGGAGCGGGTCACCACATAGGCCACCTTGTTGAGGTACAGCCCCTGTTCCTTCAAAAACGACCGGATGGGTGCGCTGCACCGGCCGGCCCAGATCGGGGTGCCGATGATGATCAGGCGGTACTCCGAAAGGGGCTTGTCCGTCTCATAGCGCTTGAGCGGCTCGCACTGGCGGCGCACGGCGTCCAAACCGCAGCGGAGGTAGCCCCGAAAGCCGCCCCGCTCCACGCCGTCCCGCAGCCGCACCAGTTCGCCGCCCACCTCCGACGCGATCTCCTCCATGGCCTGTTTGGTTCTCCCTGTTCGGGAATAATAGATGCACAAAACGTCGCTCATAGCTTTCCTCCCGTCTCGATTCAGTCAAACAGGAATGTCTTCACCATGGCAAAGGACTCCCGCAGATAGTAGTTGGCACTCAGGTGCTTCCATGGAAGGGGCGCCGGGACGCCTAACATGCGCACGCCCTGCCGCTGGGCGATCAGCCTGGAGCGGGCCACGTGAAAGTCGTTGGTGACCACGGCCACCAGGCCGTTTTCCACGTCCACGCCATGCTCACTCAAAAGCGCCCGGGAAAAGGCGAAATTCTCCGCCGTGTTCAGCGCCTGTTCCTCTGTGATCAGCCGCTCCCCCTCCACGCCATGCCCAGTCAGGTACTCATACATGCACTGGGCCTCGGTGATCTCCTCGCCGTAGCCCTTTCCCCCGGTGAGCACCACGGGAATATCAGGATGCTCCTCCAGGTAGGCAAGGGCCGCGTCCAGGCGGCTTTTTAGGGCAAGGGACGGCTCCCGCCCGTTGACTCCCGCCCCCAAGACGATCACCGCCTCCGAGGGCAGGGCGGTAAAATCCTCCCGGCCCTTGGAAATCACAAACACCTCAATGGAGGTGAGCAGCACTATCAGCACCGAAAGCGCGCCGTAAAAGGCCCGGCGCAGCCAGCGCCAGAGCCGCCCCTTCTCCGCCCGGGCGTCAATCAGAGCCGAAAGCCCAATGGCGGCGGCGGTCCCTATCAGCAAAAACCCGGAAAAGCGCATACCCCAAACGCGGACCACCGTCAAAAGGACGCCGGCAAGGGCGCATATCAGCGCGGCGCACCAGCGGCCCTTCACGCCTGGGCCTCCTCGCTGAGAGCCTCCCATTTTTCATAGAGGGCCTCCAGTTCAGCCTGGGCCTCCTCCTTTTCTCCCAACAGCCTGTTGAGCGCCTCATAGTCGCAGGCCGCCGCCTCCATCTCCCGGTCCAGCGCGGCGATGGCCTCCTCCGACCTGGCAATCTCCCGCTCGCAGATCACCAGCTGTTTGCGGGCCGCCACCTGGGCCTTGTTGCCGCGGACGGGGCGCTCCGCCTTTTCCTCCGGACGGGGTGCCTCCTGGCGGGGCGCGGTTTTCTGCTCCTCGGCCTTTGCCAAGCGGTAGCGGGCAAAGCCCATGAGATAATCCCGGATGGCTCCGCCCTCCAGTTCCCAGATGCGGGTGGCAAAGCGGTTGATGAAATACCGGTCGTGGCTAACGAACAGCAGCGTGCCGTCAAAGGCCTCCACCGCCTCCTCGATCCACTCCCGGGATGCAATGTCCAGATGGTTGGTGGGCTCGTCCAGGATGAGAAAGTTGATCTCCTCGTCCATCAGCATACAGAGGCGCAGCCGGCTCTGCTCCCCGCCGGAGAGCACGCAAACGCTCTTAAATACGTCCTCGCCCCGGAAGTCATAGGCCGCGAGGCGGTTCCGGGCGGACTGGGGCGTGATGTTCTTCTTGGCATAGAGCATGGTGTCCACCAGGTTGCGCTGGGGATTTTCGAAGTGGATGATCTGGGGCAGATAGGCCGCGCGGACCGAGGGGCCGGTCTTGATGCGGCCGTCGTCCGGGTACAGCTCCCCCATGATCAGCTTGATGAGGGTGGACTTGCCGGTGCCGTTGTCGCCGATGAGGGCGATGCGCTCGCCCCCCTCCACCTTCAGGTTCAAATTGGAGAAAAGGGTCTTTTCTCCAAAGGATTTGCATACATTTTTCAGCTCCAGCACCTCGTCGCCGAAAAATTCCGTGCTGGCAAACCGGGCGTCCATCTTCCTTGCCTTGGTGGGCTTGTCGGTGGTGCGCATCCGCTCGATTCTCTTTTCCATGGAAAAGGCCCGCTTGTGCAGCGCGTCGTTGCCCATGAAGGCCCACAGGTGCAGCTTGTCCGCGGCCTCCTGAAGCTGCCCGATCTTGGCCTGCTCCTTCTGATACTGGCGCATGCGCTCCTGATAGCGGCGCTCCTTCTCGATGGCATAGAAGCTGTAGTTGCCGCTGTAGAACTCGGCCCTGCCGTTTTCAATCTCAATGACACGCTTCACCACCCGGTCCAGGAAGTAGCGGTCATGGGAGATGGCCACCACCGTGCCGTGGAAGTGGGCGATGTAGTCCTCCAGCCATTCGGTGGCGTGGAGGTCCAGGTGGTTGGTGGGTTCATCCAACAGCAGAATGTCCGTGTCCTCCAGGATCAGCCGGCCCAGATTCACCCGGGTCTTCTCGCCGCCGGAGAGACTCTCAAAGAGCTGGGAGCGCATGTCCCGGGTGATGGACAGGCCGTTGGCCACCTTGTTCACAGCCACGTCCGTATCGTAGCCGCCGAAGGCCTCAAACCGCTCGGACAGCTGGCCGTAACGGCGCAGCACCTCGCTGCCGCTCTCCCCGCCCGCCATACGGACGGTGAGCTGCTCCATCTCCTCCGCCAGGGCCTGGAGACGGGAAAAAGCGGTGCGCAGCACATCCTCCACCGTAAAGTCCCCGGGATAGACGGGAATCTGGGAGATGAGGCCCATCCGCCGGCCCTGGCCAATGGCCACACGGCCCGCGTCATAGTCCATCTCCCCGGTGAGGATTTTAAAGAGGGTGGTCTTGCCGGCGCCGTTTTTGCCAAGCAGCCCCACACGCTCCCCCTGGTCGATCTGAAAGCTCAGGCCGTCCAATATCTTTTTTTCCAAATCAAAGGACTTGACCAGTCCCTCCGCCTGGATGTCAATCATGGTATTCTCCGAATCTGTCTCTTTACTTATTGGGCAGCTCCAAAGGTGTTGGTCAGCTGCTTCACTATGTCTCCAAAATGCATGGCGTGGGATGCCTTCACCAGCATGGTACTCTCCTCAGTAAACTGGCGCTCCAGCTCCGGCAAGGCCGCTTCCTTGACAGGGAAATACAGCACCTCACCGCCGGAGGAGGCCACGCCGTCGGCGATCTTCTGGGCCTTTTGCCCGATGGCAAACACCTGGTCGATGCCGAGCATGGCCGCCAGCGCGCCCATGTTGTAGTGGGCCTGATCCGTCAGGTCACCCAACTCGCCCATGTCCCCCAGGACGGCGATCTTCCGCCCGCTGCCGGTCTTGGCCAGAATCTCCAGCGCCGCGGCCACAGACTGGGGGTTGGCGTTATAGCAGTCGTCTAAAATTGTACGCTCCCCGCTGAGATGGACGGGCCGCATCCGGGAGCCGGTGGGCTCGTAAGAGGCTACGCCGCGGATGATCTCCTCCCGGTTGAGCCCTAATTTTTCACCGATGGCCACCGCCATGGAGGCGGAATAGACCATGTGCTCGCCGGGGGCCGGAATCTCCAGGACATAGGCGTCCCGTCCGGTCTCCACCCGGCAGATCAGGCCGTTGACGCCGTTGTCAAGAATCTCCGACACCCGCACGTTGCACCGCTCCGACTTGCCGCAGCGCAGCGTCTCAAAAGGCAGCTCCAGCGTGCCAAGCAGCGCGTCGTCGCCGTCCAGGACGGCGGTGCCGTCCTGCTTCAGGTTATCGAAAATCTCGCATTTGGCCTGCAAAATCCCCTGGCGGCTGCCTAAGAATTCGATGTGGGCGTCTCCAATGTTGGAGATGACGGCAATGTCCGGCCGCACCATCTCCCCCAAGTATCGGATCTCTCCGAAATGGTTCATCCCGGTTTCGATTACCGCCGCCTGATGGCTCCGCTCCAGGCTGAGCAGGGTCAGGGGTGTGCCGATGTCGTTGTTGAAGTTCTCCGGCGTCTTCAGCACCTTGTACCGGGCGGAAAGAGTGGCGGCCACCATCTCCTTGGTGGTGGTCTTCCCCACGCTGCCGGTGACTTGGACCACGGGGATGTCGAACTGCCCGCGGTACCAGGAGGCCAGGTCCTTCAGCGCCAGGCGGGTGTCCTCCACCTGAATGTAAAAGCGGTCCTCCCGGATCTCCCTGGGCGGCTGGGCGCAGAGTGTGCCGGACGCGCCACGCTCCAACGCCCGTTCGATATAGTCGTGGCCGTCAAAGCGCTCCCCCTTCAGGGGCACGAAGAGACAGCCGGGGGTGATTTTCCGGCTGTCGGTGCAGACGGACAAGACGGTTCCGTCCCCTGCCTGGTTCAGGCGCTTTCCCTTCACGGCCTCCAGAATCTGCTGTATGGAAATCTCCTCCACGTCGCTTCCCCCTTATTTTCCCTGGCGCCGGGCCTCCAGCGAGGCCAGCAGGATCCGCTCGCACAGCGTGGGATAGTCGATCCCCACCGCAGCGGCCTCCTGGGGCACCAAGCTGGTGGGCGTCATGCCGGGCAGCGTGTTGATTTCCAGAAAATATACGCGGCCGTCCGGGCTCAGGATGAAATCCGCCCGGGAATAAACACTCAGGCCCAGGGTGTTATAGACCTCCAGAGCCGCCCTGCCCAGCTGCTCCTCCACCTCCGCGCTGACGGGAGCGGGACAGATTTCCTCCGCCGCGCCGGGCTGGTACTTGTTCTCATAGTCATAAAAGCCCACCTTGGGCACAATCTCAATGGAGGGAAGCGCTTTCCCCTCCAGAACGGCGACCTGAAGTTCCCTTCCGGATATGTACTGCTCGATCACGCTGCGCCCGCCCAGCGCAAGGCCCGACTCCAGCGCACCGCGCAGCTCCTGCTCCGTCCTGGCAATGTATACGCCGATGGAGGAACCGCTGTCGATGGGCTTTACCACGCAGGGCAGCTCCGTGGACCCCACCAGGCTGTCGATGTCCTCCGCCCCATAGCTGACGGTCTTCCAATCCGGGGTCAGAACGCCTTTGGGTGCCACCAGGCGCTTGGTCAGGTCCTTATCCATGGCGATGGCGCTGCCCAAGTAACCGGAGCCGGTGTATGGGATGCCCAAAAGGTCAAGCGCCGCCTGAACCCTGCCGTCCTCGCCGCAGGAGCCGTGGAGGGCCAAAAACACGGCGTCGGCCATGGCGCACAGCTCCAGCACGCCCTCGCCGAACATGCTCTCCCCGCCGCACTTGCGGCTCTTTTTAATCTCCTGCAAATCCGGGGCCTGGCGGGACACGCGGCGCAAATCCTCCGGCAGCGGGGCGGAAAAGAGCTCCTCCAGCGCTCCGCTGCAGCCCTCTGTCCCAAAAAAGAGATCCACAAACGCGGCCTGATGTCCGCGGCTGCGCAGCGCCTGGCAGATCATGATGCCGCTGGAGAGCGACACATTGCGCTCCGGGCTGAGGCCTCCGGCCAAAACAACGATTTTCATGGTTCTTCTCACTCCTTTGGTCTGCCGCGGGTCGGTTTGCGCGGCATGGAACCTTTTTCATCAACCTATTATAACAGGATACACTTTAGCACAGAAGGCTCCGGAATACAAGGGAAAAAGCGGGCGCATCAGGGAGTTTCCCCTCTGTCCGCCCGCTTGATTTCATTCGCCCAGCCAGTCGAAAAAGCCGGTCTGTTTCCCTTCCAGCAGCGTCTTTGCCGCGCAGAGCATCTGGGCCGCGTCCGCCCGGGTCACCTGCTCGCTCATCTTCGTGCTGCCGAAGCTCCCGGTGGCCAGCACATTCACCGACTCCATGTTGCCCACGGCCTGGGCCGCCCAGGAGGGCACGCTGTCCCGGTCGGCGTACCAGGTTTCCACGTCTACGTCGCTGACGGAGAGCACCCGGTTCAAAATGGTGGCGGCTTCGTTGAAGCTGATGGGGGAATTCGCGGAAAATACCACGCCCGCGTCCGTGGTTACGCCCCGGATCACGCCCTCTTCCACAGCGGCCGTTGCATAGGACTTGGCCCAGGTGGGGATGGCTTCATCGTCGGAAAATCCGGTGAGATTCACAGCCTCTTCCGCAGCAAGGCCGGCGGTCTCCATGGTCATGGCCAGGAATTCGCCCCGGGATACGGCGCGGTCCGGCTCAAAGAAATAGCTGCCGCCCACGTTGGCGCCGGTGAATACGCCGCACTCCGCCAGGCGGATCGCCGCGGTCTGGGCGGCAGAGCCCTCCAGGTCGGCGTAAGTGACCGGGGTCTTGGCTTTGGTCACAGTGATCTTCACCGTGGCGGGAGACGAGGTTTTGCCGTCCGCATCGGTGGCGGTGTAGGTGAAGCTGTCGCTGCCGGTCTTCTCCGACGTGTAGGTGAAGCTGTCGCCCTCCACCGTGACGGTGCCCTTTTTGGGCTCGTCCGCCAGAGCGTAGGTCACGCCCTCCGTGTTGCTCTGGAATTGGCCGGTGTAGGGGACGCCGCGGTAGGCGCTGATCTCCAGCTCCCTGGCGATGGGCGCGCCCTCCGCCGCTGCGGGCGCCTCCTCCTTGGGCTGGATTCCAAACAGAGCCGCGGCCGGCTGGGTGGTCAGCATTGCCAAAGTGAGGGCCAGGAAAAGGCTCATTTGCCATCTGAACTGTTTCAAAACGAATACCTCCTGTTTGATTTGGATAGAAGTATTGTTTTCCACAGCTGCAAAAACTATGCGCGCGTATGCGTCTGCGAGCGGCGTGCCAAGCATGCGGCCACGTGCAGTCACGACCGGAACTTTCCCGCCCGCAAGGGAACTGCCCGCTTTTTTTGCTGACAAATCTGGTTTGAACTGCCAAAGCCTATCGGTTCCGCAGCCAGTCCGGCAAAGACCGCTTCTTGATGCCGGACACCACGCCCATGGCGCAGAAGAGTGTCACAACCGAGGACCCGCCGTAGCTGAAAAATGGCAGCGTCAGCCCGATCACCGGCATGACAAAAAGGCACATTCCGATATTTTCCACCGTTTGAAAGATCAGCATGGCCGCCATGCCCACGCAGATATAGGCCGACATCCTGGTCTTTGCCCGCTTGGCCACCATCAGGCACCGGACGATGATGGCGGCCAGGATGAGGATGATCCCAAGGCAGCCCAACATCCCCAGCTCCTCTCCGGCCACGGAGAAAATGAAGTCCGTCCAGCGGGCGGGAAGGGACCCGTCATAGCGCGCCTGCGTCTGGGTGCCGTTCAAAAAACCCTGGCCGGTCAGCTGCCCGGAGCCAAGGGCCAGCAGGCTGCGTGTCTGCTGCCATCCCTTCCCCAGGGGGTCATAGGAGTGGTCAAAAAGGACGATGAACCGCTCTTTCATATAGGAGGGGATCAAATCCATGGCCCAGAGCGCCGTAATGCCGCCGCCGGCCGCGGCGAAGGCCAGTACGAACCACCGCAGCGCCACACCCGCCGCAAAAGCCATGCAGATGAAGATAAAGACATACACCAGGGCGTTGCCCATATCGCTGGAGATCACATAGTAATAGCCGCACAGCAAAATGGTGTGGCCGCCGATGAATGCAATGGCGCTGATGGATTTTAAATCCCGCTTCTCCTCCTGGAGCCACTGAAGCTGCCGGGCCAGCAGGATGGAGAAAGTGATTTTAATGAACTCCGCCGGGCCGATGTTCACCGGCATCCCCGGGAAATGCACCCATGCCCGGTTTCCATAGACCTCCTTGCCGAAAGGGATCAGCAGCAGGATGAACACCACATTGAAGGCCACCAGCCACTTCCACTTCTTTGACAGCTCCTCGATGTCCACCATGGAGAAGAAAATATAGCACAAAATCCCGATACAGAGCGCCGCCGCCTGGACCACCACATATCGGTAGGTGTCCTTGTAGCGGGTGGCGCTGTAGATCAGGGCCAGGCCGTAGCATGTGGCCGTACAGCACAGCGCCAGCAGGACCAGGTCGGCCTGCTGAATAAAATCAGATATAATGCTCTTTAGACGAGTGAACATGACACGCTCCATCTCATTATCTTTTGGCATCTTCCATATTCTGGCCGTGATGGTATAGTATACCACAGGCTGGGTTTTCTGTAAACCAACATTCTGTAAACAAGCTTTTCCTTTTCAACCGGGCTGCATTGTGATATACTATTTTGCCGAACAGGAATTGAGGAGGGTGGGCAATGGAGTATCTTTCCCACAGCGAGGCAGAGACAGAGCGGATCGGAGAGGCGCTGGGCGCTCGGCTCCGGCCGGGAACCGTGCTGGCGTACCGGGGCGGCCTGGGAATGGGCAAGACCGCCTTTACCCGGGGGCTGGCCAGAGGCCTGGGGTGCTCCGGACGGGTCACCAGCCCCACGTTTACAATTGTGAACGAATACGAGGGCGCCGTTCCCCTCTTTCACTTTGACATGTACCGGCTGGAGGACTCCGACGCCCTTTTCGACATTGGGTGGGAGGATTATCTGGACCGGCGCGGCGTCTGCGCCGTGGAGTGGAGCGAGCGGGTGGCCGACGCCCTGCCGCCCGGCACCCTCTGGGTGGAGCTGCGGCGCCATCCGGAGCAGGAGGACTGGCGCATCATCACGGTTACAGGAGGACAAGACCATGAAATTACTGGCTCTGGAGACATCGGCTAAGGCCGTCTCCGCCGCCGTGGTGGAGAACGGCTGCGTGCTGGCCTCCGCCTACCAGTGCGTGGGGCTGACCCACAGCCGCACGCTGATGCCCATGGTGGAAGCCATGCTGTGCAGCAGTGAGCTGTCCCTTGCCGACCTGGACGCCATCGCCGTGGCCGCCGGCCCCGGCTCTTTCACCGGCATCCGAATCGGCATCGCCGCCGCCAAGGGCCTGGCCTGGGCCAGGGAGCTGCCCTGCGTGGGCGTTTCCACCTTGGAGGCCATGGCCCAGGGGGTCGCCCACCTGGACGGTGTGATCGTCTGCGCCATGGACGCCCGCCGCGCCCAGGTCTACAACGCCCTCTTTGAGGCAAAGGACGGCGTTTTGACCCGGCTCTGCCCCGACCGGGCCATCTCTTTGGAGGAGTTGGGCGGTGAATTGAAAACTTGCAAAAAAAACAAAATCATAGTTGGAGACGGCGCGCAGCTGTGCTATAATGATTTGTCGAAAAATGGGATTGGCTGCCGCATGGCCCCCTCCCGTCTGGTGATGCAGCACGCCGTGGGCGTGGGCATCGTGGCCGAACGCATGGCGCAGGCGGGGCAAACCGTCGCTGCCCAGGACCTGAAGCCGGTCTACCTGAGGTTATCCCAGGCGGAGCGGGAACGAAACAAAAGAATAGGAGCTGTCCAACATGAATGAAAACGTGCATGTCCTGAACCACCCCCTCCTTCAGCACAAGCTGACCATTTTGCGCAATGAAAATACCAGCACAAAGGACTTCCGTGAGCTGGTCTCCGAGATCGCCATGTTGATGACTTATGAGGCGACCCGCGACCTGCCCCTGGAGGAGGTCACGGTTAAGACCCCCGTGGACACAGGCACCTTCCAGACCCTCTCCGGAAAAAAGATGGCCATTGTCCCCATCCTCCGGGCGGGCCTCGGCATGGTGGACGGCGTGCTCAAAATGATTCCCGCCGCCCGGGTGGGCCACATCGGCCTGTATCGGGACCCGGCCACGCTGAAGCCTGTGAAATACTACTGCAAGATGCCCGCGGACATCGCCAGCCGGGATGTGCTGATCGTGGACCCCATGCTGGCCACCGGCGGCTCCGCCTCCGCCGCCATCACCTTCATGAAGGAATACGGCTGCAAGCACATCAAGCTGATGGACGTGCTGGCCGCTCCGGAGGGGATTGAGCGCATCCAGCAGGAGCACCCCGATGTGGAGATCTATGTGGCGGCTGTGGACAGCCATCTGAACGACCACGGCTATATTGTCCCTGGCCTGGGAGACGCAGGCGACCGCATCTTCGGCACCAAGTGAGGAAAAGCGCCTCCGTCCTGTGACGGGGGCGCTTTTTTATCGCCTTTACAGCACGTAAAAATACACGGCCAGATAGTGGAAAAAGGATCCGGCCAGGATCAGCAGGTGGAACAGCTCGTGGAACGTCCACTCTGCGGAGAAGTTGGGCCGCCTGACGGCATAGAATACCGCGCCCACCGAATAGCACAGCCCGCCCAGCGCGATCAGCGTCAGGCAGGGCTGCCCTATGGTCAGAAAATCCCTTGCCACAAAGACCACCGCCCACCCCATGATGAGGTAGAGGACTGTGGACAGCACCCGGGGCGCGTTGATCCAGAGCAGTTTGAGCAAAATACCCGCGATGGCCACACCCCAGAGCACCAGGCAGAACCGCTGCCCCTTGGGCTGAGGCAGCAGCACCAGGGAAAAGGGCGTGTAGCTGCCGGCAATGAGCACATAGATCATGCTGTGATCCATCTTCCGCAGCACTCGCTTGACGCCCCCGCTGGTGATATCGCCGGGATAAAAATGATACACCGCGCTTGACGCATACAGCGCGATCATGGAGAGACAGAAGCACATGGCCGCCGAGACGGCCATGGCGGAGCCGTCGCCGCTTGCGGCACGCGCCAAAAATAAAAATCCTCCTATCAGCGCAAGCACCGCGCCCAGCGCATGGGTTCCGCAGCTGACCGGGTCCTGTGCATTGTGAAACAACTTAGCCATATGATTTCCCCCGACTCGTAATATAGTATTAATTATTATATTACATCGTTTTAAAAAATATTTCAAGTGGGATTCAGCTTTTCTCACAGGTATTTTATCCCGATTCAGGCGCGGATACGCGTCGGACCCGAAAGTAAAGAGCCACGGCTGACGCCGTGGCTCTTTGTTCAATATAAAACGTAGGATTGCAGGGCTTCCGCGTCTATGTCGTAAATGGCATAGTAATGCCTTGAGTCATACTCATTGCTGATAAGCAGCAGGGTGTTTTCATCGATCTGGATGCCCTCCTGTTCCAGCCATTGGGTGTGCTGATTGGCCCAGGATATCTCCTCAATGCGCTCAAACCCCTCCGGAACGTCATTGAGCAGTTGGATTACCCCTTTTTCATGGGTCTGGAAGGAAAAGACCAACTCCTCCCCTGTCAGTCCGGCGCTGGCGGTTCCGCTCTGATTCCATATCCGGTATGTACAGTCCTCTCCGGCCCGGCGGGCCATTTCCTCCACATGGGCTACCCAGGGCCGGGCCGCCTCGTCCCAGAGGATGGACATATCCCGCTCAGCGTGATCCTCTTTCCAGCCGCTCCAATTGCTCAGGGAGATATCGCTTCCGTCGGTCACAAGGAAGCTGTAGGTGTTCTCCGCAATCCCGGCGCCCAGGTCATCTCCCTGGCCGCGGGTCGCGTCACAGCGCCATAAAAACCGGTCCGCGCCGTTCACTGGCTCATAGATCACATCCGTGAGCACCGCCCCGCCTCCGGCGGCTGTATTCAGGATCCGCAGCTGGCATGGGACGCCAAGGCCTACCTTTTTCAGGAATTCATCCATGGCCGCTCCGTTTTCCACGCCCTTGGGGCCGCTGACAAGGCAGCCGTCCCTATCCTCCGGCCCATAGTCGCGGCTCAGCTCCTCAAGCGGCAGGAAGCCGTAAGGCGTTTCGGCGGTGATGGGGCTTTCGCCTATGGCAAATTCCGCGGCGTAGTGCTTACCGCACAGTTCCATGACAATACGGAACACCCCTTCTTCAAAGCCGGTCAGGTCGTAATTGGAAAGGCGGCAGCGCAGCGCGGCGGTTCCCCCGGCGGGAATGGTCAGGGACTCCTCCGGCCAAAGGGCCGATTCGCGCTCCGTCAGCTGACGCCAGCCGCCGTCTATGGAGGTCTCTATTTCAAAAGCCCCGCCGGACTCCGCGTCCGTCCCGGTCAGGTTGTCCAGGAAAATTGTGACCTCCTCCACCGACGAGTCGTAGGCCGGCCACTCGGAGGAAAGGCGGAACGCCTCTCCCATGTCCTGCTCTCCATAAGGGCTCTCCTCCAGACCGCTCTCCACCGGGCCGGGAGTCTTCGCGCACCCTGTCAGCCACACCGCCAGGCCAGCCGCCAGCCAAAGGGCAAGAAACCGCTTCATTCGTCCATACACCTCTTCAATCGTATGCAATACAATCATTAGACGATCAAAAACTGGAAAATGTTTCATGAGTCTTTCGGTCAAACTGCACAAATAATTTCCTCTATTTTCTCCCTGTCCCTCCCGCCTCCCTTGGATTCCCACCGGAAAAAAGATTGCAATTCGCGGCAAAACACAGTATAATAAAGCCACAATCCAAGACTGATAGCTGTAACGAAGTGCTGTGCGCACGGGCTGAACACTATCACTCAGCTGCTGCTCGAGTGTATCAAACCAACCGGGGTTTGATACATTTTTTCTTACCTCAGGCAGCGGTTTGCCCATTCAACAACAGACATAAAGGAGGCCATCGTATGTATTTACTGGCAAACGGAAAACTGATCACCCGCGACAGCGACCTTCCCTATCTGGCCGACGGCGGTGTTGTCACCGACGGCGGCAGGATCATTGATGTGGGCGAAACCGTTAGGCTGAAGGAGGCGTACCCCCAGGCGGAATTTGTGGACGCCCGGGGTGGGGTCATCATGCCTGGCCTGATCAACGCCCACACACACATCTATTCCGCCCTGGCCCGGGGCCTGTCCATCCAGGGCAACAACCCCACCAATTTCTTTGAGGTGCTGGACGGCACCTGGTGGGCCATCGACCGCCACCTGGACCTGGAGGCCACCCGCGCCTCCGCCCAGGCCCTTGTGATCGATTCCATCAAGCAGGGCGTCACCACCATTTTCGACCACCACGCCTCCTATTGCCAAATTCCCGGATCGCTGATGAAAATTGCCGAGGTGACCCGGGAATACGGTATGCGCGCCTGCCTCTGCTACGAGGTCTCCGACCGGGACGGCGAGAAGAAATCCCTCCAGGCCGTGCGGGAAAACGCCGACTTCATCGCCTACTGCGAGCAGGAGAAGAGCGACATGCTCAAAGCCATGTTCGGCGGACACGCCCTGTTCACCATCTCCGACAGGACCTTTGAGCGCATGGAAGCCGCCAACGGCGGACGGGTGGGGTATCACATCCACGTATCCGAGGGCATGAACGATGTGTACGACAGTTTGCAGACCTACGGCCGGCGTCCGGTCCAGCGGCTTCAGGACCACGGCATTCTGGGACCAAGGACCATCCTTGGCCACTGCATCCATGTGAGCACCGCCGAGATGGACCTCATCCGCGCCACCGACACCATGGTGGTCAACAACCCCGAATCCAACATGGGTAACGCCGTGGGCATCTCCCCCATCCTGCCCATGTACCGCAAGGGCATCCTCCTTGGCATGGGCACAGACGCCTACACCAACGATATGCTGGAGTCGCTGAAGGTGGCGCTGTGCTCCCAGCGGCACAATGCGTGCCTGCCCAACGTGGCCTGGTGCGAGGTGACGGATATGCTCTTTAAGAACAACGCCAAAATTGCCAACCGTTCCTTTGAAGCGCCATTGGGCGTCCTGAAGGCCGGGGCCGCGGCGGATGTGATCGTCATGGACTACAAGCCCTTCACGCCCTTTGGCAGCGACAACATCGACGGCCACATGCTCTTCGGCATGACCGGACGACAGTGCCAGACCACTATGATCAACGGCAGGCTCCGCATGGTGGACCGGGAGTTGGTGGACATCGACGAGGAGGCCGTCAACGCCCACGTCCTTGAAAGCGCCAAGCGGCTCTGGGGCCAGCTGAATCACTGCACCTATTGAGTATGGGGGATACGCAGGCCAAAGAGCTCCGGCTGGAGTTCATCCAATATTTAAACAGCCACTATCACTACGCGCGGCCCGGCAACATGGCAAGCAATGTGCTTTACACCTATTACCATGACATCGGCATGCCGTTTGGGGATATCTTTTCCAGCAGCCGCTCCATGGATGCCGCCCGGCAGCTGCTGGAGTCCCATTTTGCCGCCATTGGCCGCAAGGACCCAAAAGGCCACGCCGCCGTCCACTACGGCTGCTGGCTGAAGTTTCGGGAGTTTCTTCAGGCTTCCGGACGCACTGTGCCTGATGGCGCCGCCCGCTGAGGAAGATACCGACGTTTGAGGAGGAAACGGATTATGTCTGAATTGATGACCCCCATCCCCTTTCGGGAACTGATGACCTGGATCACCACGGAGTACCAGAACGAGGGCTCCGTCTTCGGTGTCCACCGCCCCTATCGCGCCGGGGTGAAAAAACTGCCCATTTTTGGAGAAACCATTGAGACGCCCTTCGGCCCCGCCGCCGGGCCCAATACACAACTGGCCCAGAATATTGTGGCCGGCTACTTTGCCGGCGCCCGGTTCTTTGAGCTGAAAACCGTCCAGAAGATGGACGGCGCGGACCTGGCGGCCTGCATCAGCCGTCCCTGCATCCTGGCGGAGGACGAGTGCTACAACTGTGAGTGGTCCACAGAGCTCTACGTCCAGCAGGCATTTGAGGAGTACGTGAAGGCCTGGTGCGCCTTAAAAATCCTGTCAAAGGTCTACGGATTGGGCGATCCCAGCGGGTTTGTGTTCAACATGAGCGTGGGCTATGACCTGGCGGGTATCCGGGGAGAGAAGATCGACTCCTTCCTGAACGGCATGATCGACGCAGGGGAAACCCCCATTTTTCAGGAGTGCATCCGCGTCCTGAAGGAGCTCTTCCCCGCCGAGGAGGGGTACATCGACGCCATCACCCCCCACGTCTCCGGCTCCGTGACAGTCTCCACCCTCCACGGCTGCCCGCCCGATGAGATCGAGCGCATCGCCTCCTATCTCCTCCGGGAAAAGCACCTGCATACCTTTGTCAAGTGCAACCCCACCATTTTGGGCTACGAGACCGCCCGGACCATTTTGGACGAGATGGGCTACGACTACATCGCCTTTGACGACCACCATTTCAACGAGGATCTCCAGTACGGCGACGCCGTCCCCATGTTCCGCCGCCTGATGACCCTTGCAAAGGAGCAGGGACTGGAGTTCGGGCTGAAGCTCTCCAACACCTTCCCGGTGGATGTGAAGGCCGGAGAGCTGCCAAGCGAAGAGATGTACATGGCCGGCAAGTCCCTCTTCCCCCTGACCACCACCATGGCCGCCCGGATCGCCCGGGAGTTTGACGGCCAGCTCCGGCTCAGCTATGCCGGCGGCGCCGACTACTTCAACATTGACAAGCTGTTTGCGTGCGGCATCTGGCCCATCACCATGGCCACCACGGAGCTCAAACCCGGCGGCTACCAGCGCTTCTCCCAGATCGGCGACAAGTTAGACGCCCTAAATTTTGTCCCCTTCACAAAGGTGGACGTGGGCGCCATCGAAGCCCTCTCCCGCGCCGCACGGTCCGACAAGTACCATGTGAAGGCCGTCAAGCCTCTGCCCCGGCGCAAGCTCTATGAGAAGGTGCCGCTGATTGACTGCTTCACCGCCCCCTGCGAGGGCGGCTGCCCCATTGGCCAGGACATCCCCGAGTACATCGAGCTGTGCAGAAAGGGCCGCTACGCCTCCGCTCTGCGGGTGATTACGGAGAAGAACCCCCTGCCCTTTATCACCGGCACCATCTGCGCCCACCGCTGTCAGACCAAGTGCACCCGCAATTTCTATGACGAGGCGGTCCAGATCCGCTCCACCAAGCTGGTGGCCGCGGAGCGGGGCTACGATCAGCTGATGGATAAGCTGACGCCGCCCGCCGTCGCCGATTCCCGCGCAAAGGCCGCTATCATCGGCGGCGGCCCCACCGGCATGGCGGCCGGCTACTTCTTGGGACGGGCCGGGATTCCCGCCACCATTTTTGAGCAATCCGGTCAGTTGGGCGGCATTGTCCGCCAGGTGATTCCTTCCTTCCGCATCTCCGACGCGGCCATTGACAAGGACGCGGCGCTGGTAAAAAAGATGGGCGTTGAGGTCCGGCTGAATACGAAGGCCCCCTCTGTGGCGGAGCTGAAGGCCCAGGGCTACACCCACATCTTCTTTGCCGTGGGCGCCTGGAAAGCCGGACGCCTTGACATCCCCGGCAATGTGGTGCCGGTCATCAGCTGGCTGAAGGACCTGAAGGCCGGCAGGGAAGCGCCCCTGGGCCATGTGGCTGTGGTGGGCGGCGGCAACACCGCCATGGATGCCGCCCGGGCCGCTCTCCGGGCTGGAGCTGAGTCCTCCACCCTTGTTTACCGTCGGACAAAGAAGTATATGCCCGCCGATGCCGAAGAGCTGGAACTTGCCATCCGGGACGGCGTGGCGTTTTTGGAGCTGGTCTCTCCCGTGGAGCAGAAGGACGGCAGGCTGCTCTGTGAAAAGATGCGCCTGGGCGAACCGGATGCCTCCGGACGCCGCAGGCCCGAGCCCACCGGCGAAACCGTCTCCATCGACTGCGACACGGTGATCTCCGCCGTGGGAGAGCAGGTGGAGAGCGAGCTGTTCACAGCCAACGGCATCCACGTGGACAGCCGCGGTATCCCCGACTTCCAGACCAATCTGGAGAACGTCTACGCAGGCGGCGACGCCATGCGGGGCCCTGCCACCGTGGTGGAGGGCATTGCCGACGCCCAAGCCTTTGCCAATGCGGTCATCGGGCAGTCTCACACCTTCAAAATGCCAGCCCATGCCATTGCAGACCGGGAGTCCGCCCTTGCCAAAAAAGGCGTGCTCTGTGAATCCGCGAAATGCGAGGGGGACCGGTGCCTCAGCTGCAATGTGGTGTGCCAGGTCTGTGCCGATGTGTGCCCCAACCGGGCAAACGTGGTCATTCAGCTGCCGGACGGCCGCCATCAGATTCTCCACGTGGACCGGATGTGCAACGAGTGCGGCAACTGCGCCGTGTTCTGCCCCTATGACAGTGCCCCCTACCGTGACAAATTCACCCTCTTCCTGAACCGCCGGGGCTTTGAGGAGAGCGTGGACAACCAGGGCTTCCTGCCCTTGGGCGGAGGGAAAGTGCTGGTGCGCCTGGCCGGCAAAGTCTTTGAGGCGGATCTGGCGGGCGATAATCCTCTGCCCGCCGACATCGAGGTGCTGATCCTTACTGTGCTGAATAAATATGCCTATCTGATCGGCTGAGTCCATTTTAAAAAAACCGCCTGGACGGATTGCGTCCAGGCGGTTTTTTATGATTGAGCCTTGTTCCAATTGACCGCTGTGGAACTGTCTGCACTTCAGCACTTTCCAGCAGAGTGTCCCGCTCTGAAAAAACAGTTTAAAAAAAGATCGCCTCCCTGTAGCATTTCTTCCCTTTGAAGGGTATTCCAGATAGAAAGGAGGGAGAGCTTGGAACAGCCCGAGGAGATTGTCCGCCGCTACGGCGATATGGTGTATCGGCTGGCCTATGCCCGCACCCGGAGCCGCAGCGACGCCGACGACATCTTTCAGGAGGTTTTCCTCCGGTATTTCCGTATTCCCCGCCGCTTTGAAAGTGAGGAGCACCGCAGGGCCTGGCTGCTGCGGGTGACGGCCAACTGCGGCAACAGCTTCTGGTCCTCGTCGCGCCCCAGCAGTCCCCTGCTGGAGGATCTGCCCTGTCCCACGCCTGAGGAATCCGGTCTGAAAGAAGCAATAGACTCATTGCCGCCCAATTACCGAACAGTGATTCACCTTTACTACTATGAGGGCTATTCCACGGAGGAGATCAGCCGCCTTCTCCACCGAGCCTCCTCCACCGTCCGCACTCAGCTGACCCGAGCAAGGCGACAGCTCTCCCAATTGCTGAAAGGAGACCTATGAGATGTTTGAAGAAGCCTATCGCGCCATGAACGACCAACTCCATCCCGGCACCGAATTGGTGGAGAGCACCCTCCGGCAAGTCCGACACCCACCCCTCCGGCGCGGTGCGGCTGCCGTTGCCGCTGCCGCCCTGCTGCTCTGCGCCGCCACGCCGCTGGCCGCCCGGACGGAACCCGGCTATCAGCTTCTATACGCCGTTGCCCCCGCCGCCGCCCAGTTTTTCCAGCCCGTTCAGGAAAGCTGCGAGGACAACGGCATCCGGATGGAGGTGGTGTCCGTCCAGACGGAGGGCGACACTGCCCAGGCCTATATTGCCCTGACGGACTTGACCGGCAGCCGCGTGGATGAGACCACCGACCTCTACGACAGCTGCTCCATGCACGTCCCCTTTGATTCCTCCGGCCACTGCGAGTTGGCGGCCTTCGACCCCGAGGCGGGGACCGCCCTCTTCCGGGTAACTGAGCAAACCATGAGTGGTCAGGCGGTTCCCGGGGGGAAGATGACCTTTTCCATGAGCTGCTTTCTCAGTGGGAAAAAATCGACAGAGAACCTGACACTGGATATTCCCCTGACGAAGTACGCCCAAGAGGCGCCGACCACCGACGGCTACCAGTGCCGGGG
This sequence comes from Dysosmobacter acutus, assembly GCF_018919205.1. NCBI lineage: Bacteria > Bacillati > Bacillota > Clostridia > Eubacteriales > Oscillospiraceae > Dysosmobacter > Dysosmobacter acutus. The sequence continues at coordinate 2,341,200 of NZ_JAHLQN010000001.1, forward strand.
CGGCGGCTATTCCGCCCCCAATGGCAAAGCCATGCTGGAGGACCCTCCCATGTTGGAGCCGGGAAGCGCAATCGCAAATCCTGTCAATGGATTTTCCATTACAGCAATTGGATATGTGAACGATCTCCTTCATATCCAGGTGAAAATCGAAGACTTACCCAAAACCGACGGCCACTGCTTCCTGCGCTTGGAGGATGCGGAGGGGAATGCTGTGACCAGCCTCTATTCCGCCGCCTTCACTGGCGGAGAAGAGCGGGAGGACTACTATGAGTTTGTCTTTGACCTTGCCCCGGAGGAACTGGGCCCCTACAGCATCTGCGGCGACTTTTACACCTCCGGCCGGTATACGGAAGGCAGCTGGCGCGTCACCTTTCCCCTGAACCGGTCCTAATCCTCCCCGGGGCGGCTGCAAAGAAAAGACTCCGGATATTCCGGAGTCTTTTCTCATCGGATGGAGCTGGTCCTGTAGTCCCAGCCGCATCCATCCAGCCGCTCAATGGCAGAGGCCACGCAGTCCACCAAAGCCTCCGTCATCTTTTTTCCTTTTTCCGCGGTGGCCCGGGTGGCGTCGCCGGTGGCGGCGCAGTTGGTCAGCTCGGAGAAATCCCATTTGATGTCGATGTGCTCCGGCAGGTTGTCAGGTACCACGCAGGAGGCGTTTTCCGGCTGGCACCACTGGGGATAGAGGTAGTAGGCGATGGAGCTCTCCCCTTCCCCGGCGTGGCCCAGCCCGTTCCAGACCTCAAAGGTCCCCGGAGGCAGCAGCTCCCCCGCCGTCACCCACCAGGCCGGCAGGCAGGCGATCCGTGCCTCCGGATGGGTCTCCTTGATCTTCCGGCTGGCAATTTCGATGGGCGCGATGTTTCCGTCATGGCCGTTCATGAGGAAGATGTGCCGGATGCCGTTGCGCAGCACCGACTCTAAGATGTCGCAGATCACCTGGGTCACCGTGTCGTATCCCAGTGTCAGGGAGAAGGGGAAGGAATCATAGTGGGCACTGTAGCCCACCGTCACCGGGGGCAGCACCAGCAGTCCCCGCACCCGCTCCGCCACACGGCACGAGAGCATGTGGGATACCAATGTATCGGTGCCGGAGGCAAGGTGCTTCCCGTGGGCCTCGCAGGATCCAACGGCCAGAATCGCTTTGTCGTATCCTCCCCTCTCCACCTGCTCCGCGGTGAGTTTCATCAATTCATGGGTTTCCATAAAGTCCTCCTCTAAACCCGGGCGGGCTTCAGCGTCCAGCATTGAAGCCGGGTGGCCTCCACCACGTTCTCCGCCCGGAACGATTCTTCCCAGAGAATCCAGTTCCCTCCGAACCGGTAGGCCGAGTCCACATAGTCGGCGGCGCTCAGGCGGCCTCGGCGCACCGGCACCCGCTCCACCCCGGTGCGCAGCGCCTCCGCCATGGTGCAGAGCATATCCGCCGGGTTCAGAAGGTTTTCTCCCACCGGGTAAAGGGATTTGAGCTGCTTGTAGCCCAATACCGTCTCAAACTGGCCGTAGGCCGCCTCCGCTATCTCCCGGACGGGGACGGTTTCCGTCCTGATCCGGGAGGGTTCGTCCTGTTCCGGACCGTAGAGCAGCTCCGGGATCAGCGCCCGGCCCGTCAGGCTCCGGGCCAGGAGGGAAAAGAGCTCTGACGCGCAGAGCATCCGCCCTCCAAGAGAGGAAAAGCTCACCAGGCCGTCGACGCTCCGGGCATATTCCCTCAGATCCTGGACGGTGATAGGTTCGATACCACTCTTCTCATAGCGCATGGCCTCCGTGGCCGTAATGTACTCCACATTCTCCTTTTCAAGGGTGTAGAGCAGGAATCGGCGCAGAGCTTCGATATTCTTCTCCAATTCTCCCGCCGCGCGCAGCGGTGCGGGACGGCACACGGACGGATTTTTCCCGCGGGCAAAATTCACCTCGTCCCAGAACTCCGTGCAGGCCAGCTCCGTGGGATGGTCGTACACACTGAGAAACACCACATCCTCCCCCTGCAGGTCCATCTGGTCGAATGCCCGGCAGAGCCTCTGGAACTGGTCCGGCTCATGTCTGGAGTGGATCAGGTTCACAAGTCCGCTCATAGTGAACAGTCCTTCGTACCAGAAGGGTCCGCCGTTCACATTCAAAATAGGATGGGCGTCCAAATAGGTGGGCACGCCCATTTTCCGCACCGCGGCAAACGCTTGGGGCGCCCAGGCAAATCCAGGGTGGCCATAGCTGGTCAGGCGCTGGCCCACGATGGCGGCCAGATGGTCAAACCCGGGCTTTTCCCGGCGGTAAAACTCCTCGGTCCCGGACCGGAATCCATAGTGGTTTAGGTACTCTGTGGGCAGCGGGTGGACACTATGGCGGGTGGTGTGGAAGCTCAGCTCATGATTTGGAAGAAGCCGGAGGATGTCCTCCCTCCCCCGCTCCTTCAGCACCGCGGCCTTTCGGGTACAGAATTTCAGCGTGGCCCGGACTCCGATGGAATCCAGCATTTGAAGGAGCTTGAAAAACGCGTCGTCCGATTCCGGCGTCAGGTAGTCCTCCACATCGAACCACAGCAGCACCTTGATCTGCTTCATATCATCCCTCCTGAACTCATATTGTTCTTGTCTCAAAATGGCGGCGCAGCTCCTCCACCGTCCGAATGCCGCAGGAGAGCAGCACCAGCAGCTTCAGCCTGGCCTTGACGCCGCTTAAGCGTCCGCACAGAACGCAGCCCATGGCGCGCAGGTCCCTCGCGCTGCCCGGGTAGTCGTAGAGCTCCAGCGTCTCCCCGTCGGGGCAGCGTGAGGCGATCAGAACCGGCACGCCCCTCTCCGCCAGCGACCGTATTGGGGCCAGCGACCGGGCGGGCAGGTTTCCGGCGCCCAAGGCCTCGATTACCAGTCCGTCAAGCCCCTCCCGGGGACAACACAGCTCCCAGTCAAGGCAGGCCCTGACCACCGCCACCCTGCCGGTGAGCTCACGGACGGGGTAGACGCTCTCCCGGTCCACACGGCGCCAACAGCGCACTCGATCGCCGCAAACCCGGCCGACCGGCCCCCGGTAGGAGGTGAAGGCATCGATTCGGGCGGAGTTGTGCTTGACCACGTCCGAACCGCAGTAGAGCTGCTCGTTAAAATGGACCAGAACGCCTTTTGACTCATCGGACCGTGCCGCCGTTAGGGCGCCCCGCAGGTTTCCGGCCGCGTCCGCGTAAGGCTCTCCAAAGCTCTTCATGGAGCCGGTGACCACCACCGGCTTGTCCGACGCCGTCCAGAGGGAGAGCAGATACGATACCTCCTCCAGCGTGTCGGTACCTGTGAGCACCACGGCGCCCGCAGCCTCCTCCCGCTCCAGCGCGGCGTTCACCTCCCGGGCAAGGCCCGCGATGTCCCGCAATGTCAGGTCACTGCTCTGTTTGCTGCAGACCTCCCGCAGCAAAAGAGCGCCCTCCGGCATCTCAAGCGCCCGCAGGATGTCTCCGCCGCCAAGAGACGGCACCGCCGCGGAGCGCTGCGGGTCATAGCGGCAGGCAACCGTGCCGCCCAAGGTAAAAAGGACCACCTGTCTCTCCATTTTTCCTCCACTTTGCAGGAAGGGCCCATTGCCTGGCAATGGGCCTTTCCTCTTATTTATGATAGACGTCGGGCCGGCGGTTGTTCAGCCCGCCCATGCTCTCCTTGCAGGCGCTTTGGTAATCCATATCCAGCGTGGCATAGATGATGTCCTCATGGTTGCCCGCGACGGCCACAGGCGTGCCCCAGGGATCCACCACCCGGCTGCGGCCAAAGGGGTGCTCCCCACCCACAAGGCCATACTGATTGGCGGCGCAGACCCAGGTCTGGTTCTGCAATGCCATGGCGTTGATCAGCGTGTCCCAGTGATCCGTCCGGGGCGGCAACGGATTTCCGCCCGGAAAGAACGCCATGATGCACAGAATTTCGGCGCCATCCAACACCAGCGTGCGGGCCAGCTCCGGGAAGCGGCAGTCGTAGCACAACTGAATGCCCACCCGTCCAAAATCCGTATCCAGTACGCAGGTCTCGCTGCCCGCCTCTATGTTGTCGGACTCCTTATAGCCCAGGGCGTCAAAAAGGTGAATTTTGGCATACTTGCCCAGGAGATTGCCCTGGCGGTCGATGAAGGCCGTGGTGTTTCGGACCTTGCCGCCCTCCGCCCGCTCGGTGATGCTGCCGGGCAGCAGGTTGACGTGCAGCTTTTTTGCAAGCTTCGCCATGGCGTCGGTGTAGGGACCGGGAATGGGCTCCGCAATCTGCTGGAACTCCTCCCCGGAATGGGCCAGGAAGTTGTTGCACTCCGGCAGCATAATCAGGTCCAGGTCCGGCATTCCCTCCGCCGCCCGCTCCACCATCTCCAACGACTGCTCCAGGTTTTCCCGGGGCGTGGCGCCAGTGGCTCCACGCTGGCAGATGGCAACTTTAATCAATTTTTTCATGTTTTACACACCTTTCCAGAATTTACGCCGCTATGCCAAGAGGCTTGGCAGCCAGGTGCTCAGCGGAGTGATAAACGCCACCGCCAGCAGGGCAAGCAGGATGGGCAGATAGAAGGGCTTCGTCCCCCGCACCACGGTTTCAAGGGATTCACCCGTCACAGAGCTGAGCACAAAGAGGCACACGCCCACAGGCGGCGTTGCCGCGCCGATGGTGACGGCCAGGGCCACCACCACGCCCAGGAGGATCAGGTCGATGCCAAAGGCGTTGGCAATGGGCACCAGAATAGGCACCATGACCAGCTGAATGGAGGTGCCGTCCATAAAGCAGCCAAGAAACAGCAAAATGGCCATGATAATCAGCAGCACAATATATTTGCTGTCCGTCATGCCGGTCAGCGCCTTGGTGATGGCCTGGGGCACCTGCTCCTTTGTCATGATCCAGGCCAGCACATTGCCGATGCCCATGAGGAACATGATGGAGGCGGAGGACATCAGGGTGTCCCTCAGCGCCTGGAGCAGCCCTTTGAGGGAAAAGGTCCTGTAGATGATGCTGACAAAGATGGAGTATACGCAGCCGATGATGCCCACCTCCGTCGCGGTGGCAAACCCGGTGGAGATGCCGACCAGCAGAATCACCGGACACAGCAGGGCGAAGATGCTGTGTTTTGTCGCGTCCCAGAGGCGTTTGGCGCTGAAGGGTTCAGGCTCCGGGCATTTCACCTTTCCCCGGGCGCACATGACGTACACGCACACCATCAGCACGGCGGCCATCAGCACGCCGGGCACTACGCCGGCCATGAACAGCTTGCCGGGCGAAACGTTGGCCAATGACGCAAACACCAGCAGCACCACGCTGGGCGGGATGATGGGTCCCAGAAGTGAGGAGGCCACCGTAACGCCGATGGAGAAGGAAATGTCGTAGTCCTTCTTCTTCATGGCCTCGATCTCCACCATGCCAAGCCCCGCGGAGTCGGCCACGGCTGTGCCGGAGATTCCGGCGAAGATCACGGAGGAGATGATGTTCACCTGGGCCAGTCCGCCTTTGATGTGGCCCACCAACGCCTCGCACCAGTCGAAGATGCGGTGGGTGATGCCCCCGCTGTTCATCACATTGCCTAAGAAGATGAAAAAGGGCACGGCCATCAGCGTGTAGCTGCTGATGCCGCCGGAGATGAGGCTGGGGATGATGACGGGATCCAGCCCGCAGAACAAAATCGCGCAAAGCGCCGCGATCGCCATGGCCATGGAGACCGGGGCCCCCACCACAACCAGCAGGATCAGCAGCGCGAACATAATCACGGCAACCATCAGGCAGCGCCTCCTTCCTCATTCTTTCGGAACAGCCCGATCACGCCCTCCACAAAGGACGCGCAGTTTTTCAGGCCCATCGTCACAAACCCGATCAACAGCGCCAGCGAGCGCAGCTGGAGCGGATAGGCGGCAACGATGGTGTAATTCCCCTCCTGGGAGAGGAAGAGCTTCCAAGTGTAAATAATGGCCACAACCATAAAGGCTGTTACAAGGGCGTACACAATCACATCGATCACTTTCTGCAGCCCCTTGGGGAACTTCTTTACAAACAGATCCACGTAGATATCCTGATGTTCATTGACGATCTTGCACATGCCCAGCAGGGCAAACCACAGCAGCATCAGTGTGCTGTACTCCTGGAGCCAGATGAAGGATTTTCCCAGGAAGTTGCGCTGGAAGATTTCGTAGGCGTTGAGAACAATGGCCAGGGCCAGGAGAACCAATGCGATGCCGCTCTCAAGCTCCACGATCCAGCCGTACAGTTTCTTTATCGTTTTCATGAAACTCTCCTATTGTCTCCTTGTCTCCGGACAGACCGGATTGTGCCTTTGGCGCTCCCCGCCTGCCAAGGCGGGGAGCGTCCTTTCTGGAGATACTCTTACAGAAGACCCAGGAACTGGGCCACCAGCTCGGGGATGTTGCCCTTGGCCGCCTCCTCGGCATAGTAGTCGTGGAGCGCGTCCTGAATCACACCGCAGTCAAAGTCCATATTGAACTGGGCTCCCTCGCCCTCCAAACGGGCGATCATCTCATCCGTGAAGGTGTAGAGCTCTTCGTTGGAATAGGCGGCCGCGTCGTTGGCGGCTTTTACCAGAGCGTCCTGCTGCTCCTGGGTCAGGCTGTTGAACTTATCAAGGTTCATCACAGGCCAGAGCTCCTGGGGATAGCAGTTCATGTAGGAGACATAGGGGCCCACTTCATAAAAGGCCATGGACTCCACGTTGGACACCGGGCAGTTCACCGCCTCCACGGTGCCCTGCTGCAGCGCCATGTAGCATTCGGAGTAATTGACCACCGTGGTGGAGACGCCCAAAAAGCTCATGGCGTTCATGAAGGCGGCGGAATCCGCGGAGCGGAGCTTGGTGGCCTTCAGATCGTCCAGGCTGTTGATGGGCTTGGTGGAGCAGGTGACATAGTAGGGGCCCCGCTGCCAGCTTCTGTCGGAGCAGAGCATCTTGAAGCCCGCCTTCTCCATCTGCTGCATCTGCAGATCGCCGAACTCGCCTGTGACCAGCTCCAGGTAGTCCTCCCACTCGGTCATCAGGAAGGGGCTGGAGGTGAAGAGCACGTCCACGCCGTAGCCGGAGTAGAAGGTGGAGCCCTCTATGTACATGTCAATGGTGCCTAACTGCATGTTGTTGACGGTGGTGGTGCTGTCGCCCAACTGTTCGCTGGGATATATCTGGACCTCCACGGAGCCATTTGTGTATTCCTTGACCAAATCGGCAAAGTGCTGGTAGGTCTTGCCTTCAAAGCTGTCTTCCGTCACCTTTGTGGCGCAGGAGAGGACAATGGTGTCTCCGGAGGTCTGGGAACCGGCAGAGGAGGCGGAAGCGCCGCCGGAGGAGGACGCGCTGCCCGAGCCGGAGCCGCCGCATCCGGTCAGCAGGAGCGAGCAGGCCATGGCCGCCGCCAAGCAGATTGCAAGAGTCTTTTTCATGGGATATTCTCCTTTTCTTTTTATTGTGAGGTATCGTTCCAATACCCTCTGAACAGTTATTTGCGGTTGATCCAGTCGGCGGAATCCTCAATTCCGTTCATCTTCAGCGCGTCGTGGATAATGGGGAAGAAATCGGACATCTTTTTACCAGCGCGGAAGCTGTCGAACATGCCGCCGGGCTCCTGCTCAAGCTTGTCGCCGGCCTCGGCGTGTTCCAGAAGCTGTTCGCACTCCTCCGGCTTCATCACCAGAACGCCCTCCGCGTTTCCAAATACGATGTCGCCGGGGTTCACCACAACGCCGCCGCACTGGATGGGCTCATTGAACGTGGCCTTGCGATCCTCCACAATGGTGGTGGTCAGTACGGAGAGTCCGGTGGAAAAGACGGGCAGTCCCACCCGCTCGATGCCGGCGGAGTCACAGGCCGGGCCGTCAATCACAATGCCGGCAACCCCCTGGCACTGTGCGTTGAGGGCGCAGCCATCGCCACAGCAGGCGTGCATGGGTTCCCCGCCCCGGTCCACCACGATGACGGAACCCTTGGGCGCGTGCTCGGCGGCATAGTAGAGCATCAGGTTGCTGTCTCCGGTCATGCGGACGGTGACGGCGGGCCCGACAACCTTAAAGCTTTTTACCACAGGCTTGATGTCGGTGTTCATATAGCCGCTTTTAACATAGTGGCCGATCTGCGCGGGATCCACTTTCATAAAGCGGTCAACAAGCTCTTGAGTCCATTCCATTTTTTACGCTTCCTTCCCTTTTTGCTACTGCTGATGGCAGCTCAAATTTTACATCAAGTTTCATACTAAGTCTCGTACTTGATGTGACAAATTATAGTAAATATCCGGTTCAAATGTCAATACTCCTTTTTACAAACAAGAGAATCTTGTTGAAATATACGAATTTTTTAAATAGTTTACGTGCAATACACCCATAAATCGACTTTATGCGCCTTCCTTTTTGGAAATTTTGATAGTTTGATATTAAGTTTCATACTATATTAAAGGCATATGCAGGAATAATTGCATTGGAACTATGCATGTATCATAAAAAACAGAACTGTCCACACTTGAAAAAAAGTCTTATCCGGTGTATGCTAAGGTCATACAAAAATAGAGAACAAGGGGAAATATCATGAAATCTGCAGGCTTGAGAGAGCAGCTTCTATCGGCAGCGGAGAAGCTGTTTGCAGAGCAGGGGTATGCAAATACCACCGTGGATCAGATCGTCGAGGTGGCCGGGTGCTCCAAAAGCACCTTTTACCACTACTTTGAGGCCAAGGAAGAGCTGGCCTGTACGCCGGACCTGTATGACTATGCGTATGAGCAGTGGTATGAAACGGCCAGGGACACCGATGAAAATGCCATCTCCAAACTCCACGCGCTCAACCGCGTGTTTCTGTCCAAGCTGGAACAGACCTATGACCTGGACCGCGCCTCCGCCACCTGCCGGTTTGAAGTCGCCACAAAAAACCGGGGGAGCTACATCGGCAGCAACCGCTCCTATAACCGTATCATCCGCACGCTGATCAAGGAGGGGCAGGCCAAGGGCGAAATCCGCGACGACATCTCCTTTGTGGAGCTGTCCAAAGTCTACAGCCTCCTGGAGCGGGGCATCATCTTCGACTGGTGCATCTCAGGCGGCACTTACTCCTTCATGGAATTCGGCACCCGCTCCATGGACATCCTTCTGCGGGGCTATCTGCCGGTGGAACCCTAAGGCGGCGGAACATACGATTAAGCGGATTGGAAAAGCGCTTGCGGCGGCAGCGCTTTTCTTTTTTACAAAAGAGTCAGGCCGGACGATGTTTGAAATATCGTCCGGCCTGACTCTTTTGTAAAACCACTCTCAAAATTAGGAAAAATCAGAATTTCAATTTGTAATATCTTGTGGTACACTCTTAATATTAAACTAAGTATCATAATTAATATCACACTTTTAGTTCTGTTTTTTACTAATCGAGGGAGTGCCATGTCTCTTTACATCAGTAACAGGCAGTTATCCAAAATTGAATCCTCCTATCAGGGCCTTCCTGTTTTGCTGGGGACCTCCCGGCTGCGGCTTCAGCGCAGAGTGTTTCCTCAGGACTACGAGTTCAGCCGCCTGCTGCTGGACACCTTTGAACTGGTGAATCCGGAGTTCGGCGAGCAGGCCTATCCCCTGCTGCCCTACAGCGGATTTATCGCTGTGTTCCTCTTTGAGGACATGTCCTCTGGCGCCAGCCTCTGCGGCCCCACCACCGCTTTGAAAAAGCTGACGCTTCCGCCCCGCTCCAGGGCCTACTGCGTCAGGTTCCGCCCCGGCACCGCCGGGTGGCTGATCAATGCCTGCGCCAATGAGTTTACCGACCGGTCCGTCTCCCTCCTGCCGTTTATGGAGACTCCCTCCGGGTTTTTAAGCGCTTTGCGGCGGGGCGAATCCTTCCATGAGCGCAACGTCCTCCTTGGAAGGCGGCTCTCCGCACGAAAAGCCTCACAATACATACCGCCCGCCCAGGTTTCCCGCTGCATCGACCTCATTTCATCTGAGCGGGGCGTCATCAAGGTCTCGGCGGTGGCGCAGGCCGCCGGATGCAGTGAGCGCTACTTAAACCGCATCTTTCAGGAGCGGGTGGGCGTTTCCACCAAGCTCTTTTGTGAACTGACGCAGCTGCAGTACTCCCTGTACACCATTGTCACCACCAAGCCGAAATCCCTGATGAGCACGGCCATTGCCTGCGGGTACTTCGACCAGACGCATATGAACCGCTCCTATCGCAAGTTTCTGGACTGCACTGCCAGCGACATGCGGTATTTGGACGAGGGCAGCGTCAATCTGCGGCGTGTGGATTCTATTTTATAGTTCTGTTTGGAGAGTTGCATATGGCAAAAAGATTTTATCTGGGTCTGGATCAGGGAACCACCGGAATCACCGCCATTGTCTTTGATGAGCACTGGCGCCTGGCCGGCAGAGGATATCGGGAGATCAGGCAGTACTATCCCCGTGCGGGCTGGGTGGAACATGATCCGGAGGAGATCTGGAACTCCGCCCTCTCCTCCGTCCGCCAGGCCATGGAGGCGGCGGGGGCCGGCCCCGGCGACATCCGCTGCCTGGGGTTGGACCACGAGGGCGAGTCGGTGGTGGTGTGGGAGAAAGCCACCGGGAAGCCGGTCTATCCCGCCATCGTCTGGCAGGACCGGCGCACCGCCGCCTATGCCGATTCCCTGAAGGCGGACTACGAGGCGGCGATCCGGGAAAAGACCGGGCTGCTGATCGATCCCTATTTCAGCGCCACCAAGCTGAAGTGGATTCTGGACCGGGTGGACCCGGACCGCTCCGCCTCCAAGGGCGGCCGATTGCTTGCAGGCACCATGGATGTCTGGCTGAACTGGAAGCTGACCGGAGGAAAGTTCCTTCGCACCGACGCCTCCACCGCTTCCCGCACCATGCTCTTCCACCTGCAAAAAGGTATCTGGGACCGGGATATTCTGGACCTGATGGGCCTTGCGCCCTGCCTTCTGCCGGAAGTCGGGGACAGCGCCGCCCTCTTTGGCTGGACGGACCCGGACTCGTTTCTTGGCATCCACTGCCCCATCACCGGCGTGATGGTGGACCAGCAGGCGGCCCTGTTCGGCCAGGCGTGCATTGCGCCGGGCACCGTCAAAACCACCTATGGCACCGGCTGCTTCATGCTGATGAACTCCGGTGATCACCCGGTCCGCTCCTCCAACGGCCTGCTGACCACCGTGGCCTGGCAGCTCTCCGGCAAGCGCTCCTATGCCTTAGACGGCGGAATCTACATAGCCGGCGCCGCCACCCAGTGGCTTCGGGACGGGGCCGGGATCATCTCCGACGCCTCCGAGACAGAGGAGATGGCCCTGCGGGCCGGAGGCAATGGCGGGCTCTATTTCGTCCCCTCCTTCACCGGCCTGGCCGCGCCCTACTGGGACTCCTATGCCAGGGGCATGATGATCGGCATCACCGGCGGCACCACCCAGGACCACATCGTGCGGGCCGCCCTGGAATCCACAGCCTACCAGGTAAAGGACGTGTTGGATGTAATGACCCGGGACTCCGGGGTTCCCATCACCGTCATGCGCTGTGACGGAGGCTCCACCTGCAACCGGTTTTTGATGCAGTTCCAAGCCGACATTCTGAATATTCCCCTGGAAATCCCTGAGATTCCGGATACCACCGCCTTAGGGGCCGCCTATATGGCGGCATTGGGCATCGGGGACTTTACCTCTCCGGAGGAGGCGACTGCCCACTGGGCGCGCAGCCGCCGGTATGAGCCCGCCATGAGCGCGGAGCAGCGCCAATCCCTGCTCCACCACTGGCACCGGGCCGTGGAGCGCTCCCGAAACTGGGCCGCGGGATAAAGGCCCTGAATTTTCCTGGAAAGGGATGAGAGGATGCACGAACACTACTATCTGGGCCTGGATCAAGGCACTACCGGCACCACCGCCATTCTCTTTGACGAGCATTGGAATGCCGTCTCCCGGGGATATGAGCAGATTCCCCTTCTCTACCCCCGCAGCGGCTGGGTGGAGCACGACGCCAGGGCCGTCTGGACCTCCGTGCTCTCTGCCACCGCCCAGGCTCTGGCCGGAGCCGGCGCCGACGCCGGCTCCATCCGCAGCATCGGCCTGGACCACGAGGGCGAGTCGGTGGTGGTATGGGACAAGCTGACCGGTGAACCCATTCACAACACCATCGTCTGGCAGGACCGGCGCACCGCCCACTACGCCGATTCCCTTGTGGACCAATACAACGGCCTGATCCACAGCAAAACCGGTCTGATGATCGACTCCTACTTTAGTGCCACCAAGCTGAAGTGGATTCTGGACCACGCGGAGGGCGCCGCGGAGCTGGCGGCCAAGGGCCGGCTGCTGGCGGGCACCATGGACACATGGATCATCTGGAAGATGACCCATGGCCGCACCCACATCACCGACGCCTCCACCGCCTCCCGCACCATGCTCTTTAACCTGGAAAGCGGAGACTGGGATCAGGAGCTGCTGGACCTCTTTGAGATAGACCGATCCCTCCTGCCGGAGATTCGCGACAGCGCCTCGGTCTATGCCTGGACCGATCCATTGGATTTCCTTGGCGCTCAGATTCCCATCTCCGGCATCCTTGTAGATCAGCAGGCGGCGCTGGTGGGCCAGGCCTGCGTCCGGCCCGGCATGGTGAAAACCACCTATGGAACCGGCTGCTTCATGCTGATGAACACAGGCGAAACGCCTGTCTTTTCTGAGAGCGGGCTGCTGCCCACCGTGGCCTGGCAGCTCTCCGGCAAGCGCACCTACGCCTTAGACGGCGGCGTTTACATCACAGGCGGCGCCGTTAGATGGCTCCAGGAATCGCTGAACCTGGTGGAAGATCCCCGCGACACGGAACAGCTTGCCCTTCAGGTGCCGGACAACGGCGGAGTCTATTTTGTTCCCGCCTTCACTGGTCTGGCCGCGCCCCACTGGGACTCCTATGCCTCCGGCATGGTGATCGGCATCACCGGCGGCACCCAAAAGGCCCACATCGTCCGGGCCGCCCTGGAGGCCACCTGCTACCAGGTACGGGATGTGTTGGATGTGATGCGCCGGGACTCCAATGTGCCCATCACCGCCATGCGCTGCAACGGCCGAGCCACTGCCAACCGGTTTTTGATGCAGTTCCAGTCCGACGTCCTGGACCTCCCCCTGGAGATTCCGGAGCGTTCGGATACCACCGCCTTCGGCTCCGCTTTCATGGGCGCATTGGGGCTTGGGGAATTTGAAGACATCAGCGACGCGGAGCAGCTCTGGCGCAGCGAGCGCTGCTTTGAGCCCCGGATGGACATCTCTCAGCAGGAGCGGCTTTTGTACCGCTGGCACCGTGCCGTGGAGCGCTCCAAATACTGGCGCGAGGATTAATTTTATTTAAATGTTCCGATTTTTACCTATTTTAATCATTTTTATTGACTTTTTACTTTCAAATGTTACTATAATCGCAAATCACATTTGGAGGTAATTTACAATGAGCATGACAAAATTGTTCAGCCCTGGTCCCGTTATGGTCAAGGATAACGTGCGCCGCGCGCTGCTGCACTATGATATCTGCCACCGCAGCCACGAGTTTGAGGAGATGTTCGTGGACACCCAGGAAAAAATCCTAAAGCTGTTCAACGCGGATGACTCCTACTACAGCATGATCGTCTCCGGCTCCGGCACCTCGGCCAACGAAACCGTGCTCTCCTCCCTGTTCCAGCCCGGCGAAGAGGTGATGCTGATCCGCAACGGCATGTTCGGCGAGCGGCTCCTTGAGATCATTGAGAAGTACCAGATCCCCCTGGTGGACGTGGCCTTCCCCTGGGCCGCCTATCCGGACCTGAACGTCATCGAAAAGGCCATGGCGGACCACCCCAAGGTCAAGGTGGTGACCATGGTGTTCCACGAGACCTGCACCGGCATGATCAACCCCGTCAAGGAGGTTGGGCAGTTGTGCAGGCAGTACGGCAAACTGCTGAGCGTGGACTGCGTCAGCGCCGCCGGCGGCCAGAACATCGACGTGGTGGACAAGAACATCGACCTGTGCACCTCCGTGGGCGGCAAATGTGTGGGTGCCTTCCCCGGCTCCGCCTATGTGTGCGCAAAGAAGGATGTGTTGGAGAGCCTCACCGCTGAGCAGTGCAGGAATGTGTACTTAAGCCTCTACAAGCACTATCAGACCGCCCTGAGTTCCCATCAGACCCCCAATACCCCCAACGTGAACCTCTTCTGGCCCCTCAACGTGGCATTGACCAACATCCTTGAAGATGAGACCCTGGCCGGCCGCATTGCCCGATATCAGCGCTGTGCGGAGATCATCCGCAAAGGCCTTACCGACATGGGCTGCCGGATGCTGCTTGAAGAACACCTGTCCAACACGGTCACCTCCGTCTTCCTGCCCCAGGGCGTGGATGGCGCCCGGTTCCTCTCCGAGATGGAGAAGCGGGGCTACACCTTCTACGCCGGCAAGGGCGACTATGCCAGGCAGGGCATGATCCAGGTGGCAAACATGGGCGAGATCTACGAACAGGACTGCTGTAATATGCTGGAGGTCTTCCAGCTGGTCCTCCGTCAGATGCAGAACTGACCAAACGCTTTATCCCCATTTTTCATGTAACAGGGCCGGGAATCTGAGTATTCCCGGCCCTGTTGCAAAAACAAGCGGCAGCCAAATTGGCTGCCGCTTGTAGCTTATTCCGCTCCCTCCTGACGGAGGCTTTCCAGATAGTCGTCGTAGGTGGTCTTACGGTCGATGAGCCTCCCCTCGGGGGTAAAGTCAAAAATGCGGTCGCACACGGTCTGCACCAGCTGGTGGTCGTGGGAGGACACCAGCACGTTGCACTTGACCGCCTCCAAACCGTTGTTGACAGCGGCAATGGACTCCAGGTCCAGATGGTTGGTGGGCTGGTCTAACAGCAGCACATTGGCGCCGGAGAGCATCATCCGGGACAGCATGCAGCGCACCTTTTCGCCGCCGGAGAGCACTTTCACCGCCTTGTATACATCGTCGCCGGAGAAGAGCATACGGCCTAAGAAGTTGCGCAGATAGGCCTCATGGGGGTCCGGGGACCACTGGCGCAGCCACTCCACCAGATTCAGGTCGCAGTCCCTGAAAAATTCCGTGTTGTCCTTGGGGAAATAGGAGAAGGAGGCGGTCTGGCCCCACTTCACCGTGCCCTCGTCCGGCTCCATCTCCCCCACCAGAATCTTGAAAAGGGCGGTGTGGGCGTTCTCATTGTCGCCCACAAAGGCGATCTTGTCGCCGTGGCCCACGATAAAGCTGACCTTGTCCAGCACCTTCACGCCGTCGATGGTCTTGGACACATCGCTGACAAAAAGAATGTCCTTGCCCACCTCCCGGTCGGGGGAAAAGCCCACATAGGGGTAGCGGCGGGAAGAGGCGGGGAACTCCTCAAGGGTGATCTTATCAAGCAGCTTCCGGCGCGCAGTGGCCTGCTTGCTCTTGGATTTATTGGCGGAGAAGCGGGAGATGAACTCCCGGAGCTCCTGGGCCTTTTCCTCGTTCTTCTTATTCTGGTTGCGGATCAGCTGCTGCATCAGCTGAGAGGCGTCGTACCAGAAGTCGTAGTTGCCCACGTACAGCTTGATCTTGTTGTAGTCGATGTCCACAATGTGGGTGCAGATGGTATTGAGGAAATGGCGGTCATGGCTGACCACGATGACCGTGCCCTCAAAGTCCAGCAAAAAGTCCTCCAGCCAGTCAATGGCGGCAATGTCCAGGTTGTTGGTGGGCTCGTCCATCATCAGAATGTCCGGGCTGCCGAACAGCGCCTGGGCCAGCAGCACCTTCACCTTCAGCCGGCCATCCAGGTTCGCCATCAGATCACCGTGCATGGAGACAGGGATCCCCAGTCCCTGTAAAATCCGGGAGCCGTCGGACTCGGCTTCCCAACCGCCCAGCTCAGCAAACTCCTCCTCCAGCTCACAGGCCCGGATGCCGTCCTCCTCCGTCATCTCCTCCTTGGCATAGAGGACATCCTTTTCCTTGGCGATGTCATAAAGCCTGCGGTTGCCCATGATGACCGTGTCCATCACGGTGTACTCGTCGTAGGCGTTCTGATCCTGCTTCAGGATGGACATGCGGGTGTTGGGCAAAACGGACACCTCGCCGGAGGAGGGGTCCAGCTCTCCGGAGAGAATTTTCAAAAAGGTGGACTTCCCCGCGCCGTTGGCGCCGATGATGCCATAGCAGTTGCCCTTGAGAAACTGCAGATCCACGTGGGAAAACAGCGGCTCGCCGCCGTACTGCAGCGAAACGTCGGAAACTGTGATCATGTCGTGCTCCTTCTCATCATACAAAACTGAACCGCGGCCGCCTCAGGCGGTCTGCGGACAAATTGAGTTATAGTATACCACAGTTTTCCTGAAAAGAAAAGAAGCTTCCAAAAGAAGCTTCTTTTTCCATCAGTTCCTCCCTTCCAGAACCTGGTTTCCAAAGGCGGCCAGGTCCCCGCAGGGCCCCTGCTTGGCCCGGTACCACACGCCGTCCACCGCCATAAAAGGAGAAAAAGCCACCACCGTGGAGACGGTGCCGTCGGCCTTTTCCAATGTGAAGGACACGCTCTGCCCGCTGTATTCCTTGCAGGAGTCGTCTTTTTGATAGACCACCGCCACACGCAGCAGCTCCGTCAGTTCCGTGATCTGTTCGGCGGTCAGCTCCGCCTCCTTGTCCGGGGGCACACAGCGCACGGAAGCGCTCCTGATCTCCGATGCGTCCAGCCCCCGGAGCGGGCGCAGCCTGCCCCCCACAAAGATTACCAGTCCCGCCAGCACAATGGCCAGATACAGGAGATAGTTCCGTTTGATGACTCTCATAGCAGCCTCCCGTTAGTTTGATCGTGCCGTGTCTATCGTTGTTTCCCGGATTCCCCCGGCGTCAAGGATGCAGGCGGTGGAAAATCCGGCCGCCTGCGCCAAGGCGGTCCCCATATCGTACCCATAGAGCAGATGGCGCGCGCTGTGGGCGTCGGAGGTGACGATGATCCGCCCGCCCATCCGCCGCCATTCCCGCAGCAGCCACAACGCGGGATAGGGCTCCTTCCTGTATCCCCGGGCCACGGCGCCGGTATTGATCTCCAGCAGCGTGGACGACGGATCGGCTTGGTGCAGCGCCGACAAAGCGGCGGCGCGGTACCTATGATGCTCCTCATCGAACAGGCCGCCGTCCCCATTGAGCTTGCAGATCTGATCGATGTGCCCCAAAATGGTGGGCTTCTTCTCCGCCACCCGTCCCACCTCCCGGTAGTATTCCTCTATCAGGGCATAGATGTCTCCTCCAAAGGCCTGATCCCGCCCGCAGATCAGCTTTTCCCGGTCCCAGTCCACGGCATGGTATCGCCCTCCCGCTTTCAGGTTGTGGACGCTTCCGATCCAGTAGTCCCACTGCGCGAAAGAAACATCGGAAAGCGCGTCCCATTCGATGCCGATCAGCACCTCCATCCGTCCCTTATAGACCTGCCGGAGGCGCAGCGCCTCCGCCCGGTAGGCAGAGGCGTCGGCGCTGAGCACGCCTTCCCGGTCGTGGGGGATGGGCGTGTGGCTGTGGCCGGAAAAGCCAAAGCTGCGCACGCCCTGCTCCCAGGCCGCGCCGGCCATACGCTCCATGGTGTCCCGCCCGTCGCACAAAAGGGAGTGGGTGTGAACGCAGCAGCTGAAGACGGACTCCATCACTGCATCCGCTCCTGCTTGACCTTGCGGTCCACCACATGGCGCTTCTCCAGTTCCTCCGTGATGTCCTTCACCTCAATACCCATCTGCACCATCAGCACCATCACATGGTAGGCGAGGTCGGCGATCTCATAGACGGTCTCCTCCTGGTCCTGCTTGCAGGCGCCGATGATCACCTCGGTACACTCCTCGCCCACCTTCTTGAGAATTTTATCCAGTCCCTTTTCAAAGAGATAGGTGGTGTAGCTGCCCTCTCTGGGCCGGGTCTTCCGCCCGCGGATCAGCTGGTAGAGCCCTTCATAGCTGAAGGCTTTCAGCTCCTTGTCCAGGTAGACCGGCTGAAAGAAGCAGCTCTGCGCCCCGGTGTGGCAGGCCGGCCCCTCCTTCACCACCTCCACCACCAGCGCGTCGGCGTCGCAGTCGGCGGTGATGGATACCACCCGCTGCACATTTCCGGAGGTCTCGCCTTTGCGCCAAAGCTCCTGGCGGCTGCGGCTCCAAAAGCAGGTGCGGCCCTCGTCAATGGTGATGGCCAGACTTTCGGCGTTCATGTAGGCAAGGGTCAGCACCTCTTTTGTGTAGTGATCCTGAACAATGGCCGGGATCAGCCCTTTTTCGTCAAACTTCAGTTCCATTCGTCTTCCTCCCGCGGCCCTGGCCGCGCCCTTCCCCTTTTTGAATCAAACGCGCACTTCCACTCCCCGGTCCCGGAGATAGCGCTTCAAATCTTTGATGTCAACCTGCCGCGTATGGAAAATCGAGGCGGCCAGCCCCGCGTCCATTCCGCTGTGGCGGAAAAGCTCTCCAAAATCCTCCATTTTCCCGGCTCCGC
Source organism: Dysosmobacter acutus (assembly GCF_018919205.1). Taxonomy (NCBI): domain Bacteria; kingdom Bacillati; phylum Bacillota; class Clostridia; order Eubacteriales; family Oscillospiraceae; genus Dysosmobacter; species Dysosmobacter acutus. The sequence goes on from NZ_JAHLQN010000001.1 coordinate 2,359,613, forward strand.
CGGAGGCCACAATGGGCACATCCACCCGCCGCGCCACAGCGTCCAACAGCTCCAGATCGAAGCCGCCCTTCACGCCGTCGGTGTCAATGGAGTTGACCACCACCTCCCCCGCGCCGCTGCGCACGCCCTCCTCCGCCCAGCGAAGAGCGTCCATGCCCGTGTCCACCCGTCCGCCCTTGGCAAAGAGGTGAAAGCGTCCGTCCACCCGCTTCACATCCATACTCAGCACCACGCACTGATCGCCGTATCGCCGGGCCGCCCGCTGAATGATGGATGGGTCGGCGATGGCGCCTGAGTTGACGCTCACCTTGTCCGCACCGCACTTGAGCACCCGGTCAAAGTCCGCCAGAGTGCGGATGCCGCCGCCCACGGTAAGGGGGATGAAAATTTCCGACGCCACGGACCGCAGCACGTCGTCAAAGAGCCGCCGCCCCTCGGCGCTGGCTGTGATGTCGTAAAACACCAGCTCATCCGCGCCGGAGGCATTGTAAAACCGGGCCATGTCCACCGGGTCCGCCATATCCTGAAGCCCTTCAAAATTGACGCCCTTGACCACCCGCCCGTTCCGGACGTCCAGACAGGGCACAATGCGTTTTGCTAACATGCGCACTCCTCCCTTGCGGCGGAAAGGGCTTCCTTCAGGCTCAGGCGGCCGGTGTACAAAGCCTTCCCTAAAATGGCGCCCTCGACCCCCATCTCCCGCAGCCGGGCGATCTCCGGCAGGGAGCTGACCCCTCCCGAGGCCACCACCCGCAGCCCCGCTATCCCCACCAGTTCCCGGTAGACCTCCAGATTCGTGCCGCTCAGCGTCCCGTCCCGGCTGATGTCGGTGTAAATCACTGTCTCTACTCCAGCATTGCGCAGCCGGCGGCAAAAGTCAATCCCCTTTTCTCCGCTGCGGCGTGTCCAGCCGTGGGTGGCCACATATCCGTCCCGGGCGTCCACGCCCACGGCGATCTTCTTCCCGTAGATCTGAACCATCTTTTCTGTAAAGTGAAAATCCTCCACAGCAATTGTGCCCAGGATCACCCGGTCCACCCCCAGGTCCAGGTAGCGGCGGATGCGCTCTTCGGTGCGGATGCCCCCGCCGACCTCTATGAACAGCCCGCCCCGGCGCGCCATCGCGGCCACTGTGTCGAAATTGGCCAGTGTGCCGTCCCGGGCCCCGTCCAGGTCCACCACGTGGAGGCACCGTGCGCCGTCGGCCTCAAAGCCTTTTGCCACGGCGCAGGGGTCCGGGGAATAGACGGTGGTCTGAGCGTAGTCCCCCTGATAGAGACGGACCGCCTGTCCGCCCCGCAGATCAATGGCAGGAAAAATCTCCATACAGTTCCTCTTTTCTCAAAGCGCCGTAAAAGCCTTCAAAATCCGCAGTCCCGTGTCGCCACTTTTTTCCGGGTGGAACTGGCAGCCCCAGACGCTGCCCCGGCGCACGATCCCCGGCACCCGGACGGCTCCGTATTCAGAGTCGGCCACCGTGCTTTCACCGCAGTGTGCGGCGTAAAAGCTGTGGACATAGTAGACGTACTCCCCCTCGTCCACCTCCCGCAGAAGGGGATCCTCTCCCCGGAGGAAGCGGAGGCTGTTCCAGCCCATGTGGGGAACCTTCCAGGCCGGGTCCCGCAGCGTCTCCCGCAGCGAAACCACCTCTCCGCCGATAAGACCCAATCCCCCGTGAACGCCGTACTCATAGCTCCGCTCCAACAGCAGCTGCATGCCAAGGCAGATTCCCAAAAAGGGTTTCTTCCCCGCCTCTTCCCGCAGCAGCGGAATCAAACCGGTCTCCTCCAGCTTATCTTTTGCATCGCCGAAGGCGCCCACCCCCGGCAATATGATCCGGTCCGCCCGGCGGAGCTTTTCCTCCTCCCGGGTGACCTCCGTTTCCACGCCAAGATGACGGAGGCTGGAGGTAAGGGAAAACAAATTTCCCACGCCGTAATCCACAATCGCTGTCATGTTATACTCCTTTATAAGACTCCCTTGGTGCTGGGAATCTGATCGGCAAAGGCCGGGTCAATGGAAACCGCCTGGCGCAGCGCCCGGGCCATCCCCTTAAAGGAGGCCTCCAGGATGTGATGGCTGTTGGCGCCGGCCAGCTGGCGAAAGTGCAGCGTGGAGGGGCAGCCCCGGGCAAAGGCCAGCCAGAACTCCTCAGCCAGCTCCGTGTCAAAGTCTCCCACCTTCTCCGTGGGCAGCTCCATCTGCCAGCCAAGATAGGTGCGGCCGGACAGGTCCGCCGCGCACAGCACCAAGGCTTCGTCCATGGGCAGCAGGAAATTGCCGTATCGGTTGATGCCCCGCAGATCGCCCAGGCCCTGAGAAAAAGCCCTGCCCAGGACAATGCCCACATCCTCCACCGTGTGGTGGCAGTCCACCTCCACATCGCCCCGACACAGCACGCGCAGGTCAAAGCGCCCGTGGCGGGCAAAGAGCTCCAGCATGTGGTTCAAAAAGCCGCAGCCCGTATCCACATCATAGGTGCCGGTGCCATCCAAGTTCAGTGTCATCTGGATTTTCGTCTCCGTGGTATTGCGCTCAATGTTCACCCTTCGCATCTCACACCTCCAGCAGTTCCCGCAGCGTGCGGATCAGCGTTTCCATGTCCTCCTGTGCGCCCACGGTGATGCGCACAAAGGGGTTAATCCGCGGCGCATCAAACCAGCGCACCAGGATGCCCCGCTTCTTCAGCGCCCGGTACAGCGCGCCGCCCTCCATACGGTTCGACGCGGCAAAGAGGAAGTTGGATACCGAGGGCAGCACGGTAAAGCCAAGCGACTTCAGCTCCCCCTCCGTCCAGCGGCGGATGCGCCGGATCTCTCCGGTGCATTTTTCAAAATAGGCCCGATCCTCCATGGCGGCCTTGCCCGCCAAGATGGAGAGCCGGTTGATGTTATAGGGGTTGAAGCCGTATTTCACCCGGTTGAGGTCCGCGATCAGCTCCTTGCTGCCCAACGCAAACCCCACCCGGGCGCCGGCCAGGGAGCGGCTCTTGGACATGGTCTGCACCACCAGCAAATTGCCGTACTCCGCCAGCAGTGGCACGCAGCTCTCGCCGCCAAAGTCCACATAGGCCTCGTCCACCATCACCAGTCGTTCCGAATCCCGCTCCAACAGCCGCCGGATATCCGAGGACGGGATGGGGATGCCGGTGGGGGCGTTGGGATTGGCGATCACGATGTGCTCATGGAGGTCCATGTAATCGTCCACATGCAGCGTAAAATCCTCACGCAGGGGAATCACCCGGGCCGGGATGCCCCATAGCCTGGCCCAGACCTTATAGAAGCCGTAGGTGATGTCCGCAAAGGCCACTCCCCGCTCTGGACCGCAAAAAGCCCGGAAGGCAAAGGCCAGGTTCTCATCGCTGCCGTTGCCCGCCAGCACCTGGCCGCTTTGCAGTCCATAATAGCCGGCAATGGCGTCCACCAGGTCCTTGCAGGTGGGGTCGGAATAGAGCCGCAGGCCGCGGCTCTCCTCCTCCGTCAGCGCCTCCACCACCCTTGGAGAGGGCGGAAAAGGACTTTCATTGGTGTTCAGCTTGATGTAGTTCTGGCCCCGGGGCTGCTCGCCGGGCGTATAGGGGTCCAAGTCGGAAACCGCGGCGCTGAAAAATCGGCTCATACACGTTCCTCCTCTTCCCGCTCAAAGCGGATGGCAACGCTCCTTGCGTGGGCGTCCAGTCCCTCCCGCCGCGCAAAGTCGGCCACCCGCCGGTGCGCCTGTTCCAGCGCCTCCTTGCTGTAGTAGAGGAAGCTGGATTTTTTTACGAAGTCATCCACGCTGAGGGGACTGGAAAACCGGGCGGTGCCCGAGGTGGGCAGGGTGTGGTTTGGCCCGGCGAAATAATCGCCCAAGGCCTCCGGCGCATACTTACCCAAAAAGATGCTGCCGGCGTTGCGGATGGAGCCCAAAAGGCGGAAAGGATCGTCCACACACAGCTCCAGGTGCTCCGGCGCGATGAGGTTCACCGCCTCCACCGCCTCGTCCAAATCCCGCACCATCAGGATTTTTCCATTGCGCGCAATGCTCTCCCGGGCCACCTCACCGCGGGACAGCGAATCAAGCTGGGCCTCTATCTCCAGCTGCACCGCCCGGGCCAGGGGACGGCTGTCCGTCACCAGCACGGCGGAGGCCAGCTTGTCGTGCTCCGCCTGGCTCAGAAGGTCCGCGGCCACATATTTGGGGTTGCAGGTGCCGTCGGCCAACACCAGGATTTCGCTGGGGCCGGCGATCATGTCGATGTCCACCAGGCCGAACACCAGCCGCTTGGCTGTGGCCACGTAGACGCCGCCGGGTCCCACGATCTTATCCACCTTCGGCACGCTTTCGGTGCCGAAGGCCATGGCGGCCACCGCCTGGGCCCCGCCGATCCTGAATACCCGCGTTGCTCCGGCGATCCTCGCCGCCGCCAGGGCCTCGGCGCTGATGGAGCCGTCGGCCTCCGGAGCCGTGGCAATGACAATCTCGCGGACCCCCGCCAGGCGGGCCGGGATCACATTCATCAATATGGTGGAAGGAAAGGCCACCGGCGTGCCGGGCGCGCAGACGCCCACCTTCTCAATGGGGGTGTAGCGCTGACCCATCACCACGCCTCCGCGCTCGCTGACCACAAAGTCCTGGTGAATCTGGCGGCGGTGGAAGTCCCGGATATTGTCCGCCGCCATCTCCAGCGTCTTCCAAAACTCCGGGTCCACCCGGCGGCAGGCCGACTCCATCTCCTCCTCCGAAACCTCCAGCGCGTCCAATACGGCACCGTCGAAACGCCGCTCATACTCCCGCAGGGCCTGGTCGCCCCGGGCGCGAACGCCGCCGATGATCTCCTCCACAGCCGCCTGTACGCCGGCCTCCGCCCGGATATCCCGGTTCAGAATCTCCTCCGGCCGGAGCTGATCGAACTCATATATGGAAATCACTGCGCAATCACCTCACTCAACCTGGTCAGGAGCCGGAGCACCGCCTCCTGCTTGAAGAGATAGCTTGACCGGTTTGCGATGAACCGGGCGGAAATGGGCATGAAGCGTTCGATGACCTTTAAATGGTTCTCCCGCAGCGTGGTGCCGGTCTCCACAATGTCCACAATCACATCGCTGAGTCCTAAGATAGGCGCCAGCTCGATGGAGCCGTTGAGCTCAATGACGTCGATGTCCCGGCCCTGGGCCGCATAGTGCTCCCTGGCGATACGGACGAACTTGGTGGCCACCCGCAGCGCCCGGTCCGGCTCCTCTTCAAAGTCCTCCGGCCCGGCCACACACATGTCGCACCTGCCAAGACCCGTGTCCAGCAGCTCATAGACGTCGGCGCCGTGCTCACACAAAATGTCCCTGCCCACAAAGCCCACATCCGCTGCCCCATGCTCCACATAGATGGCCACGTCGCTGGGCTTAACAAGGAAGTAGCGGATCCCCGCCGACTGGTTTTCCACCACCAGCTTACGGGTCTCGCTGTAGTTCTCCCCGCAGCCATAGCCCACAGATGCAAGGAGGTGATAGATTTGATCGCCCAGGCGGCCCTTGGGCAGCGCCACGCTGAGCATCCGCTCCCCCTCTTCCCGCTCCGGCAGGCGGCGGTTCAGCTCGTTCAGGTAGAGCGCGAACCCGATGGCCCGGGCGCCGGGATGGAACCGGGCCACCAGGGGATCGTACCGCCCGCCCTTGAGCACCGCCCGGGGACAGCCGTCCAAAAATCCCTGGAAGACCAGGCCGTTGTAGTAATCCATATCTCCCACCTGGGCGAGGTCCACCTGAACGCCCTTTGCATCGCGGCCCAAGGCGCCGCAGATGGAGCGCAGCTCCTCCAGCGCGTCGGACATGGCGCTGTTGAGGGCCAGGGCATCGGCGCTTTCCACCACCCGCGCCCCTTCCCCCGACAGCTCCAAAAGCCGGCACAGCGCGTCCGTGCCCTGCTTGGAAAGGCCCTCCCGGGAAGCGGCCTGGCGCAGGGCGTGGGCTTTTTTGTCCCTGATGCACTCCAGCAGCTCCAGCCGGCACCGCTCCGGCGCGCCCACCGCGTCCAAAAGGCCGGTGACAAAGCCCATATGCCCAAGCTGCAGCAAAAAGGGCCGCCCGGTCCGCCCCAAGCTCTCCAGTGCCAGGCGGACCACCTCCGCCGTGGCCGCATCGTCCACTCTGCCCATGCACTCCAGCCCCATCTGGCTGATCTCCTCAAAGGTATGGCTCTCCAGGCTGGGACGGTAGACGTTCTCAATATAATAATATTTGGTGCGCTCCTCCGCGCTGGCCTGGGCGTTTTTCGCAATAGACAGCGTCACATCCGGCTTCAGCGCCAGCAGCCGTCCGTCCAAATCCGTAAAGGTGATGACCTGCTCCGACGGGAGGAAGTGCAGGTTCTCCTGATAGAGGCCGTACTCTTCAAACCGGCCCATATGGTATTTTCGATAGCCCGCCTTCTCATACAGGGACCGCAGCTGCAGGGAAACCAGCTCCTGGGGCTTTAAAATGGAAAGGTCAAACTCCATGGATACTCCTTCTTCCGCTTTGATAACCGCATTATACTTCATCATACTAACGTTGTAAATTGGTAATTCAATAAATTTTCCATTTTCTCCTGTTTGTACAAAAAGCCCCAGGACCGCGATTCGATCAGGCATCAAATCAACAAGGAATTGCAATCCGCCGAGGTCCATGCTATCCTATGGGAAGAAGGGAGTGATTGCATTGCATGCCGAAGAGCGCCGGACCAAGCTGCACCGGTTTTTGCAGCGCTCCAGCGGCCCCGTCAGCGCCTCCTCCCTGGCGGAGCGCTTTTCCGTCAGCCGGCAGATCATTGTGGGGGACATTGCGCTGCTGCGGGCCTCCGGGGTGGAAATCTGCGCCACTCCCCGGGGCTATGTCATTTTGCCGGCAACGGACCGCCTGATCCGGAAAATCGCCTGCCGCCACAGCGCGGAGAAGATGCGCTCCGAGCTCTGCGCCATTGTGGACCAGGGCTGCACCGTGGTGGATGTGATTGTGGAGCATCCCGTCTACGGTCAGCTCACCGGCCCGCTGCAGCTCTCCAGCCGGTATGAGGTGGAGCAGTTCCTTCAGCGAGTCAGCTCCTCGGAGGCCATGCCCCTCAGCGCCCTCACCGACGGCATCCACCTCCACACCATCGCCTGCCCGGACGAAAGCGCCTGTCAGCGGGTGCTGGAGGCGCTGGACAGGGATGGGATTCTTTTGTCCAATTGAGGATTGACAAGCGGACCATCGGCGAGTAGAATAGTCAGGACATGTGTCAAGACATATGTCCTGACTATTTTTCAGGAAGCAGGGAATCTACATGGAGAAATTCAAAGCATTTTTAAAGCGGAAGGACATCGTCCTCTCCGCCCGGCGCTACGGCATTGACGCCTTGGGGGCCATGGCGCAGGGTCTATTTTGCTCGCTGCTCATCGGTACCATCATCAACACGGTGGGCACTCAATTCCACATTGAATGGCTGAGCCGCACCGTGGCCACCCTTGGCAGCGGCGACCATGCCATCTCCTATACGGTGGGCGGGCTGGCCTCCGCCATGAGCGGCCCGGCCATGGCGGCCGCCATCGGCTACGCCCTCCACTGCCCGCCTCTGGTCCTCTTCTCCCTCATCACCGTGGGCTTTTCCGCAAACGCCTTAGGCGGCGCGGGCGGACCGCTGGCAGTGCTTTTTGTGACCATCATCGCCGCGGAAGTGGGCAAGGCGGTCTCCAAGGAAACGAAGGTGGACATTTTGGTGACGCCCCTTGTGACCATCGGCGTGGGCGTGGCCCTCTCCGCCTGGTGGGCTCCTGCCATCGGCAAGGCGGCCATGGCTATTGGTAATTTTATCATGTGGGCCACCGATCTGCAACCGTTTTGGATGGGCGTTCTGGTCTCCGTGACCGTGGGCGTAGCCCTGACGATGCCCATTTCCTCCGCCGCCATCTGCGCCTCTTTCCAGCTGGTAGGTCTGGCCGGAGGTGCCGCCGTGGCGGGCTGCTGCGCCCAGATGGTGGGATTTGCAGTCATGAGCTTCCGTGAAAACCGTTGGGGCGGGCTGGTCTCCCAGGGGCTGGGCACCTCCATGCTCCAGATGCCCAATATCGTGCGCAACCCCCGCGTCTGGATCGCGCCCACCCTCACCTCCGCCATCACCGGCCCCATTGCCACCTGTTTATTCCATATGCAGATGAACGGCTCCCCCATCTCCTCCGGCATGGGCACCTGCGGTCTGGTGGGACAGATCGGCGTGTGGACCGGCTGGGTCGCCCCCAGCGCGGAGGCCCTGGCAAAGGGCGCTTCCGCCATCGTCCCCGGCGCATGGGACTGGGCCGGATTGATACTGATCTGCTTCCTTCTTCCCGCTCTTCTCTGCCCGCTGATCAACCTGGGCTGCCGGAAGCTTGGCTGGGTCAAGGACGGCGATTTGACCCTTGCCTGACGCCCCGGGAATTTCCCCATCAATTTGAAAGGCAGTACGGCTTTGAGCCGTACTGCCTTGTTTTCCGGTTGGGTATGCCGCAAGAGCGCGCTCCCCGGCCGAAAAGTGGATGCAGGGCCGGTGTTCAATCCGCGTCAAGATATCCCGCCTCAGCTGCCGGAGCAGCCGTGCTTATCCTCCCCACAGTGATGGCCGCAGCCGTGGCCCTCCTCATGATGGTGGCCGCAGTGCGCATCGGAGTCATAGCGGAGTGTCCCGTTTAAAAGGGATTGAACCGCCTCATCCGCGCCCCCGCTTGCGCCTCTGTAGAGCCGGATGCCCGCCTGGGCCAGGGCGTTCCGGGCTCCGGCGCCGATGCCGCCGCAGATAAGGGTGTCCACGTGGAGCTTGGACAGCAATCCAGATAGGGCGCCGTGGCCGCCGCCCTCCGCGCTCACCACCTCCTGACCGATGACCGCGTTGTTTTCCACCTCGTATACTTTAAACTGCTCACTGTGGCCAAAGTGCTGAAACACCTGTCCGTTTTCGTAAGTGACCGCGATTTTCATTTGACGCGTTCCTCCCGTGTTAGATGAAGATAGGACTATTTTATCCCGCCGTCCATCAGGAATCAAGTGTGAAAGACCGGACGCGTCAGCATTTTCAAGCCTTTCCCCTCAATAAGAGAGCCTCACACCGCCCTTTTCAGGCGGTGTGAGGCTCTTCGTACAGTGGACCCGCTGATCTTTTCAATCAGGCAGCCACAGTGGTGCAGAAGCGATGCAGGATGACCGCCACCTGGCCGCGGGTCGCGGTGCCCTGAGGCCGGACGGTGTTATCGTCATAGCCGTTGATGAGCTGCGCCGCATTGGCCCAGTTCATGGCCTCGCCCGCAAAGGCGGAGATGGTGGGATAATCGGTGTACTCCTTGATGGCGTTGCCGCCGGCCGTGACGTCATACTTCATGTACTTGGCATAGTTCATGAGGATGGTGGCAAACTGTTCGCGGGTGATGGCCTTGTTGGGGTTGAAGGTGGTCTCGGTGTAGCCGCTGGTGATCTTGTTGGCATAGGCCCAGTTGATGGCCGCGGCGTAGACAGAGTCGGCGGCCACATCGGTGAATCCGGCGGCTGTGGCCTCAGGCTTGCCCGCCATGCGCCACAGTACGGTGACCAGCTGGTCCCGGGTCATGGTGGCCTTGGGGGCAAAGCTGCTCTCGGTCACGCCGGCGAAAAGGCCGTTTTCATAGGCATACACTACTCCGGCATAGTACCAGTCGCTCTCCACCACGTCGGCAAAGGGCTCACGGACCACTGTGATGCGGCCCTGGGACTTGGCGTAGGCGGCGGGCACGGTGCCCTTCAGATTCCCGGTGATATAGGTGATCAGCACCTGGTTATCCAACATCACGCTGTCCTGAATGAGTTTGTTGTTCTGGAACATATTGATGCCGTCGCCGGCGCTCTTGAGCATATAGTCGTGGGAAGCCACGGTGTAGGTCTTGGCAAGATCAATGGGCTTGCCGTTGATCTCCACGTTCTTCACCCGGTAGGGGCCGTCCACACTGACAAACATCTTGTTCTCGTCCACCTTGACGGACGAGGCGACAGTGGTGTCGATGGTATAGGTGATGCCGGAGACCTGGAGGAAGCCGCCGTTTTCACCAGGGCAGCTGCGGGAGGACATCTCAAGCGCGTCCAGGATTTCCTGGCCCGTGGCCTCCACCACGCAAAGGGCATTTCCATAGGGGTGGACCGCGATGATCTGCTCATAGGTGATATCTCCGGCGGGGATGTCGGCGCGGATACCGCCTCCGTTGACAATGGCCACATCGGAACCGGCGATGGCCCGGTAAGCATCGGCGCACAGGTCGCCCAGGTTGGTCTCAGCGCTGCGCACAGCCCGCTGGCCGTCGGCGCCTAAAGTGGTCAGCGCGACATCGGTCTTGGCAACCACTTTCTTCAGCAGCGCGTCATTCTGGGCCTTGATCTTGTCCACATAGGCCTTGACGGTTTCGTCCTTGGCGGTGTAATCGGTGACAAGGCCGGTGGTGACCGCGCCGTTGCTCTTGATGACCAGCTTACCGATGGCGGCCAGCTTGGTGCCGGTGGAGGTGAGCAGCACGCTCTTGCCGTCCTTGTCCGCCACCTTGTCGGAAGCGATGGTGCTGTGGGAATGGCCGTCAATGAATGCGGTCAAACCGGAGACGTTCTGAATGATATCGGTGGAGCGCCAGGGCGCGCTCTGCTCGTCGATGCCGCAGTGGCCAACGGCGATCACGTAGTCCGCGCCGTCGGCCTTGGCCGCGTCAATGGCGGTCTGGACCGCGCTGTAGAGGTCCTTTCCGTCGTTGCCCTGGCAGAAGCCGTAGATGTATTCGCCCTTACTGTCCTGGAAATAGGTGGGGGTGGACTTGGAGATCGCCTCGGGAGTGTCGATGCCAACATAGGCCACCTTGGTGTCGCCATAGGTGATGATCTTGTAGGCGTCAAACACAGTCTTTCCGGTTCTCAAATCCATGAAGTTGCAGCAGACATAGCCGGACTTCAGCCCCTTGGCAAGGGACAGGAACTGCTCCATGCCGTAGTCGAACTCATGGTTGCCGGGAACCGCAACGTCATAGCCCACCTCATTCATGATCTGCACCGGGTATTCACCCTTGGAGAGGGTACCCAGCGCAGCGCCCTGGATCGCGTCGCCGACATCCACCAGCGTCACATACTCCGTGGCCTTTTCCATATCGCTGCGGTAGGCGGCAAGTCCGGCATAGCCGATGTTGTCATCCACGCCGCAGTGGACGTCGTTGGTGTACAGCACCACGATATCGCCCTTTGCCGCCGCGGTGGTGGTGTCCGCCGCAAAACTGGTGACCGTCAGGCTCAGCGCCATGACGACCGCAAGAAGCAGAGACATCGTCTTTCGCATATTCTTCATATACTACCTCCTCCAAAATTTCGAATACGCCTGCGTATTCCTCTTAGGGATCAGTATATCAGTTTTGCCGAAAAAAGAAAGTGCAATTGTGTAAAATTTTCCGCTTGTACCAAATGTTCCCGGGCGCTCCGACGCAGGCGGTTTCGGGAATCGCACGCTTTTTCTCCTCTTCCGGTGGAAATCCCCCTGAAAATGTGCTATGCTGATGCCAATAAAATGAAAAGGGAGCGATTCGATGAAACGTCTTTTTAAAGGTGGCACCCTGGTCACCGGCCAGGGCCTGCGCAAAGCGGAAGTGCTTGTAGAAAACGAAAAAATCGCAAAAATCGGGCGCGGCCTCAGCACCATCGGCACCGAGGTGATCGACGTGTCCGGGATGCTGCTCTTCCCCGGCTTCATCGACGCCCACACCCATTTTGATCTTGATGTGGCAAACACCACCACTGCCGACAACTTTACCTCCGGCAGCCGGGCGGCCCTGCGGGGCGGCACCACCACGGTGGTGGACTTCGCCTGTCCCAACAAAGGGGAGTCCCTTCATCACGCCCTGGAGCTGTGGCACCAAAAGGCCGACGGCAGGACCTTCTGCGACTACAGCTTCCACATGACCATCGACGACTGGAACGACGGCATCCGCGCCGAGGTGGACGATATGTTCGCCGCCGGAATTTCCTCGTTTAAGATGTATATGACCTATCCCGCCATGATGATCGGGGACCGGGACATGTACTTTGCCCTGAAAAAAATCCGCGCCCACGGCGGCATCTGCGGCGTCCACTGTGAAAACGCGGGAGTGATCGACGCCATGATCTCCGAACGGAAGGCCGCCGGAAAGCTTGCCCCCTCCTCCCATCCCCTGACTCGGCCGGACTATCTGGAGGCGGAGGCCGTGGCCCGGCTGCTGCGTATCGCTCAGGCCGCCGACTGCCCGGTGGTCATTGTCCACCTGACCAACGCCGCCGCCCTTCAGGAGGTGGAACGCTCCCGCAGGCGGGGCCAGAAGGTCTATGTGGAAACCTGCCCCCAGTACCTGCTGTTGGACGAGTCCGTTTACTTCCAGCCAGACTACTCCGCGGCCGCCCGGTTCGTCTGCGCGCCGCCCCTGCGGACGCCGGCCGATCAGAATGCCCTCTGGCGCGCCCTGCGCCGTGAGGAAATCCAGACCATCTCCACGGATCACTGCTCCTTCACCCTGGAACAGAAGGAGGCCGGCCGGGACGACTTCACCAGGATCCCCGGCGGCCTGCCCGGCGTGGAAACCCGGGGCGAGCTGATCTACACCGCCGGCGTTGCCCGGAAGCGGATCAGCCCGGCCCAGATGTGCCGCCTGCTCAGCGAAAACCCCGCCCGGCTCTACGGCATGTATCCCCGCAAGGGCATCCTCCGTCCGGGCAGCGACGCGGACATCGTGGTCTACGACCCGAAAGCCAGCCATGTCCTCCGTGGCGACGACATGATCGGCGCCGCCGGTTACTCCCCCTATGAGGGCTTTGTGACCTCCGGCGCCGTGGCCCAGGTCTGGCTCCGGGGCAAGCTTGTCGTCCGCGGCGGCCAGGTCCTCATAGAGAAGCCGGAGGGCCGGTATATCGCCCGGGGCAAGAACAGCCTGTAACGCCATGAAACCACGTCTATTTTACCTGGACCTGATCCAGCGCCTGAGCGTCCAGGGCACATGCACCGTCTACACCGATCCCGCCACCGGAGAAAAAGGGTATGCGCCCTTTCCCGGCGCCCTGTGTCAGGAGCTCTCCGGCAGGCCGGAGGTCCATCTTTTGGGCGGAGGCCATGTGTCCGCCGCCCTGGCCGCTCTGCTCCACACCCTCAGCTGGCGGGTCAGCGTGCAGGACGACCGTCCTGAATTCGTGACGGAGCAGCGCTTCCCCCACGCCCGGCGGCTGTGCGCGTCCTTTGATTCGCTGCCTCTCTGCCCCGACGGAGACTACGCCGTCATCATGACCCGGGGCCATCAGGACGATTATGTCTGTCTGCGCCAGTTGCTGCGCCGGCGCTGCGGCTACCTGGGCATGATCGGCAGCCGCAGCAAGGTGGCCGCCACCGCCCAGCGGCTTCAGGAGGACGGCTTTACCCCGGAGGAGATCGGCAGCATCCACTCCCCGGTGGGGCTTCGCATCGGCGCCCAGACGCCTGAGGAGATTGCTGTGTCCATCGCGGCGGAAATCATCCAGGTGTTCCGCTCCTCTCCCAAGGACTACCTGGAGCGGTCCATTTTAGATGCCTTAACCGCACAGAGCGGCCCCCTTGTGATGGCCACGGTACTGGAAAAGACCGGCTCATCCCCCCGGGGCGCGGGCGCGCGGATGCTGGTGGGTCCGGACGGCTCCATCACAGGCACCATCGGCGGAGGCGCGGTGGAGGCGGCCGCCATCCGGGAGGCGGCGGCGCTCTGCGGCGGCGCGCGCCCTCAAATCCGCACCTATGACCTCTCCAACGACGCAGCAGCCACCATTGGCATGATCTGCGGCGGCAGCATCCGGGTGCTCTTTGAGCCGCTGGAGCTCTGATCGCCCGTTTCAAAGCAGCAAAAAAAGACTCATGCATCGGCATGAGTCTTTTTTTGCTACGGCCCGGCATACGTCCGATCTGGCGGCACGCCGCCGGGCTCTTCTGTGGAATGCTCAGCTGATCTTCTTCAAAGAGAGGATACGGATGGCGGAAACGTCCACTCCCATGTCCTCCGCCACCACGGCGGAGATGGCGGCGATCAGCTCACCCCGGTTGGGGATCGCCTCCTGCGCCGGAGTGGGAGGAACGGAGGCCGGGACAGTGGCAGCCACGGCGGCCGCAGGCTCCTCTTTCTTTCCGAACAGCAGGCTTTGCAGCTGGATCAGGAAAATCAGGCAGATCAGGCCGATGAAGGTGACGCCCATGCCCATGACGCATACAAACAGATTGGAAACTTGCATGATGAAACTCCTCCTGCAATTTTGACTGCTCTCATTTTAGCTTCTTCATTGGAATGTGCAATGGGTTTTGCGCCTTATTGGCAGCGCCTTTACGATGCCCCGGGGACTCTTAACGCCTCCTTTGCAATGGTCTGTCCTTCCCCTGCGGCCAAAAAATGGGTTCCGTGCATTTACACGGAACCCATTTTATTATGTAAACTCAGTCCACATCCCGGACCACTTCCTCCGGCGGCATATCCAGCTGCCAGGGATCGTGGAGCAGGCTGTGGAGATAGCGCATGATGGAGGCAAAGTAAAAGCCGTCCACAATCCGCTCGTCGGTGACAAAATTGCAGTCCACATACTTGCGCACCACCACATTGCCGTCGCTGTCCAACTCCCGCACCCGGCGCTTTTTGCCGAAGGAGCAGAACACAGGCACGTTGCCGAAATCATAGAGATGGTGGTAGATGGGCGGAATGCCCAGAGACGCCATGGAGGTGATGTACAGCGAACCGTGGAAGGGGCTCAGCCGCAGAAGGCCCCGGGGCAGCTCTCCAAAGTAGTCCAGCACCTCCAAAAGCCACACAACGAACTTCAGCGCCAGACCGGGGATGAAGTGCATCACTTTGGCCAGGGAGTCAAAGCCCGTGTCCTCCGGCGCGTTTTTCACCTCTGTCACCTTGGCGTGGAACCGATTATAAACCTGGGCGGCGGTGTCCTCCGGAGTGAAATAGACCTTGATGACCGTGTCCGGAGAGTCGGTGCGCATCTCCTTTTTCACCGTCATGGCCACCTCGATCTCCCCGTCCCGGCTGTAGATCCGCTGGCCGGAGACAAAGCGGTTGAGGCCCGGGTACCTGGCACAGGCGCGGACGTAGGCCGCCAGAATCACATGGAGCACGCCGAACTGCTCCATACCCTGGGCCCGCTTTTCCTGGATGTAACGCTCCATGTTAGAGCATTCGATGTGGTCTTCGATGAAATTCTGAGAGGTGTTGCGGGTCTTCATGATGTAGGGCGAGACGGCAAAGATGGGCGAGAGGGAGCGCAGCCTCCGCCCGTCGCAGCGGTCGCCGAACCGGCGGACGTACTCGCCCTCCCCCATCTTCTTTTTCCGAATGCTCACCGATACCGCCAGCAGCGCCGCCATGCACAGCAGCATCGAAACCTCCGGCAGCCAGCCACGCAGTGTCTGGCCCTGGAGCTTCACCGGGTCCTCGACGAACACGTGGTACAAAAGGGGCAGCGCAAAGAGCGGACAGAGCAGCGCCTGGGTGGGGATGCGGCCGGTGACTGTGGCCGTGTAGAGTGCCGCCACCAGTGCATAGAGCAGCAGGCAGAGCACCATATGCGTCAGGGACGAGAAGCCAGCCGCCTTCACGGCGAAGAACACGCAGCCCAGCCATACGGGGATGGCGGTGCGGTAAAGCCGGTCCCGCCCGCAGGTGAACAGCAGCAGCGCAAAAAAGATGTTTGCCGCGATTGGCAGGAGAATTTGGAACGCCATGGTTCCGCCGGAGACATACTGTTCTCCGGCGTAATACACGATGCGCACCACTGCCGAGCAAAGCATCAGGAGCGCCGCCAGGATGACCAGAAGGCTGGTCTCAGGAAGCCAATATACCGTTTTCTTTTTCATAGAGCCATTATAAACACTTGGCGGCTCTTTGGCAAGAAAAAGGGATCGCCCTAATTGTCTCTTTTTATGTAGATGTGGGTGGGCGGCTCTCGGCCAGTAGCCAGTTTCCGGCAGCGTTCCATTGCTTGATCCAATACAGCCGCAGCCTGATCTTCCTGTCCTTGGGACAGGTGAAAACGAGCTGCATGCAAAGCGACAAACAATATTCGGCATATCTGTTCATAATTGGGTTGAGGCACCTGTTGGGGAAACATCCGCATATCTGCTCCTCCCTTTTAAAGCCATAAGTTAGATATTCTTTCTTTCAGTATAGCCTAATATTCGGCAATATTCAATCCACACTAATCAAGTTATGCTAACAAAAAAGAAGGTGTGGATATGTTGACATTTGACCCGTTGTGGGAAACAATGAAGCGAAAGAAAATCAGTCAGTATGCATTGATTAAGAAATATGGGGTGAGCACCGGAACACTGGATGCCCTCCGCAAAAACCACAGTATCACTTTAAATACGTTAAATGACCTCTGCAACATTCTCCAATGTGATGTATCAGACATCATCCAATTTACCCCTGATGAAAAAGAATGAGCATCCGGCCGCGGCCGGATGCTCATTTGCATTTTCAATCTTATAAGTGCTCTTTGCAGGAGAGCTTCTCCACATTCATCCGGAACACACGGACCGAGTCCAGCATGGCCCCGGTAAAAGCCCAGTCCCCCCTGCCCGTGGTGTGGCGCATGATCGAGCGGAGCGCTGCCTCCTTCTCCGCCGCGTCCTCCACAAAGGAGACGCGGCCCGTGCCGATGACGCTTGAAAAGCGGGCGGAGTGCTTGCAGGCGGTCTCCGCCTCATGGAGCTCGTAGTCCGTGTCCAGCTCGAACCCAACCATGGGTGCGTCTGCGATCAGGTCGATCTTCCGGCCTTCCCTTGCCCCGTGGAAATAGAAGACCCCCTCCTCATAGCCGAAGTTCAGCGGCAGGATATACACCTCTCCCTTGTCGCAAAAGCCCAAACGGCAGCAGTGGCAGCGTTCAATCACCTCTGCGATCTTCTTCTGATCCGTTACTTCTCTGTCTGCTCTTCGCATGGCTGATCCTCCTGACAAATTCGGCAGATTTTTCTTCCCTGGGGCCAGTATATCAGGCACAGGCGGATCCGGCAAGAATTATTCCGCCACGATACCCCGGTCCGCAAAGGCGCGCAGCAGCAACTCCATATCCCCGGGGATGGAGATGGGCTCACCGCAGGCCTTGATGGCGTTGGCCACATCCTTCAGCCCGTTGCCGGTGACGATGCTGACCACCGAGTCGTTCTTGCCTAAAACGCCCTGCTCACAGAGCTTTTTCACGCCCGCCGTACCGGTGACGCCCGCCGGCTCGCCGAACACGCCGCAGGCGGCGCCCAACAGCTTTTGGGCCGCCATGATCTCCTCATCGGAGACATTGACCACCAAACCGCCCGACTCCCGGATGGCCATCAACGCCTTGTCGGCGTTGCGGGGCACGCCCACGGCGATGGAATCCGCCAGGGTGTTCTCCTCCATGGGGCGCCAGGGCTCGCCCGAGGCAATGGCCCGGTTCAGTGGGCAGCAGCCCTCCGCCTGGGCGGAGATCAGCCGGGGCAGCTTGTCGATGAAGCCGATGGCATACAGGTCCTTCAGGCCCTTCCACACGCCGGCGATGGTGCACCCGTCGCCCACGGAGAGGGCGACATAGTCCGGCACCTGCCAGCATAGCTGCTCCATGATCTCCAGCGACACGGTTTTCTTGCCCTCGGACAGGTACGGGTTGATGGCGGCGTTGCGGTTGTACCAGCCCCAGCGGTCGATGGCGGCCCGGCTGAGCTCGAACGTATCCTCATAGCTGCCCTGGACGGAGACGACGGTGGCGCCGAAGGTCATCAGCTGGGCCACCTTACCCTTGGGCGCGCGGCTGGGCACAAAGATGTAGGTCTTCAGCCCGGCGGCGGCCGCGTTGCCCGCAAGAGAGGAGGCCGCGTTGCCGGTGGAGGAGCAGGCGATCACTTTGGCTCCCGCCTCTCCGGCCTTGGCCACGGCCATGGCGCTGGCCCGGTCCTTCAAAGAGGCGGTGGGATTCTGTCCGTCGTCCTTGACCCACAGCCTGCCTATGCCCAACTGCTCCGCCAGGCGGGGCTCTTCATACAGGGGCGACCAGCCCACCCGCAGCGGCGTTGGCGCCGTGTCCTCCTTGATGGGCAGCAGCTCCCGGTAGCGCCACATGGTGTGCTCCCGCTCCTTCAGCTTCTCTTTGGTCAGATTCTGTCTGATGTAGCCGTAATCGTAGACGATATCCAAAATACCGCCGCACTCGCAGGTGGTCAGTCCGGGCACGGCCTCATAGGTCCTGCCGCACCGGACGCACTTTCCGTACTTCACATGTTTCAAACTCAGTTCCTCCCATCACTCGGCTGTCACGCCCAGGGTGATCCGGACCACCGAATCGTCCTTCAGCGTGAAGATCAGCCCGCCGTATACGTCCCCGGCCACGATCCGCTCCTCCGTGGACGATTCCTCGTCGATCCAGCCGCCATAGGCCTCCCGGACCGCTTCCGCGCTGTCGCCGACGGCGATCCCGGCCTGGGTCTTCCCCGCAAAGGGCTCTGTCACGGCAGCGCTCTCAAGGATGCCCTCTGCAAAGGAGAGCTCCACTCCGTCATAAGACCACTGGGTATGTGTGAGCCCGTCCGAACCCCAGTACTCCGGTTCCGTGCGGCCGGCGGGTTCGCCCAGCAGCTCCTCCACCTCGTCCTCCGTCTGGTTGTACCGGAGCTCGCCCAGGCGCTCGGTCTCCAGCAGGTCTCCCTCCGCCGGCTCCTGTCGGCTTACATCCGGTTCATTCAGGCTTGCATCCGGTTCCTGCCGGCTCACACTGGGCTCCTGCCGGCTTGTGTCCCCCTGCCGGTCCGAACCGCAGGCAGTCGCCCCGGCGCACAGCACCGCCGCCAGCAGCATCGCGCCAATCCGTCTGTACATCCTTTGCTCCTTTCAAAAAATGGGCGGGCCATTGAACAATAGCCCGCCCATTTGGGCTGTTTGCGCCGGTATTTATTACATCGCCTTCAAAAGGCCGGTGGCCTCGTTGAACTCATTGATCAGCTCATCCAGGTCCTTGGCCTGCTTGTGAACGGCGTCCCAGGTGTTCTCCGTGTCATACCACAGGGCGTTAAGGTCCTTCACGTCTCTGGCCTGCTGCTCCACCCAGGTGTAGTACTTCAGGTTGTGGACCCGCTTGCGGTCGGCGTAGGTCAGCTCCATCAGATTGTCGGTCTTCAGCCCCAACATATGGAGGTTGTGGTCCAGGGCCGCCTCATGGACATTGTAGGCGCCGTGCATCTCGTCCAGCTCCTCCACGCGGGACTGATACATCACCGCGGAGTCGGTGAGGACCGTGCCCACCACGTCATGCTCGGTCAGCTCATAGTATTTGGCCATCTTGATGCAGCAGAGCACGTTGGCAATGCCGGAGATGCCAAGCCACGTCAGCTTTTCAATCAGCTCGTCGCTGAGCTTCAGCTCCTCTTTCAGGTACTTCTGACCCTCGGCAGTGTTAAAGAGGCGCAGCAGACGCTGAGAATCCTCGTCGTCAATGGCGATGGCCATGTCGGTGTTCTTCACGTTGTGAATCCAGGGGATGTGCTTGTCGCCGATGCCCTCGATGCGGTGTCCGCCGAATCCGTTTTCCAGAATGGTGGGGCACTGCAGCGCCTCGCCCACCGCCAACTTCAGATTGGGGTACTTTTCCTTCAGCAGGTCTCCGGCGCTCATGGTGCCGGCGGAGCCGGAGGTGAAGCAGGCGCCGGCGAAGCGGTCGCCCGGCCGCTTGACGGCCTCATAGAGGTCGGCCAGGGCGTTGCCGGTGACGTTGTAGTGCCACAGGGGATTGCCCATCTCCTCAAACTGATTGAAGATCATCATGGTGGGATCCTGTCTCAGCTCCCAGGTCTTGTCGAAAATTTCCTTCACGTTGGATTCGCAGCCCGGGGTGGCGATGACCTGGCCGGCGATCTTGCTCAGCCAGTCAAAGCGCTCCTTGCTCATCTCAGCGGGCAGGATGGCCACGCTGTCGCAGGCCAGCAGCTTGGAGTTGAAGGCACCGCCGCGGCAATAGTTTCCGGTGGAGGGCCACACGGCGTGGTGGTATGTAGCGTCAAACTGGCCGGTGACCAGGCGGGGGGCCAGGCAGCCGAAGGAGGCGCCCACCTTGTGGCAGCCGGTGGGGAACCACTTGCCCGCCATGGCGATAATGCGGCACTTTACGCCGGTCAGCTCAGAGGGCAGCTCCACGTAATTGGGCACCGCCTGAAATAGGCCTCCCGTCTCCTTCGCCTCGTTTTTCCAGGTGATGCGGAAGAGGTTCAAGGGGTTCACGTCCCACAGGCCCACGGTTTTCAGCTTTTCCTGAATCTTCTCCGGAATGGTCTCCGGGTGTTCCATCTGGGCGATGGTGGGAATGATGACATTGCTCTCTCTGGCCTTTTCAATATTGTGCTCCAGACCCTGCTTGTTGATGCTCAGATCAATCATGACGTTTGCCCTCCTGTTTTGAATCAATATAAGAATAGAGTGTGTATTTGGAGATGCCGAAGTATTTGGCGACCTTATCGCCGGACTTGGTCACAAGAAACGCGCCGCTGTCGCTGAGAAAACGGATGGCCCTGACCTTATCATCTTTGTTCATCAGCGCCACGGGCTTGCCCACCAGCGCCACGGACTGGGCGATCAGATCGTCCAGCAGCTCATTGACATTGACGATCTTCTCCGGCTCCGCCTGCTCCGGCTCGCCGGTGGAGATCAGGTCGTGGACCGCCTGCTCCACCATGCTCAGCGAGGAGATATCGTAGTTGATGGACAGGATTGCGGAGACCCTGCCCCGGTTGTTCCGGATGTACATGGTGGAGGATTTGAGGATTTTCCCGTCCGGGGTGCGCGTCAGGTAGCAGAGGTGATCCTCCGGCTGGGCATCCGTCTCCTTCATCTGCTCCAACACCACATGGGAGGCCCCGCCGCCCACCTGCCTGCCGGTGACGTGCCCGTTTTCAATGGCGACAATGGAGTGGTCCGGGTGGCGGCTCAGATCGTGTACCACCACCTCGCAGCTGCTGCCGAACTGTTTGGCAATTCCCTTGGCCACCTGCTTGAGCAGTTCCAGTTTTCCCGCTTCCAGTGATATCACCCCTCATTTCAGAGCGGAGGCCGTCATCAGGCGGCGCCGCCCATTGCTCTGCGCTTTTGCACTATATTCTATATCATAGCATACTTTTTCTATAAATCAATGACTTTTTCTAAAAATCTTTTAGGTTTGCTCATTTTTTGTTTGACATCTTGTGTTCTTATGCTATGATAGAAATAGTAAAAAAGAATCAACTGCCGGTAAGATCAATAACGACAAACGGAGGGAATGGATATGAATTTTGAGGCGATTCAAGCGGCCGCCAAGGGGTACGAGGCGGACATGACCAGATTCCTGCGGGACCTGATTGCCATCCCCAGCGAAAGCTGCGGCGAGGAAGGCGTGATCCGGCGCATCGCCGCCGAGATGGAAAAGGTCGGTTTCGACAAGGTGGAGATCGACGGCGAGGGCAATGTGCTGGGCTGGATGGGCAGGGGTTCCAAGATCATCGCCTACGACGCCCACATCGACACGGTGGGCATCGGCAACCGGGAGAACTGGACCTTCGACCCCTATGAAGGCTATGAGACGGAGACGGAGATCGGCGGCCGCGGCGGAAGCGACCAGGAGGGCGGCATCGTCTCCTCGGTCTACGGCGCCAAGATCATGAAGGACCTGGGGCTCATCCCCGAGGACGTAACCGTGCTGGTCACCGGCACCGTTCAGGAGGAGGACTGCGACGGCCTCTGCTGGCAGTACATACACAACGAGGACAAGGTGACGCCGGAGTTCGTGATCTCCACCGAGCCCACCGACGGCGGCATCTACCGGGGCCACCGCGGCCGCATGGAGATCCGCGTGGACGTCCACGGTGTCAGCTGCCACGGCTCCGCGCCCGAGCGGGGCGACAACGCCATCTACAAGATGGCAGACATCATCGCCGACGTCCGCTCCCTCAATGAGAACGGCGATTCCGACGATACGGAAATCAAGGGCCTGGTGAAAATGCTCAACCCCAAATATAACCCCGAGCACTACGAGGACGCCCGCTTCTTAGGCCGGGGCACCTGCACCGTGTCCCAGATCTTCTACACCTCCCCTTCCCGCTGCGCCGTGGCGGACAGCTGCGCCATCTCCATCGACCGGCGCATGACCGCCGGTGAAACCTGGGACTCCTGTCTGGAGGAAATCCGCAATCTGCCCGCCTGCAAAAAGTACAAGGACGACGTGAAGGTCAGCATGTACATGTACGACCGTCCCGCCTGGACCGGCCTGGTCTACGAGACGGAGTGCTACTTCCCCACCTGGATCAACAAGGAGACCGCTCCCCACGTCCAGGCGCTGGTGGACGCCCACAAGGCCCTTTACGGCGACAAGCGGGTGGGTTCCCCCTCCACGCCCGAGGCCGCAGAAAAGCGCCGGGCTCCCCTGATCGACAAGTGGACCTTCTCCACCAACGGCGTGTCCATCCAGGGCCGCTACGGCATCCCCTGCGTTGGCTTTGGCCCCGGCGCCGAATCCCAGGCCCACGCCCCCAACGAAATCACCTGGAAAGAGGACCTGGTGGCCTGCGCCGCCGTCTACGCCGCCGTTCCCGGCCTCTACAAGGGCAAGGGCGACGAGGATGTGTGCGAGTACCGGGGCGGCAGGACCAACAACGACATCAAATAACCAAAAATTGCAATCTGCGGTTTTCAATAATCCGGACCAAATCTGACATACTATTGAAGGAGAACAGATATGAGCAAAACTGTTGAACTGGCAAAGCACCTGGAAAAGCTGCATATCAACAACATGTACAAAAACGACTTCTACTGGACCTGGGATAAAACCGACGAGGAGCTGGAGGCCGTCTTCACCGTGGCCGACGCCCTGCGTGACCTGCGGGAGCGCAACATCTCCACCAGGGTATTCGACTCCGGCCTGGGCATTTCCATCTTCCGGGACAACTCCACCCGCACCCGCTTCTCCTTTGCCTCCGCCTGCAACCTGTTAGGACTGGAGGTCCAGGACCTGGATGAGAAGAAGTCCCAGATCGCCCACGGCGAAACCGTCCGCGAAACCGCCAACATGGTCTCCTTCATGGCCGACGTCATCGGCATCCGGGACGACATGTTCATCGGCGAGGGCCACAAGTATCAGAAGACCTTTGTGGACGCGGTGGAAGAGGGCTACCGGGACGGCATCCTTGAGCAGCGCCCCACTCTGGTAAACCTCCAGTGCGATGTGGACCATCCCACCCAGTGCATGGCCGACATGCTCCATGTGATCCATCATTTCGGCGGTGTGGAAAACCTCAAGGGCAAAAAGGTCGCCATGACCTGGGCTTATTCCCCAAGCTACGGCAAGCCCCTCAGCGTGCCCCAGGGCGTCATTGGATTGTTCACCCGTTTCGGCATGGATGTGGTCCTGGCCCACCCCGAGGGCTATGAGGTCATGCCGGAGATCGAGGAGATCGCAAAAAAGAACGCCGCTGCCACCGGCGGCAGCTTCTCCAAGACCAACTCCATGGAGGAGGCCTTCCGGGACGCGGATATCGTCTATCCCAAGTCCTGGGCGCCCTTTGCCGCCATGGAGAAGAGGACGGCGCTTTACGCCGGCGGCGACCAGGCCGGCATTGACCGGCTGGAGCAGGAGCTGCTGGCCCAAAACGCCCAGCACAAGGACTGGGCCTGCACCGAGGACATGATGAAGCTGACCCGCGACGGCAAAGCCCTCTACCTCCACTGTCTGCCCGCCGACATCTCCGGGCTGAGCTGCGAGGAGGGCGAGGTGGACAGCTCCGTCTTTGACCGCTATCTGGTTCCCCTCTACAAGCAGGCCTCCTACAAGCCCTACATCATCGCGGCCATGATCTTCATGTCCAAGGTGAAGGATCCCGCCGCGGCGCTGATGGAGCTGGACCGGCGGGGCGAAAAGCGCAAGGAATTTTAAGGTACATATCCTGTTTTATTATGCGGGAGGGACACTCTCCCGCATAATTTTCCTCACATATCATCACTGATAGGAAAAAGAGGTAAGATTCACATGGGTAAACGTATCGTCATCGCTTTGGGCGGCAACGCCCTGGGCAATAACCTGCCGGAACAGATGGTGGCTGTCCGCAAGACGTCCAAGGCCATCGCCGATTTGATCGAGGAGGGCCACGAGGTGGTCATCGCCCACGGCAACGGCCCCCAGGTGGGCATGATTCAGGAGGCAATGGGCCTTCTGACCCGTGCCGAGCCGGAAAAGTATATCCCCTTCCCCCTGTCCGTCTGCGTGGCCATGAGCCAGGGCTATATCGGCTATGACCTGCAAAACGCCCTGAAGGAGGAGCTGCTGGACCGCGGCATCGACAAGGGCGTGGCCACGGTGCTGACCCAGGTGGTGGTGGATCAGGACGACCCCGCCTTCCAGAATCCCACCAAGCCCATCGGTGCGTTTTTGACCCGTGAGGAAGCGGAGAAGATGGAGCGTGAACACGGCTATAAAATGGTGGAGGACTCCGGCCGCGGTTATCGCCGGGTGGTGGCCTCCCCCAAGCCCCAGGCCATTGTGGAGCTGTCCACCATCAGCGCCCTGGTGGGCTCCGGGCATGTGGTCATCGCCTGCGGCGGCGGCGGGATCCCCGTTGTCACCGAACATCACCACCACCTCAAGGGCGCGGCCGCCGTGATTGACAAGGACTTTGCCTCGGAGCTGATGGCGGAGCACCTCAACGCCGACATGCTGATCGTCCTCACCGCTGTGGAGAAGGTGGCCATCAACTTCAACAAGCCCGACCAGCAGTGGCTAAGCGATCTGACCCCGGACAAGGCCCGGGAATATATCGCCCAGGGCCAGTTTGCCCCCGGCTCCATGCTCCCCAAGGTGGAGGCCGCTCTCAAGTTTGCCGAGTCCAAGCCCGGACGCACGGCCCTCATCACCCTGTTGGAAAAAGCAAAGGACGGCATTTCCGGAAAAACCGGCACCGCTGTCCATCAATAAGCGCTGTCCCCGGCGGAGCTCCTCCACCGGGGATTTCATTATTAGCACAACTAATCTTTCTTATTTTTGCCCCCCAAATTTTGTGATACCTTGAAAATTTGTCGAAATTGGGGCAAGAATTCTTTGGACAATGTGCGGTTTTTTCCATATCTTACAAAATTGGTGTTGAATTCCAGTGTTCGATCCTGTATGATGAAATCAGCAGACAGGTATTCACATCATTGGCTGCATATTGATAAGGAGGAAATTTAGAATGAAGAAGTTTCTTGCAACGCTTCTCGCACTGGTCATGGTCCTGAGTCTGGCCGCCTGCGGCGGAAACGGCTCCAGTGGGGGAGGCTCCGCCGGAGGAAGCTCTGCCGGAGGAAGCTCCACCGAGGGGACTGACGGCGCCAACGTGAAGGTGGGCTTCATTTTCCTGCACGACGAAAACTCTACTTATGACCTGAACTTCATCAACGCTGCCAAGGCTGCCTGCGAAAATCTTGGCATCACGGATTATGTCCTCAAAACCAACGTACCCGAGGGCCAGGAGTGCTATGATACCGCTGCCGATCTGGCTGACGACGGCTGCAACATCATCTTTGCCGACAGCTTTGGCCATGAGGACTTCATGATCCAGGCCGCCAAGGATTTCTCCGACGTCCAGTTCTGCCACTCCACCGGCACCAAGGCCCACACCGAGGGCTTGGACAACTACCACAATGCCTTTGCCTCCATCTATGAGGGCCGCTATCTGGCTGGCATCGTGGCCGGCATGAAGCTCAACGAGATGATCGCGGACGGCACCATTACCGCCGACCAGGCCAAGATCGGCTACGTGGGCGCCTTCACCTATGCCGAGGTGGTTTCCGGCTACACCTCCTTCTTCTTAGGTGCCCGCTCCGTCTGCCCCTCCGCCACCATGGAAGTGACCTTCACCGGTTCCTGGTATGACGAAACCGCCGAGAAGGAAGGCGCGCAGAAGCTCATCAACAACGGCTGCAAGCTCATCAGCCAGCATGCCGACTCCATGGGTGCCCCCACTGCCTGCGAGCTGGCCAATGTACCCAACGTCTCCTACAACGGCTCTACCATCAGCGCCTGCCCCAACACCTATCTGGTGTCCTCCCGCATCGATTGGACTCCCTATTATGAGTACGCCATCTCCGCTGTGATGAACGGCACCAGCATCGACGCCGACTGGACCGGCACCCTGGCCACCGGCTCCGTGGTCCTCACCGACCTGAACACCAACGCGGTGGCCGACGGCACCGCCGAGGCCATCGACGCGGCTGTGGCCCAGCTGGAGGACGATACGCTGCACGTGTTCGACACCTCCACCTTCACCGTGAACGGTGAGGCCCTCAGCAGCTACATGGCGGACGTGGATACCGACGCCGACTACACCCCCGACACCGAGGTCATTGCGGATGGGTATTTCCATGAGTCTGAGTATCGCTCCGCGCCCTATTTCGACCTGCGGATCGACGGCATCACCCTCCTGGACGAGGCTTATTAATCCTCCCCAGCCCTGCATCGGCTCTCTCTGACAGATCGATGCCACGCCCCTGTCTGGCCAAAGCTCCAGACAGGGGCGTTTCAAAATTCCGCCTGCAGATGGGAAAGGTGATTTACTTTATCTGCCATATATGCTAAAATAAACTCACCTTTAATTGATGCCCACGCCAGGAGACCGGTTTTCCCGGTCCCTTCTGCAGAGAAAGGATGACAGCCTTGGAAACTGTTAAAAACGCCATCAGGATGGAACACATCACCAAACGCTTTGGCAACGTCGTGGCCAACCACGATATCAATCTTGAGCTGCACAAGGGCGAGATCCTCTCCCTGTTGGGAGAGAACGGCAGCGGCAAGACCACGCTGATGAACATGCTCTCCGGCATCTACTATGCCGACGAGGGCCAGATCTATGTCAATGACCAGCCGGTGACCATCTCCTCCCCCAAAGACGCTTTCGACCTGGGCATCGGCATGATTCACCAGCACTTCAAGCTGGTGGATGTATTCACCGCCACGGAAAATATCGTGTTGGGCCTGAAGGACTCCGGCAGGCTGGATTTGAAGAAAGCCAGCAGGAAGATTCAGGATATCTGCAAGAAGTACGGCTTCGAGATTGACCTGAACCAGAAGATCTACGAGATGTCCGTCTCTCAGAAGCAGACGGTGGAAATTGTGAAGGTTCTCTACCGGGGCGCCGACATCCTGATCCTGGACGAACCCACCGCCGTCCTGACTCCGCAGGAAACGG
The DNA here is from genome assembly GCF_018919205.1 of Dysosmobacter acutus. Classification (NCBI taxonomy): domain Bacteria; kingdom Bacillati; phylum Bacillota; class Clostridia; order Eubacteriales; family Oscillospiraceae; genus Dysosmobacter; species Dysosmobacter acutus. The sequence goes on from NZ_JAHLQN010000001.1 coordinate 2,386,811, forward strand.
AAAAACTCTTTGCCATTATGCGCAATATGCGCGACGATGGAAAGTCCCTGATCATTATTACCCACAAGCTCCATGAAGTTCTGGAGGTCTCCGACCGGGTGGCGGTGCTGCGCAAGGGTGAATACGTGGGCGACGTGGCCACCAAGGATGCCAGCAGTCAGTCCCTGACGGACACGATGGTGGGCCGGGCCGTGTCGCTGAACATCAACCGCCCCCAGCCTGTGAATCCCCGCAAGCGCCTGGTGGTAGAGGGGCTGACGGTCTATGACCACTTGGGCGTCAAGCGCCTGAGCAATGTGAGCTTCACTGCTTTGAGCGGTGAAATCCTTGGCATCGCAGGCATTTCCGGCTCCGGCCAGCGGGAGCTGCTGGAGGCCATTTCCGGCCTCTACCCCATCTCTGAGGGCAGTATCCGCTTCTATCCCCCCGCGGAGGACAGCGCCGAAGAGCCCAAGAGCCGGCAGCTGGTGGGGCTGGATCCCATGGCGATCCGCAAGTGCGGCGTATCCATGGCCTTTGTCCCCGAGGACCGGCTGGGCATGGGCTTGGTGGGTTCCATGGGCATGACTGGAAATATGATGCTGCGCTCCTGGAACAAGAGCAAGGGGGTCTTCCTCAACCGTAAGGCTCCGGAGACTCTGGCCAACCAAATCTGGAAGGAATTGGATGTTGTTACCCCCAGCACCTCCTTCCCGGTGCGGCGGATGTCCGGCGGCAACGTGCAGAAGGTGCTGGTCGGCCGTGAAATCGCCCAGGATCCCGCCGTTTTGATGACAGCTTACGCCGTCCGGGGCCTGGATATCAACACCTCCTACACCATCTACAACCTGCTGACGGAAGAGAAAAAAAAGGGTGTGGCCGTGATCTATGTGGGCGAGGACCTGGATGTGCTGCTGGAGCTGTGCGACCGAATCCTGGTGCTCTGCGGCGGCCAGGTCAGCGGCATCGTGGATGCCCGCACAACCGACAAACTTCAGGTGGGCACTCTCATGACACATGTGGGAGGAGGCGGTGCAGATGAATAAGCAAAAGAGGTTTTACATCTCCAAACGCACGGATCTTCCCCGATATCAGGCTTGGGCCATCCGGGGCGCCGCCATCTTGCTGGCGCTGATCGTCTGTGCCATCGTCACCATGCTGATGACCGGGGAAAACCCCATCAGCATCTATACCACCATCTTTTACGGGGCCTTCGGCACGGCCCGGCGCACCTGGGTGACGGCGCAGGACCTGGCCATCCTGTTGGGCATCGCCCTGGCCGTGACGCCGGCATTCAAGATGCACTTCTGGAACATCGGCGCCGAGGGCCAGGTCCTCATCGGCGGACTTGCCACCACCGCATGCATGATCTGCCTGTCAGACAAACTCCCCAACGCCCTTGTGATCCTCTGCATGGTCATCGCCAGCATCGCCGCAGGCGCCCTGTGGGGATTTTTACCCGCTTTTTTCAAGGCCAAGTGGAACACCAACGAAACCCTGTTTACCCTGATGATGAACTATATCGCCACCCAGCTGGCGGCCTATTATATCATCGTCTGGGAGGTCCCCAAAGGTGCCGGCAAGATCGGTATCATCAACCAGAGCACAGAGATAGGCTGGCTGCCTAAGATAGGCAACCAGTACCTGCTGAGCATCGTGCTGGTGGCCATTCTCACCGGCGTCATATACATCTACCTCAACTACAGCAAGCATGGTTATGAGATCGCCGTGGTGGGCGAAAGCCAGCGCACCGCCAGCTATGCCGGCATCAAGGTGGATCGGGTCATCATCCGCACCATGGTGCTCTCCGGCGCCATCTGCGGCCTGATCGGTCTGCTGCTTGTGGGCGGCATCAACCACACCCTTACCACCACCATCGTGGGCGGGCAGGGCTTTACCGCCGTCATGGTATCCTGGATGGCCAAGTTCAACCCCATCATAATGGTCTTTACCAGCCTGCTGTTGGTTTTCCTCAGCCGGGGTGCCAGTGAAATTTCCAGCACCTTCAGTCTGAATCACTCCTTTGCCGATATCCTCACCGGCATCATCCTCTTCTTTATCATCGGCAGCGAGTTCTTCATCACCTATAAGATCAACCTGCGGAAATCCGCCGAGAAGGAGGCCTAAGCGATGTTTGATCTGGTATCCTTTATCCCCAGGGCCGTGATGCAGGGCATCCCCCTGCTCTACGGCAGCACCGGTGAAATTCTGACGGAGAAGTCCGGCAACCTGAACCTGGGCATCCCCGGTGTCATGTACGTAGGCGGCATCTGCGGTGTCATCGGTGCCTTCTTCTATGAGCAGGCCGTTCCTGCGGCGCAGATGAACGCCCTGCTGGCGGTGGGCATCCCCATGATCTGCTCCCTGCTGGGCTCGCTGCTGATGGGCCTTATATACAGTGTTCTGACCATTACCCTCCGGGCCAACCAGAACGTCACCGGCCTGGTGCTGACCACCTTCGGCGTGGGCGTGGGCAACTTCTTCGGCGGCTCCCTCATCAAGCTCACCGGCAGCGAGGTACCCTCCATCGCTCTTTCTTCCACCAGTTCCTATTTCAGCAAGGCCCTTCCCTTCGCGGACGATCTGGGCTGGTTCGGCCAGGTGTTTCTCTCCTACGGCTTTTTGGCTTATCTGGCCATACTCATCGCCATCACGTCCTCTTACGTGCTCAAGCGCACCCGGGTTGGCCTCCAGCTCCGGGCCGTGGGTGAGAGCCCCGCTACCGCTGACGCCGCCGGAATCAACGTCACCCGCTATAAGTATCTGGCCACCTGCGTCGGCAGCATGGTGGCAGGGCTGGGCGGCCTCTACTACGTTATGGACTACGCCTGCGGCGTCTGGTCCAACAATGCCTTCGGCGACCGGGGCTGGCTGGCCATCGCCCTGGTGATTTTCACCATCTGGCGTCCCAATGTCAGCATCCTTGCTTCCATCCTGTTCGGCGGCTTCTACATCCTCTACCTCTACATTCCCTCGGGACTGGATCTATCGGTGAAGGAGCTCTACAAGATGATCCCCTATGTGGTGACGCTGGTTGTGCTGATCATCGTCTCCCTGCGCAACAAGCGGGAAAACCAGCCTCCGGCCAGTCTGGGCCTGAGTTATTTCCGGGAAGAGCGGTAACCGTAAATAACGCACACAGGCTCAATCGCCTGTGTGCGTTATTTGTAAACTTTTTATGCTATTTTGTATACCCCCGTTTATTTTTCGTTAAAAATGTGTTATGATGCATTTTGTTTTTTCGGGAAACAAACGGAGGTATATCTGATGCGAAAACTGAATGCGTTCTATCATACATATCCGCACGTCAAATACTGCCTGCTCTTCCCTGTCTATCTGCTGATCTACTTCATCGCCGAGGCGCTGATTACCAAAAATTACTGGGTTTCCTACCTGCCTCTGGATGACCACATCCCCTTTCTGGAGGGCTTCGTCCTGTTTTACGATCTGTGGTACCCTGCCATGATCCTCATCGGCGTCTATCTGCTGCTGAAGGAGCCGGAGAATTTCAAGCGGTACATGAAGTTCCTGTTCGCCGGCTTTTTCCTCTGCGAGGTCATCTGGCTTCTCTTCCCCAACGGGCAGAATCTGAGGCCAGAGGTCTTTCCCCGTGAGAACTTTTTCACAGAGCTGATCGCCGGACTGTACGCGGCCGACACCAACACCAACGTCTTCCCCAGCGCCCATGTGGTGGGCGCCATCGCCGTGGCGGCCGGCGTCTTTCACTCCGATACGCTCCGGAGGAAAAGCTGGCTGAAGGTCCTGACCGCGATCCTCTGCTTTTTCATCGCCATCAGCACCGTGTTCATCAAGCAGCACTCCATTTTGGACGTCTTTGCCGGCGTAGCGCTGTGTATCCCCCTGCACTTCCTCATTTACAGCCGCCGGGCGGTCCAGCCGATGCCGCAAAAAGCGCAAGAGCTGCCGGCAGAATAATCAAGCGCCTCCGCCAGATCGGCGGAGGCGCTTTTCCTTATCGCTGCTTTTTCAGGTTCTCCTTGGCCCGCAGCCCGAATTCCGTCACCGCCAGGCCGCCTAAGGCGGTCTCCCGGAACTCCACCGGCATATGCCGGCTCACATCCCCCATGGCGTCGATGACCTGGTCCACCGGCACGCGGCTCTCAATCCCCGCCAGCGCCATATCCGCGCTGCTGACGGCATTCATGGCGCCGATCACATTCCGCTTGACGCAGGGGACCTCCACCAGTCCCGCCACCGGGTCGCAGATCAGTCCCATGAGGTTCTTCAGCGCCATGGCCGTGGCGTTGGCAATCTGCGCCGCGTCGCCGCGCCGCAGGGCGACCAGCGCGCCTGCCGCCATGGCGGAAGCGGTGCCGATCTCCGCCTGGCATCCGCCTGCCGCACCCGAAATACAGGCCCGGTAGGCAATCACCGCGCCGATTCCGCTGGCCACGTAGAGTGCTTCCAATATCTTGCGCTCCGCCGCCAGCTCCCACCGGTACAGCGGGATCAGCACCGCCGGCAGGACGCCGCAGGCCCCCGCGGTGGGCGCGGCCACAATCTTGCGCATGCAGGCGTTGGATTCGCCCATGGCCAGCGCCTCGGCGATAATCTCGCCCAGCAGATGTCCGCCGATGACCTGTCCGGACTGGATGAACTGGCGCATTTTCGCGCCGTCGCCCCCCACCAGCCCGCTGACGCTACGCCGGGTGCCGGTATAGGCGTCGGAGGCCGCCACCATGTTTCGCCAGGTGAAGCGCATCTTTTCTATGGAGTCCTCCCGGCTGACCTGCCGCTCCTCCACATCCGTATCCAAAATGACCTCCCAGAAAGGCTTCCCGGTCTTCTCCACCGCCTCCAGGATCTCCGCCATCGAGTCCAGTGCCATATTATGCGTCCTCTCTCTCGTAATAGGTGATCTTGTTGATGCCCCGCAATTCCCCCAGCAGCTGAATCGCTACCGGCGGCACTTGCTGGTCCGTCTCAATGACCATAATGGCCTCCCCGCCCCGTTCGTGGCGGCAAAGACGCATGTTGGCGATGTTGACCTGCATCTTGGAGAGCTCCGTGGTCACCTCCGCTATGTAGCCGCAGTCGTCCTGATTATGGATCACCAGCGTGTGGTAGTTGCCGGTAAACTCCACGGGAATGTCGTCAATCCGGTTTACCATAATCCGTCCTCCGCCAGTGGAGGACGCCTGCATCTTCAGGGTATGTCCCACATTCCCCACCAACTCCATCACCACGCTGTTGGGATGTGCGTCCCGCAGCTGGACCTCCCGGAAGTCAAAGGAGAGCCCCTGCGCCTGGGCGATTTGGAAGCTGCCCGGGATGTCCATATCGTCGGGCTTCATTCCCAAAAGGCCGGCGATGAGCGCTTTGTCGGTTCCGTGGCCCTTGCCTGTCTCCGCGAAGGAGCCGTGGAGCCCAATGTGCGCCGTCACAGGAGGCTCTCCAAGGAGCGTGCGGCCCATATTGCCGATGCGCACCGCCCCGGCGGTGTGGGAGCTGGAGGGTCCAACCATCACCGGCCCTAAAATTTCAAATATATCCAGCATAATCGTTTGCCTCTTCTTTTTATGATCGAATTTATTGCAGGATCAATGGCGGCTGAACAGCCGATTCGCGGTTATTGTACCATACCCTTGCCTCCAGTGCAAGCGGAAGAAGGGCCGTTGTGAATCCACGCGGCTTATGGTATAATGAATTATTATCACAGGCCGGGCCTCGGCTAACGCGCGTTTGCCACGCCGCCTGTGACAGAATTCGAACTTTGAAAGGGGTAGCGCCATGTCCTCTCTTCTCATCCGGAATTTACATACGGTTGTCACCTGCGACGACAGCGATTCTGTGCTCTCCCACATAGACCTCTATTGCGAAGACGGCGTCATCCGCTTCCTGGGCCCCGATCTTGCCTGCGGCGCCGACCGGATCCTGGACGGCAGCCGGATGGTGTGTTATCCCGGCCTGGTCAACACCCACCACCACCTGTACCAGGTCTTCTCCCGGAACCTGCCCCAGGTGCAGAACATGGAGCTCTTCGACTGGCTCACCACGCTCTACGAAATCTGGAAGGGTCTGGACGAGGAAGTGGTCCGCCTGTCCTCTCTGAGCGGCATGGGGGAGCTTTTGAAACACGGCTGCACCACCTGCTTTGACCACCACTACGTCTTCCCCCACGGCGCCGGCGACCTCTTGGGCGCTCAGTTTGCCGCGGCGGAGGAGCTGGGAATCCGCATGCACGCCTCCCGGGGCAGCATGGACCTTTCCAAAAAGGACGGCGGCCTGCCGCCGGACAGCGTGGTGCAGACGGTGGATGAGATCATGGCCGACTCCGTCCGGCTCATTGAGCGCTATCACGACGATTCCTTCGGCTCCATGCGAAGGATTGCCCTGGCCCCCTGCTCCCCCTTCTCCGTCAGCGGGGAGCTGCTGCGGCAAAGCGCCGTCCTGGCCCGCCAATACGGCGTTCGGCTCCACACCCATCTGGCGGAGACAAAAGATGAAGAGCGCTTCACCCTGGAGAAATTCGGCATGCGCCCGCTGGCCTACATGGCCTCCTTGGGCTGGACCGGCAGCGACGTGTGGTATGCCCACGGCATCCACTTCAACGACGATGAGCTGCAGCTGCTGGCCGAGACCGGCACAGGCGTGGCCCATTGCCCCATCTCCAATATGAAGCTCTCCTCCGGCGTGGCCCGGGTAAGCGAGATGCTGCGCCTTGGTGTGAAGGTAGGACTGGCGGTGGACGGCTCCGCCTCCAACGACGGCTCTTCGCTGATGGAGGAGCTGCGGGTGTGCTACCTGCTGCACCGCCTGACCTCCAGCGCCGATGCTCCCTCCGGCTACGACGTGCTGAAGATGGCCACCCGGGGCAGCGCCTCCCTGCTGGGCCGGACGGATATCGGCTCCCTGGAGGTGGGCAAATGCGCCGACCTGTTCCTGGTGGACCGCAGCCGCATGGAACTGGTGGGCGGACTGTACGATCCCAAATCCGTGCTGGCCACCGTGGGACTGCGGGGACCGGTGGACTACACCGTGGTGAACGGCAGCCTGGTGGTGGAGCAGGGCCGCCTGACCCGCGTGGACGAGGAACTCCTGTCCCGTCAGGCCAACCGGGCCTGTGCGCAGTACCTTGCAAAACACTGATTGAAAAAGAGGGCCGCGGATTTCATTCCGCGGCCCTCTTTTTATGAAATTGACAGCGCCTCCAGCAGCTCCGCCGTATTGATGACATGGCAGTAGAGGTTATTGAGGATCTCCAGCTCATGGTTGTGTATCTCCTCCGTGGCGGCCATGCAGGCATCCTCGATCAGCCAGACCCGAAAGCTCTCGTCCGCCAGGCTCCGCACGGTGCTGGACACACACTGGTCCGTCAGCACACCGGTCACCACCACCGTGTCAATGCCCATGTTGTGGAGCAGCAACCGCAGATTCGTACCCGTGAGGGCGCTTTCCGTGCCCTTGCACACCACAATCTCGTCCGCCGCGGGCGCTAACTCCGCCACGATCTCCCCCCTGGGGTCCCCCTCCACCGTGTAGGAGGCGTTGAACCCGGTGCCCTTCTGATTCAGCGACCGGTCGCTGCCGTCCCTCTTGTGGGTCACCACCTTGGCAAAGCAGACGTTCATCTCCAATCGGCGGAAGGTCTCCAAAATCGTCTGGTTGTTGGGAAGCACCACTTCCTCAATCTTCCGGTAAAATGGCTCCCAGCGCAGCTGCTCCCTTTCGCTTCTCCCCAAGGGGCGGCTGATCTGGCTGTACTGCATGTCAATGACCAGCAGCGCCGTCCTTGGCCGGTCGATGCGGACGGCCCCGATGTCGTCGTCCATCTCATAGTAAAAGGAAAGGTGTCTGTCGTTGACACGCATACTCTCACACTCCTCTGATCTTTGCCGTGGGTGGACTTCCCGGTTATCCACCCACGCGGCCGCTCCCTGCCGGACGCGCCGCTTCGTTGGCTCACTGCTACATTCACATCTGCATGAACCCATAAAAAACAGCCGTGTACGGTTATTATACCGCATTCCGGCCCCGGTGAAAAGCTTGTTTTTTTCCCCGCAGCTGATTATACTGAGAAAGAGCAGCAGAAAGGGGCGGCTATATGGGAAAATTAGAGCTTGTTTTGGGAGACATCACCTTATCGGATGCCGACGCCATCGTCAACGCGGCAAACACCAGATTGTTAGGCGGGGGCGGAGTGGACGGTGCCATCCATCGCGCCGCGGGACCGGAGCTTCTTGTGGAGTGCCGGACCCTTCACGGATGTGAAACGGGACAGGCCAAGCTCACAAAGGGCTACCGGCTGAAGGCCGGATACGTCATTCACACGCCGGGCCCAGTGTGGCGGGGCGGCGGCTGCGGCGAGGCGGAGCAGCTCTCCTCCTGCTGCTACCGTTCCTGCCTGGAGCTGGCGCAGCAATACGGCTGCCGCAGCGTGGACTTCCCCTCCATCAGCACGGGAATTTTCGGTTATCCCATGGCCCAGGCCGCCACGGTGGCGCTGCGGACCATCATGGACTTTCTCTCCAGTCATCCCCTGCCGGAGCGGGTGCGGATGGTCCTCCACAGTGAGGACGCCCTTCGTGTCTATCAGCAGACCTACAACATGTGGTACGCCTGCGACAAAAGTCAACGGCTCTCATAACGCATCAAAAGGAGGGGCACGCCCCTCCTTTTTTCATTGCTGCGTCTGAAAGACTTTGATCTGATTCTTCTCCTGCTTCGCCTCATAGAGGGCGGCGTCCGACTCCCGGATCATCTGAGTGGGCGTCATTCCCGCCCGGTAAGCCGCAAGGCCAAAGCTGGCGGTATGAAAGGGGAGCTTCTCCCCCTCCGCTTCCAGTGCCGAGGCATACCGCTCCTGAATATGGCGGCAGGTCTCCACCGCCGAACCCATCTCCTGTCCCCGGAACAGGATGCAGAACTCATCACCGCCGAAGCGGAAGGGTCTGGCGCCGTCACCGCAGACCTGGCGCAGCACGCCGCCGAAAATCTGAAGGCACTGGTCCCCTTTTTGATGGCCATAGGTGTCGTTGACCTGCTTGAAATTGTCCAGGTCCAGCATGGCCAGCTGATACGGCACGCTGTCACAATCCTTCAGCATCTCGTCAAACGCCCGGCGCAGGCCGTGCCGGTTTTGAATCCGGGTCAGGCTGTCAATCAGCATCTCCCGACTCAGCCGCTGCCGCTCCAGCTCCTTTTGGATGCTGACGTCGTTCTTCTCCTTTTCGATGTGGATCACAATGACGCAGGCCGCGTAAAATACCAGCAGCAAAACCATGGACATGACAAAGTCGGTATACTCCGTCGCTGTGGCAGTCACGTCGACCCGCATCGGGTCCCAGCGGATCCAGAGGTCAGAGACCGCCTTTGCAATCACCGAGCAGGTGGCCACCAGCGTGGTCAGGGTCAGATTACCGTAGGCGGTGGTCATCAGCATGGGGATCGTGAACACGATATAAAGCGCGTCAAACAGGCTGTGGGCATTGTATACGCTGAATCCCGCCGCGGCAAAGCAGAGGGACACCACGTAGATTTTTACGGTATCGGAACACTTTGTGCACCGTTTGACCAAAAAGCTGGCAAGCACACAGAGGAAATTCACCCCCGAGGGGATCAGGATGTATTTCCACACGTAAATCTCTTTTGTCGTGCTGATCAGCCCTGCCCGGTCCATCACAAAGAACATGGCGATCTCCATCGCAAAGGTGAACAGTGCCAGACCGAACAGCGCCTTGAAATGCAGTCCCATCCACTTTCGGTTGATCCGGCGGTACTCCGCCTGAATAACCTCCACATTTGTGATTTCCTGATCGTTATGCGACATAGGCCTCTCCTGTCAATCTCACATTTGTTTAGGATAGTATAGCAGATTTTCCTATCTTGTCATGTGTTTTTTTATAATTTTACAGAGAATGGCAAAAACAATCGTTTTTCCCACATTCTGTAACCCTCCGCACTTCCACAGCAGGTTTCTCCTCTCCTGCGTCGCGCCTGCCGCAAGGAAAAGAGAGAGCCCCCCGGCTCTCTCTTGTTCTCTCATAAATAGCGGTCCAAGTACTGCCAGAAGCTCTCCGCCATCCGGCCCATGGTCTCCCGCTGGCGAAAGCGCAGCTCCTTCAGCTCACCCACAGGGTCCGCCCGGAAGTCCCGGGCCTTTTCCACGGCGGTCATCAGCTCTCCGGCGGCCTTCAGAAATCCATCAAACACACCGGGGTCCTGCTCCAGCTCGCCCCGGCGGTAGCGCTCCAGCACCACCTCGTACCGCTCCGCCGCCCGTGCCACGCTTTCCTCCCAGGAGAGGTACAGGTCGTTCATTGCATTTTCACCGATCCGCGCCATGGACTCCGGGTGATCGCAGGCCCGCAGAAGCATGGCGGACATGGACTCCGCGTTCTCCTGGATCAGCAGTCCGTTGCGCCCGTCGCTCACGCCCTCCGCCGCGCAGCTGCCCCCCACCAGAACGCTGCCCAAGCCGCAGGAGGCGGCCTCCCGCACCACAATCCCATTGGTGTCATAGGTGGAGGGGAACAGGAACAGGTCCGCCCGGCAGTACCAGGCCCGCAGCGTCTCCCGGTCCCGGATGGCGCCGGTGAAGATGCACCGGCCTCCAAGCCCCACCGCCTGGGCATATTCCTCCACTTCCTGGCGGTCCGTGCCGTCGCCGATGAACACCATGCGGAACTCCTGCCCTGCCGTGCGCAGACGGGACAGCGCGTCCACAATAATCCGGAGGCCCTTGTACCACATCATGCGGCCCACAAACAAAAATACCGGGACCTGAGGCGGCAGGTCATATTGGGCGGTGACGGAGCGGACTTCTGCCTCATCCACCCGTCCCCGGGGGAACTCCACGCCGTTTTCCATAACCACGTAGTCCCCCTGGTATCCCAGGCTGCGCAGGTTTTCCCCCGCGCCCCGGCTGACCACCCAGACCTCGTTGCAGGCCTGGACGTTCATCACCACCACCTTGGCGATCTTCTCCTGGAGAGAGGGGTGGTCGCCCACGATCTTGGCAATGTCCACGTCAAACTTGGTGTGATAGGTGAAGACCACCGGCACATCGATGGCCGCCCGCAGGGTCCTTGCAAGGAAGGTGGATACAAAGGGGCAGTGGCTGTGGATCAGGCTGATGTCCGCCTCTTTCAGCTGCCGCATGGCCTCCACGGAAAAGGGATACCCGGCCCGGTAGCCCACAAGGCGTGTGGTGTCAAAGCTGCGGTAGCGCAGCACCGGGAAGGGGAAATCGTCCCTGGCCTCCGGATTGTATGGGGTGGCAACGATGGCATTGCCGTGGTTTTTCTGGATAAACGTGGCGTAGTTTACCACTGTATTGGCCACGCCGTCGATCAGCGGCGGGAATGAATCATTCATCAGGCAGATTGTTCTCTTTTGTTCCATCAAAAGCTCCTTTCCTGCTGTGCCTCAATCCTCTCGGCAAGATCGCTGAGGTACATCCATCGTTCCATTGCCTGGTCCAGAAGTCCGCTCAGCTCCTCCTGGCGGCTCTGAAGCTCCTGCAACCGCACATAATCGCTGCCGCATCGCTCCATCTCCCCGCCACATGCCCGCAGCTGCTCCTCCAGGCCGGCGATTCGCTCTTCAATTGTCTCGTACTCCCGCTGCTCCTGATAGGAGAACTTCAGCTTCCGGCGGCGCTCCCTTGGCGTCTCCGCCCGCTCCGGCCGCTCCTTTGCCGTCTCCTCCTCCACCCGCTTTTCCACATAGTCGGAGTAGTTGCCGCTGTAGCGGCGCAGCTCTCCCTCCGGGCGGACCTCAAACATGGAGGTGGCGATGCGGTCCAGGAAATACCGGTCATGGGACACGGCTAACACCGGGCCTGAAAACCCATCAAGGTAATCCTCCAGGATCGCCAGCGTGGTCACGTCCAAATCATTGGTGGGCTCGTCAAAGAGCAGCACATTGGGCGAGGCCATGAGGATGGACAGCAGGTACAGCCTCCGCCGCTCGCCGCCGGAGAGCTGGCCAATGGACACGGACTGCAGATCCGCAGGGAACAAAAACCGCTCCATCATCTGGGAGGCGGAGAAGGTCCCCTCCTCCGTTTTGACCTCCCCGGCGATCTCGTGGATGAAGTCATAGACCCGCTGGTTCAGGTCCAGCTCCCTTCCCTCCTGGGAAAAGTAGCCGATCTTCACCGTGGCCCCGCGCTCCACGGCGCCGGAGTCCGGCTCCAGATCGCCGGCGATGAGCCGCAGCAGCGTGGACTTCCCCACGCCGTTGCGCCCCACAATGCCGATGCGGTCCTCCCGTCCCAGGCCGTAGGAGAAGTCCCGGAGCACCGTTCGGCCGTCGAAGGACTTGGAGACGTGGGACAGCTCAATGATCTTCCGGCCCAAGCGGGCGGAAGCCGACGCCATCTGAACGGAACTGTCCGTCTCCGGCGCGGAGCGCTGGCGCAGCTCCTCATAGCGCTGGATCCGGTCCTTGCTCTTGGTGGACCTGGCCCGGCAGCCCCGCATGATCCACTCCCGCTCGGTGCGCAGAATGGACTGGCGCTTGCGCTCGCTGGAGCGCTCCATCTCCTCGCGCTGCTCCTTCAGCTCCAGGTACTTGGAGTAGTTCGCCTCATAGTGGTACAGCTTCCCACGGGAAACCTCGGTGATGTGGTTGGCCACCCTCTCCAAAAAGTATCGGTCGTGGGTCACCATAATGAGCGCTCCGGAGAAGCGGGCCAACCGCTGCTCCAGCCAGGCCACCATTTCGCTGTCCAGGTGGTTGGTGGGCTCATCCATCACCAGCACATCCGCCGGGTGCAGCAACACGGCGGCCAAAGCCACCCGCTTGCGCTGCCCGCCGGAGAGGGTGCCCACCCGCTGATCAAAATCCGTGATGCCGAGCCGGTTCAGCATGGCCTTGGCCTCATATTCATTGAGGGCGCGAAACGAGTCCGGCATGTGCAAAAACACCTGCTCCAAAACGGCGGCTTCATCGTCCATCACGGGATTTTGCGGCAGATAGCCAACCTGCACATTGGGGTTGCGGGAGATGGTGCCGCTGTCCGGCGTCAAATCACCGGCCAGAATCCTCAGCAGCGTGGACTTTCCCGTCCCGTTGATGCCGATGACCCCCACCTTGTCCCCTTCATTCAAAAATAAACTCACATCCTCCAGAAGCTGACGGCTGCCAAAGTTGATGGAGAGATGTTCCGCAGAGAGCAGCATATGGAATACGCTCCTTTTTTGATCTAACTAAAATAGTATACCATAAAATCTCTGGTCTTTCCACCTGAATTCTGTTAAACTGTCTCCAGTTGGAAAAAGGAGGAATCGCTATGCGTGCGCTTGCGCTCACCATCCGCCGGGAGCAAAGTGGAAAAACCGTGAAAGATGTGCTCCGCCGGGAGCTGAACCTCTCCTCCCACCAGCTGGCCCGGCTCAAGCGCCGTCCGGACGGCATCCTGCTCAACGGCGCGCCGGTCTTTGTCACGCATCCCGTAGAGGCGGGAGACGTCCTCCAGATCGAAATCGGCGATCCTCCGGCCCGGGCCATTGCGCCTCTGGACATCCCGCTCCACGTGGTCTATGAGGATGAGGACCTGCTGATTTTGGATAAAAGCGCCGGTATGGCAGTCCACGCCTCCTCTTTGACGCCGGACACACCCACCGTGGCCGGCGCTCTGGCCGGGCGCTGGGAAGAGGGGTTTATATTCCATCCGGTAAATCGTCTGGACAAGGGGACCACCGGGCTGATGGCCGTGGCAAGAAGCGGCTATGTCCACGACCGGCTCCGGCTCCAGCTGCACAGCGGGGAGTTTTCCCGGGAGTATCTGGCCGTGGCAAGAGGGCATCCGGAACCGCCCTGCGGAAGGATTGACCTGCCCATCGGCCGGGACGAATCCTCCGCCATCCGGCGGTGCATCCGCCCGGACGGGGACCGCGCCGTTACCGTCTATGAGACGCTGCGCCGCACGGAGCGCCACAGCCTGATACGTCTCCTGCCGGAGACGGGCCGCACTCATCAGCTTCGGCTCCACCTCGCAAGCGTTGGGCATCCGCTGGAGGGCGACTGGCTCTATGGAGAGGGAGACAGTCCGCTCATCGGCCGGCCGGCCCTGCACTCCCATGTGCTGCACCTGCGCCACCCCATCACGGGAGAGGCGCTCCGCTTCACCTCGCCCCTTCCGCCGGACATGGAGTCTCTTCTATTGATATAACGCCTCCCGGACCGGAACTTCCTCAAATCCCGCGCCCGGGAGCTTTTTTTGCAGCGTGCAGCGGCAGTCTGCAAAAGCCCACATGGCGCGCCGCGGTGGAATACCAGCGCAGAGTCAGAGACGACGCGCAAAGGCTGCGCCCGCCTTTCACGATCTCAAAGCTCCGACCCCTGCACCAAATCGTCTCTTAAAAACGATGCCCGGATGGCGTTCAGCACCCGCTTTTTATCTCCGCTCCATAGCGGAGCAATCAGGTCCTTCTTTGCCCCGTCCCCGGTGAGGCGGTTAATCACCACCGACCGGGGAAGGCGCCGGATGCACCGCTCCAGGGCGGAGATGTACTCCTCCAGCTCCATGGTCCGGAATACGCCCCGGCCATACTCCTCCGCCAGATCGGTGTTCCGGAGCACGTGGAGCATATGGAGCTTGATCCCCTCCGCGCCGGAGCGGCCGATGTACTCCGCGGTCCGGACCATCTCTTCAGCGCCCTCTCCCGGCAGACCCAGGATCATGTGGGTGATCACCTCGGCGCCAATGCGGTGCAGCTGTTCTACCGCTTCGTCGTACTGTTCCAGCGGATAGCCCCGGCGGATGTACTCCGCCGTCGCCGGGTGAATGGTTTGAAGACCAAGCTCCACCCAAACCGGTTTTTTCCTTCTCAGGTCCCGGAGAAGGTCCAGCACTTCGTCTCCCAGGCAGTCGGGCCGTGTGGCAACGGACAGCGCCACCACATCCTCCGGCTCCATGGCATCAGTGAAGAGCCGGCGCAGCGTCTCCACAGGGGCGTAGGTGTTGGTGTAGTCCTGAAAATAAGCCACATACGCTCCGCTCCCGGCCTTGGCTGATACTCTGGCCTTAGCTTGGGCCAGCTGGTGCGAAATGGGGCCGTGGGCCGCAAAGGCCCCCGCTCCATCGCAGAAAATGCAGCCCCGGCTTCCCACAGTGCCGTCCCGGTTGGGGCAGGTGCACCCGGCCGACAGCGCCAGGCGGTACACCTTGCAGCCGAACCGGCTGCGCATCTCCTCATTGAAGCTGTGCAGATACAACTTGATTCCTCTTTTCCTGAGTATGAACCTTTTTCGTGTACACGAGTCCAGTTTGTTTTTACCGTCAGTGCGGCCTCCGCATGAAATGAGGGGCCATCGCTGCACTGTAACATGATACCACAGTCGCAGAAGGCCGCTATGGTATATGCATGAAATCGGACATACCGCCGCTATGCGGTTATTATACCAGATAAAATCAACCCTTGCGCGCATCTTGCAATCGCTTCCTGATTGTGGTAAAGTTTTTAATTGCGGTTTTCCGTAATTATATTGGAAAGGCAGGTGGTTTTGTGACGCTTATGGACTATTATCTGCAATTTTGCGGTGAGCTCTGCGAAGGGACGCTCTCCCCGCCCGACGGCATTGCGCTCAGCGCTGAAACGCCGTGGGAGCGGGCCGTGGAATTGCAGGGTCTGATCCGGGACATTCCCTCCTTTGTCCGCGCCTGCGCCCAGATCAAGGGCGAGGCCATCCCCCAGTCCCTATTCGACAGTTTCCGGGAAGAGGATGTCCAAAAAGCGCTCTCCCAGATCTCCCTGGATGTGGAGGACGAGCCCCCAAGAGCGCCCGATTTAAAGCCCCACGCCTTAGAGGCCCTTGCCGCCAGCGTAATGTTGGAGGAGGGTCTGACCGAATATCTCATCGACATCCTCCGCCGGGGCGACGACCTGTCCTTTTTCAGGCTCTCCCAAGTGGCGGCAAGGGCGGATATCAGCCCCCGGGACTTCCTGTACTGGCTGGGCCACAAGGAGGACTACGCCGATGAGGAGGAGCGCTCCTGCGCGGCGCTGTACGACGGACTGATCCGCCGCCTGCTTCAGGAGGACCGGCGGGAGCTTGCCGCCGCTCTTCTCTCCGGAGATCAGCGGACCTATGAGGCCTTCCGCCGGGAAACCCCGGAGCTCTCCCGCGACAGCCGGACCACCTACCAGTGGTTCTGCGACTGCTATCTGGACCGCTGCTACCCCCTGCGGGTGATGCTGCGGGCCAATGGAATTACATTCCCTGATGATTTAGGGGAAAAGGACTGATTGACATGCATCACATTTATCAGCAGCTTGGGGTCTCCCCGGCTGTCTATTCCTACGGCGAAAAACTTCTTGCCTCGCTCAAAGAGCGGTTTGAGCAAATCGACTCCGTGGCCGAGTACAACCAGTGCAAAGTCCTGGCCGCCATGCAGAAGAACCGGGTCAACGCCACCCACTTTGCCGCGACGACCGGCTACGGCTACAACGACGACGGCCGCGACAACTTAGAGCGCGTCTACGCCGACGTGTTTCACACCGAGGCGGCGCTGGTCCGGCCCCAAATCACCTGCGGCACCCATGCCTTGGCGGTGGCGCTCAGCGCCAATCTGCTGCCCGGCGATGAGCTGCTCTCACCGGTGGGCCGCCCCTATGACACCTTAGAGGAGGTCATCGGCATCCGGGAGAGCAAGTGCTCTTTGAAGGAGTACGGCGTCACCTATGCCCAGGCGGATCTGAAGGAGGACGGCTCCTTTGACTACGACGCCATCCGCCGCGCCATCCTCCCCCGCACCAAGCTCATCACCATCCAGCGCTCCAAGGGCTACGCCACCCGTCCTTCCTTCTCTGTAGAGCAGATCGGGGAACTGATCGCCTTCTGCAAGTCTGTCAAGCCGGACGTCAAGTGCATGGTGGACAACTGCTACGGGGAATTTGTGGAGCTGCAGGAGCCCTCCGACGTGGGGGCGGACATGGTAGTGGGCAGCCTCATCAAAAACCCCGGCGGCGGACTGGCCCCCATCGGCGGCTATATCTGCGGCAGCCGGGAGTGCGTGGACCGCTGCGCCTACCGCCTCTCCGCCCCCGGCCTGGGCCAGGAAGTGGGCGCCAACTTAGGGCTGATGCCGGCCCTCTACCAGGGCCTCTTCCTCTCCCCCACGGTGGTCTCCGGCGCGCTGAAGGGCGCCGTCTTCGCCGCCAACCTCTATGAAAGCCTGGGCTTTTTCTGCGTCCCCAACGCCTCCGAGCCCCGCCACGACATCATCCAGGCGGTGACCCTGGGAAGCCGGGAGGCCATGGTGGCCTTCTGCAAGGGCATCCAGGCTGCGGCGCCGGTGGACAGCTATGTCACGCCGGAGCCCTGGGCCATGCCGGGCTATGACGCCGAGGTCATCATGGCCGCCGGAGCCTTTGTGCAGGGCAGCAGCATCGAGCTCTCCGCCGACGGCCCCATCCGGCCGCCCTATGCCGTGTATTTCCAGGGGGGGCTCACCTGGTATCACGCCAAGTTGGGCATTCTCATGTCCGCCCAGAAGCTGCTGGAGGCCGGTCTGATCCGGCTTCCCTGAGAGGGCGCAGCCCGGCTCTTTTCGATCTTGTTAGGGCAAAGGGTTTTCAAGGACCCTTCATCGCCATCCGCCGGCTACACGCCGGCACGGCGTTTTCAGCGCAGCAAAAAAATTTAATCGATTCAGGAGAACTATCTATGTGGTTTTGGCTTTCTCTGGTCGCTCTTTTGTGTTGGAGCGGCTCCGACCTGTTTTCCAAGATTGGCTGCCGGGACGGCAGCGATAAGTACAGCCATCTGAAGATGGTCATGGCGGTGGGCACGGTCATGGGCCTCCATGCCGCCTATGAGATCTTTGTGGGCGGCACGGTCATCACGCTCCAGATTCTTTTGATCTACCTGCCCGTCTCGTTGCTGTACATCGGTTCCATGACCTTGGGCTATTTGGGCCTGCGGTACATTGAGCTTTCCATCTCATCGCCCATCTGCAACTCCTCCGGCGCCCTGGTGGCCGTGCTGGCCATTGCCACCGGCGGAGCCTCGGACTATCCCCCTCTGGCTCTTGCCGCCGTGGCCCTTGTGTGCATCGGTGCCATCGGCCTCGGCGTGGTGGACGCCCGGGAGGATGAGTCCCTCCGGGCCGCCCGGCAGGAGGCCGGCAACTACAAATACGCCAAGAGCGCTCTGGCCCTGGCCCTTCCGGTGGCCTACTGCCTGTTGGACGCTCTGGGCACCTTTGCCGACAACCGGGTGTTGGAGGTATTAAGCACCATGGTGGAAAATTATGAGGACAGCGCCAACGCGGCCTACGAACTGACCTTCCTGCTGGCCGCGGTCCTCTGCTTCCTCTATGTGGTGGTCATCAAGCGGGATTCCCTTGTTCCAAAGGCCGAACTGCCCAAGTATACCGGCGCCGTATTTGAAACCGCCGGCCAGTTCGCCTACATCTACGCCATCGCGGACACCCAGCATCTGGCCATGTCCGCCCCCATCATCTCCTCCTACTGCGCGGCCTCTGTGCTCTGGAGCCGCCTTTTCCTCAAGGAAAAGCTCTCCTGGAAGCACTACGGCATGATCGTGCTGGTGGTGGCCGGCATCTTTATCATGGGTGTCTTTGACCTGTAATGAAATAATCCCCCGGGAGTAACCTCCCGGGGGATTGTTCTATTCCGCGCCGCCGTCCGTGATCTCCTCCAGCGTCTTTTTGATATCGGCTCCGATCCAGAGCGCCCGGGACGCAATCTCCTCCGGCAATGGCCAGGGCTCCGGATTGATACAGGCATATACGGCGTCAGGATTTTCCAGGGTGAGCCGCCAAAAGGGGTATTTAATGATGGCGGGCGTGTTTCCGCCTACGCCAAGCTCCAGATAAACCACCCGCCCCGTCCTGTGCCGGCTTAAAAAGTCCATACACCGCGTCTGGGTCGCATACCACGCGGCGTCCTGGACAAACCGGTCGTCACAGCGCAGGTGCATGGTCAGGGGGCGGCCGCAGACAGGGCACCTTGGAACCAACTCCCCCGGAATCCGCATATTCCTTTGCAGCTCCACCATCCGCCGGACCGACTCTTCGTTTTTGAAGGTCCTCTGGCAGCAGGGCAGTGAGCACTGCCAGAGCCCGTAGTCGCCCTGTGTGGCAAATATCCGCTTTTCATCGAATCCGGTGTCCTGAAAGCAGTGATCCACATTGGTGGTAAGCACAAAGTATTCCCTTCTTCCCACCATCTCCAGCAGCAGCCGGTAGGCCTCTCCCACCGGCCGGTCATACCGGTTCCAGTAGATGTGTCGGCTCCAGTAGGCCCAGTACTCCTCCAGCGTTAGATAGGGGTAGAAGCCGGCTGTGTACATGTCCGGGAAGTGGTATTTCTCAATGAAATCTTCAAAATGCGTTTCAAACCGGGGTCCCGAATAAAGCAGGCCGGACGAGGCGGAGAGGCCCGCGCCCGCACCCACCACGATGGCCTCCGCGGTTTCAACCGCCTGCTTCAGCCGTTCGGTCGGGGTCCAGGAGGGCTCGGTAAATGCGCTCGTCTTTTTCCTGGAATACATTGAAAATCACCTTCATTTCGCTTCCGGTCTCATCAAGGAACTCCTGCACAGTCCGCACCGCGATCTCCGCGGCCCGCTGGTTGGGGAAGTGAAACTCCCCTGTGGAGAGGCAGCAAAAGGCCACGCTTCGGATGCCCCGGCGCTCCGCCAGCTCCAGACAGGAGCGGTAGCATTTTGCCAGCGTCCGGCACTCCTCCTCCCGCAGCCGCCCCTGGACGACGGGTCCCACCGTGTGCAGCACATAAGGGCTGGGCAGGTTGTACCCCGCGGTGAGCTTGGCCCCTCCGGCGGCCTCCGGATGGCCCTGAGCTACCATGATGCGGCTGCATTCCTCCCGGAGCTGAAGCCCCGCCGCCGAGTGGATGGCGTTGTCGATGCAGCCGTGGCAGGGGCAAAAGCACCCCAAGAGTCCACTGTTGTCCGCGTCCACAATGGCGCCGGCGGCAAGGCGGGTGATGTCTCCCCGCCACAGCACAAGGCGGGGATCCCGGGCCGTGGGAGGCAGGTGTTCAGCGTTCACCACGCCCTTCTCCCCCCGTTCCGCGCTCAGCAGCTCGTCCTGCAAGTCCAAAAACGCCTGGCTCAGCCCTCCCGGCGGCCGCAGATTCATCAGGCCGCGCAGAAGCCTCCGCTGCCCGGCCTCCGGGAATTCGGCGGCCTGATCCCTGTATTCCGGCATCTCCTCCAACAAAAGTTCATTGAGACAGCGGATTCGCTCCATTCGGTTCATCTCTTTGCCTCCCCGGCTCTTTTTTACAGGCTATACTCCTCAGGCGGGTTGCCGGAAAAGTCGGCAATGACGGCGTGGGCGCCCTCCAGGTAAAACACCTCGAAGATAGGGTTGTCGGCGCTCTGGTACTGATCCTTGACGATGGGGTTGGCCATGCAGCCCTCCTTCACCGCCCGGTTGTTCTCAAATACAGCCTTCCCGCTCAGCCGGAGCCAGGCGTAGTCCGGACTGGACACCGTGACCTCCACATAGGGGTTGGCCCGCATGTCCAGATACACGTCCTTCGTGTGGTTGGTGCAGAACCAGAGCTTCCCATCCTGTTCCAGGGCGAACATAAAGGGGCGGCATTTGGCCTTTCCGTCCCGGCCGACAGTGGCCAGATACTGGACCGGATTTTCCTGCAAAAATTTAACGACTTCGTTCATGATGTATGCCTCCAGTTTCATTCTGTGCTTTGGGAAAGCGCTGCTCTCCCGGTACAGCCACATCATAGGTCGGAACACCCAGGTTGTAAAGTAAGCACTTTTTTGTGGTATAGGCACCGGTTGGATACCATTGCACAGCTCCGGCTTTACAACCGGCGCGGGTTGGTGTAAACTGTCCTTTGTTAAAAGCAGCAGAAAAGGAGTGTGCACGATGGCAAAGGAACTCCCCGCCTGCCCGGTGGAAACCACCCTGATGCTGATCTCCGACCGTTGGAAGGTTTTGATCCTGCGGGACCTGATGGAGGGAACCCGGCGGTTCGGCCAGCTGAAAAAGTCCATCGGCACCGTGTCCCAAAAGGTGCTGACCGCCAATCTGCGGGAGATGGAGGCGGACGGCCTGCTCAGCCGCAGGGTCTATCCGGAGGTGCCGCCCCGGGTGGAATACACCCTGACGGAGACAGGGTACAGTCTGAAGCCTGTCCTGGACGCCATGACCGAGTGGGGCACGGGCTACCAATCCAAACACGTCTGACCAAATAAAGAGCCCCATCCAAAAATGGATGGGGCTCTTTTCCCTTCTCTCATGTAATTGTTTCATAAAAGGTGGCGGTCAGCGCCACGGTGACCGGTCCCTTGGTCACATCCGGTGATGCTTCTCCTCCGGAGGCCGTGACGGTGATGTCGTTGAGGGAACAGCTGTAAACACAGCCCGCCAGACGCTCCATCACCTGCTTTGCCGCCTCATAGCTTGCACAGGAAACGATCATCTGGATGGGCCGGGACACAAGCCCGTCCTCCCCGAACGTCACGTCGGAAAAAATGAGGCTGTACTCCTGCGAGAGCCCCAGTATGGCGTCCAACTGTACCATGACGTTTTCCAGATTGTCATAATCCGGAATAGACGCGGTCTGCACCGTGTGGCCGCTCTGCGCCAGCGATTGCTTCATGGACTCCAGCCGCTGGGCCTTGGCCAGCTCCAGCACCATCTCATCCTGGGCGCCCTGGGCCAGCAGCTGGGCATCGGCCATGCGCTGGGCCACCGGCTGGGCCACGACCTTCGTGTAGCCCACAAACAGCAAAATCAGAGTCAGGATCAGCAGCAGCACTTTTTCCCGGTTGGTAAAGGTGCGGTTCATGCCTCACCGCCTCCTTCCTCAGCGGGTTCGGAGAGGGCGAATCCCTCCAGAGCGGAAAGCTGAATGGTCATGGTGGCGGTGGTCAGCGCGCTGTCGTCCCCCTGGGTGCTGGCGGTATATACCTGCACGTTGGCCACCTGGCTGGAATCGGTGAGGGACTTAAAAATCCGGGAGATCTGGTTCAGCGTCACCCCCGAGAGCTTGACCGTCACCACGCTGTCGGTCATGGAGAAATACTCCACCCGGGAGGTCTCCACCAGCTCTTTTTCCACCAGTTCCAGCGTCTCCATAGGGTCGACTCCGCCGGTGGAGCGCATGGCCAGCACGTATCCCTCATAGGCCGCCGCCACGTCGTCATACTCCGCGTTGGACACCCGGATTTCCGCCACCTGCGCCTGTGCGGCAGCGGCGGCGGCCTCCGCCCGGGCGGCCGCGTTCAGGCGGTCCACCACGGCAAACTTACAAAAGAGCCCTACGGCCACCGCTAAGATCAGCGCCGCGGGTAGCACTGCCTCCAAATGGTGGGGATCCCTCTCCCTTTGGGCCAGGTTCAGCGTCTGCTTGGAGGGATACCGTTTTCCCGGCGCCGATACATTCCAATTCAACAATCCAATCCCCCCTATTGCAGCGCCGCGCCCACGGCGGCGGGATAGAGCAGCTCCCCGCCCTCGGGCATCAGCTCACAGATATCGTGCACCGTCAGCTCCAGCTGTGAGCGCAGCGTCCGGGTCATGGGCTCCACCTGGGCCCCACCGCCGCATAAATAGACATCCCGCAGGTCGCTGTCCGGCGTGTTGAACCCATAGAAGTGGATGGCGCGGAGCACCTCCACCGCCGCACGGTTATAGAGCTCCATACACTCAGGCAGCCGCTGTGCGTCCTCATAGTTGTTCATCCGGTAGGAGGCGGCCACATGGGGGTCCACATCCATATGCTCGGCGATGGCGCTGTCCACATCCCGGCCGCCGATGTCCACAAGCCGGGTCGTCTCGTAGACGCTGCCCCGGAACACGTGCATGCGGATGGCCTCGTGGCCCAGATCGATCACACAGTACTCCGCCGGGTGCGCTCCGGGATGGTCCTGCTCATAACGGCGCAGCAGGTTCCGGTAGGCCATGCACTCCGGCACCGCCGTCGTCAGCCTCAGCCCCGCCTTGCCGATCATCTGACGGCAGGCGGCGATCTCCGCCTTTGCCACCGCCGAGGCCAGCAGTTCCAGCACTCTGGGCAGGCCCTCCTCATCCTCCTCCGTGCCCACCACGGCGTAGTCATAGAAGTAGAGGTCCTTATCCCCCTGTATGTAGTCGTGAAACTCATAGGGCAGATTCACCGCCAACTGGTCCACCGTCATATAGGGCATGGCGATCCGCCGGGTCATCGCCGTCTCCGAGGGAAGCGCCAGAGCGCAGCGCCGGGTGGTGATGTGGTTTTTCCGCACTATCTCCCGCAGTACGTCGGACATGGCCTCCGGCAACAGGATGCGTCCGTCCCGCACAAGGTTTTCCGGCAGCGGCTCCATTGCGATCTTCTGAATTTTGCCGTCGGAGACGACCGCGGCTTTCACCGCGCTGCTGCCGATGTCCAGACCAAGATAGGTCATAAGCTCCCCTCCTCTATCTTCATTCCCGTTTTTGGGAAGTTTGTTCCGATTCAAAATAAGCTCAAATATGCCTGAACGGCCGGCTCCGCAGCCAATATGGACAAAAACGCGGCAGCGGCGATGGCCGGGCCAAAGGGAAACGCCCCCTCCCCGTCCTCTGTGCACACGCCGCGGAAAATCAATGCGAACGCAATGCCAAGGAAACAGGAGAGCAGCAGCGTAAAAAGATTGCAGCTCCAGTGGGAAAAGAGCCCGATGGCAAAAAAAAGCTTGATATCCCCGCCGCCCATGCTCTCCCGGCCCAGCACCCGGTCCATGAGCAGCACCAGTCCCAGCAGCGGCAGCGCCACGGCCGCCGCGTTGAAAACGCCCTTCAGCCAGAGGCTCCAGAAAGGGCCGCCCCGCAGGGCGGTGACGACGGTAAAGTCCAACGCGATCCCCAGCACCAGGGAATCGGGAATGTATCCCGTCTCCAGGTCCACCAGTGCAATCGTCAGCAGCACCGCCGTGAGAATCCAGAATTGCAGCGTATTCAGCGTCACGTCATAGCGCAGGACGATCAGCACAAAGGCTATGGCGGTAAATCCCTCCGTCAGGGGATAGCGGATGGAGACCGGCGCGCCGCAGTGGCGGCATCTCCCCTTTTGCACCACCCAGGAAATCACCGGAATCAGCTCCCGGGGCGACAGGGTGTGGCCGCAGGCGACGCAGTGGCTGCGGCCTTTGGCAGCGCTTTCCCCGTGGGCCATGCGCCAGGCGCAGCAGTTGGCAAAGCTTCCTGACACCAGTCCAAACAGCGCGGAGAGGGTCAATATGTAAATCGTGACAGCCGGCGTGAGATGCAGCATAAGCCCTCCCGGAATGGTGAATCATCGCAAGCGGGAGCCGCAACCCATCGGCTCCCGCCCGCGGCGGTTCAACGGTTGTTCAGCGGGGCAGATTCATCCCCGCAGTGGGTTGAGGAAATGTACGGTGATTTTATTTGCCCTTCCACTGACCGTTCTGATCGATCTCAGTGTAATATTGCAGTTTATACTCAGTGCCATCACCAAAGGTAATTGTTGTTCCGCTGACAGAAGCATCACCAGTGATGGAGGAGTCGTAGTTGTGCAGCACTGTCTCCATGTAAGCGGTGCGGATATTGGCGTCGTCGGCGGCCTTCTTGGCGGTGTTCAGGGACGCGTTGAAGCTGGGAACGGCGATGGCGGCAAGGACCGCGATGATGGCCACCACGATCAGCATCTCCATCAGGGTAAAGCCTTTTTTCAAACGTTTCTTCAGGTTTTTCATTGTATATTCCTCCTAAAAATTATAATGACAATCACTTTTTTATATCCATCCGGGAGCGGGTTGAACTTCCGGAAGAATTGCACTCTCACATGACCCCGTTGTACATGGCAAACATGGGCGCGTAAACCGCCAGCAGGATAAAGCCCACAAGCAGCGCCAGGACGCAGATCACCACCGGCTCCAGCAGGGACAGCGCCTTCTGGGAGGCAAGCTCCGTCTCGTTGTCGTAATAGGAGCCCACCACCTCCAGCGTGGTCTCCATGGTGCCCGTTTCCTCACCCACGCCGGTCATCTCCATCAGCAGCTCCGGCAGGTACTGGCAGCGCTTCATGCAAAGCCCAAGCTGCTTGCCCTCCTCCAGTCCGGGCACCATGCGCAGGACCTGGGAGGCAATGCAGTAATTGTCCATCACCTTCCCGGTGGTGGACACCGCCCGGATCACGGGCAGTCCCGCGGCCAGGAGCGTGGACATGGTGTTGGCAAACTGGGAGGCGCTTTTGAGCACGGCGATCTTCCCCAAAACCGGCAGGTGGAGATGGATCCGCGCAAAGAGAAGTCTCCCTCTCTCCCGCTGCCCATAGAGCTTCAGGGCAATGAGAACCGCGGCCAGAATCCCCAGCGAGGCCAAGCTGTAATTGGTAAAGAAATTGGAAAGGCCGATCAGCATCCGGGTGGGCAGCGGCAGCTCCGTCCCCATGGCGGCAAAGCTTGAGAGGAAGACGGGAACCGCCACCACCATGATAATCGCCACCACAACCACCGCCACAACGACGGTAAAAAGGGGATAGGCCATGGCGCTTTTCACCTTTGCCCTGGTGCGGGAGGACTTGTCATAATATGTCTTCAACCGGCCAAAGGCCACGTCCAGCGTACCGGACTCCTCGCCGGAGCGCACGGTTTCAATGAATGTGGTGGGCAACCCCCGGCCCTTACTCTCAAAGCTCTGGGCCAGGCCGAAGCCGGAGGCCACATCCCCGGCCACCTGCGTCAGAATTTTCTTTAGCGCCTTGTCGTTGGTCTGCCGGGCGATCAGCTCCACCGCCCGGACCACCGGGATGCCGGAACCCAGGAGGATCGAAAACTGGGAGCTGACCACCGCCAGCGTCTTCTCGCTGATCCGCCGCGGCGGCAGCACCTCCCGGTGCAGGATGCTTTCACGCTGCTCCACCTGGGCGATCTTCGTCACCACCGTGCAGTTCTCTTTGATTTTGGCCACGGCCTCATACTCATCAAAGGCCTCGACCACACCGCTGACCCTGGCTCCGTCCCGGGAGATGGCGCGATATTTGAAGGCGAGCAAATCAGATCACCCCTCTGCTCAGAGATTCTTTCGGACAAAGTCCGGATCATGGGCCGCCTGGCGGGCCGTCTCGGCGGAAATTTTACGCTCCCGGTACAGCTTCAGCACGGCGTTATCCATGGAGATGCCTCCCTCGGCCGCCGAGGTAGCCACCGCGCTGGCGATCTGGGGCGTCTTCCCCTCCCGGATCAGATTCCGGATGGCGTGGTTCACCACCATCAGCTCGCAGGCCGCAGCCCGGCCCTCCCCGCTGCGCAGCGGCAGCAGCTGCTGGCTGAGCACCGCCTGGAGCGTCATGGACAGCTGCATGCGAATCTGGCGCTGACGCGCCTCGGGGAACACATCCACAATCCGGTCCACGGCGTCCGCTGCGCTGCCGGTGTGGAGCGTGGTCAGCACCAGGTGCCCCGTCTCCGCCGCCGTCAGCGCTGTCTCAATGGTATCGAGGTCCCGCATCTCGCCGATAAGCAGGATATCCGGATCCTCCCGCAGCGCCGAGCGCAGCCCCGCGGCGTAACTCCGGGTGTCCGGACCCACCTCCCGCTGATTGAATACGCACCGGTCCGGCGTGTAGAGATATTCCACCGGATCCTCCAGGGTGAGGACATGCTCACAGCGGCTGTGGTTGATGCGGTCGATCATGGCCGCTATCGTGGTGGACTTGCCCGAGCCCGTCTCGCCGGTGACGATCACGATTCCCCGGCGCAGCTCCGTCAGGGCGGCCACCGCGACTGGCAGGCCCAGGGACTCCAGCGCCGGGATTTTCTCGGCAAGCAGCCGCAGCGCTCCGGAGTAGCGGCCCTGCTGGCGGAACAGGTTGAAGCGGACCCGGCGAGAGGCGATGGTATCTGCGCCGTCCCACTCGCCCGTGCGCTCCAGATCGGAAAACCCCTCGCCGGCCAGCTCCCGGGCAAGGCCCTCGCAGCTCTGCGCCGTAAGCGGCTCCTCCCCCTGGGGGCAGAGCGTTCCGTTGATGCGGAATCGGGGCGCGAGACCACAGATCAGATGCACGTCGGAGGCGCCGGCCTCCGACGCGCTGCGAATCAATTCCTCAGCTCTCATAGTCATAATCGGCGGAATTGGTGATCCGCCTTGCCTCCTCTATGGTAGTAACGCCTTCTATCACCAGACGGCGGCAGTTGTCCGCAAGAGAGGTGAACCTGCCTTCCCGCCGGACCAGCGCGTCTATCTCCTCCCGTCCGGCTCCGGCGGAAATGGCGCCGCGCAGTTTCCGGTCCACTATCAAAAGCTCAAATACGCCGGTTCGGCCCCGGTATCCTGTGCCGAAACAGGCAGGGCAGCCGCGGCCCCGGTAGAATTTATGTTCCGTGCCCGGCTGAAGGCCTATATCCGCCAGTTCTTCCTCTGAGGGCTGGTACTCCTCCCTGCACTCAGGGCAGATCCGGCGCACCAGCCGCTGGGAGATCACGCCGCTCAGGGCGCTGGCGATGAGGTAGGGCTCCACGCCGATGTCCAAAAGCCGCTCCACCGTGGAGACGGCGTCGTTGGTGTGGATGGTGGAGAGCACCAGATGACCGGTGAGGGCGGCGCGCATGGCGATCTGAGCGGTCTCGCCGTCCCGGATCTCACCCACGGCGATGATATCCGGATCCTGGCGCAAAATGGCCCGCAGCCCCCCGGAAAAGGTCATGCCGGTCTTCTCATTGATCTGCACCTGGTTGATGCCCGCGATGTTGTACTCCACCGGGTCCTCCAGCGTCACCAGATTCACCTGCTCCCGGTTCAGCTCCCGGATCATGGTGTACATGGTGGAGGATTTTCCCGATCCGGTGGGACCCACGATCAGGATAACGCCGCTGTTCTGGCGGATCAGCCGCTCATATTTCCCCAGGTCTTCTCCGGTTAGCCCGATGCGGCCCTTATCCAGCAGCCGGGCGCTCTTATCCAGCAGCCGGATGACAACCTTCTCACCGTAGATGGTGGGCAGCGTGGACATGCGCAGGTCCACGTCCGACTGCTTGACGCGCACGTTGGCCCGCCCGTCCTGGGGCACCTTGCGCTCGGTGATGTCCATGCCGCCCATGATCTTCAGCCGGGAGACCACCGACGACTGCAAATCCTTGGGCACCGACATGACGGCGCGCATCAGTCCGTCGATGCGCATGCGCACCCGCAGCTCGCCCTCCTCCGGCTCCAGATGGATGTCGCTGGCCCGCTCCGAGATGGCCCGCTCAATGATGGAATTCACCAGCCGGATCGTGGGCGCCGAACGGGCGTCGTCCCCGATCTCGTTTGCCTGAAAAGGGTCCGGTCCCCGGCTCCCCTCCGACGCGCGCATCTCCCGCTGCATCTCCTCGATGGCCCGGGCCGCGCCTTCGTTTCCATAGAGGGAGGCGATGGCCCGGCTCACCGCCTCGGATGTGGCGATCATGGGCACCACACGATGGCGGGTGGCGGTCTTGACCTCCTCGATGGCCATAAAGTTCAGCGGGTCGGTCATGGCGATGTAGAGCGTGTTCTGATTGAGCCGTACCGGAACCAGGGCATGCTTTTTGGCGATTCCCCTGGGGATTGTCTCCGCCATCCTGGGCGGGATGCTGATCTGGCTCAGGTCGATGAACTCCACGCCCAACTGCATCTCCAAAGCTTCGATAAACTGCTGCTCCGTGATCACCTGTTCGGCGATCAGCTCCTCGCCCAGCCTCCGCTTTGACTTTTTTTGGTTTTCCAGGGCGGCGGACAGCTGCTCGTCGGTGATGAGATTCACAGACTTGAGCAGATCCCCCAGTCTTGTATACGCCATGAACCTACGCTCCTTCAGTCCCGCACCGCAGCGTGCGGAAGCAAAACTCGATTTCTCTTGAGATTTCTCCGGCGGCAATGGTATAGCTTCCTCTGAACACCCCGTCTTCATACAAGAGGGAAAACCCGGAAAGCTCCAGATTGGAATAGGCCCCGTCGCTGAGCAGCGGCATGATCCCGAGCCCATCGGCATCCCTGTCAAGGGGAGAGGGGGTAAGGCAGAGCTTTCCATCCTTCAGAAACAGCCGTCCCCCGGAAACGCCGTAATCCGGATTTGTAAAGCGGTCCTCTCCCTCCCACAAGGCATAGCGCAGCACGTCGCCTATCGCCGTATCCACCGTGTCGGCCAGCGTGGCGCTCTCCGCGTTGAAAAGGGAGATGCGGTAGGTATCCGACGCGGAGGCAAGGCCCAGCCACATTGTGGCAATCAGTATCACCAATATCGCCACGGCGGCCAGAGTCTCCACCAGGGTAAAGCCCCTGCTCCTTCTCATCTCACCGCCCCTCCTTTACAAGGGAATAGGAGGTCAGCCTTCCCTCGCCGCCCACCACTCGGACTTCATAGGTCTCCTCTCTCCCGCCGCCGCGGATGGAGACCTCCCCTGGCGACGACTGGAGCGGATCGCATAGTTCGGCGGCGTTCCGCTCCCCGCGGAACGCATTTTCCCGCTCCCTTGCGGACTGGTTGAGCTGGATTCCGCTCAGGCACATCCGCACCATCATCAGACTGGCCAGCGTCACCAGTAAAATGGCCGTCAGCGTCTCCACCAGCGTCTCTCCTCTGCTGAAGCGTTTACCCACGGCCGGCACCTCCTTTGGCGATGGTGCCGCCGTCCCAGGCGATCACCGTGGTGTCGGTGATGGTGTAGACGTCATAGGTCTCCGTCACCCAAACCTCCTCTCCCTGCTCGTTGACCTCCGTGGTCTCATGGGAGCAGAAGGAGGTTTCCCTGGCCTCCGAATGGGTCAGCGTAGCCTCAAAGGTGAGGGTCATCACATAGTCGGAGCTGTCTGTGGTAAGGGTGAGCACAGCCCGGTAGGTTTCATCCATCTCAAGGGCCACATGGACCTCATCCATATGCCCGGCGCTGACGGTGTAGTCGCCCGCCCCCGTCCGGCCGCAGAACACCGGCCAGGCGGCATCGGTGAGAAAGTTGTCGTCTCCCGTGAGGCCGCCGCAGCGCCCGGCGGTATCCGCTTCCCAGCCGCAGGTGTACTCGGTGCGGCTGGTCCAGCCGCTGCACTCCGAGCCGGCCAGCGTCTCCTGAAGAAGACGCGCCGCTGAGCTCAGGGAGAGATAAGCCTGCTCCTGCGTCCGGCGTCCCTTGAGCCGGGAGGCGCTGGCGGTGGCCGACCCCAGCACCACCGACCCCACCAGAAAGAAGATGAGGCAGACGCCAAGGGCCAGCAGCAGCGACGCGCCCCGCCGGCTATGCAGTTTTGACCTGGCACCGCCCATGTGGTCTCCCCTTCTTATCCAACGAATTCCACCGCGGGTTCCTTGCTGTCATCATAGCTGATCCGGAAGCGGTAAGCTGTTTTTCCATCCGTGAGCACAAGGTCCGTGGTCTCCTTGGCGCCCCTGATGATATCCGGGTCGCTGAGCAGGTAGAGGCGCATCCCCTCCGGCGCCAGTTCCGGCATCTGCCTCAGGGCGCTCAGGTTCATACGGACCGTACCGCCCCGGCTGCTGGTATAAGCCACCGTCCACTCCGATTCGTCTTTCCGTCCGCTGAGCAAAATGCCGTAGCCCAGTGGGTGCCAGTTTTTCTCCCGCACCGGCCACCGGGACGCCGGTTCCCCGTCCGCTCCGATGCTCAGTCCCACTATCATGGACTCCCCATCCGGCCCGCCGGCGCTGTTCTCCCCGCAGAGGATCACGGCCCCCAGATCACCGGCTGCGATCTGCTTGCTGCTCAGGGGCCAGTCTCTCCAGTGGTCCAAGGCGGAGAGCCGCGGATAGGGATAGGCTTTCCCCTGAAGTTCCTGCGCCCGGGGATGGCACTGCGCCGGCGCCGTCTCCAGCGTCCAGGGCGCCGCCATCCGCAGCATCGTGAGATCGTTCAGCGTGATGGGCTGGCCCACGCCGCCTTGAAGCGCCTCATTGTATCCCGGCCCATAGCCCCACCGGCAGTCTTCCGCCGCACCCGCCGGGGCCACGCCGTACCGGCGGGCGCCGCCTTTGATCTCCGCCACGCTGTAGCACCGCTCCGCGCGAAGGCTGCCACCGGTCACCGCCGCGATTCCCGCGGCGGTATTCTTTGCCGTCACGGAACCGGCCGCATAGCAGTCTATGATAGCGCCGGCCGTACAGACCAGGGCGCCCGCGCTGCCGCTCTCCGCCGTTACCGCGCAGTTTGCATAGGAAGAAGCGATGGTGCCGCTGTTTTCCACCACCAGCCCCGCCGCGTTCTCTTGTCCGGAGGACACGGTACCAGCCGCGTAGCAGTCTGAAACGCTCCCGCCGTTGCGGAAAACCAGCCCCGCCGCAGGCCCCTCGGACGCCACGTCGCACCGGGCCCAGGAATTTCTGACATATCCGCTGTTGAGAGAGACCAATGCCGCCGCGGAATCCGCGCCGGTCCCCGTTACGCTGCCGGTGGCGCCGCATCCCTCCACCGTCCCTGTATTCGCGCTCACAAGAGCGGCGCAGGCGTCGCTCTGGCGGATTTCCACACCCTCTGCCAGCAGATTGCGCAGCGTTCCGTTGCTCCAGAGAAACAGTGTGTCCCTCAATCCCGTGATCCGGTTGCCTCCGCCGTCCACCGTGCAGCCCAGGTAGTTGTCAATCCGCGCCGTGGAGGCCCGGGCCTCAATGTCGTGGGTCTGCTGGAAATACCACCAGCCGCCTGCGTGGCCGCCGATGTTCTCCAGGTGCTCCGCCGTGCGGAGCTGGAATGGCTCCCTCTCCGAGGGAGAAAGGGCATTCAGGGACAGCGCCGCTCCAAAATAGGGATTGATGGCAAGGGAGCGGCGGGTCTTGGTCTCATAGACCGTTTTCCCCGGCAGCGGATAGGGATCCATCAGGTCCTTCCCTTTGGCGCTGAGGGGATGAAGCTCACCGCTGACGCCGCCGAAGCGCACTGTGACCGGGGCGTCCAAGGCCGCGCCGCCATAGTCCCGGAACCATCCGGCCGCCGATTCGCCGCTCAGCAAGAGGACGCCGTAGCCGGCCTCCGCGATGGACCTTTCATTTCCGGCAAGGCTGTCTTGCAGCTTCTCCTCCCGATCGTAGCCGTAAAAGCCCCAGGAGCCGTCCCCATACCGCTCATAGTAGCACAGGCCATAGGGAATATCCGCCTCCACAGGGGCCTCCGTCTCCAGCGGCCAGTCGCCGTAGTGATCCGACGTCACCATGGGGAACGGGAACGCCAACCCACGCAGCTTTTCGCTGTGGGGGTGGCTGTTGCGCACGCTGTTGTCCGAGCTCTCCAACTCTCCATAGGAGGCTGCCGTCAATCCGATCTGGCCGGTTTGGGGAAAGTCATCGTTATAGCCGCTCTGGACCAGGTAGACGCATCCGCTTGCGCTCAGCGCGCCCTTGCCGTAAAAAGCGCCGGAGGCGGTCTGAGCCGTCACCTTCCCGTAGACGCGGCAGCCGATGCACCGCACCGTTCCGCCGGCATTGCCGATGGCGCCGCCAGCCTGGTCCTCCTCCGCCCGCTGGGCGGTGACCGGCGCGCTGAGCGCGGCGGTCACGGAGGCCGTGGTATAGCAGTCTCTGATCTCCAGTTTCCCGCCTGTGTTGCAAAGCCCCGCCAGGCCGCCCACCCTTGAATTTCCCGTGACCGTACCCGAGGCGTAGGAGCGCTCCGCGGATAGGGCGCCGTCCACCAGGCCCACCAGACCGCCCACATACCAGTTTCCGGTGACATCCACCGCCGAAAAGGAACCCTTCATCTCCAGGGTGCCGCTTCCGCACAGGCCCACCAAACCGCCCACGGAGCTGCCGCGGGCCGCCACAGAGCCGGAGTCCTCCTGCCAGGCTCCGCAGTTTTCCACCGCCGACACCCCGTCGATTCTGCCGGCTAAAGCGCCCGCGCAGCTCCCGGCGGCGCTGACGGCCGCATCCTTCATGCGGACATTGCGGACCGTGCAGTCCCGCAGGGAGGCAAACAGTCCCACATTGTCGGCGCCCCTGATCTCAAACCCCTCAAGCAGATTCCCGCAGCCGTCATAAACTGTGCCGCCGCTGAAAAGAACGCTGTTTTCAATGGGGGAAAAAGCAGACAGCGGCCGCTCCCCCGCCGACGCGCCGGGCATCGCAAGCTCCTGCCAATTGTCCGGGGCAAACTTGATGTCCGCCGTCTGACGGATGCTGCTTCCGGCCCGCCCGTCATAGCAGTCGCCGCGCAGGTTGTTCAAATGGCGCAGACAGGCCACATCTATCTCCACGGCGCCCTCCGCCTCCCGCTTCTGCGCAAAAAGGCTGTTCACCGTGGTCCAGGTCTCGCCCCGCAAAACCCCTTCTTTCCCGCTGTAGGTGATGACCGCCGTCACAGTCAGATTGTCACCCGGAGTCAGACGCCCTTCGGTGAGCTCCGCAAAGTGCTCTCCCTGTCTCAGGCTGTCCAACAGCAGCCTTGTGGTCACCTCTCCCGTGGCAAGTACGCTGAATTCCGCGTCGCCGCCCGTGTAGCTGCGGCTCCAGCGGTGGTCCGCCGCCCCGGACTCGTCGGTCACGGTGAGCGCCAGCGTCAGATTTCTCTGGTCAACCACCGCCTCTTTCAGTCCGGCGCAGTGAAACGCTATATAAAGGTCCTCGCTGTTCACCGCCTCTATTGTGGGCCTGAGCGCCGGACTCCCCCCAGCGGCAGCGGCGGAGAAGCCGCCGTAATAGCCGATCTCCTCAGCCCTCCGGTCCTCACGGCTGCGGCTGGACAGGGCGGTGACCTCCGAATAGAGCAGCGGCCGCTCAGCATAAAAAAGTCCATAGAGGCTGCCGCCTGCCGGGTCCAGCTCTATCAAAAAGCTGCCCTCCGGCGCCAGCGTGGAGAGTGTCAGGCAGGTGTCGGGAAAGAGCTCCTCCGCCTGGGAGGAGGAGATGTAGTAGAGGCTGGTCCAGGCGTCATCCTCCGCGTCCTGAGGCTTTGCCCCCAAGGTCTTCAGGCTCTGCTCCCGCGTCAGGGCGTCCTGAAGTTCCGCAAGAGTGCCTGTGGCCCTGCGGCCGGTCAATTCATTCTGTGCCGTGAGATAGAGGGAGCGGGCAGTGTCGTCCAACTCCCGCAGCTTCAGGCTCCGGCGCAGCGTGATCACAGATGGAATGGCGATTGCGGCCAGCACCACGACCAGCACGACGGCCAGCAGCGCCTCCTGAAGGGTGAAGCCGCGATTTTTCCGATTTCCCATTGCTGCCCCCTCCCCCAAGCGATGCAAACCCCGCTGCTCCCTCTCCAGATAAAATAAAAAAACTGCCGCTGTTAAGTTACAGCGACAGTTTTTCCATGGTTTCACATCAATACAGGCAATGATTCCCCGTTGAAATCCATTTCCCCTATTTTTGTGTTGCAGCTGGCTGTCGTAGATAACTGACGATCCTATAGCTTTGCGTCGCCGGCTTTCGCCGGGTTTGCCCTACACATACGCTCATGTTACCACGCAGTCTTAAAAATTTCAACTCAAATCTTGTGTTTTTCTTTATTTTTCAGTATTTCCCACGGTCGACGCAGCCCCGGTTTCCCCGGTCCGCAGCCTCACTGCTCCCTTTCCCGGGGAACTCCATAGAGGTCATGTGCCCATCGGAGAATTTTTTCCTGACAGGCGACCAGCCCCTCCCCACGCAGCAGTTCCCGGAACAGGTCGTCGGCATCCATCTGCCCCTGCGCCGCGTCGTGAAACTCCGACTCAGACATCTCCGGCACCATTTTGATCCCCAAAGCGTCCACAAGCTCCAGCAGCGTCAGTTTGGTCATATCGCTCCCCCTCTCATTTTGGACTTATTTTGGCCTAAAATGGAAAACCTATGCAAAAAGCGGTTTACCTGTTTTTATGCCCATATCTCCGGTCGAGCCGGGGACGCGCCCGGAATTCAGGCCATAAGCCGCACAGCGGCCAGCATGGACAATTTTTATTTCCAAGCGGCGCTCAGAAATAAAAAGCCCTCCCCGGAGGGAGGGATATCTATTCTATCTTATCCAGCAAAAATGCGATGGCAAACCCGCCGAAAAAGCTTGCTGCCGCGCCAAGGGCTTCTCCGGCGCCGGAATAGGCCGTGGGGATGATCATCACCGTGGAGGCGATGACAATTCCCACCACGGCGTGAAAGGCCACCGGGTAATGGGAGCGGAAGAGGTAGCTCATCAGCCGGGACAGCAGCGCCACCGTCAGCACCAGGCCCGGAATCCAGGCGGTCATCACCACGATGTCCAGATTGGAAATGCCCTCCGTTAGGTGCTGGTAGAGGCCCAGGGCCATCAAAATAGAGGCCGTGGTCATGCCGGGGATCACAATGCCCAGTCCCCACAGGATTCCGCAGAAGGTATACCACCAGAAATTAGGTTCCACCTGTACAGCGGCAACATGGCCCACATAGTAGAGTCCGGCTCCCATGGTTAGGGCGCAGACCGTCAGGGCCGTCCAGGCGGGCCAGCCTCGTCCCTCTTTTCCCGCCTCCCGGAAAAGCGAGGGCATAGTGCCCACGATCAGGCCGATAAAGAGCCAGGTGGCCAGCAGCTCCGAAGCGCTGAACAGGACGGCAATCAGCTTGGCAAAGCCAAAAAAGCCCAGCACCCAGCCGATGGCCACGGGCACGAACATCCGCCAATATTTGCTCAGCCCCCGCTTGGGATGGGTCAGAATCTCCATCATGGGGCGATAATAGCCAAACACCACGCACAGTACGCCGCCGCTGACGCCCGGCAAAATCGCGCCGCCGCCCATCAGCGCGCCGCAGATCAGCCCAAGCACCCAGTTTTTTTTCTCTTTTCTGTCGCCCATAGCGCGCCTTCCCAATGTGTGATCTTTTCATTTAAAAGTATAACAGGTTTTTCCTCAGGTTTCAATTCCACCGCTGAAGAATACGGCTCTTCTCCGCTTTTTTCTTCATTTTGTGCAAAATCAAATAATTTGTACAAATTTCACCTTCCAGTTCCTGTTTTTTATGGGCAGCGCGCACAGTTGACAAATGCGTTGTTTCCATGTAAACTCTGGATCATAGCAACTGAATAGGAAAAAGACAATGAAGAGAAGAGTAGGCATTGAGATACGTTAAAGAGAGCCTCGGCCGGTGGAAACGAGGTACGGAAGGCATTGCTGAACATGGTCTTGGAGTCGCGCACCGACTGCGGAATCCGCATAGGCTGCGACGGAGGCGCCCGTCATCGCGCAGGAGTGTGCTGGCACTCTCAAAGGCCGCTTTTGTGAAGAAGCGGTGAACCAAGGTGGTACCACGATTTTGAATCGTCCTTGATGCAATGCATCGGGGACGATTTTTTATTTCACGGTCTTTGGGCCAATTCCGACACAGGAGGGATTCATTCCGTGAGTGAACCGATTATTCAGATTGAGCATCTGAGCAAGACCTTCGGCACCGGCGAGGGGGCTGTGGCTGCGCTCAGTGACATCACCTTATCCGTGGAGGCCGGGGAGATTTTCGGCATCATCGGCCTCTCCGGCGCGGGGAAGTCCACGCTGGTGCGCTGCATGAACCTGTTGGAGCGGCCCACCAGCGGCTCCGTACGGGTGGACGGGGCGGAGATCACATCGCTGCGCCCCAGGGAGCTGCGCCGCGCCCGCCAATCCATCAGCATGATTTTCCAGAGCTTTAACCTGCTGATGCAGCGCACCTGTCTCAAAAACATCTGTTTCCCCCTGGAAATCAACGGAGTCGGCGCCGAGCAGGCCAGGCGGCGGGCTCTGGAGCTGCTGGAGCTTGTGGGCCTGTCCGACAAGGCCGACGCCTACCCGGTGCAGCTCTCCGGCGGCCAGAAGCAGCGCATCGCCATCGCCCGCGCCCTGGCCACCGATCCCAAGGTGCTGCTGTGCGACGAGGCCACCTCCGCTCTGGATCCCACCACCACCCAGTCCATTCTGGCGCTGCTGAAGGATTTGAATGAGAAGCTTGGCGTCACGGTGGTGGTCATCACCCATCAGATGAGCGTCATCGAGGAGATCTGCTCCCGGGTTGCCATCTTAGACGGCGGATCGGTGGCTGAGCAGGGCCGGGTGGAGGACATCTTCTCCAATCCCACCACCGACGCTGCCCGGCGGCTGGTCTATCCCGGCGGCGCCCAGATCGAACAGTTCCCCGCCCAGCGGGTGGTCCGGGTGGCCTTCAACGGCGGCTCCGCCTATGAACCCCTGATCGCCTCGCTGGCCATCGAGTGCGGTGTGAAGGTGAACATCTTAGGCGCCGACACCCGCAACGTCAACGGCAGGGCTTTCGGCACCATGCTCCTGGGGCTTCCCGGGGATCCCAATGAGGCCGCAAAGGCCCTCTCCTATATCCGGGCCCAGCGCGATGTCACTGTGGAGGAGGTGGAAGAAAATGCTTGAGTTCTTTACCTCCGAATTCTGGTCCCAATATGGGGCTTTGCTGTTGGAGGGCACCTGCGACACGCTGATAATGGTCTTTATATCCACGGTGTTCGCCTATCTGATCGGGCTGCCCCTGGGGGTGCTGCTGGTTCTGACCCAGCCCCACGGCATCTGGCCCCGCAGGACGCTCAACCGCATCTTGGGCTGGGTCATCAACATCGGCCGAAGCCTGCCCTTCATCATCCTGATGATCGCCATCATGGACTTTACCAAACTGATCGTTGGCACCAAGATCGGCGTCAAGGGCGCCATCGTCCCCCTGATCGTCTCCGCCGCCCCCTTCATCGCCCGCATGGTGGAAACCTCCCTGGCCGAGGTGGACGCCGGCGTGGTGGAGGCCGCCCAGTCCATGGGCGCATCCACCCCTCAGATCGTCTGGAAGGTTTATCTGCCGGAGGCCATGCCCTCGCTGGTGTTGGGTGGCTCCATCTCCGTC
Source organism: Dysosmobacter acutus (assembly GCF_018919205.1). NCBI lineage: Bacteria > Bacillati > Bacillota > Clostridia > Eubacteriales > Oscillospiraceae > Dysosmobacter > Dysosmobacter acutus. Next base: position 2,424,493 of record NZ_JAHLQN010000001.1, read on the forward strand.
ATCACCATCCTTGCCTACACCGCCATCGCGGGCGCCATAGGCGCGGGAGGCCTGGGCGATCTGGCCATCCGGTACGGATATCAGAGAAACGTCCCCGCCATGATGCTGGCTACGGTCATTTTGCTGATCGTGCTGGTACAGCTCATTCAATCCGTTTTCAGTTTGCTGTCAGCCAAGCTTGACAAGCGCTTGAAATAATCCAAACATTTTTAAGGAGGAAATCGTATGAACAAGAAGGTATTGTCTCTCATCCTGGCCCTGGCCCTGAGCCTGTCCCTGGCCGCCTGCGGCAGCAGCAACAGCGGCAGCGCTTCCGGCTCCGGCTCTCAGTCCGGCAGCGCTTCCGGCTCCGCCGAAACCGTGGTTTTGAAGGTCGCCGCCTCCCCCACGCCCCACGCTCAGATCCTGGAGCAGGTGAAGCCCGTCCTGGCCGAGCAGGGCATCGATCTGCAGATCACCGAATACGGCGATTACGTGGTTCCCAACACCGCCGTGGAAGAGGGCGACGAGGATGTGAACTACTTCCAGCACCAGCCCTATCTGGATGAGTTCAACGAAGGCAAGGGCACCCATCTGGTCAGCGTGGCCGCCATCCACTACGAGCCCTTCGGCGTCTATCCGGGCAAGACCGCCTCTTTGGAGGACCTGCCTGACGGCGCCACCGTGGGTGTGCCCAGCGACGTGACCAACGAGGCCCGCGCGCTGCAGCTGTTGGAGGCCCAGGGTCTGATCAAGCTGAGGGAGGGCGCCGGCCTGAATGCCACGCCCAACGACATCGAGGAAAACCCCAGGAACCTGCAGTTCAAGGAGTTGGAGGCCGCCATGCTGCCCAACGTCACCTCTGAGGTGGACATCGCCGTCATCAACGGCAACTATGCCCTCCAGGCGGGCTTCTCCTCCGCCCAGGACGCCATCGCCCTGGAGGACTCCTCCTCCGAGGCCGCCCAGACTTTCGCCAACGTCGTCGTGGTGAAAGAGGGCAACGAAAACAATGCCGCCGTCCTTGCTCTGGTTGAGGCGCTGAAATCCGACGCCGTCCGCAACTACATCAACGACACCTTCCAAGGCAACGTGCTGCCCATCTTCTAAGACCGAAAGCCCGGAATTAAAAAAGAACCCGGCTCCCAATTGGTAGCCGGGTTCTTTTTTATGTAAACCAGGGAGGACGCAGCCTGCGTCAAGCCTTCATCCCCCGGCACAGAGGTTCAGAAAAAGCCGCATCAGAGGGCTGACCCACTTGTTTTTATGATACGCGCACACAGCTGTAATCGTCCGGCCGGAAAGGCTGGTCGGAATTTCCGCCAGGCTTCCGGCTTCCAGTTCCTCCTCAACGGCAAACCGGGGAAGAAAGGAAATTCCCACGTCATTTTCCACCAGGTTCTTGATGGTGGGGATGCTCCACAGCTCAATCGTGTGATCCAGACGAATGGCTTTGTCCCGCAGGTACTGTTCAAATATCTGCCGGAAGATACATCTTGGCTCATTGATAATAAGCGGCACAGGAATCCTTTGATCCGGCGTGATATAATCCGGATGCCGCGCTTTTACGCGGGGCGATGCAACCAGCGCCAGCGGATCGCTGCTCAATGGGTCTGTGACAAGGTTGGAGCCAAATCCTCCCACATCTTCATAAAATATCCCCAGATCCAGCGTCCCGCTCATCAGTTCATCCCGTATGTCGTAGCAATTCATGGACCGCAGAAACAGGTGGGCCCTGGGGGCCTGCGCGTGAAACTCCTTCAAAACAGGCGGCATCCGGTAGCACAGCTGGGTTTCCGCCACGCCCACACGGAGGTCTCCCTGGCACTGCACAAGCTCTTGTTCAAAACAGCGGAGCTTCTCCACCGAGGAAAGCACCTCGTCCACATAGGGGAGCAGTTGCTCACCCGCTTTGGTCAGCACCATTTTCCGCCCAATTTTTTCAAACAGTGTGACGGAGAGTTCCCGCTCCAGCTGCCCGATCTGAAAGGTAATCGTAGACTGAGTGTAATTCAGTTTTTCCGCAGCCCTGGAAAATCCGCCCTCTGCTACAATGGTCCGGAATGTGTTCAGATATTTCAGATCCACTTCCACACACTCTCTTCAACAAATTTGAAATAATACTATAAATATTCTAATTTTACAAAAGTATTCTTTGCTGTATTATATCCTCATAGGAGGAGGAATGCAAATGTTTTTATCAAGTGTGCTGTCCTATACGCCCTACGGCCTAATAACCGCCTTTACCCCAGGACCGAACAACATTGTGGCTCTCTATTCCATTGGCCAGTACGGCTGGAAACGGGGCAAAAATATTCTCTTTGGCATTGCCGCCGGTTTTTTCTGCGTCATGGCGCTGTGCGCCCTGTTCTGCTATGAGTTGGCCAGATATGCGCCAACCGCCGCCGGAGCGCTCAAATATGCGGGGGCCGCCTATATCGTCTATCTTGCTGTTCATATAGCTGTGAGCAAGTCGGAAGACAGCGAGGTCCGGCAGATGTCGTTCTGGAAAGGGTTCCTGCTTGAATTTGTCAATGTGAAAATCATCCTGTACGCCATTACAATCTACACCGGATATGTTCTTCCATACGAACTCAGCATGGGGTCGCTGCTGTGCCACGCGGTATGGATCACCGTTATTGGTATGGCGGGAACCTTTACATGGGCCGTGGCAGGCAGTGCCTTCCAAACATTTTTGAAGCGGCACGACCGGCCCTTCCGCATGGCAATGGTGCTGATCCTGCTCTGGTGCGCCCTGTCCATGGCTTTTGATCTGTAGGGAGTTCCCTTTCCGAGGGAAACGCCGTCCGGTATGATACCGGACGGCGTTTCCCCTTTCAGAAAAAGAGTGGATTTCCGTATCAGGTTCAGATATCATCATATTCAGCCGATGAAATTTTATCGGGAAAGGAACATCGCGGCAAAAACCCTGTCTTTATAGACAAGAGACTTTTCCAAGAGAGAGGAGGCGGAACATGGAGGACTCTCAGATTGTTGACCTTTACTGGCGGAGAGAAGAGGCGGCGATTTCAGCCACTGCCCGGAAATACGGAACATTCTGCCATCGCATTTCCAGGAACATTTTGTCTGCGGAGGAGGATGCGGAGGAATGTGTAAACGACACCTACATTCACGCGTGGAACTCCATCCCGCCCCAGCGCCCCAACAGGCTGGGCGCATATCTTGGGAGAGTTGTCCGCAACCTCTCCATCAACCTGTGGCACAAAAACCACGCGCAAAAACGGTATTCTGGCATAGAGGCGCTGCTCAGCGAGATAGAGGAGTGCATCCCGTCCCGCCAAACGGTGGAACACAAGGTGGAGGAGATTGAACTGACCGGATTTCTGAACGCATGGCTTGCGTCGCTCCCCCGGGACGACCGCATCTTGTTCCTGCGCCGCTACTGGTATGGAGAAGCGCTGAATACGTTGGAACAAGAGCTTGGGGTCTCCCACGGAAAACTTGCGAAGCGTATGTACCGGCTCAGGGCGGAGCTGCGGGAGGCGCTTGAAAAGGAGGGATATTCCCTATGAGGGAAGCTGCGTGCAAAAAGCTTTTTGACAGCTTGACAAATGTAAGTGAAACATGGATTGAAGAGGCACAGGAGCCATTTACAAAGAAAAGGAGGTGGATTCTCAACAGATGGGGCGCGGCGGCCTGCCTGTGCCTTCTCATCGCCACGGCGACGGCATTTGCTGTGAGCGGTCCCGGCACAGCGCTCATCGAATGGTTTACATCCAGGGCTGAGCCGGGCTCAGACTTCACCGAATCCGGGTTTGACCTGAGCGTGGAACTTGAAAGAGTCCCTATATCAGACCTGACGGGAGAGGTCCGGAATGCGGGAGCATTGATCGCTCAGCAGTTCAAAGACTACCGGCCATACGACAGCTGGTTCCCCGGTCTCTACCAGATCCGCTTCTCTTCCCCTGAAGAAGCATATGACTATATCGGGCTCAGTTCACTCAAACAGTTGGATTGGGATCTGGAGGAGCAGGAAACCACGCTGAATGTCTGCGGCACTCCCGACGGGCGGATCACTTCCATCAATCTGGAAACCATGTATCTGTCTGAGGAGATACGCCTCCAGTTCCACTCCCGGATCTATACCGAATTCTGCGATGAACCGCTTACCATCGGAGTCCGAACAACGGAGAGTGTTGGGTATCAGGAATCTTTTTACACCACCGCCAGCGCCAGGCGCTGCCACATCATCACCTCCTCTGCCCTGAAAAGCGGCTATCTGTGCCTGGACGGCTATCTGGTGGACGGCGGTGTCCTGTACAGCCTGCACCTTGCGTACTTGGAAGAAGACTCTGACTGGGCGGAGGAGCTGCTGCGCCAGTGGGCGGATCAGTTTTAACTTCCCAGCAAGCGCCTCCACTTTATCCCATCCGCTTTGCCTTTTTCTATCCGGTGTGCTATGATGTCTTATAATTGAAATGCCGGCTTTTTCCGCCGGAGTATAGAAGGAGCGGTTTTTATGAACGTCTGTCGCACCGTCACCGACCTGGTGGGCCACACTCCTCTTTTGGAGCTGCGGCGTTTTGGGCAGGGCCTCCCGGCCGTCATACTTGCAAAATTGGAGTATCTCAACCCCGCCGGCAGCGCCAAGGACCGGGTGGCAAAGGCCATGGTGGAGGACGCGGAGGAAAAGGGGCTTCTGAAGAGCGGATCCGTCCTCATCGAGCCCACCTCCGGCAACACCGGCATCGGCCTTGCCTCTGTGGCCGCCGCCCGGGGCTACCGCATCATCCTCACCATGCCGGAAACCATGAGCGCGGAGCGCCGGGCGCTGCTGAAAGCCTATGGCGCCGAGCTGGTTCTGACAGAGGGCTCCAAGGGGATGCAGGGCGCGGTGGACAAGGCGGAGGAGCTGGCCAGGTCCATCCCGGGCAGCTTCCTGCCCGGCCAGTTTGACAACCCCGCCAATCCGGCGGCCCACTATGCCACAACCGGACCGGAGATCTGGGAGGACACGGAGGGGCGGGTGGACTTTTTCGTGTCCGGCGTGGGCACCGGCGGCACCCTCAGCGGCGCTGGGCGGTATCTGAAGGAACAAAATCCCAATCTGAAGGTGGTGGCGGTTGAGCCCGCCTCCTCCCCCCTGCTGTCCGGGGGGAAGGCCGGCCCCCATGGCCTTCAGGGTATCGGCGCCAATTTCATCCCCGACACGCTGGACCGGAGCGTCTATGATGAAATCCTGACGGTCAGCGACGAGGACGCCTACCGCACAGGCCGTTCCATTGCCCGGCGGGAGGGATTTTTGGTGGGCATCTCCTCCGGCGCCGCCCTCTGGGCCGCGGCCGAGCTGGCCAGGCGGCCTGAGAACCGGGGCAAAACCATCGTCGCCCTTCTCCCCGACAGCGGCGAGCGGTATCTCTCCACTCCCCTCTTTTCTGAATAGCAAGCGGAAGAAGCCGGCTGTCCGCCGGCTTCTTTTTTAACGTGCAAGCATCATTTCCTTTTTCGGCGGACATTGGATTTGACTCGCCTGTAGAGCTATGCTATTCTATAGTTATATTGGGAGCTTTTTTTCTTAGGAGGAATACTATGACACTGGATCAACTTGCCATCGGCCAGTCCGCGGTCATCACCAAGGTGGGCGGAGAGGGAACGCTGCGGTGCCGGCTGTTGGACATGGGTCTGATACCGCGGACCGCTGTGACGCTGAAAAAGGTGGCACCCATGGGAGACCCCATGGAGCTGAGGGTGAGGGGATATGAGCTGACGCTGCGCCGGGACGACGCCGCAAAGATCGAAGTGGAGGCGCGGCAGAGATGATTTTTGCACTGGCCGGCAATCAAAACTGCGGCAAAACCACCCTGTTCAATCAGCTCACCGGCTCCAACCAGCATGTGGGCAATTTTCCCGGCGTCACGGTGGATCAGAAATCCGGTGTGATCCGCAGCCACGGGGACTGCACGGTGGTGGACCTGCCCGGCATCTACTCCATCCGCCCCTACAGCGGGGAGGAGATCGTCACCCGGGACTTTCTCCTCAATCAAAAGCCCGACGGCATCATCAACATCGTGGACGCGACCAACATTGAACGCAACCTCTATCTGACGCTGCAGCTCATTGAGCTGCAGGTTCCCATGGTGCTGGCGCTGAACATGATGGACGAGGTCCGCTCCGGCGGAGGGACCATCGATGTGAAGAAGATGTCCCAGCGGCTGGGGATTCCCGTCATCCCCATCAGCGCCGTGAAAAATGAGGGCATTTCAGAACTCCTGGACGCGCTGCTCCATGTGGCCAGGAACCGGATCCGCCCGGCCGTCACCGACTTTTGCAGTCAGGAAAGCGCCGTCCACCGCTGCATTCACGCCGTGTGCCACCAGATTGCCGACCATGCCGAATCCGCGGGGATTCCCATTCGCTTTGCCGCCACCAAGCTCATCGAAGGGGACGGCGACATCGTGGAGCGGCTGCACCTGGCCCAAAACGAGATCGAGCTGACGGAGCATTTGGTGGTTCAGATGGAGATGGAGCACGGGATGGACCGCAATGCGGCCCTGGCGGATATGCGCTACGACTTCATTGAATCCGTCTGCCGGGACACCGTGGTGCGCTGCCACGAGAGCCGGGAGCGGGCGCGCAGCGAGAAGCTGGACAACCTGCTGACCCACCGGATTCTTGCCATCCCGCTGTTTCTTGGCATCATGCTCTTTATTTTCTGGCTGACCTTTGATGTGGTCGGCGCCCTTTTATCCAACCTGCTGGCCTCCGGCATCGACGCGCTGACTGCCTGGACCGACGCCGGCCTGAGCGCGTATGGAATCAACCCGGTGGTACATAGTCTGGTCATCGACGGCATCTTCACCGGCGTGGGCAGCGTGCTCAGTTTTCTGCCCATCATCGTGGTGCTGTTCTTCTTTCTCTCCATCCTGGAGGACACGGGGTATATGGCCCGGGTGGCCTTTGTGATGGACAAGCTGCTGCGCCGGATCGGCCTTTCGGGCCGCAGCATCGTCCCCATGCTCATCGGGTTCGGCTGCTCCGTGCCAGCCATTATGGCCACCCGCACCCTCTCTTCGGAGCGGGACCGGAAGATGACCATCCTCCTGACGCCCTTTATGAGCTGCTCCGCCAAAATCCCCATCTACTCCGTTTTCACCGCCGCCTTCTTTCCCCGCCACCGGGCGCTGGTGATGATCGGCCTGTACGTCACCGGCATCTTAGTGGGTATTTTAGCCGCCAAGGGGTTTGGAAAGACGCTCTTTCGCGGCAACCCCGTGCCCTTTGTCATGGAGCTCCCCAACTACCGCTTCCCCTCTCTCAAGAGCGTGTTCCAGCTATGCTGGGAAAAGGCCCGGGACTTCCTCCAGCGGGCCTTTACCGTGATTTTCGTGGCCACGCTGATCGTGTGGTTCCTCCAGACCTTCGACACCCGTCTCAACGTGGTCTCCAACAGTGCCGACAGCCTGTTAGCACTGGTGGGCCAGTTCCTTGCCCCCCTCTTTGCCCCGTTGGGCTTTGGGGATTGGCGCGTTTCCACCTCCCTGATTACCGGCTTCATCGCCAAGGAATCCGTCATCAGCACCTTGGGCGTTCTTTTAGGCGGCAGCTCCAATGTGTCCGCCGCCATCGCCGGCCTCTTCTCCACGGTAACCGCTCTCAGCTTTTTGGTGTTCACCCTGCTCTACACCCCCTGCATCGCGGCCATTTCCGCCGTGCGGCGGGAGCTGCGCTCCGGCTGGAAGGCGGCGGGCGTGGCCCTGTTCCAGTGCTGTGTGGCCTGGATCGCCGCCTTTTTGGTCTACCACGCGGCGCTGCTGCTCTTTTGAAGGGAGGTTCTCTTGGGTATTTTAGACTACGGCATCCTGCTGCTCTTGTTCCTTTGGCTCATTTACGCCCTCCGTCCCCAGAAGCGGAGCTGCCGCGGCGGCTGTGAGGGCTGTTCCAAACACTGCGGACACAGTCCCCAGTTCAAATAGGAAAAGGCTCCACCGACATAAGCCGGTGGAGCCTTTTTCAACTTCCAATCACCCATAAATATGGATGTTTAAAAACAGTGAAATCCCAGCCGTTACAGCAGTTGAGGTTTCACATGGTTTTTACTTCATCAAAACTCACTTACTTGCTTTGCAAAATACTCTGCCGATCGCGCTGCCAACCAAAGTTATTACCGCATAAACAACTATATAAATCCACGCTGTTTCATTGTAAAAAATAGGAATTGTTGGCGCAAACAAAATCACTGCCGCAACAGTGAGCAGTAAACCACTCCCTTGTCTAATCCCATACACAAAAGAACAGAAAAAATCAATCAAGGGGATAACGCATAGCATCATCAACATACCTGACCCTGTATCGTTGATAAGCAAAGGTAAAACATAAAAATCGACTGCCAAAGCAGCAATGTAGGGTATCAATCCAAATAGTTTCTTCATACTGACAGCCTCCAAGAAATTTTGATTGTAAGTTCTTCACTCATCAATGCTCATGTGGAACTGGCGCCTTCTCAAAACCATCTCTTCTTTTTAAAGTACCAGATCAGCACCGCGCAGATCAACAGGCTGCACAGGATGAAAACCGGATAGCCATAGGGCCAGGACAGCTCCGGCATGTTCTTGAAGTTCATCCCGTACCATCCCACCAACAGCGTCAGCGGTAAAAATACGGCGGTAATCACCGTAAAAATCCGCATCAGATTATTTTGCTCAATGTCAATCTGGGACTGATAAGCCTCCCGCATCTGCGTCACGTAATCCCTGAGATTCAGCACGCTGCCCCGGTACCGCTCCGTCCGGCTGGCAAGGATCGCAAGGTGGCGGACCGCGTCTTCCGTCAAAAGACAGTTGTCATTGGCCGTCAGATTGTCTAAGATGGCGGCCAGCTGCTCATAATACCTCTTCAGACGGAGCAGCTCCTTTCGGTACTCCACGATCTTGTCCAGATAGTCCCGCCGGGAGCTCTTCAGGGCAGCGTCCTCCGCATCGGTGATCTCCCCTTCATATTGCTCCAGATGGGCAAGATCCTCCTGCAGAAGGCCCAGGAAAAAGCGGTACAGCGCCCGCTCGTTGCCCTCCCCCTCCGGGAGCAGGTCCCGCACCTTTTCAAATGCCTTTTTATCCTCGCAGAAAAAGAACAGGTTCTCCCGGTCCAGATAGATCAAAATGCGGGAGGTATCCGTTCCCGCATAACTCACATCGTACCAGTCAAAGGCCAGCAGGTCATAGTCCGCCATGCCCTCAAATGTCACCACCTGGCCTGAGCGGATATGCTCCGCCACCCGGTCATCCATGTCAGAGGAGCAGGCCTCCAGCTCCTTTGTGTACAGAATCTTCTGCATCGGCGCGCCTCCTATCTCTTCTGTTGTGATTTTATCACATTTTCCATAAATTACAACCGCCTGTTGGACTCCCTCTTATCTCCAATTCCTTCCGGTTGCATAAGCAACATGTATTTTCCCCGACGTGTGCTAAAATGAACACATTCCGGAAAGGAGGCGTCATATGGAAAAAGCCTGCGCCGGCTGCGGAGCCTGCAGCCATCCGCCCCAGTTCCCCCAATTCCATCCCGGCCGCCCACCCGTCCCCATCTGCCGCCTGAGCGGAGAGCAGGGGGCCTTCGACAACACCCACCTGCTGATAGCCGCCTCCTGCACCGCTTACGCCTGCTGTGAGTTCCACCAGCGCTTTGTCCGCAGCCGCACGGTCCTGATCGGCTGTCCCGACGCGGACCACTCCGACTATCTATCAAAGCTCAGCGCGGTGATTGCCGAAAACGATATCAAGACCATCACCCTGGTCCGTATGGAATCCGCCTGCTGCGACGCTTTGGCCTCGGCGGTCAGGGCCGCGCTGCGCGGCAGTGAAAAGTTTATCCCCTGGCAGATCATCACCCTTCACCCAGACGGCTCCGTGGCGGAGTGAAAAATAAAAGCCAGCCTGCTGAAGCAGGCTGGCTTTCTCATTTCCGCCCTTTCAACGCATGCTCCTTGATCTTACGGAATGTTTCGTCACTGAGATCGTGTTCCACCTTGCAGGCGTCCGCCGCCGCCACCTCAGGATCCACACCCAACCGGACAAAAAACTCCGTCAGCAGCCGGTGGCGCTCGTAGATCCGCTCCGCAATCTCACGTCCCGACGGCTGGAGCCAAATGGACCCGTCGCCGCTGATTTCAATGAAGCCGCTCTGGCGCAACTTCTTCATCGCCACACTGACGCTGGGCTTTGTAAAATTCAGCGCGTTTGCCACATCGATGGAGCGTACGGAGCCACCCTGCTCCTCCAGCCTGAGGATGGCCTCCAAATAGTTCTCGGATGATTCATAAATATTCATAACCAGATTCTCCTTGAATCCGCCGTTTTTTATACAGGTTACCACAAACTTTTTTATTTGGCAACAAATTGCAAAAGGGGACTTGACAAAAAAACACAGCTGGTCTATATTGATAGTCACTCAGGGAGTTAGAATGCGCTAACTCCCTGTCGAATCCCCAGATCGTTAGTTTGGACTAACCAATTGAGGAGGGAGGCGGAATGATGCCTTTAACGATGGCGAAGACAGGTGAAACGGTGGTTATTCGGAAAGTAACCGGTAAAGATGAAGTGCGCCAGCACTTGGCGGAGCTGGGGTTTGTGGTGGATGGCACGGTGAGCGTGGTCAGTGAGATCAGGGGGAACATGATTCTTCAGGTGAAGGACAGCCGCATCGCACTGGACAAAACCATGGCAAACCGGATCATGATTTAAGGAGGAGAACCCAATGCGAACACTGAACGATGCCAGGGTGGGCGAGACCGCCCTGGTGGTAAAGCTCCATGGCGAAGGCGCCGTCAAGCGCAGGATCATGGATATGGGAATCACCAAAGGCGTGGAGGTCCATGTGCGGAAGGTAGCCCCCTTGGGCGATCCCATGGAGCTGAATGTGCGCGGCTATGAGCTGAGCGTGCGCAAGGCCGACGCGAAGATGATTGAAATCGGCTGAGGCCGCTTTTTTTGAGCCACATGGTTAGTTCATGCTAACCATAAAATCAGAAAGGGGAAACATACATGGAGCTCAAGATCGCATTGGCCGGCAATCCAAACTGCGGCAAGACCACCCTGTTCAATGATTTGACCGGTTCCAATCAGTACGTGGGCAACTGGCCCGGCGTCACGGTGGAGAAGAAGGAGGGCAAGCTTAAGGGCCGCAAGGACGTGGTCATCCAGGACCTGCCCGGCATCTACTCCCTGTCGCCCTATACGCTGGAAGAGGTTGTGGCAAGAAGTTATCTGGTGGGCGAAAAGCCGGATGCCGTTTTGAACATCGTGGACGGCACCAACATTGAGCGCAATCTGTACCTGACCACACAGCTCATCGAGTTAGGACTGCCCGTTGTGGTGGCAGTAAATATGATGGATCTGGTCCGGAAGAGCGGGGACAAAATAGAATTGCATCAGTTAGCGGCCGCGCTGGGCTGCGAAGTGGTGGAAATGTCCGCCCTGAAGGGCGAGGGCAGTATGGCCGCCGCCGAAAAAGCCATGGCCCTGGGCTATGCCCATCAGACGGGCGAGCTGCCCCATGTGTTCACCGGAAGCGTGGAGCACGCCATCGCCCATATTGAAGAGTCCATTCAGGGCAAGGTGGACAGACGCTTCCTTCGCTGGTATGCCATCAAGGTCTTTGAGCGGGACGACAAGGTTCTCGCGGAACTGAGCCTGAGCGACAGTCTCAAAGAACACCTGGAGGAACACATCACCGACTGCGAGCGGGAGTTGGACGACGACGCTGAGAGCATCGTTACCAACCAGCGCTACGCCTACATCAACTCCGTGGTGGAGCGGGCCGTGCGGAAAAAGGCCCCCAAGCACAGCCTGTCCGCCTCTGATAAAATCGACAGGGTTGTCACCAACCACGTTCTGGCCCTGCCCATTTTCGCGGCTGCCATGTTCCTGATCTACTGGATCGCCATGGGGCCTTTCGGCACCTTCCTCACCGACTGGACCAACGACGTGTTGGGCGCCGGGTGGCTCCAGGACGGGTCCAGGACGCTGCTGGAGAGCTGGGGCTGCGCGGAGTGGCTGGTGGGCCTGGTGTCCGACGGCATTGTGGCCGGCGTGGGGGCGATCCTGGGCTTTGTCCCTCAGATGCTGGTGCTGTTCCTGATGCTGGCCGTCCTGGAAGACATCGGCTATATGGCCCGGGTGGCCTTCATCATGGACCGGATTTTCCGCAAGTTCGGTCTCAGCGGCAAAAGCTTTATCCCCATGCTGATCGGCTCCGGCTGCGGCGTGCCCGGTGTCATGGCCTCCCGCACCATTGAAAATGAGCGGGACCGGCGGATGACCATTATGACCACCTGCTTCGTCCCATGCGGCGCCAAAATGCCCATCATCGGCCTGTTCGCCGGCGCTTTGTTCCACGACAGCGGCCTGGTGGCCGTCTCCGCCTACTTCATCGGCGTGGCCGCCATCATTCTCTCCGGCATCATTCTGAAGAAGACCAGGGGCTTTTCCGGCGGCCCCGCCCCCTTTGTCATGGAGCTGCCTGCCTACCATGTGCCCGCGGCCGGAAACGTGCTGCGCGCCACCTTGGAGCGGGGTTGGTCCTTCATTAAGCGGGCCGGCACCGTCATCCTTGTCTCCTCCATCATTTTGTGGTTCCTCCAGGGCTTCGGCTTCGCCGACGGCTCCTTTGGCATGGTGGAGGACAACAACTCCTCCCTGCTGGCCGCTGTAGGCAGCGCCGTCTGCTTCCTGTTTGCCCCCCTGGGCTTCGGCGACTGGAAGTCCACCGTGGCCACCTTCACGGGTCTCATTGCCAAGGAGAACGTGGTATCCACCTTCGGCGTCCTGTTCCATATTGGCGAGGAGGTCGCCGAGGACGACGTGGCGCTGCTGGCCGCTGTCGGCGCCCACTATACCGCCATCTCCGCTTACTCCTTCATGATCTTCAACCTGCTGTGCGCCCCCTGCTTCGCCGCCATGGGCGCCATCAAGCGGGAAATGAACAGTGCCAGGTGGACCTGGGCCGCCATCGGCTACATGTGCGGCTTTGCCTATCTGATCTCTCTGATCGTCTACCAGCTTGGTGGGCTGATCACCGGCGAGGTCGGCTTCGGGCTGGGCACCGCAGCGGCGGCCGCGGCCCTTGGGTTCCTGCTTTACATGCTGTTCCGCAAGAACAAATACGGCGGCAGCATCCCTGCCGTCAGCGCTGTTGAGGCCGCTGTGTCCGGCAACAGCTGAGCTTTGAAAGGAGCACTTTTATGAATCTGCCCACCATCCTCATCAGCCTTCTGATCCTGGCGGTCTTCATCGCTATTGTGGCCCGGGGCATCTGCAACAAAAAGCACGGCAAGGGCGGCTGCTCCTGCGGCGGCGACTGCGGTGATTGCGGCGGAGGCTGTCACTGCAAATGACATCCCACCATAAAACGCTGTCCGTTTCTTGAAAAATGCGCTACGCTTTCCAATCTACAGGCAGTTGAGGCCGATCCTCCAGCCGGTCGTCAGCCCCCAGCGCCAAGACGTTCGTAAGATGAATCAACCCTCCGATGCACAAAAATATGGGAAGAAGCGCGGGCATACGTCCGCGCTTCTTCCTATATGCGTATCTTAACTCAGCTTCTCTTTTAAAATCCGATGGTTGCACCATATAATCACCAATCTGCGGCTGGTTAATGATCGCTTCGGGTATTCCACCCGACGCGTAGCCTCCTGTCAACCAATATTGGTTGACACCAAGCTTATTTGCTTTGGCATTCTCAATCCCTGTGGTTATAAAATATCAGTTCTTACAGGGTTGTCGCCCAAGTATCCCGGATCAAAGCGCAGAAGCTGCTCCAGCGCTTAAATTTTCCCCTCTGCTTGTGTAATTCCATCTGCAAGCCTGTCAGCGCCGTGCCGACGGTATTCAGCCAATGTTCCAGTGGGCAGGGCTCTCGGGCGCAAAGGTCCCCTTGAGCAGCGTGTCTAAAACCACCGCGGCCCGGAGGTTGAGAATTAAAAAGCCGCGCTAAACACGATGGCAAAAATAAAAAATCGGAGTATCCCATTAAGAATACTCCGATTGGTCCGAGTGACTGGATTCGAACCAGCGGCCTCTTGAACCCCATTCAAGCGCGATACCAAACTTCGCCACACCCGGATAGCCAGCTTAGATAGAATAGCATATCCGGATTGATTTTTCAAGTCTCAATTTCGATTTTTTTCAAAAAAACTTTACTTATTCTCCGCAGTGCTCATGGCCGCAGCTTTCACAGTGGCCCGGACACTCCCGCAGCTCCTCTCCATAGGCAATACCGTTTTTATCGTAATAGTCCCGCACCGCCGCGCGAACCGCCTCCTCCGCCAGAACGGAGCAGTGCAGCTTCTGAGGCGGCAGCCCATCCAGGGCCTCCACCACAGCGTGGTTGGAAAGCTCCAGCGCCTCGCTGACGGGCCTCCCCTTGATCAGCTCCGTTGCCATGGAGCTGGTGGCAATGGCACTGCCGCAGCCAAAGGTGTTGAATTTCACATCCGTGATGACCTGGGTCTCCGGATTCACCTTGATATACATGCGCATGATATCTCCGCATTTGGCGTTGCCCACCTCTCCGATTCCGTCGGCATCCTCCATCTTGCCCACGTTCCGTGGATTCTGGAAATGGTCCATCACCTTTTCACTATATAACATGCGTACGCTCTCCTTTCTCAAGTTCATCCCAAACCGGCGACATCTCCCGCAGGTAGGAGACAATCCCCGGCAGTACATCGATGATATAATTCACTTCCTCCTCCGTGTTGTACTCGCTCAGCGAGAGGCGGAGGGAGCCATGTGCCACCTCGTGGGGCAGTCCCAGCGCCAGCAGCACGTGGCTCGGGTCCAGGGACCCTGAGGTACAGGCGGAGCCGGAGGACGCCGCGATGCCCCTGGCATCCAGAAGCAGCAGCAAAGACTCCCCCTCGATGCCCTCAAAGCACAGATTCACATTGCCCGGCAGCCTGTGCACCAGGTCTCCGTTAACCACGCTGTGAGGGATCCTGCCCAGCTCCCGGATCAGCTTATCCCGCAGTACGGTCAGCTTTTTCGCGTTTTCCTCCATATTGGCGCAGGCCTCGTCAAAGGCAGCGGCGGCGCCGCAGATTCCTGGCAGATTCTCCGTACCGGCCCGTTTTCCCCGCTCCTGGGCCCCGCCCTGAATCAGGGTGGTCAGAGGAATGCCCCGTCTGGCAAAAAGCACGCCCACGCCCTTGGGCCCGTGGAACTTATGGGCCGAAAGGCTCATCAGGTCAATATGCATGGCCTCCACATCGATATTCAGGTGTCCCGCCGCCTGAACGGCATCCGTGTGAAACAGGACGCCGCGGCTGCGGCAGAGTTCGCCGATCGCCCCGATGGGCTGGATGGTGCCGATCTCATTATTTGCGAACATCACGCTCACAAGGCAGGTGTCCGGCCGGAGGGCCCGTTCCACCTGTGCCGGGGCGATCACACCGGAGGCGGGAATGTCTATCAGCGTCACTTCAAAGCCCTGCTGCTCCAACTGCTTCAAGGTATGGAGCACCGCGTGGTGCTCAAATTTAGTGGAGACGATGTGGCGCTTCCCCTTCTTCTCCCCTATGGCCGCCGCCGTACGGATGGCCTGGTTGTCCGATTCGCTGCCGCTGCCGGTAAAGATGATCTCCTTTGGGTCTGCATGCAGCCTGGCGGCAAAAACCGCCCGGGCCTCTTCTAACTTTTCCGCCGCCCGCTGCCCCCAGCTGTGAAGGCTGGAGGGGTTGCCGTAGTCCTCCCGCAGACAGGGGAGCATGGCGCTTAACGCGGTCTCACTGACAGCGGTGGTGGCCGCATTGTCCGCATATACCTTCATCAATTTGGTACCTCCGTCTTTTTCCTCTATTTCCTATTTGATTACTATGTTATAGTTGTAGCATGCTTCTACTCTTTTGTCAATAGACAAACGACGCGTGTTTTTCTGCAGTGAAAGAACAGGCCGCCTCGGCAATAAGGCGGCCTGTTAAAGCGTCCGCTGCCTATCAATGGGCGGCTATTTCTCTTTGAGAAAGCATCCCGCGACAATGAGGCCAAATCCCAACACACCGCCCAAAATGGCAAAAAAGTTGTTTGTACTGAGCGCAATTCCAAGAAGAATGACCCCAATCCCAAGCAGTTCCAGCCGCAGGCCCCTCATATGCCGCTCCTCCTTTCCGTTTCCGTACCGCCGGCCGGCCCGTCCTGTTTCTTCTGCTCTTCGCTCCGCACCAGATCGGCCAGCGTATAGCGGTCAATATAGCTGTTGACCGTGCGGTACAGTCCCGTCCAAAAGTCCAGCGTGCCGCATTGGCGGCAGCGGCTGCACTGGTTTTCCTCATCCTCCAAACAGGATACCGGCGCCAGATTCCCCTCTGTCAGGCGGAGAATCTCCCCCACGGTGTACTCCTCCGGCCGGCGCGAGAGCCGGTATCCGCCCTGGGGGCCGCGGCTGCTGCGCAAAAAGCCGGCCTTGCTCAAAAGTCCCACAATCTGCTCCAGGTATTTAACGGAGATCTCCTGCCGCCGGGCCACATCCTTCAGCGCCACCATCTCCCCATTGGAGTGTACGGCAATGTCCATCATCAATCGCAGGGCATAGCGCCCTTTGGTGGAAATTTTCATGGTATCCCTCCTTGATTCTCCTATTATGACATAGGAATTCCGGGAGTTCAATCCCCTGTCAGGGGAACGCAGGCAATCAGCTCAAAGCAGCCGTTGCGCACCAGCGTATCCAGCGTACCGCCCCGGCGCTCCGCGATCTCCCGCATGCCGGTGATGCCGAAGCCGTGGACGCTCTTGTCCGCCTTGGTGGTCTCAAAGCAGCCCTTGCGCTCCTTCAGCGTCCCGCCCACCGGGTTTTCCACCCGCAGCATCAGCATCCCCTTGTCCGCACGGGCCCGGACGGTGATCCGCTTGCTGTCCGCCTTGCGGACCGCTTCAATGGCGTTGTCCAGCGCATTGCCCAGCAGAGCGCACAGCTCCGGGTCCGGAATGGAGAGGTCTTCCGGCAGGGAGACGGAGAAGTCCGCCTCCATCCCCTCGCTCTCCATCACCGCCCGTTTGCTTGAGAGCACCACGTTGGCGGTCTCATTGGCACAGATGCGCCGGGAGCCCTGAAGCGCCGGGGACTGGGCCACCTGATCCAGATAGTCCCGGACTTTCTCATAGTCTCCCCGGTCTATCAACCCCTGCACCACGGTCAGGTGGTTGCGCAGGTCATGACGCAGGATGCGCACCTGGGCCTGCTCCTGGCGGATGCCCTGGTAGTAGATCTCCCGCGCATTGGCCAGCTGGTGCTCCTGCTCCAGCCGCTCCTGACGGGAGAACACCGTCAGCGCATATAAAAGGGCCAGCGCGGAGAGGAAGACAAAGGGAAGCACCGTGTAAGCTAGGGGTTTGGTCAGTTCGTCATAGTCAAAGGACAGCGTCCAGCGCCAGTGTCTATTCCAGATGGAGTAGGACAGCGCGCCAAACAGGGGCGCAAGGCACAGTGTGCCCGCCGTGCCCCAGAGCCTCTGGGGCAGATAGATGGCGCTGTTCGCGGGAATCAGGCGGCGTATCAGCAGCCACAGCGCCAGATAGACCAGCGCCTTGACCGTTAAGCCAACGCTGCCCTCCATTTCAATCACCGTGCCCCAAAATCCCAGGGTGTCCACCATCATATTGATCGGTACCACCAGAATGTAAAAGAGCAGCGCCGTCACCAGCCTGGATAGCCGGGTCCCCTCATAACAGCAATAGATCACCGCTATAAAAAAGGGAAGCAGGTACAGAGGGTTCTCATCGCCGATCCAGCTGGGCATCTCAATCACAACAAAAAAGAGCGCGTAGGGCGCAATGCGCTGCAAAGGCCTTCGGCCCTGGGATAAAACGCGGGAAACGGCCCGCCCCATACAGGCGCTTCCGCCTGCCATGGCCATCAGGGCCACAAGAACCTTCCATACCGCACTCCACATACTCTCCCTCCTCACTCAAGCAGGCAGCGGGTCAGGGCCGCCAGCGCCGCGGACTGGCAGGAGCGGCTGATGGGCAGCGCCTTGCCTTCCATCACCACCTCGCCGCTTTCCACCCGCTCCACTGCCGCGGCGCGGACCAGGTAGCGCTGGTGGATTCGGATAAACCCCTCCCCCGCTTCCCGCTCCACATCGTCTAACTTGGCATAAAAGGTGTAGGACTTGTCCCGGGTCACACAGATGACCTGACGGCGGTCGGAACAGAAATAGAGGATTTTGCTTTTGGGCAGGCGATAGGTCACCTCACCGCTGCGGCAGAGATAGGTCTGAGCGGCCCCCAAGTGCAGCGCCGCCTGGGCCCGGCTGAGCACGTCGGCTATCTGTTCCCGTTTGGGCGGCTTGATCAGGTAGCCCAAGGCGCCCACGGAGTATCCGTCAAAGACATAGTCGGTGTACCCGGTGACAAAGACGATCTGGAGCCCCTCGTCCGCGCTCCGCAGCCTCCGGGCCGTCTCCATCCCGCTCAGCTCCCCCATTTCCATATCAAGAAAAATCAGGTCCAGCTCTCCGGCGTGATTGGAAAGCCAGCCCAAAAGCCCCTCCCCGGAGGAGAATTCAAACATCCGGCAGGTGATTCCCTGGGGCTCCAGGATGCGGTCTATGGCCGCGGCAAGGGCCGCCCGGGCGTCATACAGATCATCACAGATTCCAATGCGAAGCATATGCTCACCTCTTTTTGCTTCCAAGAGTATGGGGATATGATACCACATCTTTTCTCCCCGGCCAAACCAAAGTTGACGGCAAAGGCGCTGTTTTTTACATCCCGGGCCATCTTCCTGCAAAACTTTACATCACAGCCGCCGAATGTGACGATCCCCTCCCCGTCTTCTCAAAAGCGGCGCTACACTGGAGTCAGGCAAGGAGGGTTCGATCATGGCAGAGACCAAACTGAACACCAATCTGAACACCAACCTGCTGAAGCTGATCGCCATCGCCTCCATGCTGGTGGACCACGTGGGCGGCGCCCTGTACCCGGACGCCGTATGGATGCGCTGTGTGGGCCGGCTGGCTTTTCCCATCTTCTGCTACTGCATGACCGTGGGGCTTCTCTACACCCACGACATCAGGCGCTATCTCCTGCGGCTGGGGCTTTTTGCCCTCATTAGCCAGCCCTTCTATGTGCTGGCCTTCCACCCCTATGACTTCTGGGCTCAGTTCACCAACTGGAACATCTTCTTCACGCTGTTTCTCAGCCTTCTTGCCATGTACGGCTTCCAGTCCCACCGATGGTGGCTCTTCGCCCTGGCGCTGTTTGTCCTGTGCTGGTGGAACTTCGACTACTCGGGCAACGGCGTGATCCTGATGCTGATCTTCTATCTCTGCCGCCGCAGTCCCAAATGGATGGGCATCCTCTACACCCTCTTTTACCTGCCCATCCTCTTTTACGCCGTAGACCCCCTGGACCCCATGGCCCTATCGGTGGGCGGCTTCTTACTGGACGCCCAGATTTTCGCGCTGTTGGCGCTGCCGCTGCTGCTGATCCCCATGCGGGCGTCCGTCCGGCTCCCAAGGTGGTTTTTCTATGCGTTTTACCCCGCCCATCTCGCGGTCATTGCCGCGCTGCAATTTCTGATCTGACGGAAAGGAACAATTGATATGTTGACTGTTGAAAATCTGCACAAAAGCTATCAGGTGGGAAAAACCACCTACGAGGTCCTCAAAGGCGTCTCCCTCTCGGTGGGAAAGGGTGAGTTCGTGGCGGTGATGGGGCCCTCCGGTTCCGGAAAGACCACGCTGCTCAACTGCATCTCCTGCTATATCCCGGTGGACTCCGGCAGCATCCGCCTGGGAGAAACAGAGCTCTCCCGGTTGGATGAGAACGAGCTGGCGGCCCTACGCAACCAGAGGCTTGGCTTTGTCTTTCAGGATTTCCTGCTTTTAGACGGCCTCAGCGTCCGGGACAACATCCTGCTGCCCCGTATCATCGCCGGCCGCTCCGACCAGTCCATGGAGGAGGCCGCGGACCGGCTGTGCGGTGTGTTCGGCATCTCCCACATCCGCGGCAAATACCCCGCGGAGATTTCCGGAGGAGAAAAGCAGCGCACCGCCATTGCCCGGGCCCTCATCAACAATCCGCTGCTGATTCTGGCCGATGAGCCCACCGGCAACCTGGACTCCAAGTCCTCCCGGGCGGTGATCGACACCTTTCGTCAGGCCCGAAGCGCCCTGGGCGCCACCATTTTCATGGTGACCCACGATTCCTTTGCCGCCTCCTTCTGCGACCGGGTGGTCATTCTGCGCGACGGCGTGGTCTGGCGCACGATAGAGCGTGGGGAAAAACAGCGGGGAGACTTTCAGGATGAGCTGTTGGACGGCATCCGGGAGATGGGCAAGGAATGATCCCTCTCCCCGGCCGCGCGCAGGCAATGCGTTTTACTACAACCTGAAAGGAAGAACTCCGTTATGAAACACTTCTCTGAAGTCTATGCGGCCCTGCGCCGCCGCAACCGCAAACAGTATTCTCTGCTTGCCGGGTGCAGCTTCTTCTCTGTTTTGCTCATCACCGCCTATGTGTCCATGATGCGCTCCCCCACCGTCCTCTCCGTCCTGCCGGAGGGCGGCGACTCCCGCAAGCAGGTGATGATGATTTTCGTCCTGGCCGTGGTGGGCTGCGGCGTGTTCACCACCTATGCCTCCGGCCTCTTCTTCCGCAACAAGTCCCGGGAGACCGGCGTCTTCCTGGCCCTGGGCGCCACGCGCCGTCAGCTCAAGGCCGAGATGGCAAAGGAACTGGCGATTTTATCCTTTGGCTCCTGCGCGGCGGGCGCTGTCCTGGGCGTGCCCCTTGCCTGGTTTCTATGGCAGGTGTTCCGGCTTTGTGTGGTGGATACGGAGGAGATGTCCCTCTCCTTTGACCCCCAGGCCTATCTCTTTGCCCTGGCCTTTTCCGCCTTTGTCATTCTCATGCTGTTCTTCTTGGGCGGCCGGTCCATCCGCCGCACCAACATCATCGACATCGTCCAGGAGTCCCACAAGTCCGAACCCATCCGGGACGTGCCCCGCTGGTATGGCCCCGTGGGCATCGTCCTTGTGGCCGCCGGCGCCTTTTTCGGCTACAGCGTGCCCTCCTTCTTCATCCTTGTGATGCACTGGTATCCGCCGGAGGGATTCAGCGCCGTCTTTTACCTGCCCGCCCTCATCGGACTCTATATGATCCTGCTCCACACGGTGGTCAACGGCTGGCGGCGAAAGGGAAGCCGCTATAAGGATCTGATCTCCACCAGCATGATGAAGTTCCAGGGCCGCCAGACCGTGCGGAATATGCTGGTGATGACGCTGCTCATCGCGGGGGCCTATTTCGGCTCCTTTTACACCCCCATGTTAGGTACCGGTGCCATGATGACCTATGACGCCCGCCCGGTGGACTACGCCTACCACTTCCGCTCGGACCAGGATATCCCCATGGAGGATGAGGTCCGCTCCATGGCCCGGGACTATGGCGTCACCATCACCTCCTGGGCCCAGGCCGGCGCCGCGCGGCTGGGCGTGGACGGCTGGGAGCACGTGGAGCAGGAGGGGCCTCTTGGCATCACCTGGGACAAAGAGTACCGGGAGCTGTTGGGCAGCGACATCTTCCTCTCCGAATCCGCCTACAGAGCCCTCACCGGCGAGGCGGTCGATGTCCTGCCCGGCACGGTGGCCGGCGTTTTTGACTCTACCGGCGACGGCCAGGGCATATTCGGCGGCGACGCCACCCAAATCACCAACACCGTCACCGGGCGGAAACTGTCCGTCACGCCCACGGAGGGGCTTCGCAGCGACATGCTCTTTGGCCGCTATGTCATGGACGACGGCGACTATGCCTCCATGACCGCCGGCCTTCCCCCGGATTGGCTGGAAACCATCGCCTTTTTCAATGTGGAAAACTGCGCCGACACCTATGACTTTGCCAAAGCGCTGTTCTACGAGATCGTGGACCGCTCCGGCGGCGAGGTGGAACAGTACGACGCCTACGATCCCGTCCGCAGGCAGATGAGCGAGGCGGCGGGCGAGCCCTATTCCTTTGACCGGGACAATCTGGCGGCCAACGGCTTTGAGCGCATCGACTACGCCCAGCGGAACAGCTCCGCCTTCCGCCTGTACTGGCAGTACATGCCCCAGTTCCGGGTCCTTGACAAGGCGGACTTCGTCAAGACCACAGCCGTCTTTTTGATGCTCTTCATCTTCATCGCCATTGTATGCTTTGCGGCCGTGATCGTCATCGCCTTCACCCGGTGCATGACCATTGCCCTGACCAACGCCAGGGTCTATGATGACCTGCGCCACCTGGGCGCGCCCAACGACTACCTCTTCCACTCCGTCCGGGGCCAGATCAAGCGGGTGTTTCTGGTGCCCATTCTGGCGGGCACCGGGCTGATCTACGCCTTTTATGCGATGATCATGTACTTCAATGACAACCGCCTCACCGTCAACGAACTGGCGGGCATGGGCAGCTGCCTCATCGTCATCGCGGCGGTCTCCCTTCTCTTGTATCTGGTCTACCGGCTGACGCTGCGCCAGGTCTGCGCCAGGCTGGATATCCACAGCCCCAGGTGGCGTCGGGAGGGGACCGCGCATAAGATGGAAAGGAGCTCCTGAAAGGTGGTTTTCAACCAATGGATTCTACCCTGTATGACTGCGGCGGATGCTGCTACTGCTGCCCCCGCCCCCTGCGCCCGTTCAACACGGCCTATGCGCAGTTCGGCGCAAGCAGCAACGGCCCCTCCCGCAGCGACGTGTCCTATCTGCTGCTCTCCGAATCCGGCGGTCTGGCGCGCGCCAGCGCGCCTGACGTTCTGACCTTTGAGCGCGGATATATTTATCAAGTCAGCTACACTTTCCTGGCCACACCGGAGGAGGGGCAGTACTACCAGATTCTCCCCTTTGTCAACGGCGAGGCCCGCCTGCTCTACAGCACCGTGGCCTCTGCCTGCGGCGGCCGCAACGCTTCGGCGGCCGGCAGTTTCCTGGTGACGGAGACCGCCGAAGGGCCTGCCGAGCTCACCCTCCGGCTGTCCTACGGCCCACTCACCAACAACATCGACCTGACCGGCGTGGTAACGGTTGTTCCCGTCGCCTCCGCCTGAGCGGTCCAACCGCATGTTCCCAAAAAGGGAGGCTGATATAATCAGCCTCCCTTTTCCTGTTCACTTCTGTCTGATCTCTGGAAATCCCGGCGGCGGTGTGATAAAATCCGGATATCCTCCTTCAAATCATCCCCAGGAGTTTTTCTATGAACATCATCATCGCCCCGGCCAAAAAAATGAATACGGACGCGGACAGCCTGGAGGTTCGGAGCCTCCCCCGCTTCCTGACACGGACGGAGTATCTTCTGGAGCTTCTCCGCGGCATGTCCTATGAGCAGCTCAAAACCCTCTGGGGCTGCAATGAAAGGATCGCCGCCCTCAATTTTGAACGTATCCAGACCATGGACCTGCGCCGCCGCCTCACACCCGCCGTCCTGTCCTATGAGGGCATCCAATACCGGTACATGGCCCCCGGCGTCTTCACGGACGACCAGTTCCGGTACATCGGCGCCCACCTGCGTATCCTGTCCGGCTTCTACGGACTGCTGCGCCCCTTCGACGGTGTGACGCCCTACCGCCTGGAGATGTGCGCAAAGCTCTCCGGCCCAGGCTTCTCCTCCCTCTACGACTTCTGGGGGAGCTCTCTTGCCGACGCCCTTGGCGCTGAGACGGACACCCTTGTCAATCTTGCCTCCCGGGAGTACGGCAAAGCCGTCTGCGGCCGCTTTCCCGGCCGCGTGATTACCTGCACATTCGGCGAGTGGGAGGGCGGAAAAGTGGTGGAAAAGGGAATCCCGTGCAAGATGGCCCGGGGTGAACTGGTGCGCTACATGGCTGAGCGCCACATTCTTGATCCGGAGCGGCTCAAGGACTTCCGCCGTCTGCAATACGCCTTCTCCCCGGAGCTGTCCACTGACAACAGCTATGTCTTCCTGAAAGGGACGGCGCGGCCCTGACCACCTCTTTTCCCAATACCCGCAAAAGCCGGGGCGCTCTGATGACTCCTCCGCAAAGTCCGCCTCATGCCGCTGCGCAGAGTTGCCAGCCCGCGGGCTTCTTTCGCCAAAGACGCGTTAAACCTTCAGGCCGTGGGGGCGCGCGGCAGTTTTGCCGTTTTTATGGATCAATAAAAATCCTCAGGACCACCCAGAGAAGCAGCAGCCACACGACCGCCACCGGCAGGGCGAAATACCACTTTTTCGGCCTCCCGTTTTCCCACATCCCCCTGGCCTGCTCCCGGCACCGGTCAAATGTCTGCGCCGGAATGAGATGGATGGTCAGCGCCGTCAGCGCGGGCAGCACGATCAGATCATCCAGATAACCCAGTACGGGAATAAAATCCGGAATCAGATCAATGGGGGACAGCGCGTACGCAACCGTCAAAAATGCCGCGATCCGGGCGATTTTCGGCGTCTCCCTGCTTTTCAGGGCCAGATACACAGCGGGGATATCGCTTTTCAGCCCCGCCGCCCGCTCTTTCAGCGTCATAGGTGTGCATCCTCCCAGGAGCGCAGCGTCAAAAGCTGCTCCGGCGTGTGAAACCAGTGCTCGCCGTCCTCCATCACATAAAGTTCGCAGTCAAAGCGGCGGACAAACCCTTCCACCGTCTTCCGTCCGGTCATGCCGTCCTGTCCGGCGTACAGGATGGCGGTGGGCGTATCCCACCGCTGAATTGAATGTGCTCCGGCGTACAGGAGATACTTATAGGAGAGCGTTTCGCCAAAGTCGGTGGGAACCTCTCCGGCTGCCTCCAGCTGTTCCTCACCGACTCCCGCCCAGCCCATCATGTCCCGGATCAGCCGCTCCATATCCAGTACCGGAGAGACCAGAAGCGCCCTTTTCAGCCGCTCGGAGCCAAAGGCTACAAGAGAAAACCAGGCTCCCAGACTGGTGGCGCGCAGGGAGACGGTTTCCCACCGCTGCCGGGCCCAGGCCAAAAGCGCCCGGAGCTCCGGTACGATGTCCCACGGGGTAAAGGACTCCTCCGCCCCCTTCCGGGCCCCGTGTTCCGGAAGGTCTATGGCCAGAACCTGGGCGCCCCTTGGACAGGCAAGCCGGGCAAAGTCCTCCCCCTCCTCCTTACAGCCGCATTTCCCATGGACATACAGCCAGACCTCCGGCGACGGCGCTCCGTATAGAACAGCGGGCACGGCGCCGATGGGCAGATCAAATGTGGTTTTCTGCATCTTTCTCCATCCTCAGGCTTTTCTCCAGCCGCTCCGCGGCCGGGATTCCATCGCCGGAGCACACGCGGCGCTACAGTCTCAGGTTGACTGTGCGGGAGCGGATGAACCGGGCTTTTGGGACCGGCAGTCCCCGTTGCCGCTACCGCTCCAGCCGCTCCAAAATCTCATCCGCCAGGTCCTCTAACTCCTCATGGCGCTCGCCCCAGATCTCATAGGATTCGCTCTCCATGTCCTCCGGCTCTTCCCGGTCCAACTGGTTGATCCGGTCCCGGACCGCCTCCAGATAATCCGCAAGTTCTTCCCGGCTCATGGTCTCCAGATCCGGCTCTTCCGCAAATTCGCTGAATGAAATGATTTCGGCCATACGCCCATTCCCCCTGACTCAAAATTTGGATAGACTGTATTGTACCAGATTCCGCCGCCTTTGCAACAGTTTCCAATTGTACATTGATGCGTATTTCTTTGGCGGCACGTCTACAAAAAGGAGAATGCTTATAAAACCAGCCCGGCTCTCGCTCATCCTCTTTATCCTCCTTCTGGCCGGATGCGGCTCTGAGGAGGAACCGGGTTACACCCGGATTACGGCCGAGGAGGCCAAATCCATTATGGAAGAGCAGCCGGACGCTGTAATCTTGGATGTCCGGGAGCAGACGGAATACGACAAGGGGCATATCCCCGGCGCGGTGCTGCTGCCGGTGGGGTCCATTGACAAGGAGCGCGCCGCAGAGGTGATTCCAGAATTGGATTCCACCCTGCTGGTCTACTGCCGCAGCGGCAACCGGAGCAAAACCGCCGCCGATTCCCTGTCGGAACTGGGCTACACTCAGGTGTATGAGTTCGGCGGCATCCGGGACTGGCCCTACGAGATGGAACCGTAACTTCTGCCCCAATTTTCGGTGATTGCTGAAGGAGCCGCACATGTGCGGCTCCTTCAGCGTTTACTCTCCGAAAATACAAATGCCTCATCAATCCAGCCCATCAGCTCCCTGTCGATCTGTTCCCGCCCCGACACAAGGACATGGTGGGTCCACCGGTTGGGGTAGGGCTCCACAGCCACGGCAATGCGTTGTGAGTCCAGTCGATGGGAGAGGCCAAAAGTCACAAGAAGGGCGCCCTTTTCCTTCCGCCTGGGCAGCGACGCGGCAGCAAAGAGGTGGCGGCCGTAGAAGCTGATCTGACTCTTCTGCACCCTCACCCCCGCATCGGGAAACGCGTCGCACATGCACTGAAAAAGGGCTTTATACAGCTCCATCTCCTCAGGCTTTCCCGCAAAAAACAACAAGAGGTCCGTTTCATAGTGTTCCGGTGTTTTCATCAAAGCTCCCTCCCCATGGGCCCATGATACCACACCCGGGGCAATTTGAAAAGCATGCCGCGTTCGTCCGGCAGTTTATCTGAGTTCCTCCCCCGCCGTCAAAGCATGCGCCCGCAGATAGGCTCCCCGGATTTCCTCCGGCATCTCATCCGGCCCCATGGAGTGCATCCGATCCTCATTTCCATCCCGGATGGCCTGCTCATAGTACCAGCACTTGTAATTTAGCATGGCCAGAGTGTCCCGCAGACGCTCCATATCCGCCTCCACGGTGGCCTTCTGCTTCCAAAGCAACTCCCGCCGCTGGGGATAGGTGGCGCTTCCCTGGGCGCACCACTCCATAAACTGCCGGATATCCCGAATCTCCAGTCCGGACTTTTTCAGGCACTCAATGACCCGCAGGGCCTCCAGGTCCCGATCTCCAAAGCGCCGGATGCCGTTGATCCGCTCCAGGCCGGGAAACAGTCCCTCCTTATCGTAATAGCGCAGAGTGGAGACACTCAGGCCGAACTGTTCCGCCACTTGGCCGATGGTATACATGACAGTCCCTCCAAATTTTTCAAAATAAACTCTTGACTTGAAGTTAACTTTAAGGATTATGATAACAGGCAACGCAGACCCTGTCAATCCAATTTGGAGGTGCACAATGAAAAAAATCACACAGACCGCCGGCCGGTCGGTCCTTGGGGACTTTGCCCCCGCTTTCGCCCACTACAACGACGACATCCTCTTCGGGGAGAACTGGAACGACCCCGGCATGGACCACAGACAGCGCTGCATTGTGACGGTGGTGGCCCTGATGGCCAGCGGCGTCACGGACTCCTCCCTCAAATACCATCTGGAAAACGCGAAAAAGGCCGGCGTCACCCGGCAGGAGATCGCCGCCATCATCACCCATGCCGCCTTCTACGCCGGCTGGCCCAAGGGCTGGGCCGCGTTCAACCTGGCAAAGGAGGTCTGGGCGGAGGATGTAGCTCCGGCAGACGCCAAGGCCACCCACGCCGCCCGGTTGATGTTCCCCATCGGCGCTCCCAACGACGCCTTTGCCCAGTATTTTGTGGGGCAGAGCTATCTGGCTCCTGTGTCCACGGAGCAGGTAGGAGTCTTCAATGTGACCTTTGAACCGGGCTGCCGCAACAACTGGCACATCCACCACGCCGACCAGGGCGGCGGACAGATCCTGCTGTGCGTGGCCGGACGGGGCCGCTACCAGGAGTGGGGCAAGCCCGCCGTGGAGCTGCACCCCGGCGACTGCGTGAACATCCCCGTAGGGGTGAAGCACTGGCACGGGGCCGCCCCGGACAGCTGGTTCAGCCATCTGGCCATTGAAGTGCCGGGGGTCAATGGCTCCAATGAGTGGTGCGAACCCGTTTCTGACGAGGATTACAGGGACCTGAAATAAAGAACATAATTTTTAGGAGAATTCGACATGGCATCATTGATCGCATTTTACTCCAGAGCGGACGAGAACTATTTTGGCGGCGCATACCGCTATATTTCCGTAGGCAACACGGAAAAGGCCGCCCGCATGATCGCGGAGCTGACCGGCGGCGACCTGTTTAAGATCCAGCAGAAGGTTCCCTATGCGGCGGATTATCAGACCTGCATCGCCCAGGCAAAGAAAGACCTCCAGGCGAAGGCTCGTCCGGAGCTGGCATCCTGGCCGGAGGACCTGGAGCAGTATGATGAAATCTATCTGGGCTATCCCAACTATTGGGGGACCATGCCCATGGCGGTCTACACCTTTTTGGAGGCCTTTGACTGGACGGGCAAGGCCATCCACCCCTTCTGCACCCATGAGGGCAGCGGCCTGGGCCGGACAGAGCAGGACATCGCTCAGGCGGCCAGGGGCGCAGTTGTGGCAAAGGGCCTTGCCATCCAAGGCAGCGGTGTGGACATTTCTCGATCTGCCATTGAGAAATGGTGCAGATAACCACAGTCAACAAAAACATATTTCAGGAGGAATACCGTAATGCAGAAAGAAGTGATGGTTGTTACCGGCGCGGGCCAGATCTCCATGGCCATTGCCCGCCGCATGGGTTACGGCAAAAAGATCGTCATAGGCGACAAGAAGGTTGAAAACGCCCAGGCCATTGCCAAGGCCATGAATGAGGCCGGTTTTGATGTGACAAGCGTGGAGATGGATCTGTCCAACCGGGAATCTATTCTGGCGCTGATTGAGACTGCCAAGAGCTTTGGGGAAATCAAGTATCTGGTCAATGGGGCAGGTGTTTCTCCAACCCAGGCCCCCATTGAGGCCATTTTGAAAGTCGACCTGTATGGCACCGCGGTTTTGCTGGAGGAAATGGGCAAGGTCATTGTTCCCGGCGGCTGCGGCGTCACCATCTCCAGCCAGTCCGGCTGGCGGATGCCCCAGTTGACCGCCGAGGAAGACCGCTTGTTGGCTGTTACCCCTGCCGAGGAACTGCTGAATCTGGACATTCTTCAGCCTAAGAACATCAAAGATGGGCTCCATGCCTACCAGATGGCAAAGCGCTGTAATGAAAAGCGTGTGATGGCAGAGTCTATAAAATGGGGAAAGCGCGGCGCTCGTCTGAATGACATTGCTCCCGGCATTATCGTGACTCCACTGGCTATAGACGAGTTCAATGGACCCCGTGGCGACTTCTACAAAAATATGTTTGCCAAGTGTCCGGCTGGCCGTCCCGGTACTGCCGATGAAGTGGCAAATGTGGCGGAATTGCTGATGAGTGAAAAGAGCGCCTTTATCACTGGCTCCACCTTCCTTATCGATGGCGGCGCCACAGCCAGTTATTTCTACGGGCCGCTGAGACCATAGGTGAAAATGAGGTATCGCATGAAAAAGCTATTGATCGTCTGCTACTCCTGGTCCAACGGGAACACGGAGCGCATCGCCAAGGAACTAAGGGCCGCCACTGGGGCGGACCTTATAAAACTGGAAACCTTGATCCCCTATCCCGAGGACTATCAGACCACAGTGGACCAGGGCCAGGAGGAGGTGGAGCGGGGCTATCAGCCGAAACTGAAGCCTCTGGATGTGGAGGTAAGCGGCTATGATGTGATAGCCGTGGGGACCCCCACCTGGTGGTACACCATGGCTCCCGCCGTCCTGACCTTCCTGAGCAGTCAGGACTGGACCGGTAAAACCGTCATCTCCTTTATGACCAACGGCGAATGGCCTGGCCATGTCATCCGGGATATGGAGCGGCTGTGCAAGGGGGCGCAGGTCCGGCATCCGCTGGAGGTCCGCTTTGACTCCAGCGGCGGGGATCACATGGAAACGCCCGAAAAGCCAGTCCAGGACTGGGCTGAGGCCGTGAAACAAGAACTGTAACAGAAAGCGCCTCCCCTTGCCGCAAGGCGGAGGGGAGGCGCTGGGATTTTGGTCCGAGTAGTGCGACTCGAACGCACGGTCTCCTGGTCCCAAACCAGGCGCGATACCAACTTCGCTATACCCGGATATTTGCTGGTTCGATTTTCGGAAATTCTGCTGTCTGTGGTCAAAGCTGTGGTCAGATGCGATTTTGAGACGATTTTCAATCAGCGGTCAAAGCCCGTAAACGCCCGTGTGTCAACGGCTTCCTTCGTTTCCCCTTCACCCGCCCCGGATAGCGGCACCCCACTCCCAAACCAGGCGCGATACCAACTTCGCTACACCCGGATATTTACTTTTTCGGTTTTCGAGATTTTTGCTGTCTGTGGTCATTGTTGTGGTCAAACACAATTTTGGAGCGGTTTTTGATCGGCGGTTAAATCCCGCAAACAACCGTGTCCCAATAGCTTCCGGCGTTTCGCCCCCGCCCCGGATAGCGGCGCGGCGCTCCCAAACCACCCGATCTGTCAACTGCACTAATTTCAGTTATTGGATTTTTACCCCACGTTTCTAACCATGCACTGCCTCTTTGCCCTGCCTTGGGCAGAAGGATGGCCGCCCGACCGGGCGGCCAAATTATTATATCAGGTCTTTTTCCATTTTGCAAACCTTAATTCCAGCGGCTGTCACGGCAAACAAATACCAAAACATGCACATGACCCGGGGATAATTCCAGAGATAATCCGCCATTCCGCAAACCATTGCCCCGGCGATGGCAGAAGCACCGGCCAGAGTGATCAGCTTCGCCTGGCGGGACACCTTTCCCTTAATCGCGGCAGCCGCGGACTTATACCCCCAGAGCATTGTGCCCAAGAAGGCCGTCAGCCCCAGTATCCCCTGCTCCACCCAAATCTGTAGATAGATGTTGTGGGAATGGACAAAAGGCGCCCGCGCGTGGTAGAGATTGTGGACAGAGATATACTCCTTCACCGCATCCGTGCCAAGCCCCGCGCCGGTGACAGGACTCTGGCGGATCAACGCCAAGGCCGCCTCATAGAGCGGGAAACGGCTGGACGTGGAGGTGTCCTTCAGGTTGGTAATGGTCATAATGCGGTTGAGAATGGTATCCGGCAGCAGGGGAATGCAGGCGACCCCCAGCAGAATCAGTCCCGGCAGCAGCTTAGGCTTCCACAAAAAGACAAACAGCAGCAGGGAAACCGCCAGCCCGATCCAACTGGCCCTTGAGTAGGTCATCAGCAGCACACCCACTCCCATGCAGAACACACCCAACGCAGCCGCCACGCTGTACCAGCGCCTGGAGCAGAGGACAAGCGCAAGCACCAGGGGCAGGAAAAAAATCAGCATCTCCGCAAAGGCGTTGGGATTGTCAAAGAAGGAGTAGACCCGGCCGGGCATTCCTTTGTTCAGCGTCAGATCCACGTAGGAGGCATTGACCTCCACGCCCTGAATCCGCTGAACAATCCCATAGGCGGAGGAGGTAAAGACGCCGAGCCCCGCCCCGGCCGCCAAGCGCACCAGATCGCCGGCATGGCGCACGGCGCTGACCGTCACGATCACGAGGATCATGCAGGTCAAGTGAAACAGGAAGAACCTGTAAGAGAGCCCGCGATAGGCGGAAAAGACCACCGCCAGGCATACAGACGCGGCCAAAAGCACCGCGTAGGGGCCCACAGCCGCAGCGTTCAGCCGGAAGGTTTTACGGCGCATCCCGCCTGCAACCAACAGCAGCAGGCAGAGAAAGAACCCCATCAGGCTGTAGGCGTTGTTCCAGCGCTCATAGGGAATGGACAGCAACAGCGCCACCAGCCAGGACACGGCAATGGCGGTGGACTCCCCCATGTCAAAGGCCAGGGTTGCAAAAAAGCTGCCGTCAAAATAGGGCTGCAGCTTCCGGTACAGCCAGTGGAGCACCAAGGCAGGCAGATTGAGGAGCCAGGTCAGCAGCCGGCAGGAAAGGCTCGGCCCCCAGGAGGCGCTCAGGGTTCCCTCCCTGGTGAAAAAGCCAACCAGCGCGCTGCCATGCCAGACCCGCTGGCACCAGGCTTCAAACCGATGGATCGTTTCCCCGGTCCGGCTGTCGTTCCACACTTGGCTGAGCGCCGTCCAAAGCCGGAGCAGGGCGCAGCAGATGAAGCTTTCTTTGATCGTATCTACCATTTGCGTATATTCCTCTCAGCTTCTATTTTTCATCCGATACAGCAGAGTTAAAAGACCAAACCACCGCCTCCGCACCAATGCCGTCACAATCCGCTTGTTCCGGGACTGGCCATCGGGATGTACGGCCCACAGCGCCTCCTCCATCTCCGGAAGGGCTGCGATCCGCCGCACCCGCTCCCGCTTCTCCGCCGCGGTTGCGTTGTTGCCGGCGGCATACTCGTTTCCAATGGCGATCAGCAATCCGGCAAAGTTGGAGTTCTGCCGCCACTGGGGGCGGCGGCTCTCCAGCCCCAAACGCCTCGCCAGCTCCTCCTTGCGCTCCATAAACCGGTGGAAGGTATCCATGTAGTTTTTCATATACCGATGGGTCACGGAGCCGGGATTTTGCAGGTAGCAGTACAGGGGCTGGTCCACCATGACCAGCTTTTTTGCGTAGCAGAAATACTCCATCAAAAAGAGCTCGTCCTCCAGATAGGCTCCTTCAAAGGACATGCCGTGGGCGCGGATGACATCGGCGGAAAAGAGAAACCGCCAGATGAATCCGTTGACCACCTTCGCCCCCACCCGGTCGCCTAAGAGCGGGTCCACGATGCCCCGCATCATCTCATCGGTCCCATATACGCCGGCGGGGAGAACACCCGCCTCCGGCCAGCTCTGTCCGGAAGGGGTCACGTTGAGATGTGCGCAGCCCGCGCTGTCCGCCTGCGCGGATTGCAGGGCGGTGTGGAGCGTTTTGAGCATCTCCGGCTCCATCCAGTCGTCGCTGTCCACAAAGGCGATATACTGTCCCTTTGCCTGAGCCAGCCCCAGGTTCCGGGCGGAGCTGACGCCGCCGTTTTCCTTATGGAACACCCGGACGCGGCCGTCCTCTCCGGCGATCGCGTCGCACAGCGCCCCGCTCCCGTCGGGGGAGCCGTCGTCAATCAGCAGCAGCTCCAAATCCGGCAGCCTCTGATGCAGCACGCTGTCCGTGCATTTGCGCAAAAAGGACTCCGCTTTATAGACGGGTACGATCACAGAAATGGCGGGCATGGCACACCTCCCGGTTTGAATTCACAGATGGATGTATTATACGCCCTTTTTTCCTGTTTGGCAACGGCGTCCGCCCATGCTTTTCTCCGGGGGGCGGCGGTCCGTTCCGCCGTCCCAGGCGCACAGGGCCACGCCGGCCAAAATCACCAGGGCGCCCAGGACCGTGGGGAGCGGCGGTATCTCCCGCAAAAAGAGCACCCCCCACACCGAGGCAAAGACCGGCTCCAAAAATTTCACCGTGGAGATGTAGGCGGCCTTTTCATACTTCAGCCCCCAGCTGAAAACACTGTGGCCCAACAGGGTGCAGAACACCGCAAGGCCCAGTCCGATCCACAGATTCTCCCCTCCCCAGCCGCTCAGAGGCACGCCGGTGGCCAGGGCCATGGCCGCTGCGGTCAGAAAGCCCGCGCCGTAGACCAAGGCGGTGTAAAGCGTGGTGGACATCTCCCGGCGTACCAGCCGTCCAATCACCGTATAAACCGCCATAAACGCGGCGCCGGCCAGGGCAATGAGGTCTCCCTTCACGCTTCCTCCCGCCCCCTCGCAGAGCACCACGACCACGCTGCCCGCAAAGGCCAAAGCGATGCCCAAGGCCCCCCACTTCCCCACCCGCTCCCCGGTCAGCAGGAACATCAGCCCTGCCACCCAAAATACCTCCGTATCCACCAGCACCACGGAGGAGGCGATGGAGGTATATTGCAGCGAGGAAAAATAGGCGAAAAAGTGAAGCCCAAGGAAGAGTCCCGACACACCGCACAGCAGCAGCCGGCGGCGCCCTATGCTCCGCAGCTCATCGCGGTGGAAGACACCGGCCCACGGCATCAGAAGCAGCGTTGCAAAGGCCATGCGGTAGGCCACTATCGTCAGGCTGGGAGCGGTGGAATACCGGACCAGCAGCGCCGAGACAGAGACCCCGGCCACGCCCAAAAGGACGATCAGTTTTTTCATAGGCTGTCTTCCTCTCCGTCGTAAAGGCGGATGGAGGAAAGGCCCGAGGCCATCACCAGATTCCGCAGCAGGGGCAGGTACATAAAGGGGCACTTCAGGTTCTTCAGCGTCAGCTTCCAGCGCAGACGGCGGGTGCGGCGCAGGTACTCCCGGCCCGGGTCCGCCGCATCTATCGCCTGGCGCAGCGCCACAGCGCTGACAATGGCGGAGCTGATCCCCTCCAGGGAACTGGGGCTGATAAGTCCCGCCGCCTCGCCGATCAGGTACACTCCGTTTCCTCCGCAGCAAAAGCTGCGCGGGCCCATGGGCCGCAGCACCATGCAGGCCTCGGTCTTCACCGGTTGGCCCAGGCGGAAGCCAAAGGGAGCCAGCTTCTCCTTCTGGCGTTCAAAGTTCTCCCGGCAGCCGTGGGGCGCAAAGGCCCCGCCAAAGATCATACAGTCGTCCTTGTGGATGGACCAGGAGCAGCAATCCGAGGTGTCCGGGTCGAAGATACAGGAGTAAAAGGCCTTGCGGCTCTCCTCCTGAAGTGGAAACCACTGCTGGATGGCCACATAGCTCCGGGTGTGCAGGGTCGGGAAAAAGCTGCGGCGCACGATGGAGTTTGCTCCGTCGGCACCCACCACCGCTTTGCCCAGCACGGTCTGATACTCCCCCGCATCGGTCCGGTAGGTGACGGCCACGCCGCCCTTGGTCCGCTTCAGGGCTGTGCATCGCCCCCGCCGCACCTGGGCCGAGGAGTCTGCCAGCGAGATCAGCCAGCGGTCGAATTTGTCCCGGTCCAGGTTGATATACATGCGCTGGTAATACCGCTGTCTTGTTGTTTTCAGATCAATGGTGCGCACGGCAAAAATCTGAGGATCCACCAAAATATCCTTTGGCAGCGTCAGGTCAAACCGGGCCAGGGCCTTCTGCGCGTCAGGGGCCAGCAGCCCGCCGCAGGGCTTTCCCCTGATATTTCCGTCCAGCAGCAGAACGCTGCGCGCTCCGCCGGAGGCAATCCGGGAAAAGGTGGCCCCCGCCGGACCGCCTCCCACCACAACGATGTCAAATGTCTCCATCTGTCTCCCCTTCCCAAGTGTCCGCTTCCATTCCAGCGTAAAGCGGCGCGGTCCGCCCGGTCGGAATCCGCCGTCCGTTCCAAATGATCCGGTAATCGCTCTTTTTTCGCCTATTGTACCATGCTTTTCTCTCCCGCACCACCCGATTTTCAAAAGCAGCTTGACATTCATTTCTCCCGGAAGTATGATTAGTTGTAATAATCATACTTCCGGGAGGGCTTTTATGAACGGACCAAAAGGGAAATACGCATGGACTGTGACGGTGGGAGAAAAGGGGCAGTTTGTCATTCCGAAGCAAGCCCGTGAGATTTTTGATATTCACCCCGGGGATACTTTGATTCTGCTTGGCGATGAGCAGCGGGGAATTGCAATCCCGCCCAAAGAGTCTTTTTCAGAATTCGCAGCCAGATTATTTGACACTGCGACTGCAGATAGCGGCAGATAAAGGACAGGAAGCCCCATGAGGCGGCCATATTTGGACAATCTTCGCTGCATGACTGTGGGACTGGTACTCGTCTACCATGTCTTCTTCCTCTATAACCACATCGGCCTGCCAGGCGCCATGGGAGATACAGGCGGAGGACGGCTCTTTGATGTGTTTTTGTACGTGGTCTATCCCTGGTGCATGTTTGTATTGTTTCTCATTGCGGGCATGTGCGCCAGATACTCCTTAAAAAAGCGGAGCAGCCGGGAATTTCTCAAGGAGCGTGCCACAAAGCTGTTAATCCCGTCCACAATTGGTTTGTTCGTTTACCATTGGATCGGCGGCTATCTCAATATCAAAATCGGCGGGGGCGCGGACTCCATTCCCGCCGCTCTGCTCTACCCCATCTCGGCCCTCAGCGGAACCGGGCCGCTGTGGTTTATCCAGATGCTGTTTCTGTTTTCCGTGCTGGTGGTTCTGCTGCGCAGTGTGGACCGGAACGACCGCCTTTGGCGCTGGTGCGGTAAGTGCAGCTTTCCGGTCCTGCTGTTTTTAGTGGTTCCCATCTGGGGAGCGGCGCAGATTGGGAACCTGCCGGTGCTGATTATGTATCGGTTCGGCATATATGCCTCCGCCTTTTTGATTGGATATCTGATTTTTTCCCATGAGCGGATACAGGCCCTGCTGGAGCGGTTTCACCTCCCCCTGCTGGCGGCTTCCATATTGCTGGCCGCACTGTACACGCTCTGTTATTTTGGGGAAAACTACCTCTTCTCCCTTCAGGATTTTTTCACCAACGCATACCTCTGGTCGGCCACGCTGGCCATTCTGGGCTGCGGAAGAGCCTTCCTGAACCGTAAGGTATCCTCTTATCTGTCGCAGGCAAGCTTTGGGCTGTATATCCTCCACTACCCCGTTGTCCTATCGGTCTGTTACGCGCTGATCCGTTTTTTCCGACTGCCGCCTCTTGCAAACTACGCCGGCGCCCTCATTTTGGAATTTTCCATCTCCTTTGCCCTGTGGGAACTGTTCCGGAGGATCCCCGTCGTCCGCTCTCTTGTATTGGGGATGCGCCGGAAATAAAACAGCGGGAGCCGCGAAACAAATTGTTTCGCGGCTCCCGCTCATTCGCCTGCTGCTTCAGGCGGATGGTTCGATTTTACCCTTAGGCGGCGGCCCGGACGTTGACAGCCCGGAGCTTTCTGCTGTCCTTGGGGTCGGTCTCGGTCTCAAAAGTGACCTTCTGGCCCTCCTGCAGCGTGCGGAAGCCCTGACCCTGGATGGCGGAGAAATGCACGAACACATCGCCGCTGCCGTTGTCGTTGGAGATAAATCCAAAGCCCTTTTCCTCATTAAACCATTTAACAGTACCGTTATTCATCAACATGTACCTCCTGAAAAGATTGTGCTTCAAAATCTGGCAAACAAAAAACCACCTGGACTAAGTCAAAATGAAAATTGACTTACATCCGGTGGCAATCAATCACTACATTTAGAACACAAATCTATTATAACAGCCATTTTGGAAAAAGCAAGCTTTATTTTTTGCATTAGATAAATTATGTGCCGTATGGAGATAAAAGCGCAGGGCATCCCGGAAGTCCCGGGATGCCCTGACAGGGGATCAGTTGCTCTGCACCACGGCGGATTTCAGCGCCTCGGTCCGGTCGGTATCCTCCCAGCGGACATTCAGATCGGTGCGGCCCATATGGCCGTAAGCGGCTAACTTCCGGTAGATAGGCCTGCGCAGGTCCAGATCCCGGATGATGGCAGCCGGACGCAGGTCGAAGACCTTGCGCACCGCGGCCTCCAACACGTCGTCGGACACCGTGCCGGTGCCGAAGGTCTCCACCAGTACGGAGACCGGCTGGGCCACGCCGATGGCGTAGGCCAGCTCCACCTGGCACTTCCTGGCCAGCCCCGCGGCCACCACGTTCTTGGCCACGTACCGGGCCGCATAGGCGGCGCTGCGGTCCACCTTGGTGGGGTCCTTGCCGGAGAAACAGCCGCCGCCGTGAGGCGCGCTGCCGCCGTATGTGTCCACAATGATCTTGCGGCCGGTGAGGCCGGAGTCCGCCGCCGGACCGCCCTTGACAAACCGGCCCGTGGGGTTGACATAAAATTTTGTGTTCTCATCCAACAGCTCCGCGGGAATGGTGTGCCGGACCACAAGCTTGATCATATCCCTGCGGATCTGCTCAAGAGAGACCTCGGGGCCGTGCTGGGTGGAGACCACCACCGTATCCACCCGGACCGGCTTGTCCCCCTCATATTCCACGGTGACCTGGGTCTTTCCGTCGGGCCGCAGGTAGTCCACCGCGCCGCTCTTGCGGATCTCTGTCAGCCGCAGGGCCAGCTTGTGGCTCAGTGAGATGGCCAGGGGCATCAGTTCAGGGGTCTCGTCGCAGGCATAGCCGAACATCATGCCCTGGTCCCCGGCGCCGTTGGTCAGGCTGTCCTTGCCCTCCTTGCTCTCCAGGGACTGGTCCACGCCCATGGCGATGTCGCCGGACTGCTCGTCAATGGACGTGATGACGGCACAGGTCTCGCAGTCAAAGCCGAACTTGCCCCGGTCGTAGCCGATCTCCCGCACTACCTCCCGGGCGATCTTAGGGATATCCACATAGCAGCTGGTGCTGATTTCACCCATGACGTGGATCAATCCGGTGCAGGCCGTGGTTTCACAGGCCACCCGGGCCTCGGGGTCCTTTTCGATGATCGCATCCAAAACCGCATCGGAGATCTGGTCGCAGATTTTGTCGGGATGCCCCTCCGTCACAGATTCAGAGGTGAAGAAATGCTTTGCCATATAGTTGCTCCTTTCATGTTCCCTTTGGAGCGCAAGCCGAAAAAAAGCACGCTCCGTACTCGACGGACCGTGTCAGTAAGCTTTTACCGCTCCTCATCTTTCGATAGCCGTCGGATTTGGCACCTTGCAGGGCAGGTTGCCGTGGTTTCACAGGGCCGTTCCCTCCACCACTCTTGATAAGGGATTCAATTGTGTTTACTATACTACGCAGTTTTTGACGGATTGTCAATATACACTTGCCGGATTCTGTGTGATTTGCGTTTTTTTGCTGCCATTACAGGAAATTCAAAAAATAGACATGACTTTTCCCATTCTCTATGGTATGGTATATTGCGTTATGATTTGTCTTTCGCAATGGAGGTTGTGATTTTGAGAAAACTGTATGACGCGGTGGACCGGTTCTGCGCCACCCACCCGCGCTTCGGCATCCCCAACCTGATGATGACCATTGTCATCGGCAACGCCATCATCTATCTGCTGGCCCGGCTGAGCAATTACGGCGCCATCTCCTTTTTGAGCTTTGATCTGTACCACCTGCTCCACGGTGAACTCTGGCGGCTGCTGACGTTCCTCTTTGTCCCCAATACCTTCGATCTCTTCTCCCTGGCCATCTCGCTCTATTTTTACTATTTCGTGGGCAGTGTGCTGGAGCGGGAGTGGGGTACGGCCAAATTCACGCTCTACTACCTCAGCGGCGCGGTGCTGACGCTCCTGGCCACAGTGGCCGCCTCGCTGATCAGCGGCAACTGGTATCTGACGCTGTCCGGCACCTACTATGTGAACATGTCCATGTTCTTTGCCTTTGCCATGCTCTACCCCGACATGCAGGTACTGCTGTTTTTCATCATCCCGCTGAAGGTCAAGTGGCTGGCATGGGCCAACGCGGCGCTCTTCGCGGTGGACATCCTGCGCTCTCTTATATGGTTCAACCTCAGCGGTATCCTCTTCCCCCTCATTGCGCTCTTTAACTTCTTTGTCTTTTTCGCACCGGACTTCTTCCACTTTGCCGAGCGCAAGCGCTACCAGCACAGCCGGCAGAGCAGCAGCTTCCGAAAGACGATGCACAAAGAGGAACCCACAAAGCGCTCCTACCGCCACAAATGCGCCGTCTGCGGCCGCACCGACGCGGATCATCCGGAGCTCCAGTTCCGCTACTGCTCCCGCTGCACCGGCTACCACTGCTACTGTCAGGATCACATCTTCAACCATGTGCACTTCACCGACGATCAGCCCTGATAAAAAGCGCCTCTTCCTGTTTGGAAGAGGCGCTTTTTTGAAAAATCCGATCAACTCAGGTCCTTCAGGCGGAAGGCTGTTCCCTCCTCCAGGCCCAGACGTTCCAAAAGAGGCTCCGGGACCTCCCGGCACACTTGGCCCCGGTGGGTGAGAATCCGGAGGAACACCCGGTCCGGCTCTCCCTCCGGCCGCTCCTCACAGCCGTAATCCGCCTCTCCAATCTGCATCACAACAGCGTCCAGGTCCCCCTGGAGCCTTAAAAGCAGCTGTTCCTGATCCATGTGATATCCCTCCTGTGCGCGGCGTTCCGACTGCCTTTACCTGCAACGCCTCAGCACCTCCAGCAGGAACGTCCAGACCCGCTGGACAGAGGAGACGCTCATCCGCTCCTGGGCGGTGTGGATTTTGGTGAGATCGGGGCCGATGGACACGCAGTCCAATCCCGGCATCTTTCCGGAGAGAAGGCCGCATTCCAGCCCCGCGTGGATGGCCTCCACCTTGGGGGCGCGGCCATACTGCTCCGTGAATACGTCCTCCATCACCTGGCGCAGGGGCGAATCCTTGCGGTACTCCCAGGCCGGATAGTCGCCGCTCAAGTGCAGCGTTCCGCCGATCTGACCTGCCAGGAAACCCAGCCGGTCTATCATCATCTGCTTCTGGCTGGCCACGGAGCTGCGGACGCAGTAGGCGGCCGCCACCTGGTTCTCCTCCGTGGTGAGTATCCCCAGGTTCAGCGAGCTCTGCACCAGGCCCGGGATATCCTGGCTCATGGCCTGAATGCCGCTGGGGGAAAGGCTCAGAAAGAGAACGATCCCCTGGGTGGAGGCATTGGTCATGGCCTTTCCGCTCCACTTTTCGCAAGCGGTCAGGAAAACGCTCACCCCCGGATCGGAAGACGCCAGCTCCTGGCGGAAGGCGTTTTCCAGTTCCTCCACCGTTTCCCTCACCGTCCGGGTGTCTTCGCACAGGAACCGGGCGGAGGACTCCCGGACAATGGCGTTGTCCTTTGTGCCGCCGCCGACGGACACCAGCCGAATCTCCGTCCGGCGGCTCAGGGCGCAGAGGATCCGGCCCATCAGCTCGTTGCCCATGCCCCGGCCCTTGTCGATCTCCACGCCGGAGTGGCCGCCCTTCAGGCCGCCCACCGTCACGGTATACACGGTTCCAGCCGCCGCCTCCCACTGAACCGGCAGGTCGCACCGGGCCACCACGCCGCCGGCACAGCTGACGGTGAAGATGCCCTCCACCTCGGAGTCGATGTTGATGAGCTTGCGGCCCTTTAGAGGCGACACATCCAGCGCCGCCGCTCCTAACATGCCGATCTCCTCATCCACGGTGAACACCGCCTCCAGACGGGGATGGCTGATCTCGCCGGATTCCAGCACGGCAAGGGTCATGGCCACGGCAATGCCGTCATCTCCGCCCAAGGTGGTTCCCTTCGCGTACACCTGATCGCCGTCCACCGCCAGCTCCAGTCCCTCTTTCTCCATATCAAGGGTGCACTCCGGCGCCTGTTCGCAGACCATATCCAGGTGGCCCTGCAAAATCACCGGTTCCGCCGACTCATAGCCGGGAGTGGCCTCCTTGACGATGATGACGTTGTTTGCCGCGTCCTGGTGGCACTCCAGGCCCCGGGCCCTTGCAAACTCCACGCAGTAATCGCTGATGGCCTTGGTATTCCGGGAGCCGTGAGGAATTTTGCAAAGCTCCTCAAAATAGTAAAATACCCGGCCGGGCTCCAGCTGTTCCAATACACGCATCGCTCTATTTCCTCCTTGCGGCGTTGGCCGCCCATGATCTCCCCCGCGCTCCGCGGGTGCCGCGACTTGCCGTTCCCGGCATCGGGGAAGCGTCCGCAAACCGGATCAGCCGTCCGCTCCAAAGGGTGTTCAGGTAGCAGACCAGCCTGTTGTAAAGCGGTTCCACCTCGGGTCCAAACTGATCCAGCATCCGCTCCGCCAGCTGGCCAACCGTAGAAGTTCCGTCCATCTGGCGCCACAGGTAGCTGCCGTAGCCGTCCAGTGCGATATGGCTCACCGGCGGCGTATGGGCCACAGTCTGGGCAATGCGGTCAAAAACGCCGCCGTGGGTCATATGGATGACCACCGTGCCATCCTCCCGCTCCTCCCACCGGAACGCCGGATTGACCTCAGGCACCCAGTCCAGAAAGTTCTCCTTCTTTGCCACGCTTCCTCCTCCGACTGACCGGAAAGGCCGTACACCAAAAGTATACAGCCCTCCCGCCTTTCTTGCAAGCTTCAATTGCCGTCCCGTCCCCGTGCGGCGGCCCACCAGAGGCTTGTAAGCAGCAACGAAAAGGCGACCAGCCCGCCCACGCTGCCGATGCCGACGCCCCGGTTC
Organism: Dysosmobacter acutus; assembly: GCF_018919205.1. NCBI lineage: Bacteria > Bacillati > Bacillota > Clostridia > Eubacteriales > Oscillospiraceae > Dysosmobacter > Dysosmobacter acutus. The sequence goes on from NZ_JAHLQN010000001.1 coordinate 2,466,276, forward strand.
GAAAGATCCAGGAACGCGCCGAAGGACGCATATCCCCGAAAGGGGATCACGGCAAACAGGGCCAGCACAATACCCACAAGCCCCTCTCCGGCAATGAGTCCGGAGGCGTAGAGCACACCGGAGCGCACCGCGCCGTCCTTCTCCTCTTCCGAGCGGTAGCGGCGCTTTTCCACAAAGTGCCGGACCAGCGCGCCGGCCATGATCGGGGTGGAGAGGTAAATGGGCAGATACAGCCCAATGGCAAAGGGCAGCACTGGGATCCCAAGGACCTCCGCCGCCACGGCGATCATCACACCCACCCCCACCAGAGTCCAGGGCAGGTTTCCGCCCATGACGCCTTCCACCACCAGCTTCATCAGCGTGGCCTGTGGGGCGGGCAGCTCCGTGGAGTCGTATCCCCAGGCGATGGAGAGAAGATAGAGTATGGCGCCGATGGCGATGGCCGACGCCGTGCAGCCGATCAGTTCTCCGATCTGCTGCTTGCGGGGCGTCGCGCCTAAGAGAAAGCCGGTCTTCAGGTCCTGAGAGGTATCTCCGGCAATGGCTGCCACGATGCAGATCACAGAGCCGATAGTGATGGCTGCGGTCATTCCCTCAATCCCCGTTTCGCCCGCAGCCTTCAACAGCAGCGTGGAGATCAGCAGCGTCGCGATGGCCATTCCGGAGACCGGGTTGTTGGAGGAACCGATCAGCCCCACCATCCGGGAGGACACGGTGGCAAAGAAAAAGGAAAAGATGATGACCAGCAGCGCGGTGGGCAGCGTGAGCGGGATCACCGGGATCAGCCACAGGGCGGCCGCCACCACGGCCACCGCCGCCAGCAAAAATCCCATGGAGAGGTCCTGCTCCGTGCGGAGCGTCCCCAGTCCGTTTTTGCCATAGCCTCCCAGGGCGTCCCGGAAGGTGCGCGCAATCAGGGGGAGGGATTTGATCAGGCTGATGATTCCGCCCGCCGCCACGGCGCCCGCGCCGATATAGCGGATGAAGCTGCCCCAGAGCGCCGAAGAACCTTCCTGAAGCAGCTCATTGACCGACACGGTGGCGGGGAACAGCACCGCATCTCCGCCGAAGAGCGCGATGAGAGGCATGAGCACAAACCAGCCCAGCACGCCGCCGGCAAAGAGATAGGAGGACACCCTGACCCCGCAGATATAGCCCACGCCCGCCAGGGCCGGCAAAACATCCACACCGATGCCGGAGCCCCGGTAGCCGTGGATATCATAGGCGATCTCGCTTGGAAACGCCTTCAGCCCGTCGGCAATGAATTTGTAGAGCCCCGCGATCCCCAGGCCGGAGAACACCACCGAGGCTCTGGTGCCTCCCTCTTCCCCGGCGATGAGCACCTCGGCGCAGGCCTGCCCCTCCGGATAGGCCAGTACGGCATGCTCTTTGACGATCAGCGCGCTGCGCAGCGGGATCATCAACAGCACGCCCAAGACGCCTCCGCACAGGGCGATCAGCCCGATCTCAAGGAGCGACGGCATGTCGCCCAGGCCCTCTCCCGCCCACATGAACAGCGCCGGCAGCGTAAATATGGCCCCGGAGGCCACCGATTCCCCGGCGGAGCCGATGGTCTGCACCATGTTGTTTTCCAAAATGGAGTTGCGGCGCATCAGCTTGCGGATCACCCCCATGGAGATGACCGCCGCGGGGACGGAGGCGGAGACCGTCATCCCCACCCGCAGCCCCAGATACGCGTTGGCGCCCCCAAAGAGGACGGCCAGCACCACGCCTAACACCACGGAAACCACTGTCAGCTCAGGCATCACCCGATCCGCGGGGACATAGGGTTTGTTCTCTTCCATGACTCTCTTCCTTTCCAGTCCGGCCGCGCCTGATCGCGCAGACAGGCTCTTTTGATAAAAGCCCCCGGATTCAATCTCTCCCTTCCACAAGCTTTCATTCGAGGAAATTTCCGGAAATCCGGTCCGCGCCTTCACGTTTGACCGCCGGCGAGATGCCGCGATGACTGTGGCAACCGATCAAAAAGCACCCGGTGGGCTTTCGTCCACCGGGTGCTTTTTTTCTTCATTCCTGCGAATCAGCGCTTGCAGCGGCGCCGCCCGTCCGCCCCATGGCGGCCACGGCCGCCACCGCTACAACGGCGCTGGCAATGCCGGCTGCCAAAGGCATGCACCACACGCCGTCCAGGCCCCACAGCGGGGCAAGGATGCCAAGCGACAGCACCGGGAACACCAGCGTGCCGCAGAGTGTGACCGCCAGGGACCTGCCGGGCCGGTCCAGCGCCGTCAGATAGGAGCCCAGGCAGGCGTCCACCCAGCTCACCACATAGGACAGGGAAAAAAGCTCCATGGCCCGCAGGCTCATCATCAAAAGCGCGCCGTCGCCCTTTTGGGCAAAGAGGGCGATGAGCCCTCCGCCGCAACTGCGCATGAAAATAAGCGCCGCCAGAGAGATGGCCGCCGCCGTGAGCAGCACCCGCTGTTCCAGCACCCGGACCCGTATTCTGAGCCCGCGGCCGTGGCAGTAGCTGATGGCGGGCTGCATGGAGTCCGCCAGCCCAAAGACCAGGGAGTTTACGATGCTGTCCACATACAGGACCACCGAGACGGCGGCCACCGCCAGCGACCCTCCGATCCGCAGCAGCACCGCATTCAGGATCAGCATCATCGCGGAGCTTGCGATGTTGGTAAACAGCTCCGAGGAACCGTTGGCCAGCAGGTGTCCAAGCTGACGGAGGGGGATGACCCCTCTGACAAAATAGAGCGTCAGCTTTTTCCGGAAAAAGGGTGCCATCGCCAGCACTGTCCCAAGGGACAGGCTCAGGCAGCTGGCCAGCGCAGCGGACCAGATTCCCCAGCGCAGCAGGACGATAAACACAAAATCCAGCAGGATGTTTCCCAGCGCCGTGACCACATTCAGCACCATGCTGTAGCGGGCCTTTCCGCAGACACGGAGATAGTTGTCAATGGCGAAAAACACCATCACAAGTGGGGAAAACAGAGCGTAGACCCGGATGTATTGAGCGGCCAGCTCCGTCACGTTCTCCCCCGCTCCCATGGTCAGCAGTACCGGCCTTGATAGGAAAAAGCCAAGCACACCCGCCAGGCAGGAGAAGGCGGCAATCAGTTTGACGCAGGAGGAAAAGGTCAGCCTCGCCTGGTCCTCCTCCCTGCGGCCCAGCAAAATGGATATCTGGACCGATGAGCCCACCGCCACCATATCCGCCAGGGCAAAGCAGATCATCACCAGCGGCATGACCAGGTTCACCGCCGCTAAGGCATCCTGGCCGATGAAGCGTCCCACAAAGATGCCGTCCGCCACCGTGTAAAGGGAGCTGACCGCCATGCTGATCATACTGGGAATCGCGCAGTGGAAAAACAACCTTGTGGGCTGCATGGTTTCAAAATGCATACTATGATACTCCGTCCTTGATTCAATCCGTATTCAGCGGCGCTCCTCCTTTTCCCCAAAGGCCGCCGTCAGCTGCGCGGCAAATTCCGAAAGGGCGTCGATCCAGTCAGCCGGATAGCGCTCCAGCGTCTTTTTCAGCGCCGTGCATTCCATTTGACAGAGGTCTGAGAGAAGGGCGCTCGCGTGCTCCTTGCCCTCCGGGGTCAGAAAAAGCGTCTTTTCCCGCCTGCGCTCCCCCGGCTCAAAGGCCACATACCCCTGCTCCACGCACTCTTTTACCACCGTATTAATCGTGGTCTTGGGGATGAGCCACTGCTCGCTGATCTGGGTCTGGGTATGGCGCTTCCCGTCGTTGAGCGCATAGAGCAGGGCAAGGGTGTTCTCTTTGAGCCCCGTGCGCTTTGCACACAGGTAATAGAGTCCGTCAATGCGGTTGATGCCGATCATGATGCTGCGCACCTGTTCCATCGTCCCGTCCATAGCCCCTCCTGCTCACAATACGAATTCGTACTTTTATTTTAGTACGAATTCGTATTGTTGTCAACCATGCTGCAAAAAGTCCCCATCCGGTCCGGATGGGGACTTTCTCTCTTTTTTATGCCGCGTATCCTAAGAGGGCCCTGCCGTAGTCGCTGAGATAGGGCTCCATGAATTCCCGGGATATCTGGAACTGCTGGGGGCCGGCGGCATAGCAGGCCAGCTCATAGGGGGAAAATCCCACCTCCATCCCTTCCTCATTGAAGGAGACGGCATAATTGGGCCAACAGGCCACAATTTCATCGTAATCATCCCAATACAGCGGGTCCCCCGGTCCAATCTGAGCCAAAATCTCCCGGGCCACCGCCTCTGTGAAAGCGGCCTGGTCGGCGGCAAGCTCCAGCGGGCCGATGAATCTCCGGCCGGTCAGATCGTAGTTCCAGCCCAGCAGCACGGTCATTCCGTGGGCTCCGCCGCTGTAGTCATAGTAACGCCCGCTGATGCTGATGAGGTCGGTGGTCATATAGGAGGTAAACGAGAGGTCGTATAAAAATTCACGGCTCCAAACGGCCTCGCTTTGAGCAGTCTCCCGCTCCGCCTTCCAGTCCTCATAAAACGCGCGGGCCTCGTCCGCCTTCTCCTGGAAATCCTCACCGCTGAGCCACTCTTCAAAGCGTCCGTTGAACGTCTCAAGGTTGGCGGCCACATCGTCATCCTGACAGGCCCAGGGTTCTCCGCCTTCATCCCATGCAGTCAGATGGGGCACCTCATAGCGGTAGTTGACCAGCAGCGCTCCGTCCTCATCATAGACCGTGTCGGCGCGGATCTGACTTTCCACCGTATAGGCGGCCGTTTGGACAGCAGCGCCGTAGACGGCGGATTTCTCCACCGACTGGGAGATTTTCTCCGCCGCAGGCTCTTTTTTCAGCGGCGCTTCCTCCGATTCCGGCGGGACGCTGGCGCAGCCGGCCATCAGACAAAGAGCGCAGAACAGGGCGATCAGCTTTTCCATAGAAAACGCTCCTTTTCAGGGAGTTTGGATGCGTGGTCCTGTTGTCCATTCGCTGCCGCCGGATGCCTGGCGGAGAGATGGGTAGGCAAGGGCATAGAGGTCGGTGGCCCGGACCTCCATCAAAAAGACTCGGTTTGCCTCTGGCGAGAGGCCGCGCACATCGGCGGGCTTGGTCAGCACCGGCAGCGCGGCACATCGGCGCATCCGGGCCAGCAGCTCCCGTCCCCGGGGACCGGCGGCCAGCACCCGGAGGTATGGAATATCCTCCGGCAGGTCCCGCAGCTCCAGATAGGCCCGCAGCAGCATCCGGCGCAGCCGCGCCATGGGATAGCGTTTGGTCTTGACGGCGCACAGCAGCTCCTCCACCGTGGTGCAGGAGTTGGCCGCGTCGTAAAACCGGTGGTAGAGGCCCTCCGCCCCCTCGTCATAGAGCGCCCAGTCCGCCTCTTCCATGGTCCGCAGGCGGGCCAGCACCGCCCTTTCACAAACCGACAGGTCCACGGGGGCGCGGCCGATGACAATCTCCTCCCGGTAGAGCCGGGCCATGTCGGGGGTCATGTATCGGTCCGCCTCTTTCCCATCCAAAAGCAGTGCGCGGATGGCCGAGGCGGATGCGATTCCCCCCACCGCCTCGCCGTCGTGTCCGGCGCCGGTGCGTAAAATGGCCAGCGGCTCAATCCGCGGTGCAAGCTGCGCCAGCGCTTTGCAGTATTCCACACCCAACGTGTCATTGGGCTGTTCCAGTCTATGCGCCCGCGTGCCCAAAAGCTGCTCCAGCGCCCGCTGGCGGGCACGGGGAAAGCTGTCCCCCGACCGCAGCTCCCGGCGCAAAAGCGGTGGAAATTCCGGCCGCAGCAGGCCCCGGGCCAGCTCCATCAGTGATAAAGCGTCGCCGCTTTCGCTGCCGAAGGAGAGGTGGCTCACAACGCCGGTGGCCTGCAAAACTCTGACTCCGCCCTGGGCAAACCGCTCCGCCGAGGCAAGGGCCCAGGGAAGGGGCAGTTCCAGCACCAAATCCGCTCCCGCGCTGACCGCCGCCTCCGCACGCACATGCTTGCGGACAATGGCGAAGGCTCCCCGCTGGACAAAGTTCCCGCTCATCACGCAGACGATGGGCGTCTCCTCCCCCAACAGGGCGCGGGTGCGCTCCATCTGATACTGGTGGCCCAGATGAAGTGGATTATATTCTGCTATTATACCTGCCGCCCCCATGGACTTCCCCCTCAAAAAGTGACAATTGGTTACAATTTTTTCATCCAAAAACCGCAAAGTCCAGGAAAATAACGGTTGTATCCAGGAAAATTTTTGTTATAATGAAGGTGTTGTCCCGAAAATAGCGGGAAAACTGATTGTTATTATTTTATATCATTTGCGGGCGTTACGCAAGCGTCTGGAAAAAAGGAGTTAAAAACATGAACGTATTAGTCATCAACGCCGGAAGTTCTTCCCTGAAGTATCAGCTGCTCAATCCCGACAGCGGCGCGGTGCTGGCCAAGGGCCTGTGCGAGCGCATCGGCATCGACGGCAAATTCACCTATAAGCCCCAGGTGGAAGGCAAGGAAGCGCTGAAGGAAGTGGACGTGGCCATGCCCACTCACTCCGAAGCCATCCAGGCTGTGCTGGACGCTCTGGTGGACGCCAAAAACGGCGTGATCGCCTCCATGAAGGAGATCGACGCTGTGGGCCACCGCGTGGTTCACGGCGGCGAGGCCTTCAACAAATCCGTCCTCATCACCGACGACGTGATGCGCGCCATCGAGGACTGCATCCCCCTGGCCCCCCTTCACAACCCCGCCAACCTGACCGGTATCCGCGCCTGCGAGAAGGTTATGCCCGGCGTACCCATGGTGGCCGTGTTCGACACCGCCTTCCATCAGACCATGCCCGCCAAGGCCTATATGTACGCCCTGCCCTACGAGTACTATGAGACTGACAAGGTCCGCCGCTACGGCTTCCACGGCACCAGTCACAAGTATGTGGCCGGCCGTGCCGCCGCCATGTTAGGCAAAAAGAGCGAGGATCTGAAGCTGATCTCCTGCCACCTTGGCAACGGCTCCTCCGTCACCGCCGTGGACGGCGGAAAGAGCGTGGACACCTCCATGGGCTTTACGCCCCTGGCCGGCCTGCCCATGGGCACCCGCTCCGGCGACCTGGACGCCGGTATCCTTGAGTATCTGATGACCAAGTACAACATGGACATCAAGGAGATGGTCTCCATTCTGAACAAGAAGTCCGGCGTGTTGGGCGTCAGCGGCGTCAGCTCCGACTTCCGTGATCTGGAGAACGCAGGCAAGGAGGGCAATGAGCGGGCCTCCCTGTCCGTGGAGATGTTCAACTACGGCGTCAAGAAGCTCATCGGCTCCTATGCCGCCGCCATGGGCGGCGTGGATGCCATCATCTTCACCGCCGGCGTGGGCGAGAACTCCGCCTCCCAGCGCCTGGCCATTGCCTCTGATCTGGAGTTCATGGGCGTGAAGATGGACGCCGAGGCCAACAAGGTCCGCGGTGAAGAGACCGTGATCTCCGCCCCCGACTCCAAGGTCAAGGTCCTGCTGATCCCCACCAATGAAGAGCTGATGATCGCGATGGACACCGCGACCATCGTCTCCGGGAAATAAGTGCCTTCCAGAAAGGGGCGGGCCTTGGGTCCGCCCCTTTTTTTGATTTCACCTTCCCAAATCAGAGACGGAGCACGCTCCGTCTTCAGCAAAGGAGCCACTATGAAAATTGGTCTGCAATTCGCCATGCCCTCGGAGCTACACGCCCTGCCCGGCGCCCGGGACCTTGTACCGCTGGAAACCGTGTCCGGCATCCCGGTCTTTGAGGTGGCGGAGGGAATCTTGGCCTGCGCGGGAGGCGTGGGTAAGGTGAACGCCGCCATGGCCGCTGAGCTCTTGTGCCTGCACTGCGGCGTGGAGCTGATCCTCAACGCCGGCGTGGCCGGGTGCTGCCGGGACCTGCCCATCGGCACGCTGGTGCTGGCCAGGGACTTTGTACAGCACGACGTGGACACCTCCGCCGTGGGCGACCCGATCGGCCTGGTCTCCACCGTCAACCGGGTGGAATTTCCCACCTGGCGGCCGGAGCACTGCCAGGCTCTTCTGCGTCAGCTGGGCTTCTCCGCCCAACTGGGCCGGGTGGCCACCGGGGACTGGTTTGCCGTGGGCGGGGATCGGGCCCGCCGGGTGCGGGATACCTTCTCCCCCACTCTTTGCGAAATGGAGGGCGGAGCCATCGCTCAGGTCTGCCTGCGCAGCGGTGTGCGCTTTGTCTCCCTGAAGTCCGTGTCCGACCGGCTGTTTTCTGAAAAGCAGGCGGAGGAATATTTTGATTTCAGCCAGGCCCTAAAAGCCTTGGGCAGGGTGGTGCTGCCCTTTGCCAAAAAACTGCAGGAGGAATTCTGATATGGACCGCATCGCCAGCTTTACCGTGGATCACAACAGCCTGCTGCCCGGGCTCTACTTCTCCCGCCGGGACGCAGACATCATTACCTTCGACCTCCGCTTTAAGAAGCCCAACACCGGCGATCTGCTCTCCAACAGCGAGCTCCACTCCACAGAGCACCTCATCGCCACGCTGCTGCGCAACGCACCGGAACAAGAGGCCGTGATCTATTTCGGCCCCATGGGCTGTCAGACCGGCTTCTACTTTCTCTTTGACAACCGCCTGCTCTGCTGCGAGGATGCGGTGGAGCTTTTAAAGCGGGTCTTTCAGCAGGCCGCCGGCTTTGACGGCGAGCTGCCCGGAAAGAGCGCCGCCGAGTGCGGAAATTATGTAAACTTAAACGTGGAGGCCGCAAAATCGGTCTGCAAGTGGTACGCGGAGCTGATCGCCGGCTGGACCGTGGAGCAGCTGTCCTATACCAATGCGTAAAAAGGAGTGTCCGCTATGAGCCGTTCCCCCCGATTGATGCTTCTGCCCCGGACTCTCCAGGCCGCTGGAGGGCTTTTTGTGGCGGCGTTCGGCATCTATCTGACCATCCAGGCCAACATCGGGCTGGCGCCCTGGGACGCTTTGAATATGGGGCTCTCCCGGTGTTTTGGGATCAGCTATGGGACCGCCTCCATTCTCCTGAGCGTCTTTGTGGTGGGGGCCGACCTGCTGTTAGGGGAGCGGATCGGCATGGGCACGCTCTTGGACGCGGTTCTGGTGGGACTCAGCATAGACCTGTTCACCGCGTTGGAGGCAGTGCCTCTTCAAACCTCTCTGCCCGTCTCTTTTGCGGTACTGGTTCTGGGTCTTTTTATCATCGCCGTCGGGCAGCTCATCTATATGCGCTCCGCGCTGTGCTGCGGCCCCCGGGATTCCCTGCTGGTGGCCTTAGGAAAACGGATGCGCCGCCTCCCCATCGGAACGGTGAATGTCATACTGCTTGGGATGGTGATCTGCGCCGCGTGGCTGCTCAGGGGACCCATCGGCATGGGGACCCTGGTTTCCGTCTTCGGCCTGGGCGCAGCCATGCAGGCGGTGTTCCGTCTCTTCCGCTTTGAGCCCCGGGACGTGCGCCACACGGACTTTTTGGAGATGGGGCGTTTGCTCTGCGGCCGCGCCGCGCCACAGGATCAAAAGGTCTGAGACGGTTTGCCGCAAAAGTGCCGGGATTCCCCTGTTTTTTTGCAAATTTCTTCCGGAATCCATTGACAAGCCGGGTATTCGCTGATATACTTGATAAGCCGCTTTGAATGGGTTGACAAGTGAGAAGACTTCTCCGCCCCCGACAGCGAGTCCGTAATAAAGGAAAGAGAGGTGCAAAGTATGCACGCAATCATTGAAACCGGCGGTAAGCAGTACAAGGTCGCCGAAGGCGATGTCCTGTTCATCGAAAAGCTGCCCGCAGAGGCCGGCGACAGCGTCACCTTCGACCGTGTCCTGGCTGTCCTGGACGGTGAGAACACCAAGTTCGGCGCTCCCGCAGTGGAAGGCGCCAAGGTGGAGGCCTCTGTCGTGAAGAACGGCAAGGGCAAGAAGATCCGTATTTTCAAGTACAATCCCAAGAAGGGCTATCGTAAGCGTCAGGGCCATCGTCAGCCTTATACCAAGGTGACGATCGGCAAGATCTCCCTCTAAGAGGATGACCACCGTTACGTTCCATTTGGAGGGCAATCGGATCGTGGGCTTTGAAAGCCGGGGCCACAGCGGTTACGCCGAGGCCGGGGCGGACATCGTCTGCGCATCCATCACCGCGGTCATCACCTTGGTCGAGGCCACCGTCAACGACGTGATGGGCCTGGCCGCAGCGGTGAAGATCAGTGAGCGGGACGCGAAACTTTCGCTCCGGCTGCCCGGGGGGCTCTCCCCCACGGCGGAATCCACCTGTCAGACGCTTTTGACGGGGCTGATGGTCTATCTCTCTCAATTGCACGAGGATTACCCGGACTATGTCGAGGTGCTGGAGGGCTGACCTCCTCCCTCTTCCAACATCATCTTACAGAAAGGATGGTACTTTGCTATGATCCGTATTGGTCTGCAGTTTTTCGCTCATAAAAAAGGTATGGGCTCCACCAAGAACGGCCGTGATTCCGAGTCCAAGCGCCTTGGGCCCAAGCGTGCCGACGGTCAGTTTGTCAAGGCCGGCAACATCTTGGTTCGTCAGCGCGGTACGCACATTCATCCCGGTGTGAACGTTGGCAAGGGCAGCGACGACACGCTGTTTGCCACCGCCTCCGGCGTCGTTCGTTTTGAGCGCCTGGGTAAAGATCGCAAGCAGGTCTCTGTTTACGAAGCCCAGTAATGAGATTGTGAGAAGAGCCTCGAACGTTCCGTTCGGGGCTCTTTGTCCTTCCCGGACGTATGGCCGGGGCGTCAATTGGCATACTAAAGAGAAAACGGAGGGTTCCCATGGCGACATCTTTTATCGATAAGGCCCGCATCACCGTCCGCGCGGGCAAGGGCGGCAACGGCGCGGTCTCCTTCCACCGGGAAAAATACGTGGCCGCAGGCGGTCCCGACGGCGGCGACGGCGGCCAGGGCGGCTCCATCATCGTCCAAGTGGACGACAACATGTCCACGCTGATGGATTTCCGCTATAAGCGCAAGTACGTGGCGGAAAACGGTGTGGACGGCCAGGGCGCCCGCAAGTCCGGAAAGGACGGGAAATCCCTGACCATCAAAGTCCCCCGGGGCACGCTGATCCGTGACGCGGAGACCAATGAGATCATCAGGGACATGTCGGACTCAGAGCCCTTTGTCCTCTGCCGGGGCGGCAAGGGGGGCTGGGGCAACACCCATTTTGCCACCCCCACCCGCCAGGTGCCCCGCTTTGCCAAGGCGGGACTGCCCGGAGAATCCCACGATGTGATCCTGGAGCTGAAGCTGCTGGCGGACGTGGGACTGGTGGGCTTTCCCAACGTGGGCAAATCCACGCTGCTCAGCGTGGTTTCCAAAGCCCAGCCCAAGATCGCCAACTACCACTTCACCACCCTCTACCCCAACCTGGGCGTGGTGTATGTGGACGAGGGCGTCAGCTTTGTCATGGCGGACATCCCCGGCATCATTGAGGGTGCCAGCGACGGCGCCGGTTTGGGCCACGACTTCCTCAGGCACATCGACCGCTGCCGCCTGCTGGTCCACGTGGTGGACGTCTCCGGCAGCGAGGGACGGGACCCGGTGGCGGACTTCGACGCCATCTGCGAGGAGCTGAAGCAGTACAGCCCCGAGCTGGCCGTCCGCCCCCAGATCGTGGCGGCCAACAAAACCGACATCTGCGAGACGGCGGAGAACGTGGATGTGCTCCGCCGCCATGTGGAAGCTCTTGGTTATCCTCTCTATGAGATTTCCGCCGCCTCCCACAAGGGCACCCGGGAACTGGTGCAGAAGGTGGCTCAGGCCCTCTCCGCCCTGCCGCCCGTGGCGGTCTACGAGCCGGAGTATGTGCCCCGGCCCGCCGAGGTGGACACTTCCGCACCTTTGAACATCGAGGTGGTGGACGGCGTCTGGATCGTGGAGGGGCCCTGGCTCCAGCGGCTCATCGCCAACACCAATTTCGGCGATTATGAAAGCCGCAACTGGTTCGACAAGATGCTCCGGGAGTCCGGGCTCTTTGACCGGATGGAGGAGATGGGCATTCAGGACGGCGACACCGTGTCCATGTACAACTTGGAATTCGACTACCAGCGTTAAGCTTTTTACGTCCCTGGGCCGGAGCAGATCACTGCTCCGGCCCTTTTGCCATCTGTTCAGTGGATTGACAGCGCCCCGCTTTGCCCGTATACTGGGATAAGACCCAACAAGTTCAGGCGCCCTTACCCGGCGCCGGCAATCCGGGAGGACCTATGACGGCTGCATATCTGGGAGTCGTCTTTTTGACGATCGTTCTGCTGCTGGCCTTTCACCGCCCCCTCTATCAGGCCATCCTTGGCGGCGTGGTGATGACGGCGCTGCTCTACCGCATACCGGCGCTGGCTGTCCTCCACCGGGTGCTCCGGGTCTTCACCGATCGCGGCTCCTGTTCCGTGCTGATATCCCTGTATCTCATCACCTACCTCCAGCGGATGCTGGAGCGGCGCAGCCTCATCAAACAGGCCCAGCAGGACCTGAATGGCCTTTTTCACAACCGCCGCGTCAATGTGGCCGGCGCCTCCATGTTCATCGGTCTGCTTCCCTCCGCGGCGGCCATGATTCTCTGCGGCGATATTGTCAAAGACGCCACCGACGGCTATCTCACGCCCAAAGAGCAGGCCGTGACCACCAGCTGGTTCCGCCACATCCCGGAGAGCTCTCTGCCCACCTATGCCGGAGTGCTTCTGATCTGCAATCTGTCCGGCGTGGCTCTGCCCCGGTTTCTGCTGGCCATGCTGGCGCCTGTTTGCGTGCTGGTTCTGTTGGGCTACCTGCCCTATCTGCGCAAGCTGCCCAAGGACCCGGGCTCAGCGCCCAGCTCCAGCCGGCGGCTGGACGCGCTGCATCTGCTCCAGCACCTGTGGCCCCTGCTACTGATCCTCTTCCTCATTCTGGCCTGCGGCCTGGGTGTGGTGGAGGCCGTTTTGATCTCCATTGCAGCCATGGCCATCCTCTGCCGCTTTTCACCCCGTGAGCTTCTTGCCATGGTGTCCAGTGCCTTTGAGGCCAAGCTGCTGTTCAGCACCTTTTTGGTTCTGGTCCTGAAGGAGCTGATCGCCTACACCGGCGTTTTGGAGCTGCTCCCCGACTTGTTGGGCAATCTTCCCATTCCCACCTACCTGATCTTTGTGCTGCTGTTTTTCCTGGGCACCATCATCAGCGGCACCAGCGGGATCATCGCCCTGGGCACGCCCCTGGCCTTTGCCGCCATGGACGGCGGAGTGCCGCTGGTGGTGCTGCTCATGTGCATCTGCCACGCGGCCAGCCAGCTCTCTCCCACCCACGTATGTCTTGTGGTGGCGGCGGATTACTTCCACATCTCCCTTGGGGAGCTGATCCGCAAGACGGTGCCGCTGTCGCTGTTGTTCTGCCTGCTGATGATCGGCTATTACCACCTGCTGCTTCTGCTGTGACGCAAAAAGCCTGCCGGGACTCCGGCAGGCTTTCTTTTTTGTCTGTTACAGGATGGCAGCGGCGCTGTCGCAGCGGGATTCCGTGCCCACGCAGAGGATTCCCGTCTCCCGGTCCCGCCAGATGATCTGTCCCCGGCCAAAGGAGTCTGATCCCTGAGCAAAGCGGACCTCGTGGCCCCGGCGGCGAAGTTCCTCCGCGATTTCCCGGGAAAAGCCGGGCTCCACCAGAATCTCCCTGCCCCCGGTCCACTGCCACCGGGGCGCGTCCAGGCTATCCTGGGGGCTGAGGCCAAAGTCGATGGTATTGGTGACTACCTGCAGATGGCCCTGGGGCTGCATGGCACCGCCCATGACGCCGAACGCCCCCACCGCCTGTCCGTCCTTCATCAAAAATCCGGGAAGGATGCTGTGGCAGGGCCTTTTCCCTCCGCCCAGACAGCTGGGGTGGCCGGGGCGCAGGTTGAATCCGCAGCCCCGGTTCTGAAGCGTGATGCCCGTGCCGGGCACCACAACCGCGGAGCCAAAGCCGACATAGCTGCTCTGGATGAAGGAGACCATGTTTCCCTCTGCGTCGGCGGTGCAGAAGTATACCGTGCCGCCCTTCGGCGGCGCGCCCGGCGCCGGCTCCAGCGCCTGATCGCCGATGAGGGCCGCGCGGGCGGCGCCGTAGCCGGGGGAAAGCAGCTCTTCCGGAGAATAGTCCATGTACCTTGGGTCCGCCACATACTCCCTTGCGTCGCTGTAGGCAAGCTTCATGGCCTCCATCAGCTTGTGGCAGCTATCCCCGCGCTCCTTTTCCCCCAGGGACATGTTTTTCAGGATATTGAGTGCCATCAGCGCCGCGATTCCGCAGCCGTTGGGTGGAATCTCACAGACCTCATAGCCCCTGTAGCCCACGGAGATGGGCTCCACCCACTCCGGCCGGTAGGCGTGCAGGTCCTCTTTGCGCAAAAAGCCGCCGTTTTCCCGGCTGGCCCGGTCAATCCGCTCCGCCAGGCCACCCCGGTACAGGGACTCGCACTCCGTCCGGGCCATCTCCTCCAGCGTGCGGGCGTGATCCTCCGAGCGCCAGAGCTCCCCTGGCCGGGGCGCTGCGCCGCCGGGGGCGAACACCCGAAACCACTCTTCAAACTCCGGTCCGTGAAGCTCCCGGCTGTGCAGCTCCAGGGCCTGACGCCAGCTGCGGGCGGTGGCGGGCTGCACCACCACTCCATTGCGGGCCGCATCCACAGCACTCTGGAGGAGTCTTGGAAAGGGCAGTCGTCCAAAGCGGCGCCACATCTCCGCCCAGGCGCCCGCCGCTCCCGGCACCGTCACCGGGGTCCAGCCGAAGCGGGGTACTTCCCTTTGGCCGGAGAGAGCCCGCGCTGAAATGGACGCGGGCGAACAGCCGCTGCCGTTGAGGCCGTAGAGCCGCCTCCCGTTCCAGATCAGGGCAAAGGCGTCGCTGCCCAGGCCGTTGGAGGTGGGCTCCGCCACCGTCAGCACAGCTGCGGCGGCAATGGCTGCGTCCACGGCGTTTCCCCCCTCTTTGAGAACGTCCAGCCCCGCCTGGGCGGCAAGAGGCTGGGAGGCGGCCACGGCGCATCGGCCGAAGATCACCCCTCGCCGGGAGGGATAGCGCCGCTCCAGCGGGTCAAAGTTCATTGGCCTGCCGCGCTTTCATCCACCCCTCGATCTCGTTGAGGTTTTTCGCCATGACAAAGTCGCCGCCCTCTTTCAGCGTGCGGAGCATCTCCTCCTCCGCCTCCGTGCGCTGGGGCTTCGCCTCTAATTTTTCGCCCATCATCTTGCTCATGTAGAGCATCATCCAGCGGTTCAGGCCGTGGAGCTTTTTGTAGTCAATGCCGCCCTGGAGATAGAAGAGGCCCACATCCTCCGCCACACCGCAGTTGACGCGCATCTGCCGGGTGGCCTCCGGATCCGGCGCATAGGCGCCGCAGGCGGCCACCCCCCGGACCTGATACCATTTTGCGGCCTGGCGTATGCCGGAGATCGTACCGGCCATTACCCAGCCCATGTAAAAGACCTCCTCGCCCTTGGCCAGCGCGCTTCTGGCCTCCGGCAGGGTGTAGGCCGGGAGGCCGGTGCTCTTGGAGAGCATCCGGGCATAGCGCTCCGTGTGGCCCGCCTTGGAGGTATAAACGATCGCTTTCATTTCTTTTCCTCTTTCTTCTCTTTTTTCCGGCGCTTGCCGATCAGCTCCTCCTGGATCACCTGGGCCTTGCTCAAAAAGAGCTTCCGGAATGCGTAGAGAAGCACATCCCGGGTCTCCTTGTCCATATCCGCCATGGCCTTCACCATGGCGGCCGCCGTCTTGAACCCGTCCTCCGTCAGCTCGGTCAGCGTCTTTGCGTCAGCACCGGAGAGGATGTCAAAGAGTCCCTCCGTAAACCGGCGGCGCTGCTCATCGCTCATGCCGGAGATCCAGCCCTTCAGCGTCAGGTCGTTGCGCCAGCGCTCCGGAGCATCCTCGGTTAGATGGACGAATCCGGTTCCCATAACCTCCCAGGAAAAGCCGTCGTGCTGCAAGATTCCTTTCTGGTCGCTTTTGACCAGGGTAAAGGTCTCCTCGTGCTCCATGATCATCCCCACCACGGAGGACTGGGGCACAATGGTGGTGATCCGGTCCGCAATCCGGGTATGCTCCGCCTTTTGCAGCATGCTGGTGCGAAAACCGGGCCCGTCGTTGTTGTACACGCTCAGGATTCTGCGCTGGATGGCCGCGCCGCAGTGAACCGCGCTGTATACCGCCAGGTTTCCCCCCTTGGAGTGGCCGCCGATGCGCAGCTTCCGCCGCCGGTGCTGGGCGGCCACGGAGCGGAGGTACGATACGGCCTCCCGCTGGGCGGGGACCACATCCATGAAGCTCATGTTGAAATCCTCTTTCCACCCCACGATGGTGTCGTCCGTGCCACGAAAGGCGACATACAGGCTGCCGTCACCCAATTCCGCCGTGCAGGCGGCGAACTGAAGCCCCTGCTCCTCGTCCAGACGGTCGGTAAAGCAGCTGAGCACCATGCCGGAAAACCGGAGGCTTCCCGCCGCCTTTTCCAGCAACTCCGGAATGCGGTCGGGCACGATCAGGCCCATGTCCTCCTCCCGGTCGGGATGCAGCTTGAAATAGTCCTCCGCCGCCTTTTTCAGCGGGACGCCCGCTCCGCCGCCCACCGGCGGCACAATGTCCTCAAAATCCAGAAAGGAAAGCTCCGCCAGGATCAGGTTATCCACCTCGTTAAACGGTGACATCGCAAAGGTCAGGTCTCCGCGCCAGTCAATATAGTCCAGCAGATTTGCCACACGCAATCCTCCATCCGGCCGAGTTCACCCGGCAATCTATGTGGTATTATACGCCGAAAAAGCATTTTTGAAAAGAGGTCTAATTGGGACGTGCCCTTCATATCGTGTACTATTCATCAACAACAGAGGTGTACGGATATGACAAACAGTAAAAACCAGGTGGAGCTGT
Organism: Dysosmobacter acutus; assembly: GCF_018919205.1. Taxonomy (NCBI): domain Bacteria; kingdom Bacillati; phylum Bacillota; class Clostridia; order Eubacteriales; family Oscillospiraceae; genus Dysosmobacter; species Dysosmobacter acutus. The sequence continues at coordinate 2,483,080 of NZ_JAHLQN010000001.1, forward strand.
GGGGCGTCCCGGAATCCTCCCCCGTCCTCTCCCACGAAAATCACGGTCAGACTTTCTATCAGTTCCCGCTGGCAGTGCCCCGCCTCTCCGGCCAGGCGGACCGGCTGCCGGTGCTGCTGCCCATGTCCCTGAGGGATCAGGTGCATCAGGACGTCCCCCTGCGCCTGAGCGGACAGCTGCGCTCGTTCAACAACAAGAGCGGCCAGGGAAACCGTCTGGTGATCACCGTCTTCGCCCAATCCATCTCCCCTGGTGACGGGGAAACCCGCAATGAGATTCAGCTCACCGGCGTCATCTGCAAGGCTCCTGTTCTGCGCCGCACGCCATTGGGGCGAAACATCTGCGACATCATGCTGGCCGTGGGACGCCATTACGGCCGGGCCGACTATCTGCCGGTCATCACCTGGGGCCAGCTGGCTCTGCGCGCCGGCGCCATGCAGGTGGGAGACCCTCTGGCCCTGGAGGGGCGGGTACAGAGCAGGACCTACACAAAGCTCATCGACGGCGTCCCCCAGGAGCGCATCGCATACGAGGTCTCTGTGATGCATCTTCTGGACCCGGAAGAGGATGCGGCTACATAAAGAAAAGAGCGCGGAACAATCCGCGCTCTTTTTCACTGTCTTCTTGCAAGGGTGTAGTCGTCGCCGGGCTGATAATAGGGGCAGCGATCCGCCTCCGCCCGCAGGAACCGGGCCATTTCGTCCTCATCCAGGTCCATTTCACAGACGCAGGCGTCTATCTCCTCATCGTAGTCATAGTGAAAACAGTCCTCGCATTTCGATCTTCCGGCCAAAAGACTCCCTCCCTCTACAGCATCAGCTTATAGGTGCCGTCCACATCCAGGCCGTGGGACGCCACGACCCTCTCCACCTGAGTCTGCTCCTCCGGCCGCGCCATCCAGCACATGCCGCATCCGGCGCTGATCGCCCGGGGAACGGGAATCAGCCGTCCGGGGACCCCCTCTTCCTTGCACCATTTTTCCATGGCCATGGCGCCCACGGTGGTATGAAAGGTGACGATCAGCTTCAACGTTTTTTCCCGCATCTCTATTCCTCCGCCAGGGTCCGGACGGCCCGGGCCGCTGTGTCAACTTCCTCCCCGGTATTGAACCAGGCAAAGCTGAAGCGGACCAGCCCCTGGTCCCGGGTTCCCAGGGCCCGGTGGAGCCGGGGCGCACAATGGGCGCCGGGACGGGTGGCGATCCCCCAGCGCTCGGAGAGTTCGTCGGAAACCTGGGAGGAATCGTAATCGCCGATGTTCAAAGATACGATTGGGGCTCGCAGCTTTGCGTCAAAGTCTCCGCATATCCGCACGTCCTTCACCCGGGACACCTGTTCATAAAACCGGCGCATCAGCCCCTGCTCATACTCGCAGATCACCTCAAGGCCGGTCTCCCCAATGTAATCCAGCGCCGCGCCCAGACCCGCGATTCCGTGGCCGTTCAGCGTACCCGCCTCCAACCGGGTGGGATACTCCTCCGGCTGGTCCGGGTTGTAGGTCTGGATGCCGGTGCCGCCGGTCTTCCAGGGGCGGATTTCCACCCCGTCACCCAGGCAGAGCCCGCCTGTGCCCTGGGGCCCCATCAGGCTTTTATGGCCGGTAAAACAGATGACGTCCGCGTCCTCCACACTCACGGGGAATACACCCGCGGTCTGGGAGGCGTCCACCACAAAAATCAGGCCGTGATCGCGGGCAATCCGCCCCACGCGGCGGATATCCACCAAGTCCCCGGTCAGGTTGGAACCGTGGGTGCAGACGATCCCCTTCGTATTGGGCCGGATCAGCACCTCAAACGCATCATAGTCGATCCGGCCCGTGCGGTCGGCTGGAACAAAGCTCACCTCTCCGCCCTGCCGCTCCAGGCGGTACAGCGGCCGCAGAACGGAGTTGTGCTCCAGGTCTGTGGAGATCACATGGTCCCCGGAGCCAAAGAGTCCGGCAATGGCGATGTTCAGCGCCTCCGTGGAGTTTGCGGTGAAACAGACATGATCCGGCCGGCCGCTGCCAAAAAGGCGGGCCAGCTTCTCCCTGGTCTCAAAAATGGTGCGGGAGGCGGTCAGGGCGCTGCCATAGGCTCCACGGGCACTGTTGCCCATGGAGGTCATGGCCGCCGTCACCGCTTCGATGACGCAGGGCGGTTTATGCAGCGTGGTGGCCGCGTTGTCCAGGTAGATCATGGCTTGACCACTTTTGCCGCGGCGGTCAGCTTCTCCACAATGGTATACATATTGGTCACTCCGCCCACCACGGGAGTCAGCTGATAAAAGTTGGCGCAGGTGCCACAGGTGAGAATCTCCACGCCCATGGCCTCCATGTTCCGCAGATCCTCTATGGAGTCGGAGCCCTCGGCGGTCAGGTGCGCGCCGCCGTTATAAAAGAGAATCGTCCTGGGCAGCCGCTCCAGCTGGCTGAGCGCATAGAGAAACCCCTTCATCAGCGTCTTGCCCAACTCGTCGCTGCCGCGGCCCATGACGCTGCTGTCCACGGCCACCACGAAGGCGCCTATGGCATTGGGCGCGCAGGTGATCTCCTCTTCCTCCACGGCGCTCTCCGCCACCGGATTGACCACGTCCAGCGTCACCACATAATGCTTCTCATCCTGCTTCTCCGAGCGCATTTTGCAGCCGAACTTGGCGGCCATGCGATTGAGGTTCTGCACAGCGATGTCGTTGTCCACGTGAACCTCTAATTCCCCGGCCTCCCTCATGGCTTTGAGGGCCTTTGTGGCCTTGACCACCGGAATGGGACACTGCTCCCCAATCGCGTTTACAACCACCTTTTCCATTTATCATCGTCCTCCTGTCTGTGGAATCGTTTTCTTTTTCAGTATAGTGCGCCTTCCGCCAATTTTCCAACGCCAATTTTCGATGATATCCAAAATATCATTTAAAATATCAATGGTATTTTCGCTTGGGCGCTTGCCCGGCAAAACGGCGGGCAAGCGGAATCCCGCGGAGGGGATTCCACCGGGTTTTCCTTCTTATCTTAGCAGACCGGCCCGCTAAAATCAATGCACAGGACGGTCCCGCCGCCGCGTTTTCTGTCCACCGCTCTCACTTGTCTATTTTTGCGGCGGAACCCCTCCCTGTTCCCGCAAAAAAGGCTTTTGCTTGACAGCCGCCCTCTTTTCTCTTAAAATAAGTAGGATTTCCCTCCTTCCCCACGGAAAGAGGCAAGAAGAAAGAGGAATTGCCATGAAGACACCGTTTGTCACCGCCGAGCAGCTGCGCTCCATTGTTGAGCGCTATCCCACCCCTTTCCACATCTACGACGAGAAAGGCATCCGGGAAAATGCCCGCCGTTTGAAACGTGCCTTCGCATGGAATCCCGGATTCCGGGAGTATTTTGCCGTCAAGGCCACGCCCACTCCCAAGATTTTAAAGCTCCTCCACGAAGAGGGCTGCGGACTGGACTGCTCCTCTTTGACGGAGCTGATGCTGGCCGAGGGGTGCGGCGTCCGGGGAGAGGACGTCATGTTCTCCTCCAACGACACACCGGCTGAGGAGTTTGAGATGGCGGCGCGGATGGGCGCTATCATCAACCTGGACGACATCACCCACGTGGACTTTTTAAAGAATACGTTAGGGTATATCCCAGAAAAAATCAGCTGCCGCTTCAACCCCGGCGGCATATTCACCATTGGGCAAAGCCACGAGGGCTTTCAGGTGATGGACAACCCCGGGGACGCCAAATACGGCATGACCCGGGATCAAATCCGAGACGCCTTCCTTCGCCTGAAGGAGTTGGGTGCCCGGGAGTTCGGCATCCATGCCTTCCTGGCCTCTAATACCCTCTCCAACGAGTACTATCCCACCCTGGCCCGCATTCTGTTCCGTCTGGCGGCGGAGCTGAAGGAGGAGACAGGCTGCCACATCACGTTCATCAACCTCTCCGGAGGCATCGGCATCCCCTACCGTCCTGAGGAGCCTGCCGGCGACATCGATGTCATCGGCGATGGCGTCCGCAGGGCCTATGAGGAGCTCCTGATTCCCGCCGGCATGGGGGATGTGGCCCTGTGCACGGAGCTGGGCCGGTTTATGCTGGGCCCCTACGGCCACCTGGTAACCACCGCCGTGCATGAAAAGCACACCTACAAGGACTATGTGGGTGTGGACGCCTGCGCCGTCAATTTGATGCGGCCCGCCATGTACGGCGCCTACCACCACATCACCGTTATGGGTAAGGAACAGCTGCCCTGCGACCACAAGTACGACGTTGCGGGGTCTCTTTGCGAAAACAACGACAAGTTTGCCATTGACCGGATGCTTCCCAAAGTGGACTCAGGCGACCTGCTGGTGATCCATGACACCGGCGCCCACGGGTTCTCCATGGGATACAACTACAACGGCAAACTGCGCTCCGCGGAGCTGCTGCTCCGGGAGGACGGCAGCGTGGAGCTGATTCGCCGGCCGGAGACGCCGGACGATTACTTTGCCACCGTCATCTGGTAATCAGAAAGGGAGACCGCGTTGCGGTCTCCCTCCTTTTTTATAGCACTCCGGCAAAAACCGGGGCGCACAGCACCGTCAGCAGGCCCGAAACCACGATGGAGAGGCTGCTCATGGCGCCCTCCACCTCGCCCATCTCCATGGCCTTGGCAGTGCCAATGGCATGGGAGGCGGAGCCGATGGCAATGCCCCGGGCCACACTCTCCCGGATGCGGAACAGCCGGCAAATCCCCTCCGCCGCCACGTTCCCGAAAATCCCGGTGACGATGATGGCCGCCACCGTGATGGTGGGAAGCCCGCCAAGCTCCTCCGCCACGCCCACGCCGATGGCGGTGGTGATGGACTTGGGCAGCAGCGTGGCGTAAATGGTGTGGTCCATCCGAAACAGCCGGCACAGCAAAAACACCGTGGTCATGCTGGCCAGCACGCCGGAGGCCACGCCCGCCAGCACGGCTTTCCAGTTTTTCCCCAGCAGCCTGAGCTCCTCATAGAGGGGAATGGCCAGGCACACCGTGGACGGCGTCAAAAAATAGTTTAAATAGCGGGCCCCTTCATAGTAGCTGTCGTAATCGATCCTCAGCACCGCCAGCGCGGCGATCACCACAACGGTGGACACCAGCAGCGGATTGAACACCGCCAGCTTCCATCTGCTCTTCATCCACATGCCCAAGCCATAGGCGGCCAGGCTGATGGTCACGCCGAAAAAGGCGGACTGGCACAGAATCTCCTTCACCGGCGCCCTCCTTTCCGGATCGCCCACTGGGTCACCCGTCCGGAGACCGCCATCACCACCACGGTGGAGAGGAGCACAATGGCGGCAAAGGGCAGCAGGATGGGCCGGAGCACCGGCCAGGAATCCATCATCCCCACCGTCAGGGGAATGAACAGTAGCGGCATGATCTCCACCAGGAATTTTCCGGTCTCTTTCACCCGGCTTAACGGGATGAGGCCGGTGCACAGCGCCGCCAGCATCAGCACCAGGCCGTAAATGCTGGCCGGAAACGGCAGGGGCACCAGAGCATGAACCACCTCGCCCAAAAGGGAAATACCTAAGATAACAGACAGCTGTTGCATGAATTTCATGAATCGTTCCTCTTTTTCTCAGTATCCGTTGACCATGGCGTCCAGCACCTTGCCGGCCACCGTGCCCGCCACGGAGGCTCCTCCGCCGCCACTCTCCACCAGCACCACAAAGGCATAGGGGAAATCCTCATCCTGCAAAAAACCTGCAAACCAGGCGTTGGCATTGGCGTCTCCGCCCACCTCGGCGGTGCCGGACTTGGCACAGACGGTCATATTGGGGAATCGGCTGGTGCCGTAAATCTGCTCCACGTTGCGGCGCATCATCTCGGAGAGCGTCCCGGCCGTCTCCGGGCGGATCAGCGTACCGGTTTTCCGGGTCAGCTGCAGCGAGGAGGGCACGCCGCCGCCCGTGGTGCTTTTCAGGAGAATCCGGGGCACCGCCGCCTTGCCCCCGTTTGCAATGGCCCCCATATAGACCATCAGGGAGCAGGGGTTCACCAGATCGTTGTGCTGACCCACTCCGGACCAGCCCAACTGGTTCTCCGTGGCATCCCGGAAGAAAAAGCTCCCTTTTGCACAGGGCAGGCCGTTGACGGAGTAGGAGTCCGTCAGCCCCGCCTTTTCCGTATACCGCTCCATGACGTCCGGGCCCATCTCCACCGCCAGACGGGCAAAGGCGATGTTGCAGGAGTTGGAAAGAGCCCCGTAGATATCCATGGTCCCGTGGGCGTGGGGACAGGTGACCACGCCCTCCCCCACCTGGGCGGAGCCCTCGCAGGTAAAGGTCCGGCTGAACAAATCCGGCAGCCGCTCGATGGCCGCCGCCGCGGTCACGGTCTTGAAGACCGACCCGGGCACAAAGGTGGAGGAGAGAAAGCGGTTGATGTACGCGCCGTCGTAACGCTCGTTTGTGTCGATGTCCGATGGAACGTTCAGCGGATCATAGGAGGGCGCCGAAACAAGGCAGAGAATCTCGCCCGTCTCATAGTTATAGACCGCCACCACTCCCTTTTTCCCGTTGAGGGCATTGTAGGCGATGTAGTTGTACCGGGCGTCGATGGTCAGGTACAGGTTGTTCCCCTTGTTCCCGTAATAGGCGCCGTTTAAAAAATTGTAGCCTGTGAGCTTGTCGGCAAAGGCGCTGAGCGCGCCGGTGCCGATGTTGCCGTACAGGTCGCCCACCACATGGAGCGTGGCCTTGCGGACGGTCTCATTGTCGTAATAGGTGCGCCGGCCGTCCACGGCGGTGGTCAGCACGTCGCCGTCCCGATCCAGAATCGTGCCGCTTTTGAGCACGCCCGCATTGTTATAGATGTGGCGGTTAAAGGCAGAGGAGGCCCATCCCCCGCCCCGGGTAAACCAGCGGAGGGTGAAGAAGCACAGGCCCGCAAGAAGCAAAAAAGCCAGAATCCAGCAGACCAGAGCCCGCTTTTCAATCTTCTTCATCGGCGCGCGCCTCCTTTCCGACGCTTTGGCGGGGCGAGAGGAACCGGGTGGCAAAGCTGGCGTTCTCCCTTGTATCGGTGGCCTTCAGGAAGGCGATCAGCCCCCAGGCGGACATCATGGCCGAGCCGCCGTTGGACACAAAGGGAAAGGTGACGCCGGTCAGCGGCAGCAGGTCCACGGAGCCGAACACATTGAGGCAGGTCTGGAACACCAGTAGCGACGAAGCGGCGCAGGCGGCGATGGTATAGAAGCTGGACCTGCCCACCCGGCAGGCCCGGGCGGCAAAAACGGCCAGGGTGATGATGGACAGCACCGCCAAAATGGCGATGAGCAGCCCCCACTCCTCACACAGCATGCCGAACACCAGGTCCGTGTCCGCCGCAGCCACATTGTGCAGCCACCCGTTGCCCGCGCCCACGCCCACCAAACCGCCGGACGCGGCGGCGGACATGGTGCGGGTCTGCTGGAAGCCGGCGCCGGAGGCCTGTTCCCAGGCATGGCCCCAGGCGGCAAACCGGTTCAGGATGTAGGGCTTGAACTCCAGAATGATGATGCCGCCGAACACCGCTCCGCCGCAGATCAGGCTCAGCGTGGCAAAATCCCCGGAGCGCAGGTATGCGATGACAAGGAAGGTCACAAAGAAGATGGCGGCGGTTCCAAAGTCGCTCATCAGCCCAAGGCACCCGATGCAAACACCGGTGAGGACGATGAACAACCCCAGGTTTCTTCGGCGGAACAGCCGGTCCAGCGTGGCCGAACCGGCAAAGATGTAGCAGATTTTCGCGATCTCCGAGGGCTGGAAGGAGAGTCCGCCTAACACAAGCCAGTTGGAGGCGCCGTACTTGCTCTTTCCCAACACCAGCGTAATCCCCAAAAGGGCGATGGCGCCGGCCGCCATCAGCCACCGGATCCTCTGCACCCGACTCAGGTCCCGGAGGAAAATTCCCAAAACCAAAAAAAGCCCCAGCCCCAGCAGTACGGCGATCAGCTGCTTGGGCAGCGCCGAAGGCGCCGAGGAAGCCGTCACAGAAAGGGACAGCGTGGAGAGGAAGAAGGCGATGGTCTCCATCTCAAAGCCCACGCACCGCGTCAGTCGGATCACAATAAAATAGAGCCACATCACCACAATGAGGCACAAAAACACCACCGGGATCATCACCGTGGCCTGCTCGCCCGATGCGACAATCAGCTGGAAGCAGGTCAGCACCTGGAACAGCGTCAGCCACAAAAAGGAGGGCCAGATGGTGGCCGGGCGCTCCGCCTTCCGATGGGCCGCCTGTGCCTGCTTCTCCTCCGCCGTGATGGGCAGCAGCATCAGCGGCACACCGCCCAAGGTGATGGTATCGCCTTCCCGCACCTGGGCGGAGCCTTCGATCTTTTCCCCATTCACCAGCGTGCCGCCCTTGGAATCCAGGTCATATACGGTCCACACCGCGTCCTTGTCGCGGATCAGCGCGGCGTGCTGGCGGGAGATGCTGGGATAGTTGAGCACCACATCGGCAAATCTGTTGCGGCCGATGATATTCTCCCAATGGGTCAGCATCGCCGGCGCGCCGTTGGGCATGGAGAGCTGAGCCCAGGTCTCCGGTGTGTGGGGCACGCGGAGCAGCGACCGGATGGCCCGAATCAGGATCAGCAGAGCCAGTACCGGAAAGAGAAACCGGACAATGGTGGTATACCACTCCCCCACCGCCGGATTGGCGGCGATCAGCGCGGTCAAATGATCAAAGCCTGCCTGCATGTCACACCTCCTCGGCTTGTTCTGCCCATCTTCATCAAGTCCCTATTGTAGCATGTGTGTCAACCGCATGCTATGCTATTTTGTAAATTCCATGGAAAAAAGGAAACAACCTATGGGCCGATTCTTGCAAATTCGGCCCGGCTGTGCTACTGTAAACCAGACCGTTCCGGAAAGGAGACTCTCTTTTATGAACCAACTTCTGGTGATAGAGGACGACCGCGCCCTCAGCGCCGGTATCTGCCTCGCTCTGAAGGGAGAGGGCACCGGCCTCACCCAGTGCTTCGACCTGTCCTCCGCGCGCCGGCAGCTCTCCAATCAGTCCTTTGAGCTCATTATTCTGGACATCAACCTGCCCGACGGCAGCGGGCTGGATTTTTTGCAGGAGCTGCGCCGCTGCGGCTCCACGCCGGTGATCCTGCTGACGGCCAACGACCTTGAGACCGACATCGTGGCCGGATTGGAGTTGGGCGCCGACGATTACATCACCAAGCCCTTTTCCCTGGCCGTGCTCCGGGCCAGGGTCAACGCTCAGCTGCGCCGGACGGTCCATCCGGAAAACAGGGTGAGCCTGAATGAATTTTTGTTTGACTTTGACCGGATGGAATTTTCAAAGGGCGGCACAGCCGTGGAGCTGAGCCGCACGGAGCAAAAGCTGCTGCGGATGCTGGTGGAAAACCGGGGCCAGACCCTGCGGCGCGAGCAGTTAGTGGACCGCATCTGGACCGACGGCGCGGACTATGTGGATGAAAACGCCCTCTCCGTCACGGTAAAACGTCTCCGGGACAAGTTAGAGGACGTGCCCTCCAGGCCCGCCTACATCAAGACGGTCTACGGCATCGGCTATACCTGGGCGGTGAACGGAAATGGATAAGGCATTGCTCTTTGCCGCCGCCGGAGCGATTCTGGCCGCGGCGGCCGTGATGATCTATGACCGCCTCCGCCTGCGCCGCACTCTCAGCGAAATGGACCGGATGCTGAGCCAGGCCATGGACGGCTCTTTCATCGAGCGGGATTTTGACGAAAGCCGCCTCAGCGCCGTGGAGACCAAGCTGGCCCACTATCTCACCGCCTCCGCTGTGTCCGCGCGGAACCTGTACTCGGAAAAAGACAAGATCAAATCCATGATCAGCGATATCTCCCACCAGACCAAAACGCCGATCGCCAACATCCTCCTCTACGCCCAGCTGCTTTGCGAGCAGGAGCTGAACGCCGAGGGACGGGACTGTGTGAAGGCCCTGACCGCCCAGGCGGAAAAGCTCCGCTTTCTCATCGACGCCCTGGTGAAGGTCTCCCGGCTGGAGACCGGCATCCTGACGCTCCGCCCGGTCCCGGGGCCAATCCTGCCCACAGTGGAGCGCTCCCTGGCCCAGGCGGCGCCCAAAGCCCGGGCCAGGGGTATTGAGCTGACTCTGCACCCCTCTGAGGACACAGCCTGCTTTGACCCCAAGTGGACTGCGGAGGCCCTCTACAACCTCTTGGACAACGCGGTAAAATACACCGCCCCCGGAGGCGCCGTCACGGTCCGCCTCACCTCCTATCCCCTCTTCTGCCGCGTCGATGTGGCGGACACAGGCATGGGCATCAGCGAAGAGGAGCTGCCTAAGGTCTTTGGCCGGTTCTATCGCTCCAGCGCCGCCAGCGGCGTCGAGGGCACCGGCCTGGGACTCTATCTGGCCCGGCAGATCGCCCAGGGTCAGGGCGGGTACATCAAGGCCTGCTCCGCTCCGGGGAAGGGGTCCGTATTCTCCCTGTTTCTCCCAAGAGACCCCTGAAATCTTGCAGAACTGTAAGATTTCAGAAAGAATGTGGAAAGAATGCCGTGGTAGAGTCTGTATCGTAGTGATACAGACTCTTTCCATCATCGGAGGTAAAAAGCATGACCATATTGGAAACAAACGGCCTGACCAAGATTTACGGCAGCGGCGAGACCGCGGTCCACGCCCTGGACGGTGTGGACCTGCGGGTGGAAAAAGGCGAGTTCGTCGCCGTGGTGGGTACATCCGGCTCCGGCAAGTCCACCCTGCTCCACATGCTTGGCGGACTGGACCGCCCCACGGGCGGCACCGTCACCGTGGACGGCAAGGAGCTTTCAGCTCTTAAGGATGAAGAGCTGACCATCTTCCGCCGGCGGAAGATCGGCTTTGTGTTCCAGAACTACAATCTGGTGCCGGTGCTGAATGTGCGGGAGAACATCGTCCTGCCCATCCAGCTGGACGGCGAGGCGCCGGACGAGGAGTACGTGGGGCAGATCATCGACATCTTAGGGCTGGAGAGCAAGCTTCAGAATCTGCCCAACAATCTCTCCGGCGGGCAGCAGCAGCGGGTGGCCATCGCCCGGGCCCTGGCGGCAAAGCCCGCCATTGTCCTGGCCGACGAGCCCACCGGCAACCTGGACTCCCGCACCAGTCAGGACGTGATGGGCCTTTTGAAGGTCACGGGCCAGAAGTTCAGCCAGACCATCGTCATGATCACCCACAACGAAGAGCTGGCCCAGATGGCGGACCGCATCGTCCGCATCGAGGACGGCCGCATTGTGGTGAAGGGGTGAGCGGCATGGTCAACGTCTCCAACGGCAAGTGCATCCGGCATCTTGGAAACCGGTCCATGAAAGCCGCCAAAACCCGGAACCTGGTGGCTATTGCGGCCATTGCCCTGACCACGGTGCTGTTCACTTCCCTCTTCACCATCGCCATGTCCATCAACGACGGGTTCCAGCAGTCCAACTTCCGCCAGTGCGGCGGCTGGAGCCACGGCACCTTCAAATACCTGAGCGAAGAGCAGTTCGGCGACCTTAAGGACGATCCGCTTATCAGGCAGTGGGGCCTGCGCCGCTTTTTGGGCATGCCCAAGGACATCCCCTTCAACAAAAGCCACGTGGAGGTGGGCTATTCCGACGAAACCCAGGCCCACTGGATGTACTGCGACCCGGTGGAGGGCCGTCTTCCCCAGGAGGGTACCGACGAGGCGGCCACCGACACCCATGTGCTGGAGCTTCTTGGGGTGGAGCCGGAGCTTGGCGCAGAGTTTACCGTGACCTTTTATGTGGACGGCAGGCCCACCGTCCAGACCTTTACCCTTTGCGGCTGGTGGGACTATGACGAGGCCATTGTGGCCAACCACATCCTGATCCCCGAAAGCCGGGTGAACGAGGTCCTCTCCGAACTGGGGGTGGATCCGGACAATTCTCAAGACAACTCCGGCACCTGGAACTTGGACGTGATGTTCAAAAACTCCCTGCACATTGACCGGGACATGAAGGAAGTTCTGCAAAATCACGGCTATCAGAGCGAAAGCCGGGCCGAGGGGGACAACTTCATCTCCATCGGCGTCAACTGGGGCTATTCCGGCGCCCAGTTGGCGGACAACATGGACCCCGCCACGGTGCTTGCCATCGCGGCTGTGCTTGCGCTGATCGTCTTCACCGGCTATCTCATCATCTACAATGTGTTCCAGATCTCAGTCACCAACGACATCCGGTTTTACGGACTGCTGAAGACCATTGGCACCACGCCCCGTCAGCTGCGCCGCATCATCCGCCAGCAGGCGCTGATTCTGAGCGCCGCCGGAATCCCCGTCGGCCTCATTTTAGGCTGGCTGGTGGGCGCCAGGCTGACGCCGGTCATCATCTCCCGGCTCAACGGCATTGTCAGCATGGTTTCGCTGAATCCGCTGATCTTTGCGGCGTCGGCGCTCTTCTCCCTGATGACGGTTCTGCTCTCCTGCCGCAAGCCCGGCCGCATGGCCGCCCGGGTTTCCCCCATTGAGGCCGTGCGTTACACCGAGGGCGGATCCGTCAAGCGCAAATTGAGGAAATCCGGCAGGGGCGTGTCCCTCTTCTCCATGGCCAGGGCCAACTTGGGCCGCAGCCGCAGCAAAACCGTTGTGACGATCCTCTCCCTCTCCCTGGCGGTTGTGCTGCTGAACATGACCGCCACCTTTACAGGCGGCTTTGACATGGACAAATACCTGCGCAGCATGGTGGCGGACTTCATTGTGGGCGACGCCGGATATTTCCAGACAGGCGGCGATATGTTCAACGTGGACATGGCGGTGCCCCAGGAGGTCATCGACACCGTTACCGCCCAGGGAGGCGTCGCGGACGGCGGCAAGGTCTACGGCCGCACCTCCGCGGTCCAGGAGTTTGTGGACGAGGACTACTACCGCAGCATCTGGAATAAGTGGAACAGTCCCGAGGATATGGATCTGATCGTGGAGAACATGGAGCGCTCCGACGGCGGGAAGTTGGTGGACACCGCCCAGCTCTACGGAATGGAGCGCTTTGCCCTCGATCATCTGAGCGTGCTGGAGGGCGATCTCTCCAGGCTCTACGAGCCGGGTTCCCGCTTCATCGCCGCGGTCTATACAGACGACGACTACGGAAATCCGGTGATGAACTCCCACTGGGCCAAATTGGGCGACATCGTCACGCTGCGGTATGTGGAGGAGTTCGAATATTACAATCCACTCACCGGCGGGGTGTACGAGGGCGATATTCCGGAAGACCAGCCCTGGCAGGCCCGGGCGGTCAGCTACCGGGACGTGGACTACGAGGTGGCGGCCCTGGTCAGCGTGCCCAGCACCCTGAGCTACCGCTACTACGGCAGCGACGAATTCGTTCTGAACGACCAGACCTTCATCCAGGATACCGGCACCGACAAGGTGATGTTCTATGCCTTTGACGCTGTGGACGACAGCGCGGACAGCGCCATGGAAGCCTTCCTTGCGGATTATACGGAAAATCAGAACCCCCAGTTCGACTATGAGAGCAAGGCCACCTATGTGGGGGAGTTTGAGAGCTTCCGCTCCATGTTTTTGATGTTGGGCGGCGCGTTGAGCTTCATCGTGGGCCTTGTGGGCGTGCTGAACTTTTTCAACGCCGTGCTCACCGGCATCATCACCCGCAAGCGTGAGTTCGCCGTACTCCAGTCCATCGGAATGACCGGAAAGCAGCTCAAGCGGATGCTGGTGTATGAGGGCCTGTTCTACGCCCTTGGCTCCGTGCTCTTCTCACTGCTGCTGACGCTGGTCATGGGGCCGCTGCTGTCCGCGGCCATGGAGAGCATGTTCTGGTTTTTCACCTATCGGTTTATCATCTTTCCCATCCTGCTGCTCATGCCCCTCTTTGCCGTTTTGGGCTGTGTGGTGCCTTTGGCGGTCTACCGCTCCGTTGCCCGCTCCACCGTGGTGGAGCGCCTGCGGGAGGCGGAATAGCTGAAACACAGATCCCCCGCCGAACAGCTCGGCGGGGGATCTGTGTTTCATGTGACGCGCAGCCATCCCGCGCACTTTCCTTCATTTTCCGACAGGAGTTTACCACAGCTTCTCTTCCATAGAGATACTAATGGGAAACAGGAGTCCCTCCGGTTCACGTGTTTCTCAATTCCACTTTACAGTGTCCGTGATGTCCCTGCCGTCTTTATCGAAAAATTTCATGTCATCCAAATCAGAATGAGTCTCCTCTATTGCGCTGTCGATCTGCGTACAGACAAAAAAGCGCTTCTTTTCCGGAATATCCAGGCAATATTCCCTGCCGTCCAGGGAAACAACTATCTCTGTGATGGCCAGATCTGTATTTCTGCCGCCAAGCAAATAATACTGTTTGCCTCCGCTCTCCACAACCCGTTCTCTGAAATTTCCGCCGCCATAGCCCACGGAGCCCAGTCGATACTGCCCTGTCAGCCCTCTTTGCAGCGAAAGCTGGCCCAGTGACTCGTCGATTTCAACCAATACGAACCGGTCCCGCCCGATATCCACAAAATCATATAGATTAATTTGCTTTCCGACTGGAAAAGACTCGCTCCTTCCTTGGTTGATGCGCTGCCGGGTGTATTCGGCTAAGTTGCTCTGATCCGCACGGATGGGATACTGCGCGGCGTACAATCCGGCTGCGGCCGCAAGCGTCAGCACCAGCGCGGCGGCGATCAGCAGTGTTTTTTTCATGGGCGTCCCTCCCTGCGCAATCTGTGGAATCAGTATAGCATCCGCCCGGCCAAAGCGCAAGGCTGCAGCCGCGTTTGCACGCACTTCAAAAATTTACCGTCAAATTTTCGGCATATTCGCTTCGGTTCGAGTCAAACTATGCTTGCGATATCCAAATCGCCTAACTTTCAACAATCAATAAATCAAAAGGAGATTACGATTATGTCCAGTAAGAACAACAACAAGCTCAACGTTCCCGAGGCCCGTGCCGCTATGGATAAGTTCAAGATGGAGGCCGCTTCCGAGGTTGGCGTCAACCTGAAGGAAGGCTACAACGGCGACCTGACCTCCCGTGAGGCCGGCAGCGTGGGCGGCCAGATGGTCAAGAAGATGATCGAGTCCTACGAGAAGTCCCTGTAAACAGGTCTCTCAACCCAGGAAAGGGAGACCTGCGCGGCATGGCGCGGGTCTCCCGCTTCACCTGAAGCAGGCGAAGTAAAAAAGAGGACGCGGCATATCAGCTGATATGCCGCGCCCTTCCTTTGCAGTTTTTCCTTAGAAAATGCCCTGAGCCATCATAGCGTCGGCAACCTTCTGGAAGCCCACGATGTTGGCGCCGGCAACCAGGTCGTAACCCAGGCCATAGCGCTCGGCGACCTCGACGGAGGAGTGATAGATGTTCTTCATGATGCCCTTGAGCTTCTCGTCCACTTCCTCGGCAGTCCAGTACAGGCGCTCAGCGTTCTGAGCCATCTCCAGCTCAGACACGGACACACCGCCGGCATTGACAGCCTTGGAGGGCGCGACCACCATGTGCTTCTGCTCCTTCAGGAACTCCAGAGCCTCGTTGGTGGTGGGCATGTTGGCCACTTCGATGTAGTACTTCACGCCGGACTCAGCGATCTTCTTGGCCCAGTCAAGGTTGACATCGTTCTGGGTGGCGGCGGGCATGTAGATGTCCACGTCCTTGATGCCCCAGCACTTGGTGGCGGGCACGAACTCGCAGCCGAACTTCTCGGCGTAGGGCTGGCAGTGCATGGGATCCTTGGCACGCATCTCAAGGATGTAGTTCAGCTTCTCCTCGGTGGTGACGCCATCGGGATCGTGGATGTAGCCGTCGGGACCGGCGAAATAGGTGACCTTGGCGCCCAGTTCAGCGGCCTTCTTCATGATGCCCCAGCCCACGTTGCCGTAGCCGGACATGGCAATGCGCTTGCCCTTGATGTCCTCACCGTCATGCTTAAGGGCCTCGACCAGATAATAGACGGCGCCGAAACCAGTGGCCTCGGGACGCAGGATGGAACCGCCGGTGCACACAGCCTTGCCGGAGAGAGCTCCGAACTCGGAAGCGCCCACCAGACGGCGGTACTGGCCGTACATGTAGCCGATCTCACGGCCGCCGCAGCCCAGATCGCCGGCGGGGCAGTCGATGTCCTGGCCGATGTGGCGATACAGCTCGCTGATGAAGGCCTGGCAGAACCGCATGACCTCGGCGTCGCTCTTGCCGCGGGGATCAAAGTCAGAGCCGCCCTTGGCGCCGCCGATGGGCAGACCGGTCATGGCATCCTTGAAGACCTGCTCAAAGCCAAGGAACTTGATGATGGACAGGTTGACGGAGGGATCAAAGCGGATACCGCCCTTGTAGGGGCCCAGGGCGCCGTTGTACTGCACGCGATAGCCGCGGTTGACATGCCAAACGTGGTTGTCGTCTTCCCAGGTCACACGGAACTCAATGGTGCGCTCGGGCTCCACGATGCGCTCCAGCAGCGCGGCCTTCTCATACTCGGGATGGGCTTCGATCACAGGCTCCAGAGAGGACAGAACCTCTTCCACAGTCTGCAGAAACTCGGGCTCGTTGGCGTTTTTGGTCTTTACGTCTTCGAGAACTCTGCTCAGATAAGCATTCATAACAAACAGCCTCCTAATTTTTTTCCGTTCTTAGGCATTATGACGGAATTACTTTCCATCACTGTCGTCATTTTAACACTGAAAGGTGAGAGAAACAAGTGCTTTTTCTCATGAATTGAACGAAAACAACCTGTTTTTTTCGAAAATATTTCCTCTTCTTTTTGTGCAAGTTGTCCATTTCACACCTTGATATTTGACATGCAAAAGCCTCATACCATGCATATTTTGGTGAATTTTATCTTGCATTTGCAGGAATTATTGCGATTTTTGTTTCTTTTTTGACAAATATCCCTGCTTTGTTGACTTTTCCGCCAGACCCTGTATAATGTTCCCTGGTCTTAAATTGATATCGCCGGTAGAACGCGGCAAATGTGTGAGGGAGGATTTTATCATGCAGTATTATCCCATGCATATAGCGGGCCTGGACCGCAAGCTGCCCATCTGTAAAATTACGGATGAGCTGTACATAGGCGCCTTTATTGTTTTCGGCGACGCGGAGCTGACGGTGGCCTGCGCCAGAGAGCTTTTAAAGCTTGCGGAGGAAGGGAGCTATGACTATATGCTCACCGCCGAGGCCAAGAGCATCCCCCTGATCCATGAGATGGCCCGCCAGTCCGGCGCCCAAAAATATTTCATTGCCCGCAAAGGCCCCAAAGCCTATATGCCCGATCCCATCCATGTGGAGGACCACTCCATCACCACCTCCGGTACCCAGAAGCTGTTCTTAGGCCGGGACGATGCGGAGCTGATCCGGGGCAAGCGGATTCTGCTGGTGGATGACGTGATCTCCACCGGCGGCTCTCTCCATGCCATGGAGGCGCTGGTGGAGCTCTCCGGCGGCACGGTCGCCGGCCGTATTGCCGTTTTGGCGGAGGGCGACGCCCAGAACCGCAGCGACATCAGATTTCTGGCGCCGCTGCCGGTATTCAACGCCGACGGCACCGTCAAAGCCTGATCCGGGGGATTTTGCAGCGTAGCGTAAATCAAAAAGAGGGCCTGTGCTTCACGCACGGGCCCTCTTTTCATCACTTTTCTATTTTTACAAATTTCTCCGCAGGCGCGTGGCAGATGGGACAGACAAAATCCGCCGGCAGGCTCTCGCCTTCGTATACGTAGCCGCAGACGGTGCAGCGGTAGCCGTTGATCTCCACCGTGCGGTAGACCGTGGCGGAGGGCGGTGTGGGTTTTCCCCCGTTGTTGTAGTCGTCCAGGGTCATCACCTTGCCGCCTTCAAGGAGCTCCGCCTCCGTGACTTCGCCCACAAACAGCACGTAATTCCCAATCTCTATCTTTCCCGTGACACGGCAGCTGACCCGGGAGACCATGTGCTCGCTGAGATAGGGGTTGCCCGCGGCATCAGTCTCCACGGCATAGCCGTCGAACTTGTCGCCCACCCGGCCGGACTTGTAGCCGAAGTGCTCCACTATCTCCGTGGGGCAGTTTTCAGAGAGCAGCGTCACACAGAAGCTGCCCGCAGCCTCCACCGCCTTGCACGTCTCGTGATCCCGGTTCAGCGTCACAGTGAATTTGGCCGGGTTGGAAGAGGTCACCTGGGCAAAGGAGCTGACAATGCAGCCCTGGCGCTTGCCCTCCGCAGCGGCGGAGATGAGATAGAGTCCGTAGTTCATCTTTGCATATGCCTTAGGATTCATAAAATTCGCCTTCCTTTCTTTTTTCCTCTGGTTTTTATCGCATTATACCAATCTTTGCCGGTTTTATCTATGATTATTGCAACAGTAAAAATTTTCTTCGCACCATATGGACAATATGCCCCGTTTGCGATATACTAACAAATTAAACAAGGGGGCATAAATTGTTTTAATAGTCAAGATAAGTACATCTTATAATATTAAATATGTAAAGGAGCTGAGCATATGCCGGAGAGCTACGCAGGGAAAATCAACCGCAAACTGGTAAAAAAGCAGCGGATCATCGACGCGGCGGCAGGCCGGGAGCCGGCGGACCTGGTGCTGAAAAACGCCACCTATGTGAACGTCTTTTCCAACAAGCTGTGCACCGCTGACATCGCCGTCACCGAGGGGCTGATCGTGGGCATGGGCGACTACTCCGGCAAACGGGAGGTGGATGTCACCGGCAAGATCGTCTGTCCAGGGTTTTTGGACGCCCACATCCACCTTGAGAGCTCTCTGGTCTCCCCCGGCGAATTCGTCCGGGCGGTGCTTCCCCACGGCACCACCACCGTCATCACCGATCCCCATGAGATTGCCAACGTCATGGGGACGGACGGCATTGAGTACATGCTGCAGGCCACGGAGGAGCTGCCGGTGGACGTTCGGTTCATGCTGCCCTCCTGCGTGCCGGCCACGCCGCTGGATGAGTCCGGCGCCATTTTGGACTACCGGGCCATCGACTCCTTCTACGACCACCCCAGGGTCCAGGGCCTGGCGGAGATGATGAACTTTGTGGGCGTCATCAACGGCGACGAGCAGCCGGTGGAAAAGATTGTGGCCGCCCAGGCCCATCACAAGAAGATCGACGGCCACGCCCCGGACCTTCAGGGCAACGACCTAAACGCCTATATCGCCGCCGGCGTCTATTCCGACCATGAGTGCCATGACCTGGCCGACGCCATCGCCAAGCTTGAAAGGGGTCAGTTCATCATGATCCGGGAGGGCACCGCGGCCCGGAACCTGGAGGCCCTGGTCCCCCTGCTGTGCGACAAGTATTCCGAGCGGTGCATGTTCTGCACCGACGACAAGCACCCAAGCGACCTGTTGGAAAAGGGCCATATCGACTACATTGTCAAGCGGGCCATCTCCCTTGGCGTGGACCCCATCACCGCCATCAAGGTGGCCTGTCACAACGCAGCCCGGTACTTCCTGCTCAACAACCGGGGCGCCATCGCGCCGGGCTACTTGGGAGACTTTGTGATCATCGACAGTTTCAAGGAGTTCCACATTGAACAGGTCTACAAAAAGGGCGAGCTGATGTTCAGCGACGGGCAGCTGAAGGACTTCCCCATCCCCTCCATCGACCCCTATCTTGAAAAGCGGGCCGCGGACACCTTCCACGTGTCCCACCTCATCGCGGAGGATTTCGCGGAAAAGCGGCCCAGAGGCATTTTGGGTATGGTGGCGGGTGAGATTACCACGGTGGACGCCGGGTACTCCGACCGCATCGACGTGGAGTACGACATTTTGAAGATCGCCGTGGTGGAACGCCACAGGAACACCCACCATATCGGCATCGGCTATCTCCAGGGCTATGGGCTCAAGAGGGGCGCGGTGGCCACCAGCGTCTCCCACGACTCCCACAACATCATTGTGGTGGGCACCGACGAACAGCAGATGGCCGACGCGGTGAACCGGATCGTGGAGATCGGCGGAGGCATCACGGTCATGGACAGCGGAGCCGTCCTGGGCGAGGTGCGCCTGGACATTGCCGGCATCATGAGCAGCGACACGTTGGTGTCTGTCAACGCATCTTTGGAGGACGCCAAGGAAAAGGCCTTCTCCCTTGGTGTCTCCCACCACATCGACCCCTTCATGACGCTGAGCTTTATGGCTCTGCCAGTCATTCCCACCCTGCGCCTGACCACCCGGGGCGTCTTTGACGTGCTGCAGCAAAATTACGTGTAACCCCTCTCCCCCAGGGGAACGGGCAATCCAAGAGCGGACGGAATTCACATTCCGTCCGCTCTTTTCCTCTGTTTCCAAGGTTTACAGCTTGTTTCCACTCCCTGCCTTCCCGTATAATGCATTTCCAGAACAGACTGCTTCTTTCCAGCAGGAAGCACTGTGGCGCCGGCGCTCTCCGCCGGCCACAATTTGTGGAAAGTGAGGAATTTCTCTATGATGCGAACACTCTTGTGCGGCTTTGCGGCCGCGGCCCTGCTCACCGGCACCGCCAGTGCCATGGAGCGGGTGGACGTCCAGGTGGACGACAGCCGCGTCAGCGGCTACTTCAGTCAGGGAACCACCTATGTCTCCCTCCGGGAGGCGCTGGATGCCCTGGGCGGCTGGGAAGTCTCCTGGGACAGCGCCTCCCGCTCCGCTGTCGCCTCCTCCGGCGGCTCAAGGCTGTCGGCTCCCATTGGCAGCGGCACCGTCACACTCAATGGCAGCCGCTATGTGAGCACGGCCCAGACCTTTCTGACTCAGGGCCGTACATATGTCCCCGCCCGGCTTCTGGCCGCGGCCTGCGGCACCTCCGTGGCCTGGTCCGGCGACGGCGCCGTGCTGAAGTCCCAGGACTCCTCTCAATACACGGAGGAGGACCTCTACTGGCTCAGCCGGATCATCAGTGCCGAGAGCCAGGGCGAGCCTCTGGAGGGCCAGATTGCCGTGGGCAACGTGGTGCTCAACCGGGTGGCCTCCGACCAGTTCCCCAATACCATACGCGAGGTGGTGTTCGACACCAAAAACGGCGTTCAGTTTGAACCACTCTCCAACGGCACGCTGTACAACGCCCCCACGGCCCAGTCCGTGGCAGCGGCCAGGCTGGTGCTCAGCGGCAGCTCCACCGCAGGCGGCAGTCTCTACTTCTTCGCCCCCGCCCTTTCACAGGGCACCTGGATCCGCCAGAACCGCACCTACCTGAAGACCATCGGCTGCCACCAGTTCTACCTGTAGGCTCTCGTTGACTTTTTTCCCTCCCGGGGATAAAATGGAGAAAACAAACAAAGGAGCCATGCGCCATGCTGTTTTCTGACCGTGAAAGCTGCCGGTATGCCCGCTCTCCCCTGCGCGAGGTGATCTGTCAGCTTCGTTTTCCCGCGATCCTCTCCATCGGCAACGTGGAGCCCGCGGATTTTCAGGAGTCCATCCGGGAGGACTTCCCCCTCTATGCCGCCAAGCAGGAGACGCCGGCGCCCAGAGTGGTGGGCGTCGGGACGCCGGCGCCCAAGTTGGAGACGCCGCCCACGGTGGTCAACTACAACTTTGTCTCCTCGGACAGCCTCTGGAAGATCAACCTGACCCGGAGCTTCATCGCCCTGTCCACTCTGCACTATACCTCCTGGCGGGAGTTTGCCTCCAGGTTAGACAAGCCCCTGGCGGAGTTCATCCGCATCTACCGGCCCGCCTTTTTTGAGCGGATCGGGCTCAGGTACGTGAACATCGTCTCCCGCAGCGCCCTGGGGTTGGAGGGCACGCCCTGGTCCGACCTCTTTGAGCGCGCCTACCTGAGCGCATTGGATGAATCGGACGTGGCCGAGCAGATGGTCTCCAAGTGCGCGGTGGAGCTGGAGCTGAATCTGGACAGCAGCTGCCGGGCCAAAATTCATGCAGGCCCCGGCATGGTGAAAAACAACAAACCCGGCGCGCCGGAGGATCGTGAAACCAAATTCATCCTGGACATGGATCTGTCCATGGGCGGTAAGGTGACGGCCAATCTGGCGGCCGGCGGCCTGGAGACGCTGCACGGCCATGCCACCCGTCTCTTTGAGGGCGCTGTGACCGACACGCTGCGCCAGGCCATGGGGCCGCTGGACTAACTTCCAACCCAAAAAGGGAGGAGCGGATTACATCTGTAATCCGCTCCTCCCTTTTTGATTACTTTCATTAAAACCCGGGCTTTTGCACGATCCGGTAATAGGTCCTGGCCGTGGCCCAGTAAACCAGCGCGTAGATGAGGCAGAAGGCCAGCAGCGTTCCGGCGGTGCACAGGGCGAACAGCGTGATGTTGGTGAGCTGAAAAAGACGCAGCAGCTTGGAGATCATGGGGAAGGCCGCCAGAATGTGGAGTCCCGCCATGGCAAGTGGCAGGAAGAACACAATGAGAATCTGGCTGCGGATGGAGGAGCGGACCTCCCGGGGGCTCATACCCACCTGCTGCATGATCTCGAACCGCTTCCGGTCCTCGTATCCCTCCGAGACCTGCTTATAGTAGATGATGAGAACCGTGGTCATCAGGAACAGCAGGCCTAAAAACAGCCCCAAGAACAAAAATCCGCCGTACATGGTGTAGATATCCAGGGCGTTGTCCTGGCGGCTGGTAAGGCTGAAGGCGCCGTCTGAAACGCCCAGTATGGCATTGGCGCAGGCGATCTTCTCCGCGTCGGTGCCGTCGATGTCCATGCGGATGCGAAATGCGGTGTAGCCGCCGCCCGCCGCCTCCTTCAGGCGCTCCACCACGGCCTCGTCCGCCACTACCATCTCCACGTTCTCCATGTTGCTGATCACGGCAGCGTTGGTTTCCTCCGTAAAAGCCTTCAGACGGCCTTTGACCTGAAAGGGGAGCCCGCCCACGCTCAGAGTCCCGGGCAGGGCCTGGTCCGTGGAGTGGACCAGCACCTCTCCCTCCTTCAGGGAGACGGTTTCTCCGGTCAGGCGGCCGTACTCATCGGCCGTAAAAATCTCCAACTCTGTAAAAATCCCATCAGAGGCCGCAAACTCCACCGTGCCGCCGCTGCGCCATCCTCTGAGGGTGGTGAGCGTATCATAGCTCAGGTACTCCACCTTCCGGCCTGAGGCGGCCACCTCCTCCTGCACTTTTGCAAAGGTTCCCTCCGGGTCCGTTCCCTGGCCGGCCAGATGCTCCGTCACCTCAATATCGTGGGGGAACATGGTGTCAAGGGAATCCTCCATGCCAAGATAGAGGCACACGGTGGAGGAGACCGTCACCAGCACCATGGTGGCCAGAATACAGATGTTGGCAAGGCCCACCGCGTTTTGCTTCATGCGGTAGAACATGCCGGCCACGGCGGTGAAGTGGTTGGTCTGGTAATAGAAGGCCCGGTTGGCCCGCAGCCGCTTGAGCAGGGCGATGGAGCCGGCGGTGAACAGGCAGTAGGTGCCTAACATCACCAGGAGCACCGCCACGAAAAAGAAGACCAGCGCCTCCGCCGGATCCTGCACCTTCAGGGCAATGCCGTACCCGCCGGCCAGGCTCAGGATGCCGACAAACGTCAGCAGCCGCTTGGTTTTGGGCTCTCGCTCACCCACGCTTGTGCTGTGGAGCAGCTCAATGGGGCGGGAACGGCCCAGGCGGAACAGGTTGCTCAACAGCGTCAGAAGGAACAGCGCCGCGAAGAGCGCCGCCGTGTATCCTATGCCCGGCAGGCTGATCTCAAAGCCCATGGCCACCGGGATCCGCACCAACTTCAAAAGCAGCAGCAAAATCAGCTTGGACAGCACGATCCCGGCCAGCAGTCCGCCCACCATGGCCGCGGCGGCGCTCATCAGCGTCTCCCACACCATCACCCGGGCAATGTGCCGCTTCTCCATGCCCAGGATGTTGTAAAGCCCTAATTCCCGCCGCCGGCACTTCATCACGAAGCTGTTGGCGTAGAGCAGGATCACCGCCGCGAAGAGCGCCACGATGATGCATCCAAGATACATGAGGGACTGAAGGTAGGCCGCGCCCCGGACCGAGTCGATGAGATCGTTCCAGGTGAGAAAGCACAGGATGTAGAACATGGCCGCCGTACCGCCGCAGGAGAAGAGGTAGGGCCCGTAAAATTGCCAGTTCCGGGCCAGATTCACCGCGGCCATACGGGGATAAAAGCCGCTTTTACGCATGGAGGTCACCGCCTTGTGCCAGCAGCGTCAGCGTATCGGATATCCGCCGGAACTGGGACTCCTGGCTTTCGCCGCCCCGGTAGAGCTGGTGGTACACCTCGCCGTCTCGCAAAAAGAGCACCCTTTTAGCGTGGCTGGCCGCCTTGATGGAATGGGTCACCATGAGGATGGTCTGAGCGCTCTCGTTGACCTGGCCCAAAAGGTCCAGCAGGTGGTCCGAAGCCCTGGAGTCCAGGGCGCCGGTGGGCTCGTCGGCCAAGATGATCTGGGGGTCGGTGATCAGAGCCCGGGCCACGGCCGAGCGCTGCTTCTGGCCGCCGGACACCTCGTAGGGGAACTTGGTGAGAATCTCCGTGATCTCCAGCTTTTCGGCAATGGGGGCCAGTTTTTTTTGCATCAGGTCATAGTCCTTGCCCGCCAGGACCAAGGGCAGAAAGATGTTGTCCTGGATGGAAAAGGTGTCCAACAGGTTGAAGTCCTGGAACACAAAGCCCAAGTTGCTGCGGCGGAAGGTTGCCATATCCCGCTCCCGGATGTCCGAGAGCGCCTTGCCGTTTAAAAACACCTCTCCGGAGGTGGGCCGGTCCAAGGCCGCCAGAATGTTCAGCAGCGTGGTCTTGCCGGAGCCGGACTCGCCCATGATGGCCACGTACTCCCCGTCTTCCACGGAGAAATTTACGTTGCGCAGCGCCTCCACCTGATTGCCGCCAAAGCGGGTGGTGTAGACTTTTCGCAGATGGCTGACTTCCAAAAGTGACATATCGTTCTCCTCCTTTTGTTCCTGACCATCATAGCATGGGGCCGGACTGTGCTGCCATCGCTTTGGCTTACACTCCGGCCCCCAATCTTACACTTTTGCAAGGTTACTCCAAAACCTGCTTCCCCTCCGGCAGCAGCACCCGGACAATGGTCCCCTTCCCCGGCCGGGACACGATGGAAACGGAACCGCCCAACTTGTCCAATATCCTCCGGCAGAGGTAGAGCCCGATGCCGGTGGATTTTTTCTCCGCCCGCCCATTTTGCCCTGTAAACCCCTTTTCAAACACACGGGGCAGGTCCTCCTCCCGGATTCCAATGCCCGTGTCCGAGACCACCAGCGTCTGCCCGTCTCCATAGACCCGGACCTCGCCGCCTTCCGGCGTATACTTGATGGCGTTTGAGAGCAGCTGCCCCACCACAAAGGAGAGCCACTTCTCATCCGTGAGCACGCTGCGTCCCGTCTCGTCGAAACGCAGGGATATCTTTTTGAGCACAAACAGCTTTGCATACCGGCGCGCGCAGGCGCGGACCAGCTCGTCCAGACTGCACCGGCGCAGCACATAGTCCGTGGAGTCGCCGCCCAACCGGAGATAGGTCAGCACCATCTCCACGTACTGCTCGATCTTCAAAAGCTCCGCGCCCATCGCCTCCCGGCTGGCCTCCTCCGTCTGGAGCAGCAGGCTCATGGCTGCCACCGGCGTCTTAATCTGGTGGACCCAGAGGGTAAAATAGTCCAGCATGTCTTTGCTTCTGTCCTCTCCCTCCGCTACAATCCGGGCCCTGTCCTGGCAGAGGGAGCGCACCAGCGCCTGGTAGTCCGCCTCCAGCGCGCCCTGGGGCGGTGGGAGGCAGAAGGAGAGCTCCTCCACGTTCGCCAGCAGCCGCTTGAGCTCCCGATGGGTGCGCAGATACCGCCGGTACCCCACAAAGAAGAGCACAAGCCCGATTAGCAGGCACAGGGAGGCCGCGTAAAAGACCGCCTCCGCCTGCAGATCGTAGAGGGCAAAGACCGACGCGAACACGACGGCGAACAGGGCCAGCATCAAAATCAGCTTGTACTGACGCTTGATATAAGAAATCAGCATACTCACTCCACCAGATAGCCGGCGCCCTTTTTGGTCTGAATCAGGTCCGAAAGGCCGGCGCTCCCCAATTTTTTCCGCAGCCGGGTCATATTGACCGTCAGCGTGTTTTCATCCACAAAGGCATCCGACTCCCACAGCCGTACCATCAGGGTTTCCCGGCTGACGATCCTGCCCCGGTTCTCTATCAGCAGCTGCAATATCCGTAGCTCGTTGCGGGTCAGCTCCACCCGTCTGCCCCCGGCGCTGAGCGAGGAGTCCGACACATTCAGCACCGCCCCTCCGCAGCTGAGCACATGGGCCGGAGCGCCGAAGTCGTAGGTACGGCGCAGCAGCGCCTGCACCTTTGCCGTCAATACCGGCAGCTCAAAGGGCTTGGGCAGAAAGTCGTCCCCTCCCATATTGACCGCCATAATGAGGTTCATGTCGTCGGAGGCGGAGGAGATAAACACCACCGGCACCTTGGACACCCTGCGCAGCTCCGCGCACCAGTGATAGCCGTTGAAAAAGGGCAGGGAGATGTCCATCAGCACCAACTGGGGATCAAAGGCGGCAAACTCCTCCAGCACGTGCTCAAAATCCGTAACACAGCGGACCGTGTATCCCCAGCTTTTCAGATGCTCCTCCATCACCCGGGCAATGACGCCGTCGTCCTCCACAATTAAAATCCGATATCCTTCCAAGTGAGTCCCTCCTGTCCCTTCCGCGCAGTACCGCCATTGTACATTGTTTTGCCTGGAATTGCAATTTTCCCCTGTGCCGGCTGAAAAAAAAACAGGCAGGAGCAGATCTGCTCCTGCCTGTTGCGAAAGATCAGCTGTTCTGTGGGTTTTCTTCCGGCCCGTTTTCGTCGACCCCACCCGCAGGGCCGATGATGCAGCGGAGAGTCCCGCAAAGCGGATTGCACTTAAAAAATCGGAGCAAGCGTCATTTCGCTTGCTCCGATATGGTGCGCGAGGCGGGACTTGAACCCGCACGTCCGTAATGGACACTAGAACCTGAATCTAGCGAGTCTGCCAATTCCACCACTCGCGCGTATCGATATGCAGTTTATAAAAGGTCAAAATGGTTCCCACCGAAGAATTTCTCTCCGATGGGAGTTGGTGCGCGAGGCGGGACTTGAACCCGCACGTGCGTAATGCACACTAGAACCTGAATCTAGCGAGTCTGCCAATTCCACCACTCGCGCGTATAAACTTCCTGTCGCCCTGTCGCCGGAAAGAGCAGATGGTGCGAGTGACGGGACTTGAACCCGTACGTCGTTCGACACACGCCCCTCAAACGTGCCTGTCTACCAGTTCCAGCACACTCGCAGATCAACGCTTCCAAAAAACGACTGCTTGATTATTATAGCGAGTAGCCGCCGCTTTGTCAACCATAATTTGCGGTTCTTTTTGAAAGATTTTCCCTCCGGCCCGGCAGGACCGGAGGGCCGCGCATCCATCAGGAAAAAGACAATACCGTGTTGCCGAAAGAGCCTCTCTGTGGTAAAGTGGTGCCGTTCCCTATATTTGAGCCAGGGTTTCGGCGATGGGCCGGTCGATGAACAGGTCCGCTTCACCGCCTACCGCGGTCTTGTTGATGACCACTACGTTTCGGCCCCGGAAATAGTGGACCAGCCCCGCCGCGGGATAGACGCTCAGGGAGGTTCCCCCGATGATCAGCAATTCCGCATCCGTCAGGCATCGGACCGCATCGGTCAGCGTGGTGCTGTCCAACCCCTCCTCATAGAGCACCACGTCGGGCTTGATCCGTCCGCCGCAGGTGCAGCGGGGGATTTCTTCGCCGTGGAGGATCGCCTCCATGGGGTAGAATTTTCCGCACCGCTCACAGTAGTTGCGCAGCGTGCTGCCGTGGAGCTCCAGCACGGTTTTGCTTCCCGCGGCCTGATGCAGGCCGTCGATGTTCTGCGTGATCACCGCCTTCAGCTTTTCCCTTGCCTCCAGCTCCGCCAACTTGCGGTGGGCCGCATTGGGCTTTGCCCCCGGGCACAGGAGCTTGCTGCGGTAAAAGCGGAAAAACTCCTCTGGATTTTGCTTGTAGAATGTGTGGCTGAGGATGGTTTCCGGCGGGTACCTGTACTGCTGATGGTACAGCCCGTCCACACTGCGAAAGTCGGGAATGCCGCTCTCCGTGCTCACTCCGGCGCCGCCAAAGAACACAATATTGTCAGAGCCCTCCACCAGTTCTTTCAGCTTTCTGATCCTTTCGTCCATTTGATTTGACCCCCTTTTAATCTATGCAGACAGGAGACTTGCGGATGAATATTCAAATTTTCGGTTCCAGTAAATCCTTTGACACAAAAAAGGCGGAGCGCTGGTTCAAAGAGCGGCGCATCAAATACCAGTATGTGGACCTTCCTGCCAAGGGTCTCTCCCCAAGGGAGTATCAGTCCGTCAGGCAGAAGGTGGGCTATGCGGCGCTGGTGAACACCAGGTGCCGGGCCTATGCGGACCTCTACATGGCCTATATCACGCCGGAAGCGGCGGAGGAAAAGCTGTTGGAGCACCCGGAGCTGTTCAACACGCCCATCGTCCGCAACGGGAAAGAGGCCACCGTGGGCTACTGCCCCGAGGTCTGGAGCAAATGGGAGTGAGGTCCTCCCCATCATATCACACAGTGTGCAAAAAAGGAAAGCAGCCTGTCTTGTGGCAGGCTGCTTTTTATCAAATGTAGGACTTTTCCACCGTCACCACGGCATAGTAGTTTCCCTCCATGGTGCGCACGGCCCGGCTGATGGCCTGGGCTGCCTCCTCATCGGACATCCGAAACTGAAATGGCACCACGGCGTCAAAAATCACATTGGTGTGTGTGGGGCCGCTGACCATGCGGAAGTCGTGAATGGAAATGGACGGATCCACCACGTGCACCAGCTCCGTCACCTTCCTGCGGGTCTGCTCGGTGACATCGTCGTCCGTGACCACCGGGTCCATGTGAATGACCGCCTCACAGCTGAGCTTTTCGCGCAGCTCCCGCTCAATGTTGTCGATCTCATCGTGAAGCGTCATGATGTCCTCGTGGGAGGGTACCTCGGCATGGAGGGAGATCATCAGGCGGCCCGGTCCGTAGTCGTGGACCACCAGGTCGTGGATGCCCCGGACGCCCTGGTGCGCCATGACCAGAGACTCAATTTCGTGCACAAATTCCGGCGTGGGCGGCTGGCCCAGAAGCGGGCTGATGGTGTCCCTGGCCGCGCCGTAGCCCGTCCACAGGATGAACAGGGCCACCAGCACGCCGCACCAGCCGTCGATCTGCAGTCCGGTAAAGTGGCCCACCAGGGAGGCGGCCAGCACCACCGCGGTGGAGATGCTGTCGGACAGGCTGTCCATGGCCGTGGCCCGCATGGCCGGAGAGCTGATCTTCTTTCCCACGCTGCGGTTATAGAGGCACATGTACACCTTTACCACAATGGAGGCCGCCAAAATCCCAACGGCCAGAACGGAGAACTCCACCTCACCGGGGTGGAGGATTTTTTCGATGGAGGATTTTCCTAACTCCAGGCCCATCAGCAGAATCAGCACCGACACCACAAGGCCGGAGAGGTATTCCACCCGTCCGTGGCCGAATGGGTGATTCTTATCCGGTTTCTGGCCCGCTAACTGAAACCCAAGCAGCGTGATCAGGGAGGAGCCGGCGTCGGAGAGGTTGTTGAAGGCATCGGCGGTGATGGCGATGGACCCGGAGATGGTCCCGGCAAACAGCTTCCCGGCAAACAGCAGAATATTCAGGCAGATTCCCACCGCGCCGCACAGCAATCCATAGGCCTTGCGCACCGGTGCGGAGGCGTACTGCCGGTAATCTTTGATGAGGGCTTTCGCCAGCAGAGAAATCATGCAAGTCTTTCCTTTCGGGAAATTTGTTCATGAAAATGGGGGCGGGTAAAATAGTAGCAAAGAGGCAGCACGTAGTGCAGCACCGCGTAGGGTGCCGCGCTGAGTCCCGCTCCCAACATGGCAAGGGGGATGGTCAGGGAGATGCTCCAGGGCACCAGTTCCGCCAACACCACGCCTGTGTTGGCGATGTCTATGGCCAGGTCTGTCGGAGAATTGTCCTTGCGGCGGTAGGTCTGCCTCAGGAGCTGCTCATCCATAAAGACCATCACGCTCTGATTACAGAATATGAAAACGCTGGCCACGCTGACCAGGGCCGTGGTTAAGTAGAGACCAATGCGGTCGGCCAGAGAGTCCACATGATGGCGCACAGGCTCCAGCAGGTTGGCGCCCTCCAGAATCCCGGAGTAGAGGCTGGTGATAAAGATCATGCCCATGGAGGACGCCATGGAAAAGAGCCCGCCGCCGTGGAGAACCCGGGCCAGCAAGGGGTCCGCCGGATCGTAGCCCAGCACAAGCGTGCGCAGCATTTCCCCCGCTCCCATGCCTTGGAGCGCCACCGTAATCACTGCCGCGGATACGATGCTCAGCACCATGGTCAGCTTGATCTCCACCTTGCAAAGAGGCAGCACCAGCATGATGAGCGCCGGCACCACAACCACCCAGTGGAGGCTGAACCGGCCGGCCAGGGCGCCAAGAATCTCCCCGTCCACCCGGGCGATGGGGTGCATATAGGAGAGCAGGGCGTACACGGCCGTGGTCAATGCCAGCGGCACCAGCACCGTCCGCTGGGTCAGCTGCAGATTGCGGCGCATCTCGGTTCCCGTCACGGCGCTGATCAGTGCCAGGCAGGAGGAGGCCGGCGAACAGCGGTCGCCGAAATAGGAGCCGGAGAGAATGGCCCCCGCCGTCACCGCCACGCTGACCCCGCCGCTGCGGGCCAGGGCCATGAGAATTATGCCCGCCGTGCCGATCACGCCGAAAGAACTGCCTAACAGCAGTGAGAGCACCGTGGTCAACAGAAAGGCAATCAGGATAAAGAAGGAGGGCGTCACCGCCCGAACCCCGTAATAGGAGAAAAAGGCAATGGTCCCGCAGGAGCGCCACATGGCGGTCAGCATCCCGATGCAGATCAGAATCTGCACCACGATCAGCGCCTTCTTCCCTTTTCTCCACGCCATCGCCCACAGGGCTTTCGCGCAGTAGCCCCGCTTCAGTCCCATGGCAAAAAAGAGGACAAGGCCAAAAAAAATCGCGTACAGCAGCGGCCGCCCCGTCACAAGGCAGGCCCCCACCGCCGTCAGAAACAGCAAAAAGCAAACAGCCATTATTTCCCCCTGATCTGGAGCTTCATATGACAGCACAGCCGGTCCAGATCCTCGTCCGTGGCGGCGGGCAGGCGCAGCTTTGCGCCGCAGTCCCTGCACACCAGGTCCACGGCCGCATGGCGCACCTCAATGGAATATCTCCCTGAGCCGCAGGAGCAGGTGATGCCGTTGGGGCGCTTTGCAATCTCCTTCAGTTCGCAGAGCACTTCATACATGATGACATTGTCCAAAAACGCCTCCGGGTTTTCCTTTTGCTCCCGCTCTTTTTCCACCAGCACCGCAAGTTCCCGCAGAGCTGGCTCCACACGCTCCATGGGGCCGATGTAGCAGCACAGCTGGCCGGTTTCGGTGCAGCCCAGGCCGACGCCGTTCCCCTCCAACAGCGCCTCCGGCCGGCAAAAGGCCTGATGCGTCTCGCCGCAGATCCCGCAGGGCACCAGCACCCGGAACCGCTCCCCCTCGTTTTCCACCCGCAGCGCGCTGGCCCCGCACTCGCAGGCCACTTCCGCATTGGACGCCTCCAGGGCAAACACGCTGCGGGTGCCGATCACCGGCTTGCCGCAGTCCGGGCAGATATAGCCGAAGGTCCGCATCTGTTCGCCGTTCATAGTAAATTCCTCCCAACTCGTTATCAGGCAAATATTATACCTGCTTCCACTGTGGAATTCCAGTCTTTTCTTCTATTTTCCAAAAATGTGTGATATTTTTCCCACCCGGGGAAATACTACATCCACGGAAAGGAGCGTGCATATGACAAGCAAACAACTGGGAAAACGAACGGTGGCCTTTGCCTCGCCGCCGTCGGTGATCTCTTTTTCCAATATAGGCGGCAAAATGGAAAGCCGCGGCCCCCTTGCAGACTATTTTGACGAGTTAGACCAGGACTCCTTCTTTGGCGAGAAAACCTGGGAAAAGGGTGAATCCGCCATGCAGAAGCGGGTTTTGAACCGGGCGCTGCAAAAGGCGGGGATGGCCCCCGCCGACCTGGACTATATTTTCGCGGGAGACCTGCTGAACCAGTGCATCGGTTCCTCCTTCGGCCTGCGGGAGTTCGGCGTGCCCTTCCTTGGCCTCTATGGAGCCTGCTCCACCATGGGCGAGAGCCTTGCCATGGCGGCCATGGCCATTGACGGCGGCTTTGCCACGCTGGCCGCGGCCATGACCTCCTCCCACTTCTGCACGGCGGAGCGGCAGTACCGCATGCCCGTGCCCTACGGCAACCAGCGGACTCCCACCGCCCAGTGGACCGCCACCGCCGCCGGATGCTGCATCTTAGGCGCCCAGGGCGACGGGCCCTATATCACCCATGCCACCTGCGGCAGGATCGTGGACCTTGGCATCTCCGACGTGAACAACATGGGCGCGGCCATGGCCCCCGCCGCCCACGATACGCTGCTGTCTTTTTTCCAGGACACCAACACCTCCCCCTCCGATTTCGACCTGGTGGTCACCGGGGACCTTGGGGCTCTTGGCCATGAAATCCTCTGCGATCTGATGGCCCAGGACGGCGTCAGGATGGGGAAGAACTACAAGGACTGCGGGCTGCTGCTCTATGACCTGGAGCAGCAGGATATGCACGCCGGAGGGTCTGGCTGCGGCTGCTCGGCCTCCGTGCTCAACGGCTATTTGCTGCGGGGCATGCGGGAAAAGCGGTGGAAGCGCATTCTCTTCGCCCCCACCGGCGCACTGCTCTCACCAACCTCCTCCTTCCAGGGGGAATCCATCCCCGGCATCAGCCACGCCATCTGCATATCCAATACCAAGTGAGGTGACTCTATGGACTACTTGAATGCGTTTCTTTGCGGCGGTATCCTCTGCGCCATCGGGCAGATTCTCATCGATAAGACCCAGCTGACTCCCGCCCGCATCCTCACCGGCTACGTGGTGTCCGGCGTGATTCTGGGGGCCCTGGGCATTTATGAGCCCATCGTCCAGTGGGGCGGCGCCGGAGCCACCGTCCCCCTGACCGGCTTTGGTTACAACCTGGCCAAGGGCGTGAGCAAGGCCGTGGGTGAGAAGGGCTGGCTGGGCGTCCTCACCGGAGGGCTCACCGCCACCGCAGGCGGCATCGCAGCGGCCGTGCTGTTCGGCTTCCTCATGGCCATGCTGTTTCGCCCCGGCGACAAACGCTAAACAAGGGAAAGACGGCGGACTCCCGTACAAGGAGGCGCCGTCTTTCCCTTGTTTTCCGCTCATCCGCCGCGCAGCGACAGAATCAGCCGCGCCCGCGCTGCCTCGGCGGTTTCCCGGGGCCGTTCCCGGGACAAATAGGCAAGCGCGTCGTTCCACTCCCGCAGCGGTGCCGCTTCCGCGGCTACGCCCTCCAGCACCCTTGCAAGGTGCAGCCGCTGCCATCCCTGGAGCTGGCGCAGGTCCGACAGGTATTCGCAGCCCGCGTGAAGCTGCATGGCCTCCAGCAGGGAAATCGCCGTACTTCCACTCAGCATGTGTCACTCCTTCCGCTTCCAAACAACAAAATCAACATTTTGCATTAAGCTCCGGCCGCCTTTTTCAGTTGAGTCCGGAAAACCGGAGGACAGGCGGTACGATAAAGGGCTTTAAGAGCCGTTTGGAGGCACGGAGACCAGGCCGCAAAACAGCTGTGTTCTGCGGCCTGATCCGGTGCGCGCAAATTGGGAAATCACTTGTATTTTCCAAAGGTTCGTGGTATGATTCCAACAGAATATGTAGCCAAGGCGGATTGGCCGCTGCGGCAAAATGTTGATTTTGTCGCTAACGGATCAGTCCCAGCCTGTCTATCTGCTCCCTCTGCTCCGCGCCGGTGGCCAGCAGATAGATGCGGGTGGTTTCGATGCAGGAGTGGCCCAGCACATCGGCCAGGTGGGCAATGTCCCGGCAGGCCCTGTAAAACGTGGCCGCGAAGAGATGGCGGAGGTTGTGGGGAAACACCTTGGAGGGTTCCACCCCGGCATGTCTGCACAGCCGCTTCATCTCCGCCCAAATCTGCCGCCGCGAAAGGCCTTTTCCGCTTCCCGTGAGAAAGATCTCACCGGAGGCGATTTTTTGCTTTTTGGCGTATTTCAACAGCTTCCTGCAGAGCTTTTCGGGCAGGAGGATCACCCGGATTTTCCCCTTCAGCGACACCTCCGCGCGCCCCGCAAGGGCCGCCTCCACAGTGAGATAGCGCACCTCGCTGACCCGCACCCCGGTTCCGCCGATGGCCTCCATCAGCAGAGCCAGCCGCTCCTGTCCCCGCTCCCGCGCGGTGTCAAGCAGCCGTCCGTAGTCGCCGCGGCTCAGCTCCCGGCTGGCCTCCCGGAACATCCGCCGCTGGACCTTTAAGAATTTCACCCGGTATCCCTCCCATCCCGCAAAGCGGAAAAAGCCGTTGAGCGCGGCCAGCATGGAGTTGATGGTGACCGGAGCGTAACCATGGTCCAAAAGATGGGCCTTCCACCGGGCGGCGTCCTCCCTGGCCACTGCCCGCCCCTCCATCCAGCGGGCGAAGGCATTCACATCCCGCAGGTATTTTTCAATCGTGCCGGCGCTTCGCTCCTCGCCGCGGAGATGCTGTTCAAAAGCCGCGATCTCCCGCTGTGTCATCAGATATCCATTCATGTTCATAACCTCCGCAGTGTGATGGCTTATTTTACCTTGCCGGAGGCACTCTATTCAAAATAGAGAAGCCGCCTGATTCCCACAGCATCGCCGGCGGCATTCGTTCTTCCGATTTTTGTATATTTTGCACAATAACAAATCGTTTTACTTTCAATTTTTGTAGAATTCGTTTCCACCCCCTTGACTTTTCAGGGAGCCTATTGTATGCTGTAGACACAGGGAAGGAGTGAGTCCCATGGGCCACGAAATTCTCAGAAGATAGATCCTATCTCAGAACTCCTATCCCAGAGCAAATTCTGATCCCGGAGCAAATCCCTATCCCAGCCGTTCGGAACAACTGGCGCTAACAGCAAAACCAAAACAGCACTCACTCTGATGAGAAGCATGAGGAAGTATCCTGCGTGCAATGTGTTTCCGGTCGTTTGCATAGCAATCCACAGTCGTTTCAACTCCGTTCCGGACGAACCCGTAGAAAGTTAGAGGTAGCAAGTTTGACCGAAAATCAGAAAGAGCGGTAGCCCCCCATTCGCGTTGGACGAATGGGGGGTTGTGCCATGTATAAGGGCCTGGTCAAACTGCCGCCCATAATGAACAAGACCCGCCGGAACTCCGGCGGGTCTTGTTCTATCGCAGCACCGTGGGCAGGTCCACCACACTGACTCCCCGCTCCATGGCGTACTGGACCGTATAGCGCGTACCGCCGGGCAGGCCGTCGAACACGGCAATCAGGATGGAGGAGTGGTCCACCATATACCGGTCCCGCCGCTGCATGCAGGTGCTGGAGTACTTCTCCTGCACTACCGTCTCATAGTCGCACTGCGCAAGCAGCGCGCGGTAGCGCCGCTGCTGCGCCGGAGGCCATGTGTCCGCCTGGGTGAGGCAGGGGATCGCCGCCTCTATCGTCACCTCCGGGTGCATCTCCCGCAGCCGGAGCACGGCCTCCGCAAAAAAGAGGTCGCAGCCCAGCGCCATGCCGCAGATGAAATGCCGCATCCCCTCCTGGTATGCGGCCTCCACCGCGTCCCACAGCCGCTGCTTCAAATTCAGGCACCTAAGGTCTCCCTCGTCCGTTCCCCAGGGCAGCTTCCCCGGCCGGTGGCCGGTAAAGCTGCAGGTACTCTGCCGTCCTCTCATCCCGCTCCCCCTCTGCCAATTTAAATTCAGTATAGAACAAATTTTCTATTTTGTAAAGTGGAGAATTGATCTCCACCAACAATCGTTAGTATATTCTTCATTTTAGCCTCATATACTAAGTGTGTCAAGAACAATTGTGGGTGCTTGTATATGAGAGATGTTTTAGCCAGCCGCCTCCGCCAGTGCAGGGTCGAGGCAGGATTGACCCAGGGCCAGGTGGCAATCTACTGCAATATCACTGAAAAAACCTACCAGAACTATGAGCTGATGACCCGGGAGCCAAAGCTGGATATCCTGGTGCGCATTGCGGAGTATTACCAGGTTTCCCTGGATTATCTGGCGGGGCGGACGGACCGGAAGGAAGTTTGCCGGTAAATGCCCAGGCTTCCACGCTTCCGGCGCTTCCAAAATTTCCTCTTGCATTTTGATGCGGGGGTGATTATAATGGAGTGCGGAAAAACAATTGAATCTATGTCTTCGGGGCGGGGTGCAAGTCCCCACCGGCGGTGATTCCCTCAATGGGCTGAGTCCGCGAGCTGTTATACAGCACGAACCGGTGCGAATCCGGTACCGACAGTTACAGTCTGGATGGTAGAAGATGAGTACGGCAGGGAGTGGTTCCTTGCTGTTTGTTCACCTTGGAAGGCACATGCTTTCAAGGTGTTTTTTCTTGCCTCAGGGCAAAAAATTCAGCGCCTTTTGGCGCGCAAACAGCAAAGGAGACTGTATTATGGAACGAGTAGAAAACGCGGCAGGAAGCCGCACACAGAGCAAAACCCACAGAATCACCGTCACCGCCATGCTTTCGGCGGTGTCCGCGGTACTGATGTTTGTGGACTTCTCCGTCCCCTTTATGCCCGCATTCATCAAGATGGACGTCTCGGAGCTTCCGGCCCTTCTGGCCTCCTTCAGCCTGGGCCCGGTCTATGGCGTGGCCGTATGCTTCATCAAAAACCTGATCAACTGCCTGCGCACCTCCACCGGCTGCGTCGGCGAGCTTTGTAACTTTTTGTTGGGCGCCATCTTCGTATATGTGGCGGGCGTCGTCTATCTGCGCTTCCACAACCACAAGAGCCGCAAGGGCGCCATCATCGGCTCCGTCCTGGGGGCCCTGGCTATGGCGGTGCTCAGCGTGCCGCTGAACTACTATCTCACCTATCCCATCTACGCCAAGCTGATGCCCATCGATGTGATCGTCGGCATGTACCAGGCCATCCGCCCCTCCGCCAACGGCCTTCTGGACTGCCTCGTGACCTTCAACATGCCCTTCACCTTCCTCAAGGGGCTGATCGACGTGATCCTCTGCTTCCTGATCTATAAGCCCCTGTCCCCCCTGCTGCATAAATAAGCTTCTCTCTTTGATGCGCCGCCCGATATCGGGCGGCGTATTTTTTCTCTTCCGGCCGCGCTGGCAGAAGGTGAAATTTTTGGTCAGGCGGCACAAGTTGAATTTTCATTCCGTCTATGATATATTAAAGCATCGTGAATTTCACGTAAAATCCGATTTTTACCCATAAGGAAGGAACTCGCAATCATGGAATCCAATCTTCAGACGGCGCCGGAGGAGCAGTACTCCCCCGCTGTCAGGCCCCTCACTGTTCCGGATCATTCAGAGGGAGCTGCGTCTTCTGCCGGGGCAGAAGACGGCTCTGCGCGCAGAGCCGGACGGTGGGCGCTGCCCGCATGGCTGAAAGACCGGCAAAACCTCTCCCGGGCGGTATTTTGGATCGGTCCTTTCGCCTCCTACTGCGGCGTGGAGCTGATGAATACCAACAATCCCTTCACTGATTTAAATATCGGGCAGATTTTTTTCAACCTTTTGTGGTACAGCCTGATCTACTGGGTGATGCGGATGGTGACGGGCCGGAGGAATCTGTCCGCCGGCATCAGCGCAGTGTTCTGCTTTGTCATCGGCCTTTTGAACCACTATGTTCTGGCCTTTCGGGGCCGGGTCATCTTCCCCGTCGACCTTCTGTGCCTTCAGACCGCCGCCAATGTGGCCTCGGACTACGACTACACACCGGATCGAACCGTTTGGTCCGCCCTGGCCATTTTACTGGTCTACCTGGTGCTTTTGTTTCTGGTCCCCCGCCACAGGGGCCGGAACAGGCTGCGCCTGCGCACCTGTCTCCTCTCCTGGGGCGTCATCGGGGCGTTCCTCTTTGCCTTTTTCTGCACGGGCCTGCTGCCCACCGTGGGCATTTACGCCCAGCAGTGGCGGACCCAGCAGAACGGCTGGCTGCTGAACTTCATGACCTCCCTCAGCTACAGCTTTGTCCGCGCGCCGGAGGGATACGACCTGGACCGGGTCAATGAGATCGCACAGCGTTATCCCGGCACCGCCGTCGTGGACGGGGCGGAGTACCCGGTAAACCTGATCGTGGTCATGAACGAATCCTTTGCGGACCTCGGCGGTTTTGACAAGTTGGAGCTTTCCGAGGACCCGCTCCCCTACTACCATTCGCTGACGGAGAATACGATCAAGGGCACCATGTACTCCCCCGTTACCGGCGGCGGCACCGCCAACGTGGAGTTTGAATATCTGACCGGCGATTCCCTGGCCTTTCTGCCCTCCTCCACCGTGGCCTATCAGCTCTACCTCTATGACAACTGCCCCTCCCTTGTCTCCCAGGCCAAGGCCCTGGGCTATCACACCATCGCCTTCCACCCCTACTATTCCTCCGGTTGGAACCGCACCTTTGTCTATGACTGGCTGGGCTTTGACGAGCAGCTCTACGACGAGGACGTGCAAAACCCCGCATATATCCGAAAGTACATCAGCGACTCAAACGACTATGAACAGCTCTACCGGATGACCGATGAATCGGAGGAGCCCACCTTTATCTTCAATGTGACCATCCAGAACCACAGCGGCTACCAGCAGGGGTGGAACAACCTGGAGCGCACCGTGGAGCTCTCCGGCGACAGTCAGGGCAAATCGCCGGTTGCCGCCCAGTTCTTCTCCCTGATGCGCGAGAGCGACAACGCCATCCGGGAGCTCATCGAACACTACAGCGCCTCCGACGAGCGCACCATGATCGTCTTTTTCGGCGACCACCAGCCCCCCCTGGAGAACTCCTTCTACGAGTACCTCTACGGCAAGAAGTTGGGGGAGCGCACCACGGAGGAGGCCATGGTCCAGCACGAGACCCCGTTTTTCATCTGGGCCAATTACGACATCCCCGAATCCAAGGACGTGCGCATCAGCTCCAATTACCTGGGCACTCTCACCGCACAGGCAGCGGGTTTCCCCCTCACCGGCTACCAGCAGCTCCATGCCGCGCTGATGGAGCAGTTCTACGTAACCACCACCATCGGCTTTCGCACCGCCGACGGCCTGGTGACGGAGGAGGAAGCGGAGCTCACCGAAGAGCAGCAGGCCCTCTACGACGACTACCGGATCATGGCCTACAACCACCTCTTTGACGATGACAATCACCCGGAGGGATTTTACAGCTGACAGGAGGGATTTCATGGCCGTCATCCAGGATACGCTGCGCGCCGCGCCGGAGCAGGTCTGGGCTCTTGTGACGGACCTTGGCCGCTGGGACTGGCGCAGCGATTTGAGCCGCATCGAACCCACGGAGGGTGGGTTTATCGAGTACACAAAGAGCGGCCGCCCCACCGCCTTCACCATCACGGAATTTGACCCGCCCCGGTATTACGCCTTCTCCATGGAAAATGACAATCTCACCGGACGGTGGGCCGGTCGCTTTTCACCTCATCCCTCCGGCGGCACCGCCGTGGAGTTTCGTGAGGAGGTTTTTCCCAAAAAGCCGCTGCTGAAGCTTGCGGCAGGGTTCTATCTGAGGCGCCAGCAAAAGCAGTATCTCATGGATTTGAAACAGGCACTGGGCGAATGAATTACTCCCCGGCGGAATACCGCCGGGGAGATTTCTCTGGAAAATGCGGCTCATCTATGGCATACTGACAGCAGGCGCGGGGGACTGCGGCAGGGGGCGTGCCTCTGAGCCTCACCGGCAAAGGAGGGAGGCAATCGTGGAACGAACCATACTGCACTGTGATCTAAACTGTTTTTACGCCTCCGTGGAGCTGCTCTCCCACCAGGACCTGCGCGATGTGCCCATGGCGGTGTGCGGCGACCCCGGCGCCCGCCACGGCATCATTTTGGCCAAAAACGAGCCTGCCAAGCAGATGGGCGTGATCACGGCGGAAACCATCTGGCAGGCCAAGCGGAAGTGTCCCGATCTGGTGCTCCTTCCGCCCCACCACGACCTCTACCGGGAGTACTCCAAACAGGTCAACGCCCTCTATAATCAGTACACCGACCTGGTGGAGCCCTTCGGCATCGACGAAAGCTGGCTGGACATCACCGGCTCCGCCCACCTCTTCGGCGGCGACGGCGTCAGGATCGCCGACGAGCTCCGCCGCCGGATCCGGGAGGAGTTCGGCCTGACCGCCTCCGTCGGGGTCAGCTTCAACAAGGTCTTTGCCAAATTGGGCAGCGACTATAAAAAGCCGGACGCAACCACCCTCATCTCCCCGGCAAACTGGAGGGAGATCGTGTGGCCTCTGCCGGTGGGGTCGTTGCTCTTTGTGGGGCAGGCCGTGAAGAGGGCTCTGGGCCGGTTCGGGATCACCACCATCGGCCAGCTGGCCGGGTGCAGCGGCGAGATGTTAGAGGGTCTTTTGGGCAAGCAGGGGCTTCAGCTCCACGCCTATGCCAATGGGCTGGACCAGTCCCGGGTGCTGAGCGCCGCAGAGCGCGAGCCGGTGAAATCCGTGGGGAACAGCTCCACCTTCTCCAGAAATCTGACCACCTGGGACGAGGTGCGCACCGGCATCGCCATGCTCTCGGACAGCGTGGCCATGCGCCTGCGCCGCCACAGCCTCTGCGCCGGCGGGGTCCAGGTCACGGTCCGGAATCCGGAGTTTCAAAACCGCTCCCGCCAGACCCAGTTTTCCCATCCCACCCACCTGATGCGGGACCTCTCCGACGGCGCGCTGGAGCTGGTCAAAACCATCTGGCGTCCCCCGTCCCCCATCCGGATGCTCTCCGTCACCGCCATCCATCTGGTGGCGGAGGAGGAGTCCTACTCCCAGCTGGACCTTTTGAACAGTGCAGCAAAAAGTGAAAAACAGGAAAAACTGGAGCGGGCCATGGATTCCATCCGGGGCCGCTACGGAAAAGATGCCATCGCCTTTGGCTCTCCGGCCGGGCGACTGGACGAAACGGAGGATTGAACCATGGAGATTGCGGAAGAGAAAAAGGCTTTGCGCCGTGAGGTGCGCATGGCGGAACGTGCCCTCCCTCTGGAGGAGAAGCTTTGTTCCGACGAGCGGATCCTCACCCGGCTGCGGACGCTGAGCGAATACCAAAACGCCGACACGGTGTTCTGCTTTGTGGGAACGCCCCACGAGATCGACACCCGCCCCATCCTTCTGGACGTGCTCTCCTCCGGCCGCAGGCTCTGCGTTCCCCGCTGCCTGGCCGGCGGCCGGATGGAGCCGGTGGTCATCCGCTCCTTAAACGACCTCTCTCCCGGCGCCTATGACATTTTGGAGCCGGTGGCCTCCTGCCAGGTGCTCCAAAGCAGCGAGGTGGACTTCACGGTGGTGCCCTGCCTCTCCTGCGACCGCTCCGGCCGCCGCCTGGGCCGGGGCGGCGGCTATTACGACCGCTTTCTGGCGGACTACCGGGGCCAGGCGGCAATGGTGTGCCGGGAGTCTCTGATGCGGCGGCGCATCCCTGCGGATTTGTATGACCAGACCATCGAAATACTTGTGACAGATGCCCAAATCTACCACTGCCGGACAGATGAGATATAGGCAATCGTTTACATGCGCACACATGGAAAATGCCCTGCAATACAGGGCGTTTTCTCCTTTTAGCTCAGGTAAAATTTCTTGACACCGCTTCCGCTTTTTGGTATCCTATCTTCAACAAAAACAATCAAACAGGCCGCGTGTCTGTGTAAAAAATTGCATATTGTCGGATGAATGATTCAGAAGAGGCCAAGCTGCGGGCGGCAATCCGCGCTGCACGGGGCAGAGGACTGGATCGGGACGAATCTCTGAAAAGCATGACACATGCACCGGCGGGGCAACCGGACCATGGTCCGGGAATCTCTCAGGTAAAGACACAGAGGCGCAACAAGAACTCACACTACAAGGGGGTAAGTTGCGCCTCTGTCTTTTTAATACTTAATTTTTGTGGATGGAGGCACATAAATTATGGAAAAGAAAACGCCACTGTACCAGACCCACGTGGACCTGGGCGGGAAGATCGTCGAGTTCGGCGGCTACCTGATGCCGGTCCAGTACGGC